>JAVBMN010000034.1:0-33528 GCA_031552405.1 Bacteroidaceae bacterium | reverse complement strand
TTTTGTAATTTCAAAATAATCCAAAAGACCAGAAGGTAACAGCAAACGATAACCATCTTGATGCATAAAAATAATCCTATTTTGTTTCAAGTACAAAGATAAAATTATAATTTTAACCCCTCAAATTATGACGGTGATCCTTTTTTATAATCTGCCTCAATCAGCATAATCTATGTGCAAATTGATAAAAAAAACTAGGGAACTACTCTCGCAGTTCCCTAGCCACAACACAAACACAAAATAAAACACGACAAAACTACTATGCAGTTTACACCCGTCAAGATCATTACTGACCCTAGTTCCAGACTTCTGCTATATTCTCATACAGCAACGCTTTCAGGTCGAACTGCATATATATAACGCGGCATTGCCATCCTTATTGTATCTCATATATATAATATATGTTAAATACCACACATTTCTTTTTATTGAATACCATCTTCGCGCAATTTACACTGCCATGCCCATGCAGAACGCAGGGTATCTTCAATAGTTGCTTCCGCTTTCCATCCTAATTCATTATTAGCCTTGGCAGGATCGGCCCATACTTTTTCCACATCACCTTCACGACGGGGAGCAATCTTGTAGTTCAATTTCACACCGGTAGAAGCTTCGAAGGCGTTGATAAGTTCCAACACGGACAGACCGTTACCGGTACCCACGTTAAATACTTCTACATCCTCCTTCTGCTTATCCTGAAGAATGCGCTCTACGGCAATTACGTGCGCCTTGGCAAGGTCTACTACATTGATATAGTCGCGGATACAAGAGCCGTCGGGAGTGTTGTAATCATCACCAAATACGCTCAGTACCGGACGGATACCAATAGCAGTTTGAGTAAGGAACGGAACCAGGTTTTGAGGAACACCGTTAGGCATCTCACCGATAATAGCGGTGGGGTGTGCGCCAATGGGGTTAAAGTAGCGCAACAGGATGGCTTTAATAGGCGATCCACTCTTCACCGTGTCGCGTACAATTTCTTCATTGATCTGCTTGGTATTGCCATAAGGAGAAGTAGCAGGCTTGATAGGCGAGTTTTCTGTCACAGGAGGACAGTCAGGTTCTCCATATACAGTACATGAAGAAGAGAAAATGATACCTTCCACATTGTATTTAGGCATCAGTTCCAAAAGATTCACCAGTGATACAATATTATTGCGGTAATAAAGCAGAGGCTTCTGTACAGATTCACCTACAGCCTTACTGGCAGCAAAGTGAATGATGCCTTTAATGCCTTCATACTTCTTGAATACACCTTCCAGCTTTTCATAATCGCAGCAATCCATCTCTTCAAAGGTAGGACGAATACCGGATATCTTTTCAATATTGTCTACAGAATCCGCACTTGAATTAGAAAGGTTGTCAATAATAACCACCTCATAGCCACTGTTCTGAAGTTCAACCACCGTGTGTGAGCCAATGTAACCGGTACCACCAGTTACCAAGATTTTCTCTTTCATAACTTTATCTTTTGAATATAAATTTCCGTAGTCCGGATTCATGAGAATCCGCATGCAAAAGTATATAAATACTTAGAGAACTGCAATGAAAGCTATTTCTTTCTTTAAAATAACTTCACACAATACCACTAAAACCCATAAATGCCATTGCCAGCAACCCAGCCGTAATAAGAGCGATGGGCGTACCTTGCATAGCTTTGGGCACATCCAGTCGGCTCAGTTGCTCACGGATACCCGCGAAAACCACCAATGCCAGACCAAAGCCAATGGCCGTAGCTACTGCATAAACCACTCCACTCAGAAGCGAAGGTTCAAGACCTTGAGAGTTATACGTACCATTCCCTACCAGGATAGCTACACCAAGAATGCAACAGTTCGTAGAAATCAGAGGCAGAAAAACGCCCAATGCCTGATAAAGCCCCGGCGAAACCTTGCGTATAATAATTTCCACCATCTGCACCAGGGCAGCAATAATAAGGATAAAAGTGATCGTTTGCAGATACTCCAGTTTAAAAGGTATCAGTACAAGTTTTTGGATCAGATACGTCACCACCGTAGAAATGGTAAGCACAAATGCCACTGCGGCCGACATGCCCAGTGCCGTTTCCACCTTCTTGGATACACCCAAAAACGCGCAGATACCCAGAAACTGCGACAGCACAATATTATTAACGAACACTGCCGAAATAAATATCAGAATGTATTCCATACTCAAGCCTTATTAAAACGGTTAATCACAGCAATAAGATATCCCAATGCAATAAAAGCGCCAGGCGCCAGGACAAACAGCAATGAACCGTAGGTCTCAGGATAAACCGCTATTCCAAAAAACATTCCAGTTCCCAAGAATTCACGGACCGCACCCAGCAAAGTCAACGCCAGGGTGAAGCCCAATCCCATCCCCACTCCGTCAAGAGCAGAAAGAAACGGACTGTTAGACGAGGCATACGCCTCTGCGCGTCCCAGCACAATACAGTTCACCACAATCAACGGTATAAACAACCCGAGGGTATTGTACAAATCCGGCAAGTACGCCTGCATCACCATCTGGAGCAAAGTCACAAATGAAGCGATAACCACAATATACGCAGGGATGCGCACCATATCCGGAATAAGGTTCTTGATGCTCGATATAACCACGTTGGAACATAGCAGAACAAAGAGCGTAGCCAACCCCATGCTCATTCCATTAATGGCAGAGGAAGTAGTACCCAACGCAGGACACATGCCCAATAATAGCACAAAGATGGGGTTCTCTTTGATAATCCCATTCAGTAAAGCTTGTTTTCTTGACGAGTTGCTCATTGCTGGTTCTCCTTTCCTGTTTTCCCCGTAGCACCAGAGGTCGCGGATACATTGGTGGCACCAGAGGCAGCATCCGTATCCGTACCTTTGTGTTGCCAGGCCAAATATGCATTATTCACAGCCCGCAAAAATGCACGGGTAGTAATGGTAGAAGCAGTAATAGCATCCACCTCTCCCCCATCCTTGTGGACCGTCAATGGTTTTACTCCCGGATTCATTCCTGTCACATCTCCGCGCTGCCCCTTCTTAAACCAGATATCAGCTTTAGAACCTAAGCCAGGAGTTTCCTGCGAAGCAAGTATGGAATAATTCAGAACAGTACCCTCATTATCGAAACCTACCAACACACGGATAGGGCCCGAGAAGCCTTTGGGATCAGAAGCCTCTACAGCCACTCCGGAAGGCGCCCCTCCTTTTCTAGCCTGGTAAATAATGTATTGTGCGCCCCCCAGCTCCACCGTATCCGGATTAAGGGCGGGGTTATTATCGAAATCGGCAATCACCTCCGCAATACCCGCAGAGAGTTTGGCGGCCTTTGCCTCTTCGATGGCGACGGCAGTAAGCTGATTAACCCAGGCCAACAGAGCCACGGCTACCATAGTCACGGCGGTAAGCACCACCACCATATTAATAAAGGTGGATTCCAGCTTCTTCATGCCCGCACCTCCTTCCCAAAGCGACGCGGCTTGCAATACGTATTAATAAGAGGTGTAAACACGTTCATCAACAGGATAGCAAAAGAGATGCCCTCTGGATACGACCCGAAGCAACGGATCATGACCGTAAGGAAGCCTATCATGACACCATAGATCCACATCCCCTTCGGGGTCATGGGCGAAGTCACATAATCCGTAGCCATGAACACTGCGCCCAGCATTACTCCTCCTGTAGCCAGATGCAGCAAGGGGGATACATACATAGTGGGACTTATCAGGTGTAAAAATCCACCGAAACAGAATACAGATAAAATGATGGAAGCCGTAATATGCCACGTAATAATCTTCCTCCAAAGCATAAAGACAAAGCCAATCAATATGGCAAGCAGAGATACTTCGCCCAAAGAGCCGCCCTTCATGCCCAGCACAAAATCGCCAAGTTGGGGAATCAGGGCAAGCACCCCTTGTATATCACCCCCCATAGCCGCTTGCTTCATCAGCATGAGTGGAGTAGCACCCGTTACGGCATCGGTATAATCGAGCCACTGTCCGGGCAAGGGCCAGGAAGTCATCTGCGCCGGAAACGAAACAAGGAGGAATACACGTCCTGCCAAAGCCGGATTCACAATATTACACCCCAAGCCGCCGAACGACATCTTTGCCACCCCTATGGCAAACAATGCTCCCAGCAGCACCACCCAAACCGGCAGGTTGGAAGGGAGATTCATGGCCAGCAACACACCGGTAATCAGAGCAGAGCCGTCCTTCAGGGTAGATTGCGGCCGCTTCATTACATACTTCACAATCAGCCACTCAAAAAGCAGGCAGGCAGCTACAGAAGTAAGCGTTACTACCACAGCACCGAGTCCGAAAGCCCAAAAACCTACCAATAGCGCAGGGAGCAGAGCTATCAGCACTCCATACATATTACGTTGCACGCTGTCGCCTCCATGCACATGGGGCGGGAACGATACATTCAATACCTTATTCTTCATTACTTCTCATCTACATTATTACTTCCTGGCACGAATCATTGCACCCACACGCGCTTTGCTCGACCGGCACGAATCCAGCAGAGGCCGGTGTGCCGGGCAGGTAAAGTGGCAACAACCGCACTCTATACAATCCATGACATGCTCCTGTTCCAAAGCCTCCAAATCACCATTCCTCAACAAGGACGACAGCAGATAAGGCTCCAGCCCCATGGGACATACCGATACACACTTGGCACAACGAATGCAGGGAGACTCCGCCACGCGATGCGCCTCCTCTTCCGACAGGATCAGTATGCCCGACATACCCTTTACCACCGGCACCTCCAAATGCGACAAGGCACGCCCCATCATCGGGCCGCCGGCTATAACCTTAGCAGCCTCCTCGGGCAAGCCCCCGGCAGCCTCTATCAGATTCTGTACCGGAGTACCCATCCGCACCCGAAGATTGCAAGGATGAGCAATGCACTTACCGGTAACAGTAACTACACGTTCCACAAGCGGTTTATTCTTCTGTACCGCTTCATATACAGCAAAGGCCGAAGATACATTCTGTACCACCGCACCTACGGATATAGGAAGGGCACCACTCTTGATACGACGGTCGATCACGGCTTCTACCAACTGCTTCTCTCCTCCCTGGGGATACCGCATTTTGAGCGGCATAACCTCTATGCCGGTAAAGGCAACGGCCCGCTCACTCAAAAGGCGGATAGCCGCTTCTTTATTGTTTTCGATACCAATCACTGCACGATTCACCCCGATGGACTTCATAAAGATGGAGATACCCACAAGGATTTCATCAGGCCGTTCCAGCATCAGCGAATCATCTGAAGTAAGATAAGGTTCACACTCCACCGCATTGATAATCAGAACTTCGGCTTTCGATCCTTCCGGGACACTCAGCTTTACATGTGTAGGAAAGGCAGCTCCGCCCATACCCACTATGCCTGATTGGGCTATCTTCCGGATAATCTCAGAAGGTTGCAGATCACACTGGGTAAGAAGCGTATCGGTACGATCAATACTCCCTTCCCATTCATCACCCTCCACATTAATATATATAGCGGGATGAGGATACCCATCGGGGCCGGTGTACGTGTCTACCTTGGCCACCGTACCCGAAACAGGCGAATGAACAGGCACGGATACAAAACCAACAGGCTCAGCTATCAACGTACCTACCTTCAGGAGGGTGCCTTTCGCCACACAGGCTTTAGCCGGAGCACCCAGATGCTGATCGAGGGGCACCACTACCTGAGCAGGCAATTCAAGAGAACGAATGGGGCTGCCTGCGGATAATTTATTGTCGGGCAGATGTACTCCGCCAATACGAAATGTCTTCATGAATTCAGCTCTTTAATACGGCTTCTATCCCCTCCACTGGTTCTTGCACGTTGCCCTGCGGCAGGTTTACGGCGCAGATGGATTGTTTAGGGCAGGCCGCCACACACTTTCCGCAGCGGCTGCACTTTACAGGATTTATATAAGCCAGATTGTTTACTACTACAATAGCCTCATCGGCACACACCTTTACACACTTCCCACAACCGATACAGGACACTTTACATACCTTCCCGGCTACCGGACCTTTGTCTCTATTCATACATCCCACATACACGCGGGAAGAAAGTGGCCCTTTGGGGCATATCTCAATGATATTTCGCGGGCAGGCTTTCACGCAAGTTCCACAGGCCGTACAGAGCGATTCATCCACTTCCGGAAGGCCTGTCACAGCATTTATGCGGATGGCATCAAACTTACAAACCGCCACACAATCGCCAGAGCCCAGGCACCCCCAGCTGCAAGCCGCTTCGCCGGCATACAGCAAAGACATCGTATTGCAAGTTCGGATTCCCTCATAATGGCTAGTCACCGGGCGCAACTGACAACTGCCCTGGCATCTGACTATCGCCACCGAGGGCTCGCCCGCTACGGCTTGCATCCCTAACACCGCAGCTACTTTATCCATCACAGACTGCCCGCCTACGGGGCAGTATTTTCCGTCCAGGTTGTCAGCCTTCACACAGGCATCAGCAAAGCCGGAACAGCCGGGATATCCGCACCCCCCGCAGTTGGCTTTAGGAAGCACTTCTTCCACCTGACCTACCCGGGGATCTATATACACGGCAAAGCCCTTGGAAGTAAGGAATAAAATCACTGCCAGCACCAGGCCTATAGCCCCCAACAGGGCTACCGTCACAATTATTTCTGTCATTTCAGGTCATAATAAGGTTAATGAAAAATGCGCTTTACGCTGCAACCAGGGGTTGCACAAATAAAGCACTCCATAATATACTACAAGCACTCCCAACGAGGCCAGTGCGGCATAGATTTCATTCGTTGTAAAATGAATTACAGCGAATAATGTAACCAATAGCAGCAGTAAAGGGATCAGATACACCCATACCACTGCCATCCCCGCCAGCGAGGTGGAGATGCGCACCTGCACCTTTTCGCCTTCGGTCCACTTGCGCGAGTTATCAGTTATTTCAATACTCTCTTGCCGGGAATCCGAAGCTGTGCAAAACTTACTTGCCGCGCATGCGCCACAGGCCGAGCCGCGCTCAATCTGTACCCAAACACGTCCATTCAACGTTTTTTGCACCACTCCACGATGTAGTATTTCTCCCATTTTGCAATGTTCACATTACAATTCAGATACAAATATACTGTATTTTGGAGGAAAATAATAGGAAAATACGGTTTTTCGTCACTTCACGTGCTGCTTTTGAACTTTATTGCACAAAGCCTCCACGTTCCACGACTGTCTGAAACAGCTTGTGACAAAGGGTTTCAGAGTGGAACGTTCAAAAATCCCGGTAACGTGGAGGCTTTGGTGAAACGTGAAAGCAGTGAAACAGGAAAGAGTGGAACCGTGGAGGCAGAATGTTTCTTTAAAAAACTGGTGCGTATCAGTTTTTCCCGCTGCGCGCTGCACAAAAAAAATCTCAGGCCTGGGTTTTTGAAATGCAGGCCTGAGATTGATAAAACACAGGCCTACGAGTATCTATACGCAGGCCTGTAATTCCGGATCGGATGACGAATATTGCAAACAGCTTACAGAGAGAGAATTACCACTTATAACCCACTCCAAAACTGAAAATGTCTTTAAACTGAAAATAACTTTGGTCCTCTTTTCGCTTTACGTTATCATCAAAGCGGATCTGAGAGAAGAAGCTTGTAGTAAAGTACTTGTTGATTCGGAACTCGAACGTGTTTTCCATATTACCCACTACGCCTTCATAGTTGGTAAACACTTTCAGGTATCCGTTATAAGTGAGGAAAGTAAATATCTTCCAGCTGGCGCGCGACTCGATTTGCGAACCGTACTTATGCATTGAATACTTTCCTCTCTCTATTCCAAACTTCGTTTCATCCACATCTCCGTCTTTCACAAAATTCAGATTATAGGTCAGCGGCGCCATTAACACGGAGAGGTTGATCTTCTTCTTTTCCAGCTTATAGTCCATACCAAGACTGACCGACAGATATCCGGGCGAAAACAGGGAGGACTTCTTATTCATCGTATTTGTATGATAATTCGTAAAGAACTGCGAGGTAAACTGTGTGGCGAATGTATAATACCAGCGGTTTATAGCCTTGATACCCACTTTACTATTCAAGCGAAAGAGATCGGTATTTATCTGATAATCATGCAGCGTATCATTGGGCGTAGTATTGAGTCCTTCGCGAATCTCAAGATAGTTATCCCACTGTATGCCCTTGGGATCCTTGTAGTTAAAGTTGATAATAAAATAGCCCAACAAGTTCATATTGTTATCGCCACCCTGATACCAGTTATCCGACATGTGCAATTGTGAGAAGTTGATGGATCCATTTCCGTATGTTCGCCACAGGCGCGGCTTTATCAATCCGCCTACCCGCTCAGGCGCTTTCTCCGGCTTTGGCGCTATCTCTTCCGGCTTAAAGATATCCAAGATACTCACTTTGGGTTTCACCAACTCGCTGCCCTCCAAGTTATAGATCTTGAGTTCTTCAATTTTAGAATCCCATTTCTCTATCGCTCCGGAATTATTAGAATACAATTGGAAGAGGTGTTGATTCATGAAATCATTCACCTGGACGAAATGACTAAAGACCGAATCATCAACCTGCAACAGAGAGGACGACTCTACAGGCTTCAAAAGACTGAACTTCTCCTTCGCTGGAGCATACCATCGCATCACAGCCTCTTTATAAAAAGTCACGGGAAGATACAATTTGTAGTACGACCCATCCAGCTCTATATCCTTCGGAAAAAGATAATTAAGAGGGTCTTCATACGATACCGCCTGCCAGATGCTGTCCAAATGTGCACGATACTGCTCCCCAAACAAGTCGAGCCGCAAAGAATCACGGTATTGCTGAAGCATCTCGCTGTGCCTGCTATGTGGATATCTCTGTAGAGAATCGCCTGCTTTGACAAGCCCCGGAATCAGTAAACTCCACACCACCACACACAAGAAAACACACCTATTCATAACTCAATTCACGCTTTTTTTTGCAAAAATAGCATTTCGTAAGCTAAAAAACGAGGCATCGCATCAAAAAGCCTGTCCTTACTATCGCTTTTATTATATTTAATACATTTTTCAGGTAAAAGGCAGGCTAATTTTTCTTTTTTTTGTATTTTTGCCTGCTTGAAGCAGTATGGTTTGCCATGCGGCTCATGTAATCCGTAAATATTAAATAACACTATTGTGGGAGAAACTAGGTATATCTTCGTAACCGGTGGCGTTGCCTCTTCATTGGGAAAAGGAATCATCTCATCGTCCATCGGCAAATTATTGCAGGCCAGAGGCTATAACGTAACCATTCAGAAATTTGACCCGTACATCAATATTGATCCGGGTACATTGAACCCCTATGAGCACGGAGAATGTTATGTAACTGTGGACGGCCACGAGGCCGACCTTGATTTGGGCCATTACGAACGCTTCCTTGGCATCGAAACCAAGAAGGCAAATAGTATTACCACCGGACGCATCTATAAGAATGTAATCGACAAGGAACGTCGTGGCGACTTTCTAGGTAAAACCGTACAAGTGATCCCACACATCACCGATGAGATCAAAAGAAACGTGAAGATGCTGGGCAGTAAATACAAATACGACTTTGTAATTTCTGAAATCGGCGGTACTGTGGGCGATATTGAATCGCTCCCCTTCTTGGAAAGCATGCGCCAGCTGAAATGGGAGCTGGGACATAACGCCTTGTGTGTACACCTCACCTATGTGCCCTTTCTGGCAGCAGCCAAAGAGCTGAAGACCAAGCCCACCCAACACTCTGTAAAGGAATTGCTTTCACTGGGTATCCAACCCGATATTCTGGTGCTTCGTTCTGAATACGAACTAAGCGAAAGCCTGCGCCAGAAGACCGCCCTCTTCTGCAATGTGGAGGCAGATGCGGTAGTACAGTCGGTAGACTGCCCTACCATCTACGAGGTACCCCTGAAGATGCAAGAGCAGGGCTTGGATGAAACCATCCTGCGAAAGATGGGACTACCCATAGGCGAAAGACCCGAGATGAAGCCTTGGCGCGACTTCCTCTGCCGTCGTGAAAAAGCCACTAAAGAGGTTACCATCGCACTGGTTGGAAAGTACGTAGAACTGCAGGATGCCTACAAGTCTATCTTGGAAGCCCTCTCTCAGGCCGCTACCTACAACGATCGTAAGATAAAGATTGAAAGCGTACAAAGCGAAAACATCACCAAAGAAAATGTAGCCGAGAAGCTGGGACATGCGGATGGTATCATGATCTGCCCCGGATTCGGCTCACGCGGCGTGGAAGGCAAATTTATCGCTGCCGAATATGCCCGCACCCACGATAAGGTTACATTCGGGATCTGCCTCGGCATGCAATGCATGGCCATTGAATTTGCCCGCAACGTATTAGAATACACTGAAGCTAATTCTTTGGAATTCAACGAAAAAACCAAGCAAAACATCATAGACCTCATGGAGGAACAAAAGGCAGTAACCGACATGGGAGGCACTATGCGACTGGGCTCTTACGAGTGCTCCGTAAGCAAAGGTTCCAAGGCCTATAAAGCCTACCAAAAGGAACACATACAGGAACGCCACCGCCATCGTTATGAGTTCAACAATGCGTATGCCGACGAATTCATAAAAGCCGGTATGAACTGTACAGGCATAAACCCCGAATCGGGACTGGTGGAAATCATCGAAGTGCCCGCACTGACCTGGTACGTAGGTACACAGTTCCACCCCGAATATGGAAGCACCGTGCTCAACCCTCACCCACTTTTCCTTGCATTTATCAAAGCAGCCATCTCTAAACAAAATTAAGAATAAACGTAACTAAATAATGGACAAAAGAACAATCACCGGATTTGCTCTGATGGCCGTGGTGCTGGTAGCATTTTCCTACCTGTCGCAGCCATCTGCCGAGGACATAGCTATCCAACAACGGTACGCAGACTCTATCCGCGTGGAAAATGAAAAGATCGCAGTAAAAGCCCAACAAGACTCTATCCTAATGGCCAATGCCCAGGAACGTCAGGCAGTGGCAAAGATCGACTCGACCTCCCTTTTTCATTCTACTTTGCAAGGGGAAGAAACAAATGTAACGTTGGAAAACGAAGTGATGAAGATCACTATCGGAAGCCGTGGAGGCCGCATCTGTAAAGCCGTACTTAAGGAGTATAATGACCAACAGAAGCAACCCCTCACTCTCTTTGATGAGAAAGATGGCATGCTTAGTTTCGAGCTTAAATACAAAGACGGTACCATCTCCACCGGCATGCACAATTTTGAGGCTGTCAACGCTACGGATTCCTCCGTTACCATGCGCCTCAAGGCCAATGAGGAGAGCTACATAGACTTCATTTACCGTCTCAAACCCAATAATTACATGGTCGACTTTACTGTACAGGCTGTGGGTATGAGCGGGGTGTTTACCCCCGGCACGGATGAAGTATCCGTGCTGTGGAAACAGAAGATCCGTCAGCTGGAACGCGGATATTCCTACGAGAACCGGTATTCTAACGTCACCTACAAGACAGCAAACGGTACAAGCAACCTGTCCGAGTCAAAAAGTGAAGATTCCAACCTGGATGAAAGCGCCAACTGGATAGCTTATAAAAACCAGTTCTTCTCTTCCGTATTGATTGCCGACAAGGGCTTTGTGTCCCCTCAGCTTCGCTCACGCATGGAAAACGAAGGAAGCGGATACCTGAAGAGCTACTCTTCAGAAATGCGCACCGCCTTTGACCCCACAGGAGTACAGCCCTCGCAGTTCCATTTCTACCTCGGCCCCAATCACTACAAAACGCTTAGGGCGTATGACAGTGACCGTGCCGAGAAACTGGATCTGGACAAGCTGGTATACCTGGGCTGGCCTGTCCTGCGATGGATCAACCAGATCTTTACCATCAACCTCTTCGACTGGCTCTCCAAACTGGGCCTCGGAATGGGTATGGTGCTACTCCTCATGACCCTCATCGTAAAGCTGCTGATATTCCCGCTTACGTATAAATCATACATCTCTTCCGCACGTATGCGCGTACTCAAACCCCAGATCGAAGAACTGGGCAAGAAGTACCCCCGCAAAGAAGATGCCCTGAAGAAACAGCAAGAAACCATGGCCATGTACAACAAGTATGGCGTAAGTCCCATGAGCGGATGCCTGCCCATGATCCTGCAAATGCCCATACTCTTTGCCCTGTTTATGTTTGTGCCTACCGCCATCGAGCTGCGTCAGCAAAGCTTCCTGTGGGCCGACGACTTGTCCACATATGACAACCTCATACATTGGGGCATGCACATCCCCTTCCTGGGCACCCACCTCAGCTTGTTCTGCTTGTTGATGACCGTTTGTAACATCCTGAACACCAAGTATAACATGTCACAGCAAGACACCGGCCAGCAGCAAATGCCCGGCATGAAGCTCATGATGTACATTATGCCCGTGATGTTTATCTTCATCCTGAACGACTATGCCTCCGGTTTGAACTATTACTACCTTCTCTCCTCCCTGATCAGCATCCTGACCATCATCGTGCTGCGTAAAACCGTGAAGGACGAGAAGCTACTGGCCAAACTTAACCAATATGCCGCCACCGCCAAACCCAAAAAGAAAAGCGGACTCATGGCACGTATTGAAGAGATGCAACGCCAGCAGGAAGACGCAACCAAAAAGCGTCAACAAGGCTCTAAAAAATAGCCAACCAGTACTGTTCTAAGCATAAAATCCGCATGGATCATAACGATCCATGCGGATTTCTTTTTGCCGTTCAGAGTCTCTTTTCGGAATTAAGAAAGAAGAAAAAGAAAGAAATCCTTGCCTGATTTTATACTATTTTATATATTTGTACCCTTTCACTTTAATACCCGTTGAATACCATGCATATCCTCAAACTGTGTATCCCTCTATTGTTATGCGTAATTGCGCTGCCTGTAACCATTCATGCTGTAGAGCCGGATAAGCAGTTTACTCCCTTTGAGACGGAGCATGTCAAGGTAAAAACGCCGGGGTTATTTACCAATTCCAACAAGTTTATTATTGAGTTCAACCGGCTTGGAACGAACGATTGGTTCTTTCCGGTGCCAGGTGCCAAGGTTATATCAGACTATGGAAAAGCCGGTGGTCGCCCATCTCATACCGGAATTGACATCAAGACTAAAGCCAATGATACCATATACGCAGCCTTCCGTGGCACCGTGCGTATGGCTAAACCCTACTCCGGATATGGAAATTTGGTGGTGATACGCCACGTCAATGGTCTGGAAACCGTGTACAGCCACAACAGCAAAAACCTAGTGAAAGTAGGCGATATGGTACGAGCCGGAGATCCGATCGGACTAATGGGCCGCACGGGACGCGCCACTACTGATCATCTTCATTTCGAGGTACGCATCAATGGAGAGCATATCAACCCGCACATCATCTTCAACATGAAGGAGCAGCAGCTTAAAAAGCGCTGTCTGGAATGCACCAAACATGCCAGTTTTATTGATGTAAAACCGATAGATCCTATTAAGCCCGTAGCCGAAACTTCCAAACCGGCCACCGCAGCAACCAAACCAGTTGCCCTCTCTACCAAAACTCAGAAGTAGGCTATCATCAAATATTCCTGCTTATTTTAGTAAATACTTACTTTCGTTTTCCTGTGTAAAAATAAGCTTGGGGATATTCTGGTCGGTCTGTTCAAACTTGAAGCCTTCAATCCATCTTTCCTTGACAAGATTTATATCTTCTCCGCAAATAAGATGCTTTTGCAAAAAATAGGTAATATCCCTATTTAGATAGTTATTCACAAATTCCACAAATAGTTCATCGGTATATTGAGCATTGTTTTTAACACAATATTCCAATAGATCCCGCATTAAGTTGTCAAGGGATTTTGTGTAATTACTTTTCAAAAGGATCTGATTATCCAACCAAAAAGCAAAAATAGCCCCACGCTTATAGGCTACTTTATTTACATTATTATCACTCCAATAATCGTCTCCTATTTTATAATTTGGGATATTCTTCTTTGGATTCTTCCAGTAAGCCTCAATGATCTTCTTATTAAAGGTATTTACATACTCCTCCAAAGTAAGGGTCTGCACTCTCAGCATATTCTTGTACGCATAGTATTCTGTAAAGCCTTCTTTAAACCATTTCCCTAAATTATCATCATGCTTATAAGAAATCTTGTGCCCGATCCATTCATGCATCAATTCATGATGTAACAGGTAAATGAAAGATTCTTTGTTGTTAAATGGATTGTTTGTACCATGTACCACGAAAGCATTTCGCAAGGCAGTGCCGCTATTACTTGTGCCTCGATAAAGACTATCACCTTGCGAGACAGTGGGAGTCATAATAAGGGTAAAATAGTCTTGCCCATAATCTTCCCAGAAATCACGCTGTGATGTGACTGCTTTTTCAAAATTAGAACGCAAAAACTCGTCTGTGAAACCATTATACCAATTACCTTCTACAGCAAAATAAACAGGTTTCCCGTGGCACTCAAATTTGGAAATTCTATAGTCTCCACCCACAAAAAGCGATTGGAAAAGCCCTTTCCAAAGTGGTGTCTTTATAGTTTGCTTTGCTGATTGCGATGCATACGTATTATGGATCCTAAAATCTTTTGGAAACCCTACCCATTCAACCTCTATCTCAACTTCCGTATCAAGAGGTGCTTTATTAAAAGCTTCCGGTATAAGGAATAAACTCCAGCCGTAAATATAGAAACTTTTATTTCGGATGTTCGGACGGTGGAATATATAATAGTTAGGCTCCACATAATCCTGCTTAATCCTATAGGCCAGGGTTACTTTCTCCTGCTGCGGGTGATTGATATTGATTTGATTGTTTCTCTGATTTTTTGTAAATGAGATATTCGGATTTTCTTTCTCCGGAATAATAAGGCAGTTAAACAGATTGTCTTCTCCCCAATTATTATTCACATAATGAAACGCTGTGGAGGTCGTATTCACTCCACTGTTATAAGTAAGCTGAACCTTCATTCCGTTTTTTTCAAGATTGCGATCATAAAAAACTTTATAGCTAAGCTTACTCTGCCCAAAAGAGAAAAGGGGAACTAATACAACTAAAAGAAATGCTTTTTTCATAAGATATCGATTTATTAGTTCACAAATATACTGTTTTATTGGGAAGATGCGATAAAAGTCAAAAATAAAAAACTTCTACTTCCACTGCCGATACATACTCTTCCAAGAGCTGACGCATCATTTGCACAGCTTCTTCTAAGCCATCTTTACCGCTGTATCCATTAATGAGGGTAAGCAGGTGGATGGTATCTACAGAAAGCTTCGTACGCTCATGGTCGCTGGTAGGTGTTCCTATTCCTCCTTCCGCATCACGATACACAGGCATTCCTGCGATATTTAACAGGCCACGTCCAATTCCTTCGTAAGGCTCGCCTTCCCGGCCGATGCCTAATGTCAGTGTACCGCCCACGATACGATCTGCATCAAACCCACCTATGGAATAGCCGGTGGCAATAGATACCAGGTTGATAAGATCGACCAATGTATCCACCTGATAAAGGGGCAAGCCACGCAAGATCCTGCGACAGAGTGCTTCACCCGAAGGACGATATCGGCTGGGGTCCTTCCCGCAGCGGCGATAGGCAGCCCGGGTAGCCTGGATGGAAGGCATATCTTTGATGGAATCTACCGTGTAACGAGAGCGATACCCGACGGAGAAACGCTTGATGTGCTGCCACAAACTTTCAGAAAACGGGGTATTCCTGACCCGTGCCACAAGGGCTGCTCCGGCAAAAGCGGGGCATGCCTTACGTATCTCGTCAGATATAAGAATTGAAATCATAGCCTATACATAAAACAAAGGATATCCCCCATGTGAGGCATATCCTTTGCAAAAGTACGGCTAATACCCTTAATTAACAATACATATTCAGAATTGCTTCATAAAGTTCCTGCTTTCCGCTGATCTGGGCGGGCTCGCCTTTGCTCTTGGCATACCCCACAAGCTCTTCCAGCGAGAGCTTTCCTTCTTCAAAATCTTTCCCCTTTCCGGAGTCAAAAGAAGCATAGCGATCCTTCAACATCTGGCACATAGGCGATTCTTCTATCAGTGCAGCAGCACTTTCCAGTGCGCGGGCCATGACATCCATGGCGGCGATGTGAGCGATGAAAATATCCTCAAGATCCGTAGAATTGCGGCGTGTTTTGGCATCAAAGTTCATACCGCCATTACCCAGTCCGCCGTTGCGTATCACCTGCATCATAGCCTGTATCAGGTCAAACTGATCGATGGGGAACTGATCGGTATCCCAGCCATTCTGATAATCGCCACGGTTGGCATCAATGGATCCCAGCATGCCGTTATCCACAGCCACAGCCAGTTCATGTTCAAAGGTGTGCCCGGCCAGGGTAGCGTGATTCACCTCTATGTTTACTTTAAAGTCTTTGTCGAGACCGTGGGCTTTGAGGAAGCCGATCACTGTCTCTGTATCCACATCATACTGATGCTTGGTGGGCTCCATGGGTTTGGGCTCGATAAGGAAAGTTCCCTGGAAGCCTTTGGCACGGGCATAATCACGGGCCTTGGTCAGCATCATGGCGAGGTGATCCTTTTCGCGCTTCTGATCCGTATTCAGCAGGGACATGTATCCTTCACGGCCACCCCAGAACACGTAATTGGTACCACCCAGTTCAATGGTAGCATCAATGGCATTCTTAATCTGAACGGCGGCACGGGCCACTACGTCAAAATCAGGATTGGTAGCTGCGCCGTTCATATATCTCTTGTGGCTGAATACGTTGGCAGTACCCCACAGCAGCTTAAGACCTGTTTCCTGCATCTTTCCCTTGAGATAGGCCACCACGGTTTTCATATTGGCCTCATACTCCTCGATAGTAGCCGCCTCATCGCAAAGGTCTACATCATGGAAACAGAAATAGTCGATGCCTACTTTCTGCATAAACTCAAATCCGGCATCTATTTTTTCTTTTGCAGCCTGAACAGGGTCAGGAGCACCATTCCAGGGAAACTCTTTGGTGGATCCGCCAAACTGATCGCCACCCTCTGCACACAAGGTGTGCCACCAGGCCATCGCAAACTTCAGCCATTCTTTCATGGGCTTGCCCATTACTACCTTTTCTGCATCGTAATAACGAAATGCCATCGGGTTCTTGCTCTCTTTTCCTTCGAAAGGAATCTTTCCCACGGTGGGAAAATACGTTTTTGTTTCCATTTTATTCTTATCTATTTACCATTAGTGTATTATTTATTGGGATGCATCCGTTGCAAAACAGAGCACCATCTTTCATAAGCAGCATGATACAAGTCGGCATTTTGGG
The DNA here is from genome assembly GCA_031552405.1 of Bacteroidaceae bacterium. GTDB lineage: Bacteria > Bacteroidota > Bacteroidia > Bacteroidales > Bacteroidaceae > UBA1794. Next base: position 16,309 of record JAVBMN010000034.1, on the reverse strand, counting down.
TATCCGGCTCTATTACCTGTTTACACTGCAACATAGAAAAAGCCTCGCGGGGCGTAGCATATACCCCCAGCCCCAAGCCTGCTCCACGGGCAGCACCCACAGAGCCATCCGTATCATACAATTCTATCGTGGCTCCACTCACTCCGGCCAAGGTCTGGCAAAAGATGGGACTGAGGAACATGTTGGCCTGTCCGGCGTGAATCTTCTTCACCTCCATACCCATACCGCGCATAATATCAATGCCGTACTTAAAGGAAAAAACAATACCCTCCTGAGCAGCGCGCAACAAGTGGCTGCGGTTGTGAAGGTTGAAGTTCACCCCTTCCACAATGCAGGAGGAAGACTGATTGCCCAGCATGCGTTCCGCCCCGTTACCAAAGGGGAGAACCGTAACACCGGCGCTCCCAATGGGAGCTTTCGCGGCTGCTTCATTCATTGCGGCATAATCCATATTCTCAGAGGCCACGGTACGGCGCATCCAGGAGTTGAGGCAGCCCGTTCCGTTGATGCACAGCAATACACCGAGACGAGTCTGCTCTACAGAATGGTTGACATGTGCAAAGGTATTCACCCGGCTCTGCGGATCATAATTCACCACTCCGTTCACCCCATACACCACACCTGAAGTACCTGCGGTAGAAGCTATCTCTCCCGGCTCAAATACGTTAAGAGATAATGCATTATTGGGCTGATCACCGGCGCGATATGTCACCGGTATGCCTTCCTTAAGTCCCAGTTCAGCAGCTACAACAGCCGAAACCCGGCCTTGTTCGCCAAAAGTAGGCGCAATGGAGGGCAATTTATCTTCCTCTATCCCATAGTAATCCAACAGGAAGCGAGCAGTACGGTTCTCGCTAAAATCCCAGAACATACCCTCCGAGAGCCCGGAAATGGTGGTACATACTTCTCCGGTAAGTCGCATGGCTATGTAATCGCCAGGCAGCATAATCTTATGGATCTTCTCATACACCTGCGGTTCATGCTCCCTTACCCAAGCCAGTTTAGAGGCTGTAAAGTTTCCGGGGGAGTTCAGCAAGTGGCTCAGGCAGTGGGTAGTGCCCAGCTCCTCAAAAGCCCGGTTGCCGGTTTGCACCGCACGGGAATCACACCAGATTATGGCTGGTCGTAACACATTGTGCGCCTGATCCACACACACCAGACCGTGCATCTGGTAGGAAATACCAATGGCGGCAATCTCTTCGCCCCGTATACCCGTTTGGGCCAACAGCTCCTGAGTATCCAGCTTCAGATTCTCCCACCACAACGCAGGATCCTGCTCGGCCCAACTTTCCTGTACAGCATGGATTGCCATCTCTACTTTGGGGTTAAACACTGTGGCAAGTACCTTGCCTGTCATGGCATCCACCAGGCTCGCCTTTACGGATGAGCTGCCAATGTCATATCCTAATAGATACATATTCAATTGATTTTACGAAAAGACCTGTTGTATTTTACCTTATCAAACCGATAATAGCGGGCGGCACGGTGGGCCACTCCCGACTGCCGTTCCTCAAGAGGCAGCACATAATCCATCATGGAAATCTTCTTGTGGAAGTTGCGCACATCATAGCTGCGGTCATACACCACCTCATACAAATGGCGCAACTCGGACGCAGTAAATTTACGGGGCAGCAGGTTGAACAACACAATCGGATTGCTCTCTACATACTCGCGCACATATTTCACGGCACAGGTTATGATTTCATTATGGTCAAATGCCAGCTCGCCCACCTCCTTCCACGGCACCCAACAAGCTTCATAACGAGGGGAGAGAGGCTCCAAACGGGAGTGAATCTTAAGCATCGAAAAATAGCCCACCGTAACGATGCGCTCTACGTCCGAGGCCAGTTGATGAAAACGAGTCAGCCAGTTAACATCCTTAGGGTTACGGGTACGGTCCTTGGATCCGAAGGCATGAAACTGAAACATCGCCACATTAGTGAGGCCGGTAAGCTCGTGCAGCACCCGCTGCGCGGCTTCATCCAGGTCTTCATCATTATATATAAGGCTTCCGGGGAGTTTCATGGCACATGAAGCATTCTTCTCTTCATGATCTTTTTGACTGACCAGCAAAATGCTAAGCTGTTCACCGTCATATCCGATAATTACACAATCTACAGAGACATTTGGATTCACCGGACGAGATTTTCCTGTTAGTTCACTCATGGTTATTAGTTTCTTTTCCCGCAAAAGTAGGAAGAAAAACAAGAGACACAAGCAAAAACAAGCACATTAACAAACTTTATAACAAGCTGAAAATATGCAAATTAAGACTCTTATTGTAGACAGAAAACAGAATAGGAAACTTATTGTATACGCTACAAGACCGAAATCACAGGCCTTTCTGTACAAAATACAACAAACCTTATTGTATAAAAAGCAATAAGAACATCACAATTCATCAACCTGCAACAAACTGCCACATGCAAACGGGAACAGTAAAAAACTCAGGCAGCTATGCTAAAAGAAGATCCACTTCAGGATTACGGGGAGCAGTATTACAATAATGATAATCACAAACCATTTCCTGCAGCCTAGCTTCTCTCGTCCGCTTAAGTAATCAAACTCCTTCACCCGAGAGGAAGCAATACGGATCACTTCCGTATACTTTGAAGGGCATTTCCGGAGGATAGCTTCATAATCTGCCTTCAAATGGCACCTCTCCAACTCGCGTGTCCAATACTCTTCCTTGTCGAACAAGGACAGACGGGAGGCGGTATTTTTCTCCAGGCGGCTCGCTTCCTTCATGGCTTCTACCAGCAGGTCGTTATAGTCTTTGGGACACACCTTTACAAAGTGCTCATAATCCACTTGTTTTTCGCACTGCTTCAGGCGAATCTCCCACTGTTCCCTGCGTTTAGTTTCTAATATCTGCTGACGAAGAATACCCTCTTTCTTTTGCTGAACAGCTTCCAACAAATCCTCATACGCCTTGGGACAGGTTGAGGCAAAAAGCTCGCACTCCGATACCGTGTTGCAATCGGCCAGCTTTTCGGCCCAACGGTCTTTTAAGCCATTCTTCTCAATTCGTTTTTCTTCTTCCCTTTCCCGTCTTTTCTGCGACTCTTCACTTTCAACCACAAAGGTGCGCATAGACAAAGACCAGTCCTTACCAGGAATAAACTTCCCCTCTTCAAAATCCTCCGTACAGAAGGAGGTAGTTGCCTCCAGGCGACGATAAAACTGATCCATCCGCTTCTGCTTCGGATTTTTATCTCCGTAGCAGGCGCTTACGCACACAAACTGATTATAATCACTCTTCTTAACAAGCTCCCTCATCACAACTGCCAGGTGCGACAGTTCGTACGTATCAATATCCAGGATACTGGAGAACAGATGCAGGGTAGGAAGGTTCTCCGAATAATTGATATGAGAGGCCGCAAGGATGGATATATCTTTTCCTGTTACTTCAATCCGTGCCTCCGGAAAGAAGCGACAACAGTACTCTCCCGCCCTTCTCAGGGCCGTAATGGAAGGGTCTATCAGGATGATTTGCTTAACCTGCTGCGTGATGCCATGCCTTATCAGGTAATCATGATAGGCCATTACGGCAAGACCAGCTCCACAGCCATAGTCTATAATACGTACTTCATCAAAGTCCTGAAACTCCCGAAACATACAAAAAGCATATTCCAGCCTTGCCACATGCGATTGCGAGTAGGCGTACAGGTAATAGTCTAGCTGCTCATCAGTCTTCAGGATTGTGGGTCCCTGTTCTACCAATCTCCGAATCTTTTCAAATTCCGTAGAGTTCCAAGATTCCACTGATTGTGCAATTGGGGCATATATGTCATCTAAAAAATTCATGATCTATATCTTTACGGGTGGAACATGTTATTATTCACTCTTTGTAGGACGATAGATGGGTATGGAATCATTCAAGTTCACCAGTCCGCTGATCCTATCTACAGTTAAGTCAAAATAGAGTATATATTGACGAAGTGTCATCTTTCCGTCTTTTCCTACTACACGGAAGCGATGGTAAGTCATCCATCCTGGCACACGGGCCTTATAGGTGCGTTCTTCCTGCATCAGCTGCTTTTGCAGCTCTTCTACTGCCTTACCGGTGTCCCACAACTGCTTAGTAAGGATGCGATAGGCCACCTCACTTACTACGGGCTGCTTCAAGGCATCCAGGCACTGCTTGTTTTCTTCCGAGAGGCGGCGGGCACGCTGCAAAGCCTCCTGAGTAGAAGCAAGATGAATGTACTCGATACGAGCCGAGTCCAAATGCACCTTGCCTATAGCCTTTACACTTTGATTTTCTTTTAAAAAGCTGGCATCAAATGCATCAGTCAGCTGCTGCGCTTTCTTGTAGTCGCTTTCACTGCAAGCGGTGAAAAGGATAAGAAAAACGGTTAATATAGCATATAATAATCGTTTCATTGCCACAAAAATAAATGTTTATTTGGATTTTTCCGTACTTTTGCAATGAAAAAATGAGGTTATCATGAAGAGGCTTGTGATTTTCGACCTTGACGGCACGCTAATCAATACGATTGCCGACTTGGCTTACAGCACCAACTGCGCGCTGGAAGCCTGCGGTTTCCCCACCCACCGAGAGGAAGAATTCCGCTTCTTTGTGGGCAATGGCATCGACAAGCTTTTTGAGCGCGCACTACCCGCCAAGGCACGGACTGCCGAGAACATACTGCGCATACGTACACTCTTCCTGCCTCATTACAATCAGCATAATATAGAACGCAGCACGCCTTACCCCGGAATCCCGGAGCTTCTACGCCGCTTACAGGACGAAGGATACTCACTGGCCGTGGCCTCCAACAAGTATCAGGAAGCTACCGACAAGGTAATTGCCACCCTGCTGCCCGGCATTTCTTTTGAAAAAGTACTAGGACAACGCCAAGGCATCCCCATCAAACCCGATCCTGCCATCGTACATGAGATACTGCGCGACACCGGAGCCGGGAAAGAGAACACCCTGTATGTGGGCGACTCGGGAGTGGACATGCTCACCGCCCGCAATGCGGGAGTCACAGCCTGCGGCGTATTGTGGGGATTTCGTCCGCAAAACGAACTAGAAGAATATGCACCACGCTTTTTAGCCATGCAAACAGCAGAGGTATACAACGCCCTGCTCGAACTGAATTCATTAAACGTATAATATAGAAAAGAAGGAGAAAAGAAATGAAAAGGACAATCTTATTAACCCTGATGGTTTTGTTTGTAGGAGTAATCTCTGCACAGACAAAGAAGGACGGAGCTGAAATAGAATTTGATAAAACAGCTCACGACTTCGGGAAATTTCCCGAAAGCAACCCCACCGTAAGCTGCGTGTTCACATTCACCAACACCGGTAACAAACCCCTTGTCATCGTACAAGCACAGGCCTCATGCGGATGCACCGCCCCCGAATATCCCAAAGACGAGATAAAGCCCGGTGGCAAAGGCACAATCAAAGTAACGTATAACGGATTCGGAAGATACCCCGGCGTATTTGCCAAAACCATTACCGTACGCTCCAACGCCCTGACAGAAACCATACGCCTTGTAGTAAAGGGAGACATGGTAGCCAAGGAAGAGAATAAATAAGAATGGTACATACCCGCGAAGAACAACTGCAGGCCTTCAACCGTCTGCTCACCGTCATGGAAGAGCTGCGTGAGAAGTGCCCGTGGGATCGTAAACAAACCTTCGAAAGCCTGCGCCCCAACACCATTGAGGAGTGCTATGAACTGTGCGACGCCATTATCCGCAGCGACAAGGCCGACATCTGCAAAGAGCTCGGTGATGTACTGCTGCATGTAGTATTCTATGCCAAGATAGGCTCTGAAACACACGAGTTCGATATAGCCGATGTATGCGATCACCTCTGTGAGAAACTCATCTTTCGCCATCCCCATGTGTTTGGCGATGCCAAGGCCGACACAGCCGGACAGGTGTCCCAGAACTGGGAACAACTTAAGATGAAGGAAAAGAACGGTAACAAAACCGTGCTCAGCGGCGTTCCCGCATCCCTCCCCTCCCTCATCAAAGCATATCGCATCCAGGACAAAGCACGCAACGTAGGTTTCGACTGGGAGAAGCGTGAAGAAGTGTGGAACAAAGTACGCGAAGAACTCAGCGAGTTCCAGCTCGAAGTAGATGCCATGAACAAGGAAAAGATGGAAGCCGAGTTTGGCGACCTCTTCTTCAGCCTCATTAATGCCGCACGCCTGTATGGCATCAACCCCGAGAATGCACTGGAACAAACCAACCAGAAGTTCATCCGCCGCTTTAACTACCTGGAAGCACACACCCTGCAACAAGGCCGTGACCTCAAAACCATGACTCTTGCCGAAATGGATGTCCTTTGGGAAGAAGCCAAGAAGCAGGAGTAAGAAATTAACGAATTAAAATAAAACTTTCATAGCCATTGCTGAGCCCGCTCGCAATGGCTATTTTATGATCCCACGCACACAACAAAGCTTTTCACCCGGGTGAGGAATGCTTTTCACCTACGTGAGAAGACCTTTTCACCCAAGTGAAAAGCATTCCTCACCCGGGTGAAAAGTTTTGTTGTATGCGAAAAAAGTTTCTCTTTTACTGTTACACTTTTTATGTTTCCACGTTATCCCTTATAAACAAAGAAAAGAAGACCACCCGATATGAGTCAAGAACCGCTGCTTTCCGCATTTACCAAATTGCGAAAGAACCTGCTCCGGATGACCAAGCACTTCCTCCACGACGAGGATGATGCCTCGGACGCCATTCAGGAAGCATTCTGTCGGTTGTGGCCCACACGGGAAAAGATCAAGGATGAGCACGAAGCCTCTGCACTGGCCGTAACCACGGTAAAGCACATCTGCATAGATACTCTGCGAAAACAGAAGCGCATACAGTGGAATGAACTGGATACAGACCGCGACTCACCCCTCACCGAATCCGCACAGGAAGATATGGAACAACAAGAGAAATTCAACCTGATCCGGCAGATCATCGAAAGCCGCCTCACCCCCTTGCAGCGCGAGATACTGCATATGAAGGACTTTGAAGGCCGGGAAATCGAAGAGATAGCCCGCGAGAAAGGAATGCAAGCCACGGCCGTACGCATGAACCTCTCCCGCGCCAGAAAAACCATACGGGAACAATATATACGCTTGACACATGAAAAAGAATGAAACAATAACCAGAAGTATCCTGCCCCAACTCTCTCCGGAGGAATGGAACGAAAGGATCGAACGCTACTATGAAGGCCTGACCAATGCCGCCGAAGAACGTGAACTTGAAGCATTCCTCTTCTCCCAAGGCGCTGCCGACAGCCGTTACGAGGAGCATCGTGCGGTGATGTCATACCTGGCAATCGGAAAAAGATACCATACTGCATCTCAAACAGGCCCATTGGAAAAGCAAAGAAGCCTGCCCGCCAGAAAAACTACCAAGAGGTGGGTTGCAGCCGCTGCCATAGCCCTGCTATTAATAGGTACGGGGGTGAGCCTGCAACTTAACTACGCTCGCAACAACATATATGTAGCCTATGTCAACGGCAAGAAATACACCTCGCCGGAAGTGGTGAAGGCGCAGATACAGCAATCCTTCGACGAAGTGGCAGGCGGCGAAGTATCCGTAGCACAGGAATTGACAGAGATGTTCAGTGATTGGCATGAAAACATACCCAACCAATAACCCTATTGATTATGAACCATAAAAGCCCTCTACCTCACCCTCCAACGCTCGTCTTGCAGAAATACTTGCGGGCCATACTTACCGGAATGTGCCTCGTATGGATGTGCCTGCCCGCAGCCTTTGCTCAAAAAGGACTAAACATTGAGCGAATCCTGAAGGACAACAGTTATAAGGACAATAACAATGCAGTGGTGATAATAGTGAAAGGGAAAAAGCTAAAGCCGTATAACCTGACCTATTTCCACAGCGTCACCCTGAACAACCTGCCCAAGGATGCCAACCGCTTTGAGGAAGCGGTGCGCAACGACGAGCCGCAAGCCACACGAGTCGAAGAGATGAAAGCCGGCAACAACCTCGTATCCTGCTATTATCAGCTCCCCCCGCTGAAAGAAGAAGAAGACAGCCCCAACCGCTTCATCCTCTTCCGCAGAACCGGGAAGGGGGATGCTACGCTCATCTACCTCGAAGGACAGACACAGCTGGATGCCCTCATCAAGGAATTTATTCACAAGAAAAAATAACAATACCATGAAGAAGTACACCTTACTCCTGCTTGTCGGCATAACCGCAGCAACCGCAATGGCACATGCCGAAACAGCCGGTGACACCACCATCGTATACAGCAAGCGAAAAGTTGTGATAAAGGGCGACCGCAAGGAAACAACCGTCGTCGTATATAATAGCGACGAAAATGAGGACAAACCCTATTACGAAGCCCGCTACGGCGAAAACGGCGATAAGAAGGCCACTTGGCACATGGACGCCAGCTTTGACTTCCCTTTTGTGGATATCATTGCAAAAAAGAAAAAGAAGAAACAGCACCACTTTGACGCTCATTGGAGCGGACTGGGATTTGGCTTCTGTAACGCCATACAAACCGGGCGTGGAGGGCTGAATGGTCCGGAAGGGGTAAAGACTGATTTCGGAAGCTCCTATGAAATATTCTGGAACATCGCCACACTACACATTCCCATCAACCGCCGCAGCCTGGGACTTGTATCCGGAATCGGGATCGACTGGCGCAACTACAAAATGGATGGCAAATACCGTTTTGTGAAGGAGGGTACCGAAACAAGCATTGAAGAGTATCCCGAAGGAGCCAATATTGAATACTCGCGACTGAAGACCTTTGACATCACCTTCCCCCTGCTGTTGGAATGGCAAAACCCGCAGATACGCGGAAAATTCTACATGTCGGCCGGTGCTGTCTTTAACATCAAAACATACAGCAGCATAAAGACGGAGTACGAACTGGATGGCAAAGAGTACGAAGATTTCAGCAAGAGTGTGCATCAAACCCCTGTCAACGTAGACCTTATGGGATTGATCGGATACCGGGGAATAGGCTTTTACTTTAAATACACGTTGTTCCCCATCCTCCAAACTTCGTACTCGCCGGAGATGAAAGGCATCTCTACCGGAATCATGTGGATATTCTAAAGCTGCTCCAGCAGCAAGGCCACCAGGCGGGGAACCGGATATTGCTCCACCTCATCTGCCCTGACACGCAGATATGTTGAGAAGGAGCGACTCCCTGCCGGCAGCGTTACCTCATACAGATTCACATGAAGCGTGCGGTGTGACAACTGGTGCTTTAGCCCGGTACACACCACACGCAACGTGGATTCCGACAGTTCGGCAGAACCGTCAAAGAGGCGGAGAAATTCTTCACTGGCCAGGAATTCCTCCGGAGACAGGGGCGCGAGCCCTTCTACCAAAGGCAATTCATATAGATTTTGCCAGATACCTCTCCCCGTACGCTTATTCAAAAAGGTATATTCGCCGCTACGCGCATACAGGTAATGAAAGTATAGATCCGTAACCTGGGTGCGACGCTGCTTTACCGGCAGCTCAGTCACACACCCCTCTGCATAGGCCGCACAGCTATCAGAGAGTGGACATTCCGCACAACAAGGGCTCATTGGCACGCACTGCATAGCCCCAAAATCCATAATGGCCTGGTTATTAAGCCCCGGACGTTTTTCATCCAGTTGTTCACGAGCCAGGGCGGCAAACTGCTTTTTACCCAGCGTACTGTCAATAGGCGTATCTATGCCAAAATAACGGGCCAGCACACGGTACACATTTCCATCCACCACAGCATAAGGGAGCTCGTATGCCATCGAACAGATTGCCGCCGCAGTGTAATCGCCTACTCCCCGAAGCGCACGAACTTCATCGTATGTAGCCGGAAAACCATTCTCCGCCATACTTTGTGCGGCTGCATGGAGATTTCGGGCACGTGAATAATAACCCAGACCCTGCCAAAGCTTTAGCACCTCCTCTTCAGAAGCGTCCGCCAGGGATTGAAGAGTAGGAAAGCGATGCATAAAACGCTGGTAATAATCATACCCCTGCACTACACGGGTCTGTTGTAATATTATTTCAGAGATCCAGATGCAATACGGATCCTTCGTTTCGCGCCAGGGTAATTCGCGCTTGTGAACAGAGTACCAATCTATCAATGTGGAAGCTAACCTACTCATACGACTATTTTTAGTGCAAAAGTACAAGAAGGGACTCAAAGCCAGCTCTTTTTTTGCAAAAACTTAAGCATATATTTTTTTGGAACTGGAAAAAGGCGTATATTTGCAGGCCATTAGCAAAAAAAGAATCGAAATATATTTTATAAATAAATAACTATGACAAAGGCAGATATCGTTAAGGAGATTGCAAGTAGCACTGGTATTGACAAGGCTACAGTACTCACCGCAGTAGAGTCATTTATGACTGTAGTGAAAGACTCATTGGCAGCTGAAGACAATGTATACCTCCGTGGTTTTGGCAGCTTTATCGTGAAGAAAAGAGCCCAAAAGACCGCTCGTAACATTTCAAAGAATACCACTATTATTGTTCCTGAGCACAATATTCCGGCGTTCAAACCCGCAAAAGACTTTGTAGAAGCTCTTGCTAAGTAAGATCTAAACTTAATATTAATTATAAATTGTACAGCTATGCCAAGCGGTAAGAAGAAAAAAAGACATAAAATGTCAACTCACAAGCGTAAGAAAAGACTGAGAAAGAACAGACATAAAAGTAAGAAGTAATTTTTACTTGTGAGAAGGAATAAAAGAGCAAACTTCCGACTTGATAGTCTGAATGTTTGTTCTTTTCTTTAAGACCTGTTAGAAAGAGTCTACCGAAACAAGTTCCGCCCTTCAAATCAAGCGCGGAATATAATTAAGGAATAGAATTGTGAATAGCGAACTAGTAGTTGACGTACAACCGAAAGAGATATCCATCGCGCTGATGGAGGACAAATGCCTGGTAGAATTCCAGTCAGAGGGGCAAAATGCCTCCTTCTCCGTAGGTAACATCTATTTAGCCAAAGTCAAGAAATTGATGCCTGGACTGAATGCATGTTTTGTAGATGTGGGTCATGAGAAAGACGCTTTCCTTCACTACCTTGACTTAGGTCCTCATTTTAATTCTGCAGACAAATACGTAAAGCAAGTCCTAAGCGACCGTAAAAAGCTCATCCCGCTATCTAAAACCTCTCTCCTGCCCGAACTGGAAAAAGAAGGAAGCATATCCAATTCCTTGAAAGGCGGACAGGAAGTGATGGTACAGATTGTAAAGGAACCCATCTCCACTAAAGGGCCTCGACTAACCACAGAAATATCCTTTGCCGGCCGGTATTTGATATTAATACCCTTTAATGAAAAAGTTTCCGTATCACAAAAAATCAAATCAAACGCTGAACGCGCCCGCCTCAAGCAACTATTGCAAAGCATTAAGCCGAAGAATTTCGGAGTAATCGTACGCACCGTAGCAGAAGGAAAACGCGTGGCAGAACTTGATAATGAGCTAAAGGTTCTCGTAAAACATTGGGAAGATGCCATCACCAAAGTGCAAAAGGCACAGAAATATCCCACTATAATTCACGAAGAAACCAGTCGTACCGTAGGCTTACTCCGCGACCTGTTTAATCCGTCCTACGGAAGCATCTATGTGAACGACAAAGATGTATATACCGAGGTAAAGGATTATGTAACACTTATTGCGCCCGAATGTGCTGAAATCGTGAAGCACTATAAAGGCAACCTTCCTATCTTTGACAACTTTGGTATCACCAAACAGATCAAATCCTCTTTTGGAAAAACTATCTCCTACAAGAACGGGGCGTACCTCATCATTGAGCATACAGAAGCGCTGCACGTAGTGGATGTAAACAGCGGAAACCGCGCCAAAGGAACCAATAGTCAGGAAGGGAATGCACTCGAAGTGAACCTTGGCGCCGCCGATGAGCTGGCCCGTCAACTTCGCCTGCGCGATATGGGAGGAATCATCGTTATCGATTTTATCGACATGGGTGATGCCGCCAACCGACAGAAGCTTTATGAAAGAATGTGCAAGAACATGCAAAACGACCGGGCAAAGCATAACATTTTGCCCCTCAGCAAGTTCGGACTTATGCAGATAACCCGCCAGCGTGTACGCCCGGCTATGGATGTAGTAACCATGGAAAACTGTCCCACCTGTCACGGTACGGGAAAAATCCAACCCTCCATCCTCTTCACGGATACACTGGCCAATAAAATTGATTACTTAGCCAACAAACTGAAGGTAAGGAACTTTACACTTCACATCCATCCGTATGTGTCTGCCTATCTCAATCAGGGAATTGTATCCATGAGAAGGAAGTGGCAAATGAAATACGGATTCGGTATTAAGATTGTTCCCAATCAAAAATTAGCTTTCCTGGAGTATCGCTTCTATGATACGAAAGGCGAAGAAATTGACATGAAGGAAGAAATCGAAATCAAGTAAAAGAGAAGGGCGGACAATAAAGTTCGCCCTTTCTTTTTAAGTAGCAAAAAGATTTATAACTTTGTCGAAAGAAAATATTTCAATTCACATTTATAGATAATCAACCATGGATAAAAACGTATTTGAACTAACCACAGAGGAACTTAGAGTAATCGCAAACAATCTTCAAGAGAAAATTGAAGAAGGACTAGTAAAGGAAGGCGCCGAGATCCTGGATATCCCTACCCATATCCATTCCAACAAGAAAGAGATAGAAGATCAGAGAGTTCTGGCCTTGGATTGGGGTGGAACAAATTTCAGAGCGTCTGTCATAGAATTCAAAGACGGAGAGCCATCGCTCATCGAAGGGCCGGTTCAAACGCTCCTGTCGGCTGAAACAACCGCTACATTCAAACGAGAAGATTTATTTAATGCGATGGCTAATACCATCAGTAAGCTGAAAAGCCTGAACGGAAAAGAAACTCAAGTGGGATATTGCTTCTCATACCCTGCCGCATCCCGCTTGAATGGCGATGCAATCCTCCTTCGTTGGACGAAAGGAATCAAAGTTACAGGTATGATAGACAACCCCGTAGGAGAGCCCTTCATCGAATACCTCAACAACCGGAAAGCCGTAGAAACAAAGTTTACCGGCATTAAAGTGATTAATGACACTGTAGCTTGTCTGTTTGCCGGACTCAGCGCCACCGGTTACGATGCCTATATCGGCTTAATTGTGGGAACCGGTACAAACATGGCCTGCCTGATGCCTCTCAACAAAATTGAGAAACTAAACAGCAAAGACACCGACCTGATCCCAATCAACCTTGAAAGTGGAAACTTCATCCCCCCTTACCTGACTGTCATTGATGGGCTGGTGGATGCCATGTCGAACAACAAAGGCTCACAACGCTTTGAGAAAGCAGTATCCGGCGGATATCTAGGCGAACTTTTCAAGACTACCTTTATGCATGAAAAGATCAAACACAACTTCGACGGAGGAGATCTGGCCCAGATGGTCAACAATCCCGAGAAATATCCCGAAGCCCATGCAACCATCGCGCAAGCAATCTATGAAAGATCTGCAAAACTTGTGGCCGCATCCATCCAGGGAGTGGTACAGGTCATACTTGCCCAGAACCCCTCTGCAAAAAGGATCTGCCTGGCGGCCGACGGAAGCGTATTCTGGGGAAAAGATGAAAGCAAACAGACACCCTACAAAGCATTGGTTGAAAAAGAACTCAACAGCCTGCTGCCCGAAGGTGTCACTGTCGCGATCATCGACGAAATGAAGAACCCCAACCTTATTGGCGCCGCAATCGCCGCATTATCATAAGAATAGCTGTTTAAGAATAAATCGCATTGCGATCATTAATATAAAAAGAGAGCTCCACGAGTGTGGAGCTCTCTTTTTATAGTACTTACTTACCTAATATTACCGTAAACGCAACACCGCCCCTATTTGCGGAACATATTCCTCGGGATCGAGCTTATTCAGCTTATAAAGAGACTTTAGCTTGATACCATATAGTTGCGAGATGGTGTGCATGGAATCGCCATCACGAACCACATATGTGGCATATCGTTTAGACTTTGTACGTTTGGAGTGCAGGTACACTATATCACCATCAGCCAAGGTATATCCTTTATGCAGATCGTTGTATTTACGCAGTTTACTGGCACTGATATTAAACTCTTTCGCAAGCTTATCGAAGGTATCTCCTCTTCTGGCACGTATGTAGGCAAGATCATTGGATAAGTAAACCTCATGAATGGCATTCGATGGGGTAGCGCGAACAGTGTGGGTATTCCTTGGTGTTACCGTAGTCTTACTCTTCTTACCTTCCGTATCAAAACGATATAGCTCATAGGTTTCGATTATAGTAATCAACCGGTTGGCATACGAAGGATCAGTAGCATATCCCGCCTTCTTCAGTCCGTGCGCCCATCCTTTATAATCCGTAATCTCAAGTGTGAATAAAGAAGAATAGCGCGACCTTTCCGCCAGAAACTTAGAATGGTCTATATAAGATTCAATCACATTCTTATAAGACCGGAAGCGTTCATTCGGCGCATCATCCGTTTTCAGTACATAAGGTCCGCTCCAATCGCTTCCGCATTTTATGCCAAAATGGTTATTAGCTCGTGTAGCCAGATCACTCTTTCCCGCACCGCTTTCCAAGATCCCTTGCGACAAGGTTATACTAGCCGGAATACGATAAAGACGCATGTGCTCCACTGCCACAGTGTTAAAGCGATCGATATAATCAAGACATGCCCGATTCTGGCGTTGCGCCTGCAACATGGCTACTCCCAAGAGCCACATACATATAAAGAACCGGAATCTTTCCTTTTTCATTTTCTATACATCCGATGATTTGTTACGCAAAAGTCCGAAAAAAAAACGAGATTCCCATTCTTTTTAATAACTTTGTGACTATTCACACTCCTTGACTTACACTGATGAAAAGGAATAGCATTGAAATAGAATTTACTGAGTTTGGAGATTTACAAGAACTGTGTCCAGACGACCAAAAGTTGGTGCATGCAGCCATCTCTGCCACCCGGCAAAGTTATACACCCTATTCCGGCTTTTCTGTCGGGGCATCCGTTCTGTTAGATGATGGTAGCATCCTCTCCGGCAGTAATCAAGAAAATGCCGCCTACCCTTCCGGAAACTGTGCCGAACGAACAGTACTTGCGTATGCAAATTCCAAGTATCCCGAGTTAGCAGTCAAGGCATTGGCCATTGCAGCATCTAAAGAGGGCACACTGACCCTCCAGCCTATTCCACCCTGTGGCGGATGCCGACAGTTCATACTGGAAAGCGAACTGCGTTACAAATCTCCCATCCGCATTCTTCTGTACGGCAGGCAGAAGATTTATCTCCTAAAACGCTCCAGCGACTTACTTCCCCTCAGTTTTACCGACCAAGACATCAAGTAAGCGCCGTATATCTATCGGCTTCCGATATACAGAAAGATCATACCCAGCAGAACGAGCAACAAATCCCAAGCCTTGCTTCGCAGATTCTTCTCATGAAAGAATAAGGCACCACACAGGAAACTTACAATCACGCTGCTACGGCGAATCATAGAAACTACCGATATCATAGACTCGTTATAGCTCAACGAATAGAAGTACACAAAATCGGCCGCCGAAAGAAAGAGAGAGATCAGCGGAATGCTCCACGACCAATGAAAATGGGTACTATGCTTACGTCCCGGCCACCACAAAAGGAAGAGTATCAGTATCATCTCTATCAGTTGATATACATTGTACCAGGACTGAACAATCATAGGATGAAACTGCCGCATCAGAAACTTATCATACAAGCCACTCACCGCCCCAAGGAAAGCCGCCAACACCAAAAATATCACCCAACGATTGTGTTTAAAATCAATCCCCTCTTTCTTACCGGAACGACTCAGCATAAAGAAAGAAACAATGGCCAGAAACACCCCAATCCATTGATACAGATTCAGCTCTTCAGCAAAGATAAGCAACGCACCCAGCAACACCATAACCGGTCTTGTAGCATTGATAGGCCCCACAATCGTCAAAGGCAGATGCTTCATCGCAAAGTAACCAAATATCCAGGAAGACAAGACAATAAACGACTTCAACACAATATACTTATGCACCTCCCATCCGGCAGAAGGTACATAAAATACCGTTCCACTCACCCATTCCATCCTGGCAGCGGAAGAAAGGATAAACGGAAGAAATATCAAACTTGAAAAAAGAGTGTTTAATGCCAATACCGGAATCACCGCATTCTCTTTCAAAGAACGCTTCTTAAACACATCATAAAAGCCCAATAATACAGCAGAGCTGAAAGCCAGTAATAACCACATAATATTCGTATTTTCGAATCGGGATCATGCACCATGTAGGGGGCGGACCTGCGGGCATAAACCACTATATACATACAAAA
>JAVBMN010000021.1:0-21087 GCA_031552405.1 Bacteroidaceae bacterium | reverse complement strand
AGATTGGAGCGTTCGTCCCAGTCTAGTAAGATATTGTTGGCTTAAAAGAAAGGATAATCAGCAAGTGACTGAATTACAGTGTTAAATACAAATAAAAAATAGTTCAATTATGTAGAATACAACATAGAAGTGGCGAAGAACCAAAAAAGAGCGCGTAAAATTTCCTTTTATCAGGAAGTATTTGTAATTTTGTCACAGAATAAGTGAATTATGACCGAAGAGGAACGTGACCGGCTCAATAGTTTTGAAGCCAAGTTGTGGAGTTTCATCCGTCAGCAGCAAGAGCTGAAGAAAGAAAATCAAACCCTCCGTACCCGGCTCCAGGAAAAAGAAACCGAACTGAACGCCCTGTCCGAGAGGAATCATACCCTTCAGGAACAATATGCTCACTTAAAAACAGCCCTGACAATCGACGCCGCAGGTGGACAAGTAAGAGACACCAAACTGAGATTGTCTAAGTTAGTGCGGGAAATCGACAAATGCATTGCTTTATTAAATGAATAACCCAATAAAGTCAAGGTAGATGGACGACCGGATAAATATAAACTTGCAGATAGAGGGGCATACGATACCGCTCACCGTCCTGCGGGAAGAAGAGCAGAAATATCGTGATGCAGCCAAGCAGGTCACCAATATGGTGAATGCCTATCGTGCCAAATACCAGGCTACCAACCTGAAAGTACAAACCGTCAGCCTTGAAAAGCTAATGGTAATGATAGCCTTCCAGTGCGCTCTGCACAGCATAGAAGTGGAGAGAGAGTACGAAACGGAAGAATTATTCAACAGACTGGATACACTATCGGGTATACTGGAGAAGGAATTTGCAGGGAAATAGCTTTCACGCAGAAAGCATCCGAGCCCTCTGAAGCTCCTATGGAGCATGAGAAGAAGAACCGCACTACGGGTTTTTGATTCACAGAAGTAAGAATCAGGAATCAGTAGTGCTTTTATTATATATTAAAACCAAAACAGAATGATTGGAGCAATATTAACCTCAGTAATTGTCAGCCTCCTGATAGGAGGAACAGTTTCGTTCCTGTTTTTCCGCTACGGCCTGAAGGCGAAATACAACGCCATCCTGGCCAAAGCCGAGAAAGAAGGAGAAACCATGAAAAAGAATAAACTCCTGGAAGTAAAGGAGAAGTTCCTGAACAAGAAATCCGAACTGGAGAAAGAAGTGTCTCAGCGCAACCAGAAGATCCAGCAGATTGAGAATAAGCTGAAACAACGTGAGCTGCAGCTCAACCAACGCCAGGACGACTTGCAACGCAAGAACCACGAAGCACAGTCGGTACGCGACAGCTTGGAGCAACAGCTGGTTATCGTAGACAAGAAGAAAGCTGAACTGGACAAACTCAAAGAAGAAGAGCGTAAACACCTGGAAGTGATCGCCGGCCTCTCCGCCGAGGAAGCCAAAGAAAACCTGGTAGAATCCCTCAAGGACGAAGCCAAGAGCCAGGCACAATCCTACATCAGCGAGATCATTGACGAAGCCAAGATCAACGCCAACAAGGAAGCCAAACGCATCGTAATACAAAGCATACAGCGCGTAGCCACGGAAACCGCTATCGAAAACTCTGTCACCGTATTCCACATTGACAGCGACGAGGTGAAAGGCCGTATTATCGGTCGTGAAGGCCGTAACATCCGTGCCCTCGAAGCCGCCACCGGTATAGAAATCGTGGTAGATGACACCCCCGAAGCCATCGTGCTCTCTGGCTTTGACCCCGTACGCCGCGAAGTGGCCCGTCTGGCACTGCACCAGCTGGTAACCGACGGACGTATCCACCCCGCCCGCATCGAAGAAGTAGTAGGCAAAGTACGCAAACAAGTGGACGAAGAAGTGATCGAAACCGGTAAACGTACCGCCATCGACCTCGGTATCCACGGCCTGCACCCCGAACTGATCCGTATCATCGGTAAGATGAAATACCGTTCTTCCTACGGGCAGAACCTCCTGCAACATGCCCGCGAAACCGCCAACCTCTGCGCCGTAATGGCTGCCGAGCTGGGACTGAACCCCAAGACCGCCAAACGTGCCGGATTGCTGCATGACATAGGTAAAGTGCCCGATGAGGAGCCCGAATTGCCGCACGCACTCTTTGGTATGAAGCTGGCCGAGAAGTATAAGGAAAAACCGGACATCTGCAACGCCATCGGTGCCCACCATGACGAAACGGAGATGACCAGCCTGCTGGCACCCATCGTACAGGTATGTGACGCCATCTCAGGTGCACGCCCCGGCGCACGCCGCGAAGTGGTAGAAGCCTACATCAAGCGCCTCAACGACCTGGAACAACTGGCCATGAGCTACCCCGGCGTAACCAAGACCTACGCCATACAGGCCGGTCGTGAGCTGCGCGTAATCGTAGGAGCCGACAAGATCGATGACAAGGCCACCGAAAGCCTCTCCGAACAGATCGCCAAGAAGATCCAGGACGAGATGACCTATCCCGGCCAGGTGAAGATCACCGTAATCCGCGAGACACGCGCTATCAGCTTCGCGAAGTAAAAAGAATAACCGTTCCCGTGTTCAGAAAGACCGGCGCAAACCGTACTCTGAACGCGGGAACATTATAGTATAGTCCAATAACCATTTTAAACAAGAAACTGATTATGAGAACATTTGGAATGGCCCTGTTCGCAGCTTTGCTGATGGCCTGCTTCTCTGCTCCCACGGCTTCTGCACAATCCAAGAAGGCAGAATCATTCAGCGTGGGCGACAAGACCTTTCTGCTCAACGGCAAGCCCTTCGTGGTAAAAGCCGCCGAGATGCACTACCCCCGTATCCCCCGCGAATATTGGGATCACCGCATCAAAATGTGCAAAGCACTGGGCATGAATACTGTATGTATCTACGTATTCTGGAATATTCACGAACCCCAACCAGGAGCGTTCGATTTTACCGGCAATAACGACCTGGCAGCCTTCTGCCGCGTGGTACAGGATAACGGTATGTACGTCATCGTACGTCCCGGCCCCTACGTATGTGCCGAGTGGGAAATGGGCGGACTGCCCTGGTGGTTGCTCAAAAAGAAAGATATCAAGCTTCGCGATATGGACCCCTACTTCATGGAACGTGTAAAGCTGTTTGAGAATGAAGTGGGCAAGCAACTCGTAGACCTCCAAATATCAAAAGGTGGTAACATCCTGATGGTACAGGTGGAGAACGAATACGGCTCCTACGGCGAAAACAAGGAATATGTATCCGCCATCCGTGACATCGTAAAGGGTGCCGGATTTACGGATGTACCTCTTTTCCAGTGCGACTGGAGCTCTAACTTCACCAAGAACGGCTTGGATGATCTGGTATGGACCATGAACTTCGGTACAGGTGCCAATATCGACAACCAGTTTCGCAAACTCCTGGAAATGCGCCCCAATTCTCCGCTCATGTGCAGCGAGTTCTGGAGCGGATGGTTCGACAAATGGGGTGCACGCCACGAAACCCGCCCCGCCAAGGATATGGTGGACGGTATGCGTGAGATGCTGGAGAAGAACATCTCCTTCAGCCTCTACATGACACACGGAGGTACCAGCTTTGCCCATTGGGCAGGTGCCAACAGCCCCGGCTTTGCACCCGACGTAACCTCATACGATTATGACGCCCCCATCAGCGAACCCGGTTGGGCAACCCCCAAATACTGGGAACTGCGCCGCATGATGGCCGACTTTATGGACGGTAAGAAACAAGCCAACGTACCCAAGGTGATACCTACCATCTCTTTCCCGGAAGTGAAGTTCACCCAATCGGCTAAGTTGTTTGACAACCTGCCCGCCCCCATCGAAACCCGTGACATCAAGAGCATGGAAGAGTTCGACCAGGGATGGGGCTCCATGCTGTACCGCACTACTCTGCCCGAAGTACAGGGCCAGAGCAAGCTTGTGATCACCGAAGCTCACGACTGGGCACAGATCTTTATCGACGGTAAGCTCATCGGTACCCTGGATCGCCGCATGGGCGACAAGGAACTGGTACTTCCCTCCATCCGCAAAGGCGCCCAGCTTGATATCCTTATTGAGGCCATGGGACGTATCAACTTCGGCGTAGCCATCAAAGACTTCAAGGGTATCACCCAGAAAGTAGAACTGATAAGCACTCAGGAGGGACACGAAGTGACCGCCAACCTGAAGAACTGGAAGGTGTACCTGTTGCCCGCAAGTTATGACTTCAACAAGAACCAGAAATATACCGCCAGCGAAGGTGTACAAGGCCCCGGTTTCTACCGCGCTACCTTCAAGCTGAACAAAGTGGGTGACACGTTCATCGACATGCAGCACTTTGGAAAAGGGTTGGTATGGGTGAACGGACACGGCATGGGACGCTTCTGGGAAATCGGCCCACAGCAAACACTTTACATGCCCGGATGCTGGTTGAAAAAGGGTGAAAATGAAATCATTATCTTCGATATCAAAGGCCCGAGAGCCGCTACTGTAGAAGGTCTGGAAAAGCCACAGCTCGATATGTTGCTCAACAACAAACCGGCTACCCATCGCGAAGCGGGACAAAACCTGAACCTGACGGGAGAAACTGCATTCTTCACCTCCGCCTTTGCTCCAGGCAACGGCTGGCAGGAAGCCAAGTTCCAGCCCGTAACCGGACGGTATATCTGCATCGAAGCCCTCAGCAGTCAGAAGGGTGACGACCAGGCCGCCATCGCCGAACTGTACCTGATCGACAAGGACGGACAGCGCATCTCCCGCGAGCCGTGGAATGTGATGTATGCCGACAGTGAGAACCTGAATAACAACCGTACTGCCGACAAGGCTTACGACTTGCAGGAATCTACCTATTGGGGCACTGGTAAAGACGCCAAGTATCCGCACCAGATGGTCATTGACATGGGCCGCGAATACACCCTTACCGGTATCCAGTACCTCCCCCGTATGGAGGAAGGCGCTCCCGGAAGTATCAAGGATTATAAGTTGTACATTAAGAAAGACAACTTCAAGTACTAAGACAAGCAGGGCGGATCGGATCCACCCTCATAAACCTACAAAATCAACAGCGGAGATAATCCGCTACCCACCAGAGCCATCCATGAGAACAAGGATGGCTCTGTGTGTGTATATATAATAAAGACAATGCAATGAATACCACCTCTACCACCTCCTCCGCTACCCTGCGGATTGTGTTCTTCCTTGGCCTGGCGCATTTCTTCAATGATGTGTTCCAGTCGCTTGTATCCGCCATCTACCCGATACTCAAGGACAATCTTAATCTGAGTTTTACACAGGTGGGCATTATCGCCCTAGTGTACCAGATTTGCGCCTCAGTGTTCCAACCGGTCTTTGGGGTATGGTTCGACAAGAAGCCTTGGCCGTACTATCTGAGTGTAGGTACTCTGTCTACCATGATCGGGTTATCGCTGGTAGCCTTTGCCGGTTCTATACATGCCGTGGTGGTGGCGGTAGCTTTCATTGGGTTGGGTTCTTCCATTATCCATCCGGAAGCCTCACGCCTCACCCACTACGCCTCGTCGGGGAAATACGGGCTGGGACAGTCCATCTTTCAGGTGGGTGGCAACTTTGGTGGCGCTCTTGGTCCGCTCCTTGCCGCATTGATCGTAGCACCCTTTGGACAGCAGTACGTGGTCATCTTCGCAGGAATAGCCATCATCTCCATCCTGTTCAAAAGCCCCATCGTCAAATGGTATAAAGAGCGCCTGCTCACCTCCGGCTCCGCCCGAAGCAAGAAAGAGGTGATACATCGCGTACGCCTGACCAAACACCAGGTGTACTATTCGCTTGGCCTCTTGCTGGTATTGATTTTCTCGAAGTATGTGTACCTGGCCAGCCTCACCAACTACTACACCTTCTACCTGATTGAAAAGTTCGGAGTAACCACCCAACACTCCCAGTTCTTCCTTTTCGCCTTCCTATTTGCTTCGGCGGCAGGTACACTGGTAGGAGGTCCTGTGGGCGACCGCATCGGACGAAAATATGTCATCTGGGTATCCATCCTGGGTACCGCTCCTTTCTCCATGCTCATGCCCCACGCCAACCTGTTATGGACATGTGTATTAAGCATTGTGATCGGCTTTGTGATCTCCTCCGCCTTCTCCGCCATCCTGGTGTATGCACAGGAACTGCTGCCTACCAAGATCGGTCTGATCTCCGGCCTCTTTTTTGGACTCGCCTTCGGTATTGCCGGCATCGCTGCTGCCGTACTCGGAACGATTGCCGACCATCAGGGCATTGAGTACGTATACTCCATCTGCGCCTACATGCCCTTATTGGGATTGGTAGCCGCTTTCCTGCCCAATGTAAAACCGTATAAAGAGAAATAACGTTATTAAAAAGAAGTATCATGCAAGGAAGAATGAAACAACATCCTCTATCCCCAAAGGAAATAAACGAGGTATTGAACAACCAACAGGTAGGACGTATTGCTACACATAATGAAAACGGGTATCCGTACATTGTGCCTGTCCATTATGTAATCCATGATGAAAAGATCTACATACACGGCCTTATCAAAGGGCAAAAGATCTCAAACCTGATCACCCACAACAAGGTGGGTTTTGAAGTGGATGAGATGGGCGCCATCATCCCCGACCACGAAAACCCATGTGATACCAATACCGCATACAGAAGCGTAATAATACTGGGTACTGCAAAGATGATAGAAGACAGGGCTATGAAAGAAAAGATATTGCAAGCCGTGGTAGAGAAATACACCCCGCAACTCTCTCATCTAAGCTTCCCCGAGAACATGATGAAAGCAACCGGAATCATAGAAATAGAACCTGTTGAAATGACAGGTAAGTATTACAAATAAACTTCTTCCAGGAGCAAGGATACTTACCTGCATCTTTTCCTGTATTCACGAGGGGTACACCCATTGATATTCAAGAATGCAGCATTGAAGCGACTGATCGAATTAAAACCGGAATCAAAAGCGATTCCGGTTACGCTTGAATCTGACAATATCAGTTTTCTCTGGGCATGAGCGATTCGTTCCTGAATGATGTATTCATACAAAGTATAACTGAAGATCCTTTTAAAAATCGAATTGGCATAATCAGGATGCAGGTTGACTGCTTTTCCCACATCCGAGACATTTATTGGCTTTAAATAATTTTGTGCGATATAAATAGCCATCTGTTCAGCCAGATCGAATTCATATCCCAGTGTCGATGCGTTCTCCTTTCTTGATTGAATACCAACCGACATTCTTAATAACCGCGCGTTCATCTCTAATAATAGCGCATCGATGGTATTAGGATGATTGATGTCATCAACCCACTTCTCCATCATAGGCTTGTCATAAGAAGAGTACCGGTTTGATTCCTCGATAACGATCTCTCCTTTCAGTATTTTGTCCACCAGTGAACCGGGAAGCTTCCAAGCTAAAAACTGCGAAATAGGTATTGTACACACGTAATAAGGTGCAGCTCCTTCGTAATGAACGATCTGATGAGGAATAAGCCCCCAAAACAATACCAGTCTTTCCGGTGGAATAGTTATTCTACGGTCACGAAAAAGATAAGTCATACTACCTTCCGGAAAGTAATTCAATTCAATCTCATTATGCCTGTCGGGCCTTAACATAAGATTAGGCGTCCACACCTCGCAAGTTAAACCATACGGCCTAAATTCTTCACGTTTTTCATTAAACGCATTCAAAATCTCGGGATTCGTCATAATCATCTCAATAAACAGGTGGTTTTGATCTTAAATCGAGGCTAAATTTGCAACATTAAATCAATTATTTACTTATTAGCAGGCTAAAATCTGCATAAAGAAGCGTAAAAATTGTAATAAGTCTAACCATTTGCATTATTTCACCATGAAAAAGAAAACTAACTTACTGAAACAAACAGGGATTCTTTCCTTGTTTATGTGTGCGATATTGATATCCTCAACATCGTTAAGGGCAGCCGATATCACGACTGGATTGGTGGCCCGCTATAGCTTTGATGCAATATCCGGGAAAACCGTTACTGATGATTCCGGTAATGACAACTCCGGAATATTAGTAGGGACACCTACTGTGAATACATCCGGGCATTCCGGAAGTGCCATGACCTTCCCAACTGCAAACGATTACATGACACTGCCAACCGAAATTGCAAAATCGCTGACTGACTTCACAATCTCTTCATGGGTGTATCTCAATAAGCTCAACTCCTGGTCGCGTATATTTGACTTTGGGACAGGCACATCTTACTTTATGTTCATCACACCAAATTCGAATACTAATACAGTTCGGTTTTCTATAAAGAACAACAACAGCGGAGAAGATGTGAACGGAACAGCCCCACTCCCTACCGGAAGATGGGTGCATGTAGCAGTTACATTCGCTTGGGATGCAAGTACTTCTAAAGGAACAGGTAAATTATATGTAGACGGAAAGCTGGCAGGCATTAACTCTGCATTGTCATGCAATCCTTCCATGCTGCCATCCACCACTCAAAACTACATTGCAAAATCACAATACACCGCCGATCCGGCATTAAACGGCTCCATAGATGAATTCCGCATCTACAATCGTACATTGACAGATATGGATATACTAAGCTTGTCCGGAACACCAGACGCACTGATAGATGCGTATTCAAATTTGACAGCTAACAGTTTGAAATCAGATGGAGATCTCACCAATGTGACATCCGATCTTACCTTACCAACTACTTCCGAAGCGGATGTTTCAATAGCTTGGAAATCAACGTTACCTGCCACAGTCTCTGCAACCGGCGCTGTAGTTCAACCGGAAAAGTTTGATGCAACAGTCACACTAACAGCCACACTCACACAAATTACAAACAGTGTGACTCACACATTATCAAAAGACTTTCTGGTAACTGTAAAAGCACGTAATGCAAACTCTGAGCGCTTGGCTCAATGGAATTTCGGAACTCCCAATATCTTTATTAGCAACGACTCAGTTAAAGTAAAGGACGCCACTGAGAGTGGATTTATAGGTACTATCTTGAATGACGCCAGAATCCGAACCATCGGGGGACCTATAAATGGAGAAACCCATGTGTTGGATCTGGGCAACGGAACCGGATATTTTGATATGGGCACTGAAATCGGCAAAGTAATTTATTCACTGAATGACTATACAATGTGTGCTTTCTTTCGGATCGACAATGCCTACACAGCACTGAACAACAATGGCAATTTCATTTGGAATTTTTCTAACTCAGCAAATGCTCCGGTCGATATGAACGGATATATTATTGGTAACTTAAAGGCGCAAGCTCATGCAGCAACGCCTACATATTGGAACAATGAGAATAACGTATCACTGAATACCAACGCTCCTAAAGGAGGATGGCATCATATCGCATTTACACAGAGTGGTACTATCGGTACTTTATACATTGACGGAGTACAGGTAACTCAAAACACCTCTTTCAATTACATCCCTGCAACAGTTTTACCTCGTACAGGATTTACAGGAACACCATACAACTGGCTAGGAAGATCCTGCTATCCAGGCGATGCATATCTTCGCCAAACTCTATTGTACGATTTCCAATTATTAAGTGTGCCTTTAAGCGCTAATGATTTCAAAACGTCTATTGCAGTGTCCGACTCAATTGAGAAACTAAATAAAGCGTATGCTGAAAACTCAGATCTGGTTTTTCCGGAATTAACAACCGAGAGTGAGAACCTCTCTCTAGGAGATCTGAATATGCTTACAAACAATATTGCCCTGCCTACGAAAGGTAGCATTGACCCGGCTATAATTGTCAACTGGACCTCCAGCCATCCGGCAATAATCAATCCGACTGGTACTATCAGCCGCCCTGATTATTTCGATGCACATGTCACATTAACTGCAATTCTAATGAAAAACGGACAAGCTATGACTAAAAGCTTTTCTGCCACAGTAAAGTCAGAAGCCGTTAATCACCACGAGAAACCACGTGTCATCGCAGTTACAGATGGCGAAGCTGATGACAGGGCTTCAATGGTCAGATTTCTCCTTTCGACTAATGAATTTGATGTAGAAGGAATTATCAATAGTAGTTCTCAATTCCATTGGGAAGGAGGGTCGGGATGGAATGCATTTCATCCGGTAACATGGGTGAAGGATTACCTTGATCTTTATTCAAAAGTATACGATAATCTCTTATTGCATAATAAAGAATATCCAAGCCCTGCACATCTTTTGAGTAAATGGAAAGTAGGGAACATAAGTGGCATTGGAGAAGATAAGATTCGTACCGAAGGGGCAAAATGGATTGCCCAAGTGCTTCTGGACAACAGTGACCCACGCCCCGTATGGATACAGGCATGGGGTGGTTGCAATACTATCTCACGCGCACTAAGAATAATACAAGAGGATTATCCCGACAGAATGGAAGAAGTAGCTGAGAAAACACGCCTGTTTCTTATCTGGGAACAGGACGAAACCTATCAGACTTATATTCGTCCTAATTGGGAGAAATTCGATATTCCAACCATTATCTCCGATCAATTTGATTGCATGGCCTACATATGGCCCAAAGTACTTCCAGCAGATGTACAAAGATATTTTGAGGCAAACTGGATGACAAATAATATCCTGAAAGACCGCGGTGCACTTTGCGATGTGTACGAGAATAACAAAGGAGCATTCAATGCCGAAGGAGATACCCCGTCATTCTTACATTGCATCCCCAATGGACTTCGTAGTATGGAGTCTCCGGAAAATGGAGGTTGGGGCGGCCGATACATAAAAGTGCGGAATAATGTATGGATGGATCCTCTTCCCAGCCCATCCTATGAACATGTCAAGGGGCAATGGGGATTTAGCAACAGTTGGTCAAAGAAGATGGAGAATTACACCACTCCTGACCTGGTTGAGATCCGGACCAACTATTTTAAGCCCATCTGGCGCTGGCTGAAAGATGTTCAGTGTGACTTTGCAGCTAAGGCTGACTGGTGTGTAAAAGACTATGCGTCAGCGAATCATCATCCTATTGTCTGTTTAAAAAACACACCGCTGGATATCAAAGCCAAAGCAGGATCTGAGGTTGTATTAGATGCTTCTGAAAGTATAGACCCAGATGGGAATACCCTGTATTTCAAATGGTGGAATTACTCCGAAGCAGGAAGCTATGCAGGTAAAATAATTGCAGAATCGCCAACAGCCAAAACCACCATTACTATCCCGGAAGATGCACTCCCGGGACAAACGTTCCACATGATATGTGAAGTCTCAGACTCAGGAATCCCCTCATTAACAAGATACCAACGCGTAATAATTACGGTGAATGAAAACGAAGGAACTCACATAGAGAATACTTCCGTTTTCCCCTACTCAATAGTCTCCGTAAATGGTGGGATCAAAATCAATGGGCTCAGTAATAATGAAAAAGTCAGTGTCGTAGATATTTCAGGGCGCACCATGGAAGTGGGGAATCCTGAATATATTCACCTGCAAAGTGGCGTATACACTGTGAACATTAACAACTATAGCAGAAAAGTAGTGGTTATGTAAAAGCGAATCTAACACGAAAAAAAGTACAAATCATCGTTACCACACCGCTTTCCACAAGGCGTCTCCTTCCTGAATGAAGCGGACGCCTTTTTTCTTTTTCTGCAGGTACCAAAGTTCCCGTAGGAAACCACGACTGCGGGGATGATTGGGGTCATGGGAAAAATAGAATATTTTCTTTTGTTTCAACTGGTTGTCCATAAAGCGTTTTCCTATCTTCCACATTTCTTCGTAATCACGGCCTACCTGTTGATACAAGGAATCCCAGTTGGCCAGCTCATAGTAAGTATATTCAGTCCCGGCACGGCGATTGTACGAAGCCGGGCTATTGGGCACATAGCTTCCCATCATCACCTTTTGGGATTCCGCATTTTTGGTAGCAAGCAAAGCCAGGCGTGCGATCTCATTCTGGGTAAACTTTCTTACTTTAGAGGAGGAAGATACGGGGGAGACTTCCTGCTGGGCATACAGAACAGGAGTATTCATCAGAAGCACGCTTCCGATAAACATCCACAGGAAGAAGGATAATTTAGGCATCTGGTTCTTCATTGGGCAGCATGCGAAGAAGTAGGATTATCTAAAGATAATCCTACTTCTATTGATTAAGACAGTATTTACTTATTTTGGATATAGTTTGCAATCCACTCTCCTACTTCAGAAGTAGAGCAAGGCTTCTGTCCTTCTACCTGAATATCTTCGGTGCGTACATTCTGATCCATAGAGGCATCTACTGCTTCACGGATCAATGCAGCCTCTTCCTTCAGGTCGAAGGCATACTCAAACATCATAGCGGCGGAAAGGATGGTAGCCAGCGGATTGGCAATGTTCTTACCGGCAGCCTGCGGCCAGGAACCGTGAATAGGCTCGAACACAGAGGTGTGGATACCTACGGATGCAGATGGCAACAAGCCCATAGAGCCAGTGATTACAGAGGCTTCGTCCGTAAGGATGTCACCAAACATATTTTCAGTTACCATCACATCAAAGGCGGTAGGCCACTGGATCATACGCATGGCGGCATTGTCTACAAACATATATTCGGTTTCTACTTCCGGATAATCTTTCTCCATACCCTTACCCACTTCGCGCCACAGGCGGGAGGTGGCCAGTACATTGGCCTTGTCTACAATCGTAAGTTTCTTACGACGCTTCATGGCAAACTCATACGCAGTTTTAAGAATGCGCTCTATTTCTTCGCGACTGTACACACAGGTGTCATACGCGGTATTTCCATCCTCTGTACGACCTTGGGGGCGACCGAAATACAAGCCTCCGGTCAATTCACGGATACACATAAAATCGGCACCTTGTACCAGTTCCGCACGCAGGGGTGATTTATGAATCAGACTCTCAAAAGTAGTCACCGGACGGATATTGGCATATAAACCCAGCTTTTTACGCATGGCAAGAAGGCCTTGCTCGGGACGTACTTTAGCAGCTGGATTATTGTCAAATTTAGGATCACCTACCGCTCCGAAGAGCACCGCATCACTCTGCATACAAAGCTCATGCGTAGCATCAGGATAAGGGTTTCCTACTTTGTCAATGGCAGCTGCTCCACAGATTCCATATTCGTAACTCAATTCATGGCCAAACTTTTGGCACACAGCTTTTGTGGCATTCAGGGCCTGTTCAATAATCTCGGGACCAATTCCGTCGCCCGGAAGGACTGCAATGTTTAATTTCATTTTTTCTATTTCTTGTAGGGGCGGATTGCATCCGCCCGCATATTCATTGTCTTTCTTCGGGCGGATGCAATCCGCCCTTACATTATACCAAAGGGTAAGAAGGCGTAGCAGGTGCGGCCTGATCGTCAAACTCCTCTAACATATTCAGCATTTTCAGAGTGGATTTGATAGCGGCTTCTGTCTGGTCGGCGTCCAGTCCGCGGGTGCGAAATACACGGTCTTCATAGCTCCAAGTGATGATGGTTTGCACAAACGCATCGGTACGTCCGCCGGGAGGGATGCTCACCACGTAGTTGGTCAGCATGGGGAATTTCCGCTTCAGTTTATCTTTATATACCTTACGCAGGGCGCGTACAAAGGCATCATACTGTCCGTCGCCGCTTGAGCTTTCCTCGTAACTGGTTCCGTCAATAACCAACTTCAGGGTAGCTACAGGCTTCAGACCCTTTGCCAGAGTAATGAAGTAGCTTTCCAGTTTTACTTTGTTGCTTTCCCCGTCGTGCTTCAACACATCGGAAATGATATAGGGCAAGTCTTCCTGAGTTACCAGTTGCTTCTTGTCACCCAGCTCAATGATTCGCTCCGTGACACGCTGCAAGGCTTCTTTGTCCAGTTCCAGCCCCATCTGCTCCAGGTTCTTAGTGATGTTTGCCTTTCCGCTGGTTTTACCCAACGCATAACCGCGTGTACGCCCAAAGCGTTCAGGAAGCAGATCATTGAAATAGAGGTTCTTTTTATTGTCCCCATCGGCATGTACGCCGGCTACCTGGGTAAATACATTCTCACCTACAATAGGCTGGTTGGGGGGGATGGCTATTCCGGAATAGGACTCCACAATACGGCTCACGTCATTCAGATGGCTCTCCACAATGTGAGTTTCGGCGTTGAAATGATCTTTCAGGATGGCCTGTACACTGGCCAATGGAGCATTTCCACAACGCTCACCTAATCCATTGATGGTAGTGTGCAGTCCCCGGCAGCCGCCTAACACCGCAGCAAGTACATTACTTACCGCAAGGTCGTAGTCGTTGTGTGCATGGAAATCGAAATGTACTTCCGGATAGCGTTTCCGCATTTTGCGCATATACTCAAGCACCTGCAAGGGATTGAGGATGCCCAATGTATCCGGCAGCATGAAGCGACGGATGCCTATACCCTGCAATCCATTCATCAACTGAAATACATATTCAGGCGAGTCCTTCATACCATTGCTCCAGTCCTCCAGATACAGGTTTACTTCAATACCACGGTCGTGTGCATATTCCACCGCTTCTTTTATATCCACGATATGCTCTTCCGGAGTCTTCTTGAGCTGGTAGGTGCAATGTTTCAACGAACCTTTGCATAGAAGGTTGATCACCCGGCATCCGGCATTGTAAATCCAGTCAATGGAAGTACCGCCGTCTACAAAGCCTAATACCTCCACCCGCGAGAGGAACCCTTTGCGGGCAGCCCAGTCACAGATGATCTTCACTGCATTGAATTCTCCGTCACTGACGCGGGCAGAACCCACCTCAATGCGATCTACGCAGAGTTCTTCCAAAAGCTGACGGGCAATCATCAGCTTTTCATGGGACACGAAACTCACTCCGCTGGTCTGTTCACCATCGCGGAGTGTAGTATCCATGATTTCTATTTTGACTCGTTGTTCTCCCATGCTTCGATTTTATCCTTATTGGAGAGCAGGAAGTCGATGTCATCCAGTCCGTTCATCAGACAATGTTTCTTATAGGCGTTGATCTCGAAGTTCTCGCTCTTTCCAGTTGCTTTGTTGGTGATCGTCTGCTCCGGAAGGTTCACCTCTACTTCCAATTTCGGCTCAGCTTGGATGGAGGCAAAGAGCTCAGCCAGAAAGTCCTCGCTCACCACTACCGGAAGCACAAAGTTATTCAATTCGTTATTCTTGTGGATATCTGCAAAGAAGCTGGATACCACTACACGAAAACCGTAGTCAGCAATAGCCCAGGCAGCGTGTTCCCGACTGGATCCGGAACCGAAGTTCTTACCGGCTACCAGTATCTTTCCGTTGTAAGTAGGGTCATTCAGCACGAAGGATTCAATTTTGTTTCCTTGTTTGTCATACCGCCAGTCGCAAAACAGGTACTCACCAAAGCCCTCTTTTGTAGTGGCTTTCAGGAAACGTGCCGGAACAATCTGATCTGTATCTACATTCTCCAAAGGGAGGGGGATACACGTGCTTGTCAGTATATTGAATTTTTCTTTCATAACAGTCTTTCTTTATTATCTATCGGTTCATGGAATTACATCAACTCACGGGGATCGGTAATCACTCCCGTTACAGCCGCAGCCGCAGCTACCAGCGGGCTTACCAAAAGGGTACGTGAACCTGGGCCCTGACGGCCTTCGAAGTTAC
Organism: Bacteroidaceae bacterium; assembly: GCA_031552405.1. Lineage (GTDB taxonomy): Bacteria > Bacteroidota > Bacteroidia > Bacteroidales > Bacteroidaceae > UBA1794. The sequence continues at coordinate 5,588 of JAVBMN010000021.1, read as the reverse complement.
GGTTGGAAGTAGAGACGGCATATTTACCGGCAGGTACCTTATCGTCATTCATGGCCAGACAGGCAGAGCACCCCGGCTGACGAAGCGCAAAACCAGCCTCAGTAAAGATCTTATCCAAGCCTTCTTCGCGGATCTGTGCATCCACTTTCCAGGAACCGGGCACAAGCCAAGCCACTACATCCGCTGCTTTCTTCTTTCCTTTCACCAATGCGGCAAATTCACGGAAGTCCTCAATACGGCCGTTGGTGCAGGAACCGATAAACACATAATCAATCTTCTTACCAAACAGGGACTCATTAGGCTGGAAACCCATATAATCCAACGATTTGGAATAAGAAACGCGGCCTGCCTCGGGCATACTGTCCAGTGCCGGGATCTGCTGGGTAATTCCCATTCCCATCCCGGGATTTGTACCATAAGTAATCATAGGCTCAATGTCTTCTGCTGCAAAACGGATCTCCTTGTCGAAGACGGCACTCTCTTCGCTCTTAAGAGTACGCCAATGGGCAAGGGCTTTCTCCCATTCTTCTCCTTTCGGCGCGTTTTCACGGCCTTCGATATACGCAAAAGTGGTTTCATCCGGAGCAATCATACCGCCACGTGCACCCATTTCAATAGAAAGGTTACACAAAGTAAGGCGACCTTCCATGCTGAGGTTGCGTACCGCCTCACCCGCATATTCCACGAAATAACCGGTAGCACCGCTCGTAGTCATCTGTGCGATGATATAGAGGGCAAGGTCTTTGGCGGTAACGCCTTTCCCCAATTTGCCGTCTATGGTAATGCGCATGCTTTTAGGTTTCTGCTGGAGGATGCACTGTGAGGCCATCACCATCTCCACCTCACTGGTTCCGATACCGAAGGCTACCGCTCCCATCGCTCCGTGAGTAGAGGTATGTGAGTCACCACATACAATGGTCATTCCAGGAAGTGTAAGTCCCAGTTCCGGACCTACCACGTGGATAATTCCGTTCTTGGGGTGCAACATACCGAAATGGTTCAATCCAAAGTCTGCGGCATTCTTCGCCAAGGTGTCTACCTGAGTGCGGGATATTTCATCTTCAATGGGTTTATCCTGATCGTGAGTCGGAGTATTATGATCCGGCATACAATATATTTTCTCAGGACGGAAACATTGGATACCACGGGCCCGCAATCCGGCAAAAGCCTGCGGACTGGTTACTTCATGACAGTACAAACGATCAATATAAAGTTGCGTGGGGCCGTCTTCGACCTTTGCAACTACGTGGGCATCCCAGATTTTATCAAATAACGTGTTCATTATCCTTACGTATATATTATGATTACTTTTTAAACTTATTGATACAGTCGATATAGGCTTCTACCGAGGCGGTGATAATATCCGTATTGGCACCGAATCCGTAGTACAACTGTCCGTCATACTCCACCTGCATGTGTACCTTACCTACATCATCACTACCCTTACTAATGGCCTGGATGGTAAACTCCTTCAAGGTCATCTGACGTTTAATAATAGTCTTCAGCGCCTTAATAGCCGCATCCACAGGGCCATTACCAGAAGCAGCCGCCTCAAATTTCTCGCCAGAGATAGAAAGTGCGATAGCAGCTACCGGCTTCACTCCTTTACCACTGGTTACCTGAAGAGATTCTAACTTGATGCTCTTACCACTGGTACGTTCTGCACCAGCCAACATCAACACATCATCGTCATGTACTTCCTTCTTTTTATCGGCCAAGATGAGAAACTCTTCGTACATTTTATCCAAGCGGTCCTGCTCCAGCTCCACACCCAATACACTGAGGCGATGTTTCAAAGCCGCACGCCCGCTACGGGCAGTCAATACGATGGCGTTGTCATCAATACCCACCTCACGGGGATCGATGATTTCATAGGTCTGCACATTCTTCAAAACACCATCCTGATGAATACCGGAAGAGTGTGCAAAGGCGTTCCGTCCTACAATGGCCTTATTAGGCTGGACAGGCATATTCATCAGGCTGGACACCATGCGGCTTGTAGGATATATCTTTTGAGTGTTTATGTTGCTGTGTATATCCAAGTTTTTATGACATTTAAAGATCATGGCCACTTCCTCCAACGAGGTGTTACCGGCACGCTCACCGATACCGTTGATAGTCACTTCTACCTGACGAGCCCCATTAAGTACCCCACTAATAGTATTGGCAGTAGCCATACCAAGGTCGTTGTGACAATGGGTGGAAAGAATCGCTTTCCCAGAGGAGAATCCATCCACATGCTCCATCAAATACTTGATCTTTGCACCGTAATCAGCCGGCAGACAGTAGCCCGTTGTGTCAGGGATATTCACCACAGTAGCTCCGGCTTTCACCACGGCTTCTACCACGCGGGCAAGATATTCGTTATCCGTACGACCAGCATCTTCAGCATAGAATTCTACATCCTCCACAAAGCGTTTGGCATACTTCACCGCAGCTACTGCACGCTCAATGATTTCTTCGCGGTTGGAGTTGAACTTATACTTAATATGCGAATCGGAAGTTCCGATACCGGTATGGATGCGTTTGTGCTTGGCATATTGCAAGGCTTGGGCTGCAACCTCAATATCATTTTCCACCGCACGGGTCAGGGCGCAGATGGTAGGCCAGGTCACAGCCTTTGAGATTTCAATTACCGAATTGAAGTCGCCCGGACTAGATACCGGAAAACCCGCCTCAATTACATCTACTCCCAACGCTTCAAGCTGCTTGGCTACCTGAATCTTTTCTACTGTATTCAACTGGCAGCCGGGCACCTGTTCCCCATCACGGAGTGTTGTGTCAAAGAAAAACAATCTATTGTCCATATTATCTCATTTTATTGTTATTATCATTTTACCTCATAAAAAAAGCCTTTCTACTTGTTGAAGTGAGAAAGGCTTTCAGTATGTTTAACTACACATATTCACGCATGACACTCACTTCCACTACATCTCGATAGCAGAATAATATCAATTAGAATAATATGTGTAATGTTCATTTTCATCATTCTTTTGTTTTATGCGGCAAAGGTAAACCTTATATCTTCATTCTCCAAATAAAAACGTAAGATTTTCATTTGGAAAAACATCATTTTATAAGTTTTTAAATCAGCAAACGTCTAATTTATCACAATTGCACACTTACAGACACTGTTTTCCCGCTTTCTTTTTCAACTACCACCATGTAAGTACCTGTTTGGAGACACATAAATTCTGCTTCAGCGGAATAAGATACATTTAACAGGGTACCAGAGGCATCGTATATATAGATTCCAGATATCTTATCCGCTACAGATACTGCAATTGTATTGTTCTGGCTCCAGATTTTTACACCCTCCTTATCCATGCTTATCGCCGGTACAGAAGTCAGAGGTTCGGCATGTGACACTTTCACAAATATCCAATGGAGGGAAGACGTACTCTTATTATATGTGTAATGATCCACGCGAGCACCTTCTTCCACACTGCTGCTTGAAACACGTATCGCATTCAACATTGCACCGGATGTACGCATGGTATAGGTACCATTCACACCCTTTACTACTTTCAGATATGATTTTTTGTTGGAGGTCAGCGTATCAGAAGACAAGCAAGTCACGATAGGCTTAGCCGGAATAGTGGAACCACCCTCCACACAAAGTGCAGTCTGATAATCAGAACAAGCTGTTTGCAACTGATACGATCCATCACTTAATGGTTGTAAACGGAACACCTGTTTCTTGCTGCCATTAAATGCAGCCTGCTGCAGTCCCACTCCTTCATCAGAAGAACCATCCGGCACCTCCAGATAGAAACCACTGTTGTAGTTATATATCATATAGTCAGCACCCAGCTCCAAATCACAGGCAGACACATCCGAGGTCTGCGGCGTTACCTTACTACCCCACACACATCCCGAACTAGTACCAGTGCCCGCTCCCGTAAAAGTAAGCTTTACAGTAGAGGTGTATGTATCTATCTGACGCAAAATAAAACCTTTATAAGTGTATACCCCTAAACGGATTATAAAAGTACGCCCATCCTCTTCTAGGAGCCAGGTTCCGGTTTTAGCTCCCGTGACAGTACCGTTTGCATTCAAGGTAATCTCTTTAGAATCTATTATCGTTTTCGACACTCCAGTCCCAAAATCAACCAACTTATAAGTACCCGGTATTTCTTCTGCATCATAGATACCCGGCTGTTCACCTGCATAACGATACGGTGCAACTACCGGCCAACCATCCTTATTCATAAACATCTGATGTACACGTACCTCGTGAGCCTCACCTTTTTCAGGAAAGCGGGAATGGAATATCAAATAATAATTTCCTGAAATGGAATCATAATATGCCGAGTTATGACCAGGAGATACATAGCCATTAGCCGCCCCGGTCTCACCCTCTCCGAGAAGAAAACGATGATTACCCATAATCTTAAGGCCATAGGCATACATGGTATTCTCATTGGTCTTTGCATTTAACATCGAATTCCCTTTTGCATCTTTATAATCTCCGTTCGGCGTTTTGCAACGAGCTACGCGCATATTATATCCTCCATCCGCAGCTAGGCCACCCATAGACATGAAAAGATAATAATAATCCGTTTCAGGACTATATAATATGTACGCTGCCTCCAAAGGCACATGATCCCCACCTGTTAGTTTGTTTCCCCAAGTGGACTGACCGGATTTGATGCTTCCATCTTCCGGATTCAACTCTAAGATAAAGATACCTCCGGAATAAGAGCCGTATACCATCCAGAGCTTTCCGCTTTTATCAAAGAACACATGAGGATCGATGCAGTTAGGCATGCTGGAACCACGAAAAGCAATTAAGGATCCGGTTCCCGGGTCGATCGTAGCATTACTGCCACTAGAACGGCGAAGGATACCTAAATCCTTAAATTTTCCTTCAGGAGAATCCGCCACTGCATAACCGATAGCTCCCTGTGGAGAATCCCCCTTACACACACAATAATACATGTAGTATTTCCCATTGGCAAGCTGCACATAGTCGCCCGCCCAGAAAGTATCGGTCTGCCCCCAAGCCAGGGCTTCACTCAGTTCGGTAGTAATATTCGAGAAATAAGGCTGGTTACTTGCACTTCGTCCCAGCTGAGTCCAACGCATCAAGTCCTTGGACTTGGCACCAGCCATGTGGGAACCGATTACATAATACATTCCCTCCGGAGTACGGATAATGGAAGGATCATGCACACCGACATTCTTAAAGTCAGTAGCATTCAACATTGAAGAACTTAATAGAACTGATACAAACAGAAGAGATTGAAGTAATTTGTTTTTCATTATTATGGGTATATTATAGAAGTAACACAACTAATTATTCGCAATATTACACAATATTATTGAGACCCGCACAAAATAAGTGTTAAAAATACATTTATTCGCCATCATGTGCAAATTACGCCCATTTTAGGTATACAAAAAGAGAACCGTCCTCTTTGTTTTTCAACAATAGAGGACGGTTCTCTTAAACACATCATAAAAGCCCAATAATACAGCAGAGCTGAAAGCCAGTAATAACCACATAATATTCGTATTTTCGAATCGGGATCATGCACCATGTAGGGGGCGGACCTGCGGGCATAAACCACTATATACATACAAAA
>JAVBMN010000061.1:0-37919 GCA_031552405.1 Bacteroidaceae bacterium | reverse complement strand
TAGAATCTCTGTCATCTTTCCCCACTCTTTTAGTGCGCTCTTCGGCTTTTCTGTTCCTGGTTTTTTTTTTAACAGCCCGCGCTTTAACTGCCCGAGACTCAGGCCTGCGTTAAACGAAACTCATACGCGCAGGTTTTAAGGGGGAAATGTGGGTGTTTATAGAATAAATAGCAGCATATTGCAACAAAAGCCATAAAGAGTTTGTTTCATTAAAGAGAAAGAAGAAAAACAATAATTAGGAAAGTAAATCGTTATTCGTGTACTTTTCGGACTAATGTAAACAGTTTCTAAGATTTTTCACTTAATTTTGGAGCTGATTTCGAGTTTTAACCAAAGAACCGTTTCATGTATTCCACCAAGAAGAACATCCTTCAACTTGTAGCGCTGATGAAAGCGCATCATATCAGATATGTTGTACTGTGTCCGGGATCACGCAATGCCGCCCTTGTACAAACTTTTGCAGCGTGTCCTGATTTCACGTGTTATTCCATTGTTGATGAACGAAGCGCCGCTTTCTTTGCCATCGGACTGGCACAGGCGCATCAGGTTCCGGTAGCCGTATGCTGCACCTCCGGTACGGCATTGCTTAATATGGCACCGGCGGTAGCCGAAGCCTTTTACCAGGGTATCCCGCTGTTGGTACTTTCCGCCGACCGCCCTGAGGCATGGATCGGGCAAAAGGACGGACAAACCTTGCCGCAGCGTAAAGTATTCGGTTCATTGGTAAAACATTGTGTACAGCTTCCCGAACCGGAAGGCAGGATTCCTACCTGGCACTGCAACCGTCTGATTAATGAGGCATTATTAGCTCTTTCTTTTAATGAACAGCCTGGGCCTGTACATATTAATATTCCTATCTCGGAACCCTTTCTCGACTTCTCTGCTACTGAGTTACCTGCCGAACGAAATATTGCAAAGGTTGTTCGCAGTGATTTCTTTCCGGAAATCGTGGAGATGTGGGACAAAGCAGAGCGCGTTATGATAGTAGCCGGGCAAATGCAGCCCGACTATGAGTACAACTATCTCTTTCGCGAGTTAAAAGCAAAAGGATGTGTCATTGTACATGAGCATACGTCCAACTGTCCGGATACCGAATGGGATGTCGAAGGACACAGCTACCATCCGGAATGGAACCTGATGGCTACAATGGCCAATGAAGTGATAATGACGGGAAGCAGTTTTTCCCTACCCGACCTTGTCATCTGCTGTGGCGGACATATCATATCCAAGAACCTGAAGAAATACCTGCGAAACCTGCCAGAGAACACTGTGTTTGTGCAATCTGTTTCGCATGGCGAATTGCCCGACACCTTTATGCATGCCACCCATATCGTAGAGGGGAATATCCTCTCTGTATTATGGGACATTGCCAACAAGGGAAATGAAAAGAACAACCTTCACCATGAAGCATGGGCTCAGATTGCCGCATTCATACAGGAGGCAATAGGCCGGATTTCTGCTTCGCACAGCAGTATTTTCCGTACCAAACAGATAATGGAGTTATTGCCGGATTCCAGTTCACTGCATTTAGCCAATAGCAATAGTGTGCGCCTGGCGGAACTTGCCACCATACATCCCGATATACCTGTATATTGCAATCGTGGCACAAGTGGCATAGAAGGCTCTCTCTCTACCGCTGCCGGGTATGCAACCGGAAGTCATCGGAATACCTACATAATAATAGGCGATCTGAGTTATTTCTATGACTTGGGTATCTTGCGCCACAGCGCCCTCTTTCCCCGGCTGCGTATTGTGTTGATGCACAATGGAGGTGGCGAGATCTTTCAGGTACTGCCTGGAATGAACCAGGCTTCACATTTCGATCAGTATATTGCAGCCTCGCACTCGGCGCAAACTGGCGGTTGGCTAACCGACTGCGGAATACAGCATTATTATGTGGAATGTGCCGGGGAGGAGGGCGAAGAAACTATCCGTCGCTTCATGGCAGATGAGGAAGCCCGCCCAGCCGTACTGGAACTACGCTTTACCGCCGAAGAGGATACTCGTGCGTACGAAGCATTTTACGGACAGTTCCGCGATATGGTTTTCCCAAATAAGTAACCCTTTCCTACAAAGAATACTCATTTAATAAAGATACACTATGGCCTCAAGAGAATGGACCAGCCTCAAAGAATATGAAGATATCCTCTTCGAGTTTTACAACGGAATAGCCAAAATTACCATCAACCGTCCACGCTACCGCAATGCCTTTACCCCGCAGACAACGGGTGAGATGGGTGACGCCCTGCGAATCTGCCGCGAATGTGCGGATATTAGCGTAGTGGTATTGACCGGTGCAGGCGATAAGGCCTTTTGCAGCGGGGGCGACCAAAACGTGAAAGGACATGGCGGATACATCGACAAGGACGGGGTACCCCGCCTTACCGTACTGGATGTGCAGAAACAAATACGCTCCATCCCCAAACCGGTCATCGCCATGGTAAACGGATTTGCCATTGGCGGAGGGCACGTACTTCATGTGGTATGCGATCTGAGCATTGCTTCGGAAAATGCCATCTTCGGACAAACCGGTCCACGCGTGGGAAGTTTTGATGCCGGCTTCGGAGCTTCCTATCTGGCACGGGTGGTAGGGCAGAAAAAGGCTCGCGAAATATGGTTCCTCTGTAAGCAATACAATGCACAAGAAGCACTGGACATGGGACTCGTCAACAAAGTAGTGCCCCTTGAGAAACTGGAAGATGAAGTAGTAGAATGGGCCGAAACCATGATGCAACACAGTCCGCTGGCCCTGCGTATGATAAAAGCCGGACTCAATGCGGAACTGGACGGGCAAGCCGGTATTCAGGAGCTGGCAGGCGATGCCACCATGCTGTATTACCTCACTGAGGAAGCTCAGGAAGGTGCAAAAGCATTCTTGGAGAAACGGAAGCCCGACTTCAAGAAATACCCTAAGTTACCTTAATTGTCAACGAGTTATGCCTATTCCGACACTTCGTTTCACACCTCATACTCTGTATTTCAAGCAGCCTGCCGGCACATCCCGTGGGGTGTATCGGGAACGTATGGTATGGTATCTCGTGCTGTCGGACGGCATAAAGCAGGGCATCGGAGAATGCGCTCCCCTGCCCGATCTGAGCTGCGATTATGAGGCTGTACAGGAGTGGATGTCGCACCCGATGCATCTTGAGGTGCTACTACAATCGCTCCTTGAGGATCTGGATAATTCGCGCTCTGAAGCTAGTCTGGCAGTAATTCCGGAAAACATGCCTTCCCTTCGTTTTGCAGTGGAGACAGCATATCTGCACTTCCGCTCCGGGAGTCTGTGTTTTTGGGATACTTCCTTCAGTCGGGCCGAAAAAGGGATACCTATCAACGGACTGATCTGGATGGGTACTCATCAGGAAATGTATCACCGCATCCGCGAAAAGACAGAAGCCGGATACCGCTGTATAAAACTAAAGATAGGCGGAATCAACTTTGAAGAAGAGCTGGATCTGTTGCGTTACATCCGCCGCCACTTTTCCGCACAGAATATTGAACTGCGAGTAGATGCCAACGGAGCGTTTACTCCGAAGGAAGCCCCGGAACGGCTGCAGCGTCTGGCAGAGCTTGACTTACACTCCATCGAGCAACCCATTCGCGCCGGCCAGTGGAAAGCCTTGGCAGAGCTATGCCACACTTCGCCCCTGCCTATTGCCTTGGATGAGGAGTTGATCGGTATACACACTGTGGAGAATAAACAAGTTCTTCTGGATACATTGCACCCCAAATACATCGTGCTAAAGCCCTCACTGCATGGAGGTATGCAAGGTTGTCGCGAATGGATCCGCGAAGCAGAACAACGACAGATAGGTTGGTGGGCCACTTCCGCACTGGAATCAAACATCGGGCTGAATGCCATTGCACAGTCCTGCGCCTGTTTTTCACTTTCTCTTCCGCAGGGCTTGGGCACGGGGCAGCTGTTTACGCACAATATCCCTTCTCCTTTGTATCTGAAAGGGGATACGTTATGGATGGGCAGTGGTCATGAATTGCCGCCCCCTGCTTCATGGATCACCCTTCCGGAGTAATAAACCACCTTCTATTAATATGGATTGGAAGAACGGTAATTGTACAGGTATCACCTTGCATGGGACGTATTACTCGCGTGAGAATATCGATACCTGCGCCAATATAAGTAACGATTTGCTCGCTTTTCTCCTCGAATGGTGGAACGATTCTCCCTATGTAACCGTGCATACCTCTGGCAGCACAGGCACCCCTAAAGAGCAGTGTGCCGATAAAAGGCGCATGATGCACAGCGCCCGTATCACTTGTTCCTTCCTGCATTTACAACCCGGTAACCGTGCGCTTCTGTGCATGCCTCTAAACTATATTGCGGGAAAGATGATGGTAGTACGCGCTTTGACGTGTGGACTGGATCTGATTATAGCCCCACCCTCCTCGCATCCGTTTGCCGGGCTTTCTTTACCCAACCTTCATTTTGCAGCAATGGTACCTCTGCAAGTGCATAACTCTCTGCAAGTACCCGAAGAAAAGGAACACCTGCGTGGCATTCGTCATCTTATTATTGGCGGTGGGGCAATCGATCTTGCTTTGGAGGAGGCGTTGCGCGACTTTCCCCACTCCGTATGGAGCACATACGGTATGACCGAAACTCTTTCACACATAGCCCTTCGTCCGCTCAATGGCCCGCAGGCAAGTGTCTTCTATACTCCGTTTGAGGGGGTCAACCTCTCGCTCTCTCCCGCACAAACTTTGGTTATAAATGCTCCTTACCTATGCAATGAATCGCTTGTAACCAACGATATAACCGAGCTTCAGCCCGATGGGCGTTTTCGCATTCTGGGTCGTATAGATAATGTGATATGCAGCGGAGGGCTGAAAATACAGATCGAAGAAGTGGAAAGTCTCCTCCGACCACTGCTCCCCTGCCCCTTTGCCATTTCATGGATTCCGGATGTACGTCTGGGACAATGCACGGTACTGCTTCTTGAACTGCCTTCAGATATTCCTGTTCCGGATGAAGTACATGCGGCACTATGCGACCTGCCACCTTTCCAAAAGCCCCGGCATGTATTGAAGACAAACCACTTGCCACTTACCGAAACCGGCAAACCTGCTCGCAAACAAATACAGCACTTGTGTACTCTTTTAAAGTAGAAGTGGATTGCTTTATGCACAAAATTATAAAAATATAAATAGCCCTTCCCGCCTTTTTCTGAAAAAACTCCGCAAAACTCTTGCCTATCTCAGGAGAAATCACGAATATTGCATTAATTATGCTTATGACAAGTCTTGACAAAAGGCTTGATATTTTATGGAAGAAAGTCCAGACTGTACCAATATGTGTGTATTTACTTTCTGAAAGTCAGACTATTAACAAATGACAAACAATATGAAAAGAACAATTATGTATGCAGCCCTCGTCTGTATGAGTGCGGCAGTATCCGCCCAAAGCTTCTCAGCGGGCAATCTGAATTACTCTCTCAATCTGGATAAAACAGAGGCTAAGGTGGTGAAATCACCCTTCTCCGGTGCACTCAAGATCCCTGCCAAAGTTACATATGGCGGTAAAGAATATCCTGTTACCACAATCGGCGAGATGGCTTTCAATGGCTGTACCGGTATCACGGAGCTTTCCCTGCCGGAAGGGTTGACTACAATTGAAACATATGCCTTTGAGCGTTGCGAGGGAATCAGCACCCTCACTCTTCCCTCTACGGTAAAAATGATCGGTGGGTCTGCCTTCTATGAATGTAGCGGCCTCTCCGAACTGGTGATCCCGGAAGGTGTGACCACGATTGCCGATTTCGCCTTTTACCGTTGCGAGAACCTTATGAGTATCACCTTACCCGAAAGCATCACTACCTTGGGACATAACGCTTTTGAAGATTGCTCCGGACTAACGAGCATCAAACTCCCCTCCGGCCTTAAATCCATACAACCGGAACTGTTCAGAGGCTGCACAGCCTTGACTACCGTTGTGATCCCCGAAGGGGTTGGTACGATAGGAAAGTTTGTGTTCGACAAATGCTTCGCTCTTCGCAGTGTGACTTTTCCTTCTACGCTGACAGGTATCCATACGGAAGCCTTCCGCACTTGCACTGGCTTGAAAGAACTGCATTGTAAGATGAAGGCTCCTATTGCAATCGGTACCTTCCACTTTGCAAAGGCCGACCGTAACAAGTGCGTTATCTACGTGCCGAAAGGTTGTGTAAATGCTTACCGCTCTGCTACCGGATGGAGTGAGTTCGTGAAAATAGTAGAGGAATAAGAATACATCCACCTTATAACATTCGTGCCCGTAATCCATAAAGATTACGGGCACGAATATGTATAGGGTATTGCTTATTCAGCAATCATTGTATTATTTTGTAGCAGCGGGAGCTGTAGCAGGCTTAGTAGTGGGAACCTTCTTTGCAGATGGAGCCGCAGTAGCAGCTTTGGGGGTTGCGGGGTTGTTGATGGTAATGGGCGAAGTAGCCGGAGCAGCATCTTTTTCAATCTCAAGCAGCTCTACTTCGAAAATCAATGTAGAGAATGGAGGGATAGAACCTGCCTCGCGGCTGCCATAACCCAGTTCCTGCGGGATATAGAGGATCCACTTAGAGCCTACAGGCATCATGGTTAGCGCTTCGGTCCATCCCGGAATTACACGGTTGGCGTTGATAGTAAGAGGTTCATTGCGCTTGTAAGAGCTGTCGAACTCAGTACCGTCAATCAAAGTACCACGATAGTTTACCTTCACACGGTCGGCAGCTACAGGCTTCTCGCCAGTACCCATTGTTTCTACTTTATACTGCAATCCGCTGGGAGTTACCTGGACTCCTTCTTTTGTCTTGTTTTCAGCAAGGAATGCTTCACCATCGGCTTTGCTACTTCCATACTTTTTCTCCATATATTCACTCTTGAGCTTTTCTACGTTCACATTGAGGTAGCTCTGAGCAGCTTCCATACCACCGGGAAAACGTACTTCACCACCTGCTACGGCAGCGATGAAACCCTCAATCAGAAGAGTTTTGTTCAGGGTATTCAATGAGTCGCCATCTTTAAAAACCTCATTGTTTACATTAGAAAATATCTGTGAAGAAAGCTGGTCTCCAATCTGGAGTCCGGCAGCATACGCCTGCTCCTGTGCAGTCTTAACCTTTGTTCCATCGCGAAGTCCTTTGAGGAAATCAGCATAATACGTAGTATCTACGTGCAAACGCTCCACTACATACGGTTTCAATCCATTACTCTGAGCCATACCCATGGCATAGGATACAGAGTCGATTACGGTTTTCAACTCCACCTGCGCAGCTGCAGCGGGTGTTTCTTTCTTCTTGTCTTCTTTCTTTTTAGCGAAAGATGTACTTACGCCTACTGCGAGAAGCAGTGCCATGGCGCATACGATTCTTTTGTTCATAACTTTGTTTTGGTTTATTATTTATTAAAATGTACTTTTTGTATGGGTTTTATATATTTCTTTGTCACTCTTCAAACAGTTTACATAAGGTGGCGTGCGACTGGTTTACCAGATCATCCGGTGCTATGCGCAATTGCAGTCCTCTCTGCCCCGCACTCACATAGATGCAGGGGAAGGTAGCACAGGAATCATGTATATAAGTGGCAAAGAGTTTCTTCATTCCGATGGGGCTACATCCTCCACGTATATATCCTGTCAGGGGCAGCAGATCCTTCATGGGAATCATCTCACAGCTCTTATTTCCGGATACTTTAGCGGCCATTTTCAAGTTTACATCCTGATTGCCGGGGATCACGCAAACGAAGTATCCGGTCTTGTCGCCATGCAGAATCAATGTTTTGAAGACCTGTTCAATGGCTTCGCCCAGTGAATCGGCCACATGCACAGCACTCAGGTCGTTCTCATCCACCTCATAAGGGATCAGCTCGTAGTTTACCTTGGCATGGTCCAGCAGGCGGGCTACATTGGTTTTATTGATCTTGGCCATAACAGTTTATACGCATTTAATGAATGGAGGTACAATGGGCGTGACATTGTTCCAGCTCCTCTTTCAGGTACTTTGCAGTATAGCCCTTACCTTCGGAGGCTACTTGTTCGGGAGTACCACATGCCAGTAATACTCCTCCCCCCTTGCCGCCTTCGGGGCCCATGTCGATAACATGATCCGAAAGCTTGATAACGTCCAGGTTATGCTCGATAACGATTACAGTATTTCCCTTATCTACAAGGCGATTTAGTACATTCATCAGCACACGGATGTCTTCGAAGTGAAGGCCGGTAGTAGGTTCGTCCAGTATGTAGAGAGTCTTCCCCGTATCACGTTTGGACAGCTCGGTAGCCAGCTTTACACGTTGGCTTTCACCGCCCGACAGTGTGGTAGAGGATTGTCCGAGTCGTATATAGCCAAGCCCTACGTCCTGTATTACCTTAATCTTATTCAGTATCTGGGGGACATTCTCAAAGAATTCCACAGCGCGGTTGATAGTCATATCCAGCACATCCGCAATGGACTTTCCACGGTAGCGCACTTCCAGCGTTTCGCGGTTGTAGCGTTTGCCGTGGCATACCTCACAGGGCACATATACGTCGGGCAGAAAGTTCATCTCAATGGTCTTGTATCCGTTGCCGGAACAGGTTTCGCACCGTCCACCCGACACGTTAAAGGAGAACCTCCCCGGCTTGTAACCACGCATCTTGGCCTCCGGAAGCTCTACGAAAAGTGTGCGGATGTCTGAAAACACCCCACTATATGTAGCCGGATTAGAACGCGGCGTACGCCCCAGGGGCGATTGGTCCACACATACCACCTTATCTATATTATCAATACCCTCCAGTGAATCATACTGTAAAGGATCTTGCAGGGAGCGGTAAAACTTCTGCGAGAGAATGGGTTGCAGAGTATCGTTAATCAAAGTAGACTTCCCGCTTCCCGACACGCCGGTTACGCAGATGAGCTTACCTAGGGGAAATTCTACGTCCACCCCTTTTAAGTTGTTACCTTTTGCCCCTTTCAGCAAGAGGGATCGTCCGTTGCCTTTCCTCCGTTTTTCGGGTAGGGGCAATTGCAGTTCGCCGTTCAGGAAGCCGGAGGTGAGCGTATGCTGCTTCAACATCTGGGCAGGGGTTCCGGCAAAGACCACTTCGCCTCCCAGTCTTCCAGCTTTCGGTCCCATGTCTACTACATAATCGGCTGCCAACATCATGTCCTTGTCATGCTCCACTACAATGACGGAGTTACCCGCATCACGAAGCTCCTGCAAGGAATGGATGAGGCGACGATTGTCGCGCTGATGCAAACCAATACTAGGCTCATCCAGTATATACAGCACATTTACCAACTGAGATCCAATTTGTGTAGCCAGTCGGATACGCTGGCTCTCTCCCCCGGAAAGTGTGGCTGTACCACGGTTCAGGGAGAGGTAATCCAGCCCTACGTCCAAAAGGAACTTCAGTCGGGTATGTATCTCTTTTAGAATTTCTACAGCTATCTTGCGTTGTTTGTGGCCAAGATGGCTGTCTACGTCTTTCACCCAGGCATGCAACTCACTGATATCCATAACGGAAAGATCGTAGATATTCTTGTCATGAATGAAGTAGTGCAACGCTTCTCTGTTGAGGCGCGCTCCGTTACACTCCGGGCAAACGGCGGTCAGGGCAAACTGTTCTACCCACTTCTGGGCCGTTTTTGAAGTACTTATCTCCTGAGTTTGCTGAATGTATTTTACGACTCCCTCGTACTCGGTAAAATAATCGCTGGAAGTACCTATCTTGTTTGCTTTTACACAGATCCGTTCGTTAGTACCATTCAGGATTTCATCGACAGCTTCCTCCGGAAGTTCGGCAATAGGCGTTTTCAGGTCGGCCTCATAGCGCAGCAACAATGCTTCTATCTGCCAGAAGATCAGGGCAGGCTTAAAGCGTCCGAGCGGCACTACTGCTCCTTCGTGTACCGACAGGGATCGATCAGGAATCACCTTATCGGTATCCACCTGATTCACATACCCCAACCCCTTGCAGCGCGGGCAGGCGCCTTGGGGTGAGTTAAAGGAGAAGTTGTGCGGAGCGGGTTCTTTATAGGAGATTCCGGTAACGGGACACATGAGCAGCTTGCTGTAGTGGCGTACAATTCCCGTCTCGTGATCCAACACCATGATGAGGCCTTCACCCTGACGCATGGCAACCGCCACGCTGTCGATGAGGCGTTTATCGTCTTTTCCATTCACCACCAACTTGTCGATCACTACCTCAATGGAGTGATTCTTGTAGCGATCCAGTTTCAGGCCGGGCAGCGCTTCGCGTACCTCGCCATCGATACGTACGTTCAGGTAGCCCTTACGGCGTACCTGTTCAAAGAGTTCCTTGTAGTGTCCTTTACGATTCTGCACCAGGGGAGCAAGCAGGTAGATGCGTTTGCCTTCGTATTCAGAATGTAGCAGATCGAGGATCTGTTCCTCGGTATATTTCACCATCTTTTCGCCGGAGAGGTATGAAACCGCTTCACCAGCACGGGCATACAGCAGACGGAGGTAGTCATAGACCTCAGTAGTGGTGCCCACCGTAGAACGCGGATTGCGGTTTGTGGTCTTTTGATCGATGGAAATCACTGGACTAAGGCCGGTGATCATATCCACATCCGGTCGCTCTACATTACCTAAGAAGTTGCGTGCGTATGCTGAAAATGTCTCAATGTATCTCCGCTGTCCTTCGGCAAAGATCGTATCAAAGGCTAAGGAGGATTTACCGCTCCCGCTCAGTCCGGTTATTACAGTGAGAGCTCCACGGGGGATACTTACATTTATATTCTTTAGGTTGTGCACACGTGCACCTTCTATCTCGATTGATTCAGCTTCTTCACTCATAATTCTCTGACAAACTTTTCAACAGGTTGACTGCCTGGCGGATAGAGTACTCTTGTCCGTCAGCTCCGGTTGCATCCACAGCAATAAAATACACTCCCGGCTTAGCATCACCTCCATCCCATCCTCCTTCGGGGTCGTCCCAGGCATAGAGCCTTTTACCCCAACGGTTGTAGATGGCCGCATGGAATTTCACCAGAGATTCGTAGCTGACCTTCAGCACATCATGTGATCCGTCTCCGTTGGGCGTAAATGTATTGGGAACCTTCAGCTTGGATTCTGCCAGAGTAATGGAAAAAGGATCGTATTGCGTGGTGGAGTCATTGTCCAGATCGGTCAGCGTAAGGCGTACATAATAAGTTCCTTTTTTGTTGAACTGCCGTGTGAACTCTTTCTCATACGCCACATCCGAGTTGGAATATTCCGGGTTGTTGGCAACCTCCCACAGATAATGCAGGCGATCTTTCGAGAGGGTAATTCCTGCATAAAAGGTGGCTTCAAGCGGGGCCTTTCCTGCATAGCTTTCACCTGCGCGCATGGTCGTATCAAGGACGATACCGTTATCCATTGTAATCTTTGCATACGGCTTGGCATCATAGCTCTGTGCATACAACACTCCTGAAAGGTGTATGCCGATTACGATCCACAGGTATCCAATTATTCGTTCTTTCTTCATTCTCGAGATGTCTGTTCACTTTATCGCTTTGACAGGCGCGGAACATGTTCTGATTTTGCAGATGCAAAAATAGTGTTTCCTTTCAAATATTCGGCGCTAAAGTGAGAATAAAAAACCATCCTGTCCTCTACTATAACGTAATTAAAAGGTTTTTTTTATAACTTTGCTCCGAATTTTGATAAAAAGCCGAATGAAAAGAAGCATTGTCCGGATCTTCATGATTGTTTCACTGGTGCTATGGGCGGGTATTTCGCTCCCTGCAATGGCCCAACAGAAGCGTACCCATATCATCAAACAGGGGGAAACTCTTTACCGCCTTACCCAAATGTATCAGATTAGCGCCGAGGAGATTTGTGCGGCCAATCCCGGATTGAGCGCCACAGTCTTCCCTATAGGAAAGAGCGTAGTGATACCCGGTGTAAGCACAAAACCTGCGGCTAAGCCTGTTCGGTCTGTGAAGATTGCTGTGGCTCTACCTTTCGGTTTGGAGGAAGAGGCGGAAGAATCAGCCCGCATGCTGGAGTTCTACCAGGGCTTCCTGTTGGCCGTAGATACACTCAAGAAGCAAGGCGTTTCAGTAGAGTTACATACCTATGACACCGGAAAAGAAAGCGCTTCCATCCAAAGCATACTGGAGAACGAAAACTTGAAGCAGGTGGATTTCATACTGGGTGGTTATCACTGGGGGCATATCAAGCAACTGTCCGAGTTTGCAAAGGCCAACCATATTAAGATGATCCTCCCGTTTAGTTCTAATGACTTCTTTGTATCCAACAATCCAGAGCTTTTCATGATCAACACCCCACAACCTTATCTGTACCCTGTGGTGCAGCAACGTTTCAAGTTATACTTCCCCGATGCACAGATATTCTTTCTGAGCAGCAGCGATAATAAGGCGGATAAATTGGATTTCATAGAGAGTTTCAAGTACAACCTCATTGCCCAGAAGGTTCCATACGAACTCCTCTCTCAGCCTCTCGATGTGAAAGAACTGGGAAAGAAGCTAAAGAAGAAAAAGGAAATACTCTTTATTCCCGTCAGCGGCAGCACGGAAACATTGGATGAATGGATGCCCTTGCTAACCGACCTCCAGGCTGAACACAAGGATAAGAAGATACACCTCTTTGGGTATCCGGAGTGGCAAACGTATATGAACCGCTTTGTAAGTCGCTTCTATAACCTAGATACATTCATTTACACTACTTTCTATACCAGTAACATCTTCCCGTCGGCCATTCGTTTCAATGCCAATTTTAAGAGATGGTACCACAAAGAACCTACCGCGAGCTTCCCCCGTTTCTCTATGTTAGGGTATGACATCGGGTTGTATTTTGTGACGGCTGTGGCGAAGTATGGAAACGATTTCACGGCCAATCTCTCTCAGCTGAGGAGTGTGCCTACGTTGCAGAACGGGTTTAGCTTTGAACGAGTTAACGAGTACGGTGGCTTTGTGAACAAGAACATCTACTTCATCAATTTCTCCAAAGACATGGAGATTATTAAAACGGAATTGCAGTAATGAGAAAGATCATCCTTGCGAGCTGTTTCCTTGCTGCATTATGCAGTGCGCCTGCGTATGCCCAGTTGGGAGAGCAGCGGCAAAATTTCTCGATAGGCGCCAATGCCGGGTATAACTTCACCAATGTAAGTTTCATACCCTCCTTTAAGCAAAGTACGAAGGAGGGACTTGTGGGCGGATTCACCATGCGCTATATCTCCGAAAAATACTTTGCCATGATCTGCGGGGCGCAGATAGAGTTGAACTATTCCCAGTTGGGATGGAAGGAACAGATGGAGCCGGGAGACACCCGCTCATACAACCGCACAATGAATTATATCGAGATTCCCTTCTTGGCCCACTTGGCTTTTGGGCGCGATTTTGGTCTTCAGGGCTTTATCAATGCAGGTCCTCAAATAGCGTATATGCTTAGTGAGTCGGCAGACATGAGCGATAACTACTTCCGCACCGACAATTACAACCAGCTCTCCAACGGCGAGAAAGCTGCGAAAGAAGAGATTACCACGCGGTTTGATTACGGCCTTGCCGCAGGTGCCGGATTCGAGGTTCGTACCCGGAAACTGGGCAGTTTCATCCTGGAAGGACGGTATTATCTGGGATTTGGCGACTTCTTTCAAAACGGAAAGGCTGCCACTTTTGAGCGGTCAGCCTTTCGTAATATTGTTATAAAAGCGACTTATCTGTTCGATATCACACGATAAGCCATACTCCACATCCTTTCTTAACGGATCCGGTTCAGGGAACGAATCAGATTCTCATCGCGGCGAATTCCTCGTACGGCCAATGCTGTAAAGACAATAGCTACCGCAGGCAGTAACAAGGCATACCCAAAAAGAGTATAATCCACGCCTGTATTAGCCATCTTATAGACAAAGAATACCAGGTAAGAAACCACCATTATAAAGATATTAAATATGGAGGTACGAACCTGTAGCGGGCGATTCTTCCACAGAAAGATGGCAGCAATGGCTATGAGTGCAGATAGAATCAGGACAGCGGCGTAGCCTATAGGACAGTAGTCAGTCGGGCTCAAAGCATTCACTGAGGTCGGACCAAGATCAGGTATGGCCGCAGTTCCCAAAGGCAGGAAGAGTGCGATGACAAGCGCTACTGCGGCAAGCAGCAAGTATAAGGTTTGAATACGTTGAATCATAAGTATCGGGGTTAAATAGCATAGGCCGTCTCCTTTCATTGAAACAGCCTATGCTATGAAGTTATTCTTATTACTACTGAATTTTCTCTTTCTCCTTTGCCGGATTGCGGTGATAGATCTTTCCTTCGATATACTCCTGTGTAGCGATCAAAGTAGCTTTCGGAAGCTTCTCATAGTAGCGGGAAATCTCAATCTGTTCACGATTCTCAAAGATTTCTTCCAGATTGTCCGTATTGGTAGCAAATTCCTGAAGTTTCTTGGAGAGGTCGTTCTTGATCTCAGAAGATATCTGATTGGAGCGCTTACCAATAATGGCCACTGTCTCGTACACATTGCCAGAATCGGCACACAGATCCATCATGTCACGTGTGATGGTGGTTGATGAAGCATTCGTTTTTTTGTAATCCATAAATCTATGATTATTCTTTATTTAATTCGTAACTATTTTCAGTGCATGAGCCTGTATTTTATCAGCTTCTTTCATGTACTTACTTTCCGGAAACTCATTCTTGAAAGCGTAATATTCATCCAGTGTCTCACGGAATCGTTCCTGCAAGCGTTCTTCTATGCTCTGCTGTGCCATTTCATATCTGGAGCGGAGGACATAGATATAAAGCTCTTCGCGCAACTTGGAGTATGGGTAGTTTTTTAACGCGTTCTGTGCAGTGACGATACATGCCTGGTAGTTATTACCCAGATAAGTACCCAGATTATAATACAGTTTTACTGCACCCAACTCTTTCTCGGCCAGCTTATCCTGCAAACCATACATCATCCATTCCACTTCTTCTTTGTATTTGCTGGTTGGATAATACTCCAGGAATATCTGAAGTTCCTGAATGGCACGGTATGAATCCGATTGATCCAGACGCGGCTCCGGTGAGTTCATATAAAGGGACTTAGCCGACTGGTAACGTGCCATTTCCGCCAGTTTTCCGTGGGCGTATGAAGTATAATACTGTTTAAAATAGGTGGCAGCCAAGTCGTAATCACCTTTGTTGTAATAGCAACTCCCCAGTAGATACAAGGATTCATCAGCCTGTGGTGTACCCTTTAGCTGCATAAGCACATCTTCTATCAACGTGGCGGCCTTGTTATAATCTCCCATTACATAAAAGGACTTGGCCACTTCGTATTTATAGCGGAAGTTGTTGCTTTTATATAAATAGCTGTATTCTGAACAAGAAGTGAACAGAATAATTGTCAAAGCCAATAATAAGATTCTATCTCTCATCTTCGCAAATTATGCGGCAAAATTAGCTAATTGAATTGGATACTGCAATTTTTTTTTAGCATTTTAACGGCTCAATCAGATAATCTGTAGACCTGCGATTGGGAGATCTTAGGGCTGTATTTTTAAATCCCAGGCCTGAGTTTAGAGAATTTCAGGCCTGAGTTTCTCTGACCGCAGGCTTGAGTTTGACAAAAATTGGTGCGCATCAACTCACAAACTGGTGCGCACCAATTGAAGAACTGATGCGCACCGGTTTATCAACTGATGCGCATCAGTTGAAGTGGAACCTATGATATAAAACACTAACAAACAACTACCCTCCACCTTCCACTTTTTTGTAGTATCCTTCCACAAAAGTATCTTGAGTGGAACCTTAAAAAAGCGAGGTTCCACCTCGAAACCCTTTGTCACAAGCAGTTTCAGGAGGGTAGTGGAACGTGGAGGGTAAATGAAAATTTCCCGCTTTGGGTGAAGTTGCATCCACTCAAAGTCGGGAAACTGCAGTATTGATTAGCTGCCAGTTTGCTTAATGAAACTGTGTATTAAACCCAAAGAACACTTGCAACTGAGGCTGTCCGATGGCATTGGTCAGCACGGAGTACTGGGGTTCCATGAAGATGTTGAACACCTTTCCGCCGGATTTGATCACCTTTCCGATACCGAGGCCGATAGGGATATTATAGTCGCCATTCTCGAAATTGAACGTCCAGATTCCCGTGCTGCGCAGGTAGGTGCCTCCACCGATCTGCCACATAAAGAAAAGCTGTGGGGTAAGGAGATTCACTGTTTCACGGTCACTGTTTCCGGCGAAGGACGTCTGCCAGGTGAGCAGTGATCCTATCTGCAAAACAGGGTTGCTCTTGAAAAAAGCGATTGCCGAGAGGCCTGCCTGCCATTTTCCAGCTCCCATTCCGTTGGTTCCGGTGGGGAATGTAAGAGCAGGACCGATGCCCAGTTCTACGCCTTCGTTCTTGGTTTTCAGTTTATAGATACCAAATACATTCAAGTCGCTCAAGCCCGATTCCGGAGTGGCCCCAGGAGTGGAAGCTACAGCAAACGGCAACGAGGCACGAAAGATGAATGACCCTACGGGCTGGGCATAACGTATCCAAGTTTCATTGTAGGTAGCATCAGGAGCGCCATACAGTGAGGGCGTATAATAATTGTGCAGGTTTACAGTTTTGATGCTTGCCAGGGGATTGTTGGCCTGCTTCAGGGTTTCAAGATCACTTTCGTGATTTGCTGCATTTTGTGCGTGTAAGCCGAATGCCAGACAGATAGCGCATGCGACCATTACATGTCTTTTTTGAAATAAAAAGGTAAGACTCTTCATAATTTTCTCGTTTTAATTGTGAATATTTCTTTGTCAGTCATCCTAATAACACCTCTCAGCTGTAGATTGTTCAAGTAAAAAAATGTAAAATCGCAGAAAAAAGAAAGCTTTTTCAGAAATACTCAGAAAAAATACACTAAATTCGCCGTCGGTACATAATACAATAACTGAAACGACCATGAAATACCAGTACATGAAAAATACCGGGATCTCCCCTATCCGTCGAGTCCTGTATACAATAGGCAGGATGTCACTGTATAGTGCAGCCTCACTGAGTTTATTGCTCACCTCCTGTGGAGATGGAAAAACTCCTGAAGAGAAAGAAGGCGAAATAGAAACCGTGCTTCCTGAGACACTAAGCGAAGTAACCGCCATCAAGTTGCATCCCCTGACCTTTACCCACGAATTGGTGAGCAACGGAAAGATAGAAGCTGCACAAAGTGCAGAGCTTCGCTTCCAGTCGGCACAGATAATAGCCCACATCTACGTAAAAAACGGCGAAGCCGTGAAAAAGGGACAGAAGATAGCCGAACTGGACCGTTTTAAATTACGCAACTCTACCCTGCAAGCACGCGAATCGCTGGAACAGGCCGTGCTGGAGCTGCAGAGTGTGCTCATTGGCCAAGGATATGCACTGAAAGATTCCACCCGCGTTCCAGAGGAAACTATGCGACTGGCCAAGCTGCGCAGCGGCTACGAACAACGTAAGTCGCAATACGATCTGGCATGTTATGAGGAGAGCCAGGCAGTACTTACCGCCCCCTTTGACGGCGTTGTGGCCAACCTCTTCCAGAAAGCCCAGAACATAGCCAATACCTCCGTAGCCTTCTGCCGCATCATCCGTACACAAGGCATGGAGGCTACCTTTACCGTACTGGAGGGCGAGCTGCCCTTGATAAAGCCCGGCGACCGTGTGGTGATAAGCCCTTATGCCGACCGTGACATCCGACAGGAAGGACGTATCAGCGAGATAAACCCCTTTGTGGACGACAAGGGTATGGTAACCATCAAAGCCACTGTAGACGGGGGCAAACGCCTCTTTGAAGGAATGAATGTCCGGGTACACATACACCGCGAGGTAGAGCGATGCCTGGTAGTGCCTAAGACCGCTGTAGTGCTACGCAGCGGAAAACAAGTGGTGTTTACGCTGAAAGACGGGAAAGCCCTGTGGAACTATGTACAAACCGGACTGGAAAACTCAAGCAGCTACACCATTACCGAAGGGATCAATGTCGGCGACAGCGTTATTGTAACAGGGAATATCAACCTGGCACATGAGTCGGTGGTACTACTTGTGGACGACAAAAAGACCAAGTCATGATCCGCTTCCTCCTTCAACGGCCCATTGCTGTGCTGATGGCCTTTATCGCCTGTTTTATCGTGGGAGTGATTACCTATTTCACTCTGCCGGTATCCCTCCTGCCAGATATACCCATCCCGGAAATCACGGTACAGGTATCGGCCAGTAATACCTCCGCCCGCGAGCTGGAAAATAGCGTAGTACGCCCTATCCGCCAGCAACTCCTGCAAGTAGCCCACCTGGAACATATCGAAAGCGAAACGCGTGACGGAAGCGGTATCATCCGCCTAAGCTTCGCCTTCGGTACAGATACCGACTTGGCTTTCATCGAGGTAAACGAGAAGATAGATGCCTCCATGAACCGCCTCCCAAAAGATACTGACCGCCCAAAAGTAATAAAGGCCAGCGCCACGGACATCCCCGTGTTCTATCTAAGCCTTACACTAAAGAGCGACAGCGCTTATGCCCCTACCCACCAGCAAAACTTCCTGGAGCTGTGTAACTTTGCCGAAACGGTGATTAAGCGCCGCATTGAACAGCTGCCTGAGGTAGCCATGGCCGACATAACAGGTGTGCAGGGACGTCAGCTGCAGATAGTGCCTGATCTGGACAAAATGGCTACCCTGAATCTTACCATTGCCGACCTGGAAAACGCCCTGCAGAATAATAATGTAGAGCCGGGAAGCATGCGCGTAAAGGACGGTTACTACGAATACAACATCCGCTTCGCCACCCTGCTGCGTACCCCGCAGGATGTAGAAAACATCTACCTGCGCAAAAATGGACGCATCCTGCAACTTAAAGAAATAGCCAAGGTAGAGATCGCCGCAGAAAAGGAAAAAGGCCTCTCACTCTTTAACGGGAAACGCGCCGTAACGCTGGCCATCATCAAACAGGCTGATGAGAACATGGATCAGATGAAAGAGGCCCTGGGGCACACCGTGAACCACTTTAAATGGATGTACCCCGATGTAGACTTCCACGTGAGTCGTGATCAGACGGAGCTGCTGGGCTATACTATTGCCAACCTGCAGCAAGACTTATGGATAGGCTTTGTGCTTATCTGTATGGTAGCCATATGGTTCTTGGGCGACAGTCGTTCACCGCTTATCATCGGAATTAGCATTGTAGTGGCCCTTGTAATCAGTATGCTGTTCTTTTATCTGTTCAACCAGTCACTCAACGTAATCTCTATCTCCGGACTCATCCTGGCGCTGGGTATGATGATAGACAGCTCCATTATCGTAACCGAAAACATATCTCAATATCGCGAGCGCGGATATTCCCTGCACCGGGCCTGCATTACCGGAACCAATGAAGTAATAGGTCCTATGTTGAGCTCTTCGCTCACCACCATTGCCGTATTCATCCCGTTGGTATTCCTGAGCGGCATCTCAGGCGCCATCTTCTTTGACCAGGCTTTTGCCATTTCCGTAGGGCTTATGGTATCCTACTTTACGGGCATCATGTTGCTTCCAGTATTGTACTCCTTATTTTACCACCGAAAATCAGCCAAAAGGCTGAGAAATAAGGAGAAAGAGGGAAAGAAATCCTTCTGGACTTTCCTGCGCATCTTCAAGTATGGCTCCAAAAAAGAATCGGATGAACGGTTGATGAGGTGGTACGGACAGGGAGTGGATTTCGTATTCCGGTATCCCAAGAGCACAGCTGTATTCTGTGTAGCTTCGTTTTTGTGTTGTGTGGTTATGTTTTTTGTCATCGACAAAAGCGGTATGCCTCATATTGACAACAATGAACTGATCATGCGTATCGACTGGAACGAGAATGTACATACCACTGAAAACTATCAGCGTGTAAACCAGCTCTTTAAGAAGGTGCAAGACAAGGTCTCGGAACAATCCGCCGAGATAGGCCGGCAGGAGTATCTACTAAACAGCGCCGAAGAGCTATCCATCACCGAAGCCATACTCTACTTCAAAACCGCAACCGCAAAGGAAATCCCCTCGCTACAACAGGTTTTAAGCGAACAAATGAGGACGGAATATCCGCGGGCAGTAGTCAGCTTTGCACCTCCAAAGAACTTCTACGAACAGCTATTCTCCACAGGGAAGGCTGAGCTGGTGGCAGAGCTACACACCAGCGATCGCAATCAAACCCCTGAAGCATCGGAGCTCCGGGAAATGGCTCGAAAGTTTGAAGCCGTAAGTGGACAATCGGTTAATATGCCCGCCTTTGAAAATCAGTTTAATATTACCATTAACCAGGAGAAAGTGTTATTATACAAGGTATCCTACGGTGAATTATACCGCACCCTGCGTACCGCCTTCCGCGAAAACAGCGTCACCACCCTACGCTCCTACCAAGAATACTTGCCTGTATACATCAGTGGCGATGAGAAGAACGTGGAACGCGTGCTGCAGGAAACCCTCATCATGACTGAATCCTCCGATGCCAGCGGCAATCCACTGTATGTACCCCTACGCGATTTTATAAGCGTGACCCCTGCCGAAGACCTGAAAAGTATTACTGCCGGTAAAAACGGAGAGTACATCCCCTACAACTTCTGGAAACTAGAGGATATTCCGGCAGTCATCCACAACGTGGAGAAAGAGGTGAAGACCCGGAAAGATTGGGACGTAGAGTTTAGCGGAAGCTACTTTGACAATCAAAAGATGATCAGTGAAATGATTGTAGTGCTATTTGTATCGCTGTTGCTAATGTACTTCATTCTGGCAGCTCAGTTTGAGAGCTTCCTACAACCGCTTATTGTACTGATAGAGATCCCTATTGACGTGGCCTTTGCACTGATCCTCCTTTGGACGCTGGGGCACACATTGAATCTCATGTCGGCCATTGGCATTGTAGTAACCTGCGGTATTGTGGTAAATGACTCCATCTTAAAGCTGGATGCCATTAACGAGTTGCGAAAAGGCGGGATGCCTCTGCTGGAAGCCATCCACGAAGGCGGCCGTCGCCGATTACGCCCCATTATCATGACCTCGCTGACTACCATGCTGGCCATGGCCCCACTCCTCTTTACCTATGATATGGGGTCGGAACTGCAAAAGCCCCTTTCCATCTCTATGATAGGCGCCATGAGTATAGGTACGGCAGTGAGCTTGTTTGTAGTTCCCTACATGTACTGGCTGATATACCGTAAAAAAGAGAAACAAAATAATACGCACTGTAATACACATTAAAGTATGAAAAGATACCATAACTACCTGTTGTGTGCTGGAATGGCCTTGATGCTGCTATCGGAATCGGTCCAGGCACAACGCATACTTACACTGGACTTGCAAAAGACCATCCACATAGCCAATGACAGCTCATTGGAATCATTCCGAGTGAAAAACCTCTACCTGAGCGGGTACTGGGAATACCGAAGTTATAAGGCGGCGCGACTACCCAGTATGACGCTTGATCTGATCCCGGTGCGTTACAATCGTGATATTATAGAAGAGTATGATTCAGATCAGTACCGTACGCAAGAGGCATTTCGTTCGAATGGTGGGTTAAATATATGGCAAAACCTTGACCTGACAGGTGGTCAATTCTATATAAACTCAAGACTGAGTTATCTTCATAACTTTAATGCCACAAATCCCACGCCATTCTCCAGTGTACCTATCAATATAGGTTATTCACAAAGTTTGGTAGGTTATAACTCTTTTCGTTGGGAAAAGAAGATTGAACCCTTGAAGTATGAAAAGGCAAAGAAAGAACTCCTGTATAATATGGAAAACATTTCTGAGAAGGCTACTTCCTATTTCTTTTCCTTAGCCATGGCACAGGCGGAGCATAAACTGGCGCAAAACAACCTCAATTCCTGTGACACCCTATACCGGATGGGCGAACAACGCCACCAATTGGCTGGCATCTCCAAAGCCGACCTGCTGACACTAAAACTGGAAGTGGTAAATGCACAAAACCGTGTTCTGACAACTTCCAGTGCAATGAAAAGAGCTATGTTTTCTCTCGCTTCCTTCCTAAATCAACCTAAAGACACTGAGATCAACCTACAATTGCCAGGGAAACCTCTAAAGATTCTCATAAATCCTACTCAGGCGCTACAATGGGCGCGCGAAAATAATCCGAGTTTTCTGCAGCAACGCCAAAATATACTGGAAGCAGAACACTCCTTGGATCGCGCTCGTCGTACCCGACATTTTGAGGCCAGTATCAATGCCAGCATTGGTTTTAACAAAGCAGCCAACGATTTAGCGGGTGCGTATACTCACCTCTTGGACCGGGAAGAGTTACTCATAGGTATTACCATTCCGTTGGTAGACTGGGGAGTACGTAAAGGAAAGTATAATATGGCCAAGAACAATCTGAACGTGGTGCAAACCGCCGCCCAGCAGGAAGAACTTAGCGTGGAGGAGGAAGTGATTATGACCGTGAACGACTTCAATATCCAGCAAAGTATAGTGGGTAGCGCAGAAGAAGCGCTCGACCTGTCTATCCTGGCTTATCACGAAACCCGCGAACGTTTCATCATCGGAAAAGGCGACATCAGCAGTCTCACCCTTGCCCTGAACCGCCAGCAGGAAGCACAGGAGAAATACATCTCTGCACTGCGCAATTACTGGATGTATTATTACAAGATTCGCCGCCTTACGTTATATGATTTTGAATTGAACGTAGCACTGAGCGATAAGTTTGATATGGATTTGGATAAATGAAGAAAAAGCGCCCCATATCCTCCTTTACCGTCATCGTAGCATTTATCTGTGTGTCGATGGTGGGAATGGCGTTAGTTCCTTTGCTGACGGTAAAGCTTAACCCATCGGAACAAATGCCGTCAATGAACGTTACGTTCAACCTATACGGCAATTCGGCCCGCGTTATAGAGATGGAAGTAACCAGCAAGCTGGAAGCCATGCTCTCACGTGTGAAGGGGGTCCGGGGAGTGTATTCCAACTCCGGCGAAGGATGGGGAAATGTGTGGATGGACTTTGACAAACACACCAATCTTGACTATGCCCGCTTTGAGGCAGCCACTATCATACGCCAGGTATGGCCCAACCTTCCGGAGGGAACCAGCTATCCGCAGATACAGATGCGTAACTCCGACGATAATGCGCTGCGCCCCTTCATCTCTTACACCATCAATGCTCCGGCATCGCCCGCGCTGATCCAGCAATATGTGGAGGATATGATCAAGCCACGCCTGGCGCAAATTAAGGGAGTATATAAGGTAGAGGTGAGCGGCGCCACTCCTATGGAATGGAGATTGGAATACGACAATGAAGAGCTGGCCCGACTGGGTATTTCGATCAATACCCTAACTTCCGCCCTCTCACAAGCCTACCGGAAGGAGTTTTTGGGAATCTGTGACCAGGGCATTTCCGGAGATTCGTCCAATGATGCACCCGGTGAGGGCAAATGGATACGGATCGTACTACAGCCTTCCGCCCCTGAACAGGGGTTTGACGCCACACTCATACAGGTGCCGTTGCCGGATGGAAAATCCGTCACCTTAGATCG
Organism: Bacteroidaceae bacterium; assembly: GCA_031552405.1. Classification (GTDB taxonomy): domain Bacteria; phylum Bacteroidota; class Bacteroidia; order Bacteroidales; family Bacteroidaceae; genus UBA1794. Next base: position 14,465 of record JAVBMN010000061.1, on the reverse strand, counting down.
CCTGGTAAAGGTTACGCATCAGGAGGCACCCCCTTCATCGTATTACCGTATCAACGGACTTAACTCTATTTACCTGTCTGTCACCGCCGAAGAGCGTGCCAACCAGATAAAGACCGGGCAAGAAGTACGTAACGAGATAGACAAGGTTGTCAAGTCCCTGCCTCCGGGTTATCAGTTCCATCTGAGGTATGATGCAACGGAGTACATCGATAAGGAGATGGAGAAGATATACATCCGCTCGGGCATGACACTACTTATCTTGTTGCTCTTTGTATGGATCATCTCTCGCAATCCACGTTATACATTGCTCATTCTGTTGAGCTTGTGGATGAATATTGCCATAGCCGTGATCTTCTATTACCTTTTCCGGCTGGAGATGCAGTTATACTCACTGGCCGGTATCACTATTTCGCTGAACCTGGTCATAGATAGTACCATTATCATGGCCGACCATCTGATGCGGGAACGTAATATAAAGGCCTTTTTCTCTGTTCTGGCTGCCACACTGACCACCATGGGGTCACTCGTCATCATCTTCTTTATGGACGAGAGAATACGCTTCAATCTGCAAGACTTTGCAGCGGTAACCATTATCAATCTGGCAGTGTCTTTATGTGTAGCCCTTTTCTTTGTACCCGCCCTGATGGACAAGATGAAGATACGCAAGAAGGAAATAAAGGGGCGTATAGCCCGCCTGGCCAAACGAGGGGCCATATACTTCTCGCGCTTCTATCAGTGGCAGATACGATTCCTGAGCACTAAAAAGAAGTGGGTATTCCTGTGTTTTCTGTTACTGTTCGGATTACCTGTATTCATGCTTCCCGACAAGATAGAGCAGAAAGAAGGAGAAGAAACCTGGTACGGCTCGTTGTACAACAAAACAATCGGCTCTGATTTTTACAAAGAAACGATGAAGCCCATTGTAAACACCAGCTTGGGCGGCACATGGAGGCTGTTTGTGCAAAAGGTGTACGAAGGCAGCTACTTTACCAGTCGCGGAGAAACCGTATTAACCGTAAATGCCACGCTACCCAACGGAAGCACGCTGGAGCAGATGAATGAGCTCATCAAGCGGATGGAATCCTACCTCAGCCAGTTTAAGGAAATACGCCAGTTTCAAACTTCGGTACACAGCGCCCGCAGGGCAAGCATCCAGATCAATTTCAAGAAAGAGGCGGAAAAAGGTGGATTTCCTTATACACTACAATCCAACATCATCAGCCGTGCCCTGCAATTGGGTGGCGGAAGCTGGAGTGTGTACGGCTTGCAAGACCATGGCTTTAATAACAGCGTATCCGAACATGCCGGTTCCTACCGCATCAAGATGTACGGATACAACTATGACGAACTATACCAACAGGCAGAGCGAATGAGGGATACGCTCCTCACCCACCGGCGCATCAAGGAGGTAATTATCAGCAGTAACTTCTCCTGGTGGAAGGATGATTATAAGGAGTTTGGCTTTCGGCTCGACAAATTGCGCATGGCCGAGGAGGGTATCAATGGACAGATGCTGTTTGGATACATGCAGCCTATGTTCAGGGGTGATATCCATTACGGCAGTGTGCTGTCGGGCAGGCAGTCGGAAAGTCTGAAACTCTTCTCCCGCCAGTCCCAGGAATACGATGTATGGTATATGGAACATCTGCCCCTCCATATCAACGGAAAGGATTATAAGCTGGGCTCGCTGGCTACCATCGACAAAGAGCAAGCCCCCCAGGAAGTAGCCAAAGAGAACCAGCAATACCGGCTGTGCCTGCAATATGAGTACATAGGTTCGTCCAGTCAGGCATGGAAGATACAGGAACAGGATATGGAACGTTTCCGTGAGCAACTTCCGCAGGGATATACGATTGAAAGTGAGCGAAGCAGTGGTGGATGGGGTCAAAGCGACAATAAGCAGTACCGGCTGCTGCTCATTGTAATGGCTATTATTTTCCTGTCAAGTGGAGTATTGTTCAACTCACTGACCAGGCCACTTATCATTATCCTCATTATACCAATCTCCTTCATTGGCGTGTTCCTGGTGTTCTACTGGTTTAAGCTAAACTTTGACCAGGGAGGCTTTGCCTCCTTCATCCTATTGTGCGGCATCACTGTAAATGCTACCATTTACCTGCTGAGTGAGTACACCGCCTTACGCAAGCGATACCCCGCCCTGGCTCCTATCAAAGCTTATATGAAAGCCTGGAACCGAAAGATCATCCCTATTTCCCTGACGGTCATTTCCACCATCCTGGGGTTCCTTCCTTTCATGGTAGGGCTGGATAAGGAAGCGTTCTGGTTTCCCTTAGCAGCAGGCACCATAGGCGGGCTTGTCATGTCGGTACTGGGTATCTACATCATCCTTCCGCTTACCTTGAAGGAGGTTCGTAAAAAGGTAGCATGAGTAGGCTTTGCTGCCGTACAGGATCTTCCAAATAGCGCCAAGATTCGATTAAAATTCATACACCAGTCCTAACCGGGTTTCGAACGTATTGAACTTCACATCCTCGTAATACTTGTAATGTGTACTCCGCAGGTAATAGCTCAGCACGGCCTGAAACTTGAGTTCCGGAAGAAGGTAGATTCCTACGCTGGGGTTGATAATGGTGAAGGCGGTATTTCCCTGATCACCCTGTACATTGTAGTATACGGGGTTTTCTCCGCATAGCTCTTCGGGCGATTTGCCTTCCCAAGTAAAGATGCGGTAATGTTCTATATTGATATTCAGGTCTGCTATGTTGCGCACTTTGATCTCGGTATGCCCTTTCAGACTGAATCCGCTACCCATATTATAGTTGCGGTCGATAACATTATAATAGTCGCTGATGCTTCCTCCCAACAGGATGGCATTGGCATAAGTGCTTTGGCGGATGCGGATACGGTCGTTCAAAGTGGGAAGTTCATAGATCATACCAGCTCCCAGGGCAGCTGCTTCAGCAATTTTAAAGGGGGGCTGCTCGTACTCATTTATCACAGGGTTGGAGTCGTGGTAGTCAAAGTGCTGAAAAAGGCCCACCAGCATGTGATGTCCGGGTAGCGGTTCCAGTCTGCGTCCGGCAATCTTGGCGATCAGACTGATATCATTGAAGAGCGGCTGGTTGCCTGCCAGGTTAAATCCGGCATGGAAATAGAAGAAGTCATAGGGTTTATTAGAATCCTCATCCAGCAGATCGCCATACTTCACATCAAAGTCCATGTACAGTCCGTTGCATCCACGGAACAGATAATTATTATCTGCCAGATACCGATCACTCAGCTCCACAGAGAACTTAACGGGTATGTCATTGAAGTCGTGATACCTGTAATACTTGTTGCGCACCTTCCAGGCATCACCGCTAAACAGTCGGTTCAAACCCTGCATAGGGTTGATGGTGCCAGCAGCCAGTTCACGCCAGAAACGGGCCATGCCTTGCCTGGAGTCGTCCAGCAGGAGGTTGGAAAGACGGTAAGTCACCTCCCCCAGCGCAGTACCTCCAATGGGGGTAGCGATAAAATCATTGATGGACGGGGGTTCATTCTCCATAGCTGCCTCCCACATAAGGCTTCCGCCGAAAGCATAGGGGATACTTTGCCAGAAGTTCATGCCGTTGCTACGCGCTATGTTGAAGTACAGATTCCCATGATACGGGTGCGAGAAGAGGTTGGTAGAAAACTGGTCATTATCCCACACAAAGCCATTTTTTATATTATGCCGGATGGTGTGGATGCTGATCTCAGAGAAATCGGCATCCATAACAAAGCGATCAAATCCCCATACTACCATGTTAAGACCCACTACTTCGATGGCTGCCAGAAAGGGTTTTTTCTTCTTGCGGGAAGGGTCATTCCAGGCGAAAAGCTCCGGATTATAAGATGCCGGCTTTTCGGGCAGCAGGGAAATAGAGTCTTGCGGGAATAGTTTATCGGGGAACTGTCTGGGTAAAGAGCCAATGGCCAATACCGGATGAACAGTAAAACAGAATGCGATAAGTAGAAATATAGCAAAAACAGTGTTCTTCATATCTTTATTATTTCGTAAGTACAATACCTAATTCCGCAAGCGGTTTATTATCTTCGTAGCTGCCTGTGTAGCAATGGGTGTATAGATACCCTCCCGAACCGATGAAGCCCAGATGTTTGTTGAGTCGATACTCCAGATTGACACGAGCCTGAAGGGAGTACATACGCTCGGGTGTAGTGGCATCATTTTCGAAGTTCTCAACGTGAGCATAGCCCAAGTCACTACTGATAAAGAGTCGATTGGGAATAAGCGTCCATTCATATCCGGCACGATAGAAGAGGGCTCCGGAAAAATCGCTGTTAAAATCATAATAATGTGTGGCCACCCCCAACATGGTATATAGATGATTGTTAGAGAAACGGAATCCCAGGTTCAACTTTGTAGCGCTTCCTGCATACAGCAAGGCCGATACACGGGTTTTGGGGTTGATGTTTACCAGACCGATCTTTACCATGGAACTGTCCGAACTTCGGTTTACGAGACCGATCTGCATACCCTTTCTTTCGCCTCCGCAAATATTGATGAGGCCCACCTGTACACCATTCAGTACGCTGGCATAATTGCCTATACTGATCTGTGTTCCTCTTAGCGTATCCGCACAGATATTGGTGATGCCTGAAAGTTGCAGCATCTTTACCGAGGAAGAAACCACGTTCACACCTGCAGCAAGCTGCATGCCACGAAAACGGCTTCCGGCTATATTAGTAAGAGCGGCCAGCTGCACGCCGCGCCCGTCACCAATTATGAAGTTTGTCACCAGGGCGATCTGCGCACCGTATGCCCGTTCTACAGCCGTATTGAGCAAACCGCTCACCTGCACACCACGCATGTACTTTCCTGTAGCATTATAGAGAGAAGAGATCTGCACCCCACTCATATTTTCTTTCGTGAGGGCGGTAAAACCACTTATCTGCAGCCCGCTATGATTGCCTTTGTTGGCATGAGCAAGAATATTGAGGGAGAGGCCATCCACCTCCTGTGTAGTAGACTGGATTCCGAGATTAAATGGAGTACGCGTCAATGAATCATATGGTGTGGTGGCTACCGGGTTCCATAGTGAGAGGATGGCAGGTACCGTGCGTTCCTGTGCCGTGGCAATAGAGAGAAAGCATCCCTGAAAAAGCACAAAAAGAGTCGATAACAAGCTTTTTCGGGACAATCGTAAGTAAAATAGCATCATTCTGTAGGTTTTTGAGTTGCAAAGGTAGCCAAAAATAGATAAAAGCTGTAATTTTGCAGGATAAACAGCGAAAAGTACTAACAAATGCACCCTGTAGAAGATATGCCCAAGGAATGGGAAAACACGCTGATGCATACTTTAGGCATCACCCTGTGCCCCTCCACTGAGAAGAATACCTTTGTGGCGCTCATGCCCATAACACCCGCCGTATCACAGCCACAAGGCCTTTTGCACGGAGGTGCCACACTGGCTTTGGCCGAGACAATTGCCGGACATGGCTCAAAATGCCTGTGTGGAGATAGTAGTGTGCCTTTCGGGCTGCAGGTTAGCGCCAACCATCTGCGCGCCGGGCGAATGGGTGAAACAGCACGTGCCACTGCCACGCTGCTGCATGGCGGTCGTACCACCCACGTGTGGAATGTAGATGTAACCAATGAGCAAGGTACGCTTATCTCTACCGTGCGCATCACCAACTATATCAAACAGCTGCCCAAAGCCTCCCCAGTCCGTAATGAGCAAAAATAAAGATGCCATAGCCTGGGCGGTGTGCCGCCTGCCTTATACGGACGAACCGGTCTTATTCCTGCAAACCGCAGGCGAAGTGGAAACCCTCTCCCGCCCGGAAGAGCTGAATGGAAGAGAAGGCTTTGTCATGGCCCCCTTTCAGGAGAGTGAAGAACTGCCGATTCTTCTGATTCGCCCGGATCAGACTCTGAACGGATGGAATGCTGCGCAAGAATATGTACCCATGCTAAGCGCTTCGGCATTGGCGGAAAACTATTCAGCAGATACCGATAGGATCCCTCATGAAGCAGCGGCCGACTATACCACCTCTTTTGATTCTTTCCTCAAGGCCCTGCATGAAGGGACTTTTCATAAGCTGGTACTTTCCCGCCGCCAGGTGGCAGAGCTTCCGCAAGACTTCTCTCCTTGGGAGGCTTTTCGGGAAGCCTGTAAGCGGTATCCACGCATGATGGTGTACCTGTGTTACACTCCGCAGGCAGGTTTGTGGATGGGAAGCTCGCCGGAAATCATCCTCTCTGGTCGGCAACACCACTGGCATACCGTGGCACTGGCCGGTACCATGCCGCTGGAAGAAGGAAAACTGCCCACCTCCTGGAGTGCCAAGAATAGTCTGGAACAACGTTACGTATCTGATTACCTGCGCTCCTGGCTGCATTCCTCCGGCCAGATCCTGAAAGAAGAAGGTCCTTATACCGTACAAGCCGGCCAGTTGGCACACCTGAAGACCGACTTCCACTTTATCCTCCCCACCAGCCAATGCCTGGGCGATGTGCTGGCCATGCTGCACCCCACCCCCGCCGTATGTGGACTGCCCAAGGAGGAAGCCCGCCGTTTCATCCTCACACACGAAGCCTCCTCTCGCCGCTACTATGCAGGCTTCATCGGGTGGATCTCCCCCACCCGCTCCACCGAACTCTATGTCAATCTGCGCTGCATGGAAATCCTTCCCCCACATGCATGCCTCTATGCCGGCGGCGGCATCATGCCTCAGTCGGAACTCGATTCGGAATGGAACGAAACCGCCCAAAAGATGATGACCATGCAGGCTGTGCTTTCCTGTGCCAGATAATGGACCAGAACAGACAAGATACCCGCCGAAAAACTGATGCGTATGAATTGAAAGACTGGTGCGCACCAATTGTCGAACTCGTGGGCACGAGATTTTTGCCTCGTGCTCATGAAAACTGGTGCGCTGCAGTTCGATAAACTCAGGCCTGGGATTTGAAAACTCAGGCCTGAGTTTCTTCCATCGCAGGCCTGGGATTTTTGTAGTTCGGACGACCGTTTAGAAATTCCGTCCCACATCCCACCACAAGCGGGTTCCAGCGTTGTCGGGGGCGTTCAATATTGTGCACAGACGTGCGTATAGGGAGGCATCCGTATTCTTTACAGAGCCGGGGAAGTTAAGTCTGCGGATCATGATTTCCGTATCAATGCATCCGTTATTACTATGGTTGTACCGGACGGGGAACAGGCGTGGATAACCGGTACGACGCTGTTCGGCCCAAGCCTCACAGCCCTCAGGAAACATGGCCAGCCATTTCTGAGTGATGATTTTTTCCAGTTTTGTTTCGGGATCGGCTTCTTCCATCCATCGGGGGGATACCTTGCAGCGGGCGGCAATGTTATTCCCCTCGTCAAAGGCATCAATGTAGTCGGCAGCCAAGGCATCGCTCAACAAGTAGTCTTTTACTCCCCCCACATTCCATTGAGAGAGGGACACTTCCACACCACGCTCGTAGCAGGTTTGCACATCCCCGTCTGTCCAGCCGCGCAAGGCGGCTTCGGCGCGCAGAAACCAAGCCTCGGCGGCTGTCATCAGGATGGCCGGAGTGGACTGGCTGACGTATATCGGTGAATGGGATGCGTACAGGATGTGCGAAAAACAAGTGCCCTGCCGGATACCCTTATACGTGCCTTTCAAAGGCACGAGCACGGAATCATTCCCGTTGCGGTCTTTGAGCATCACATTCTGTGGGCATGGGCTGAAGAATACATTCCTGCGGGGATCGTCATAGCCGTTGAGAATAGATTCCATAGGGGCGCTCATGTAGGCCTCTTTCCACACTTTGTTAATTTCGCCCAAAGGATTGAGAAAACCTTCTTCGGGCCGCACGGCAGCCATTTCCCGTAATTCCTCAAAAATTCCATAGGGAGATAACAGTCCTTTCAGAAACTCGGCGCGTGCCTTTTCCGGTTCCACCACTGCCATACGCATGGCAAGACGCATCCGAAGGGTGTTGGCAAACTTCATCCACGTGGCATAATGACCATCCAGGATGATGTCGAACTTGGTAAACTCATTTGCGTCATCTGCATCCGCAGTCAGCACGCTGTCCAACACATGCACTGCTGTATCCAGATCATTAAAGAAGGCGTAATATACATCGCGTTGTGCATCGGGCACGGCCGATCCGTCGGTAAATCCGTATTGGGTGTACACAACCGGGCCATAATAGTCGGATACACGCTGCATAGTCAGCACCTTCAGTATCTTGGTGATGGCATAAAAAGGGGGGCTTTGCTCCTTTGTCAGACTCTCCGAACGCTGTATCTGGGGGAAGATGTAACCGTAGGTATTTTCCCACATAGTGGCGTTCCAACCGTCTTGAAGGTTGTAGTCTGTGTTTGATGAACCTCCGTTAAACGGGTTATAATCATGCATATACCCGCTGTACATATCGGCACTGAGGTTTTGCATGATCTGGAAGGGCCAGTTCTTGCCCTTACCCCAGTCATAATTGAAGTAGATGCCCTGCTGGATGATGCGCAGCGAGATACCCAGATTGTTATTGTCAATCTTCAACTGGTCTTCGGTAATACCGGCCTTGTCGGTATTAAAATCTTCAAACTTAGAGGTGCACGAAGACAAGATGCCCGTACACATTATTAATAATAGGGAAAAGAAGATACGTGTCATCACCTTGCTATGTTTAAAATTCGCATTGCAGACTGAAACCCATACTACGCGTGGTGGGCATTCCATAGACCTCTATCCCCTGATTGTCATTCCCGGTAGAGAGTACCAGATCAGGATCAAAGGGTGCCTTCTTATAGATAAAGAACAGGTTGCGTGCCGTGAGGGCAAGCTTGGCCGACTTTATCACTTTGGTTTTCAGAAGCAGACTTTGGGGCAGGTTGTAGGTTACCGACAACTCGCGCAAGCGTATGTTTGTGGCATCATACATGTAATATTCCGTCACTCCGGAGCGCCCGCCTACCAGTTTATAGAAGCCTTCTACATTCTCTATCTTATGACCTTCCAGCCACACCGCCCCGGCATCACGTGCTTCGGCAGTGGCGACGGTCACGCCGTAAAGATCGAGGTCAGCCTGTGTCTGCGAAAGGATTTCGCCTCCGAAACGGCTGTCAATGAGGAATGCCACCTCAAATTGACCCATGCGCAACTGGTTCTGCCAGCCTATGTTGCACTTGGGTTGGCAATTTCCTACTTTTACACTGTTGTCTTCGCCAGTTACCTTGGGTAAGCCTGCCCTGTCGCCTTCCGTTTCGTACAGAATGGTTCCGTTCTCATCACGCAGGAAGGCTTTTCCGTAGATATCGCCTACAGAGCCGCCCTTCACCAGCTTCATCAGATAGCTGGAGGAGAAACCGCGCGGACCGTAGACAAAGTCGGTCAGCCTGTCGTGCAACTCCAGTACTTCATTCCGGTTGGCCGAGGCGGTGAGGGTGGTTTTCCATTGTATGGATCTGGTGCGTACAAGAGTAGCATCACACTGAATCTCGATCCCCGTATTCTGTATATTCCCGCCATTTACATATTCGTATGCAGCCGGAGCACCGGTCCGGGCATCCAACCTGAAGAATTGATTTTTGGTATTGGTCTTATAATAGGTAAAGGATACCCCGTACCTATCCTTCAGGAAGCGCCATTCGGTACCTACCTCAAAGGCGTTTGTCATTTCTGGTTCCAATAGAGTTTCGTAATATGCTTCGGGCGCCTGAAGCTCCGCCCCGGCACCTAAGGTCCAAAGGAGGCTGGTAACCCCGGCGGGAATATCATTTCCTACCTTACTTTGGGCGATACGTACCTTTGCCAAAGAGATCCAGGATGGCAAAGAGAATGTACGGTTGATAATCCATGAAACCCCTATTGAGGGGTAGAAATATCCGCTCTCCAGATGGTTGGTGCAAGCCAGGGAGGACGACCATTCATTGCGCGCTGTCAGATCCAGATAAACCAAGTCCTTATAACCTATTTGCGCCATGGCAAAGAGCGATTGTTGCTCTTTAATTGCATCTATCTGCTGGGGAGGCATATACGCAGAAGGTCCCCATAAGATATTGCCAAGGTTGAATACATTAGCATACTTCAATGAAGCTGTTTTTGAATCGTAACGAAAGGAGTTGATTGTTTGCCTCTCGATGCTGCCTCCCAACATGACATTGAGAAAGAAATCGGCCATTCTTTTTTCAAACGTAACCATCGCATCTCCATAAATCACTATATCATTGTAGCTAAATTCACCATAGCGACCATTTGGCCCGGCCAAAGCGGGTGCGGTAGATGCATAATATTGCTGTCGTAGCTGGGTATCAGAATAGTCCATCCCGGCTCTGGCCTGCACCTTCAAAGCGGGCAGTATCTGTGCCTCGGCACTCAGGGAGCTGATAATGCGGGTGTGCACATCTTTACTGTGAATACGATTCGTAACCCAATATGGGTTTTGTTCGAAGTCCTGAGTAGGCGCATGCCAGTTTTGCACACTCATATTCCGGGAGTCATCATATACCTCAAACTGGTTTTTATACACGCCGATATCCTTTCCTCGCGGAAAACGATACAGCCCCACCAGCGGATTCATATAAAAGCCACCCGATACGGGGCGGTCATCTATACGCTGGCGAACAAGATTCACATGCCCGTCCAACTTTAGTTTGTCATTGTACAATGCACTGGAGCCACGGTAGGTTATGTTATGGCGGTACTGGTGGTTATCTCCTACAATGCCTTTCACATTTGTATATGCATAGGAGTAATAGCTCTGGATATAGCGACTTCCGGTAGTGAGTGAAAGTGCGGTAATGGAAGTCAGACCGGTATGAAAGAAATCTCCGGCATTGTCATACGCCGGCATCTCCTTCCGTTCGCCCCAGCTTTCTATGCCGTTGCTCTCGCCATAGGTATTTTGAAATTGTGGAAGGCAAAAGGCGTCATCTACGGTAAGACTCGTGGAGAAGGTGATCTTATGATCTTCCTGCTTAGATCTTTTGGTAGTAATAAGGATTACACCATTTGCAGCACGGCCTCCATACAGTGCGGCGGCCGGAGCCCCTTTCAGTACGGTTATACTTTCCACATCTTCCGGATTCAGGTCGGATACCCCATCGCCTCCGTCACGATTACCCCCATTAGATATGCTCCCGATAGCTGTATATGCCTGCTCGGTGGACGCACTTAATATGGGAATACCGTCGATTACATAAAGAGGCTGGTTGTTACTATCCAAGGTACGTACGCCGCGAATCAGCACCTGAGAGGCGCCTCCTATGCCGGATGCGCTCTTATGTACTTGTACTCCTGCTACCTTTCCTGCCAAGGCGGTAATCATATTGGGGTCTTTATTTCGTAGCAACTCCTCGCCTGCCACCTTCGTGGCAGAATACGGAAGGGCTATCTCTTTTCTCTTGATTCCCAAGGCAGTGACAATCAGGCTGTCCAGAAATTTATCTTCCTCGTAAAGAGTTACAGTTACAAACAGGTGATTGGCTGTTGGAGCAGTATGAAACTGATAGCCCGGTAATGAATAAGTTAAGATAGCAGGATGATGTATCGTAAGATGGAACTCGCCTCGGGCATCACTGTATGTTGCATTTTCATGATCCAGCTCCGCAATTTTCACATCTTTCAACGGTAAACCATTAATATTCTGCACTTTGCCGTATACAGTCAACGTATCCTTATCCGGCTGCGGCTTGGGATATAGCAAATCATCTTGCACAGAATAGGGGGTATACCCCTTCCCATGCATCGCACTGCCATACCACAACATAGCTAGAATCGCAAAAGGGAAGAAGATTTGCGAGCATATTACAGATATAACATAATACAGATGTTTCATTATACTAAAATAAACCAAAGGTTTTTATTAAAACAGAAATGACTGCCACAAACGATCAGCAGGTACAGGAGCTTCCAATGCTATTTTTTCTTTGGATACCGGATGAATAAATGACATGCGTCGGGAATGCAGGGAAATACCACCATCTTCATTCGAACGGGGGGAACCATATTTCAAATCCCCCTTGATGGGACATCCCATCTTGGCCAACTGGCAACGAATCTGGTGATGACGCCCTGTAAGCAGACGCACCTCAAGAAGATAATAATGTTCTGAATGATTGATAAGCCGATAGCGAAGGATGGCCTTTTTGGAGTCGGGCACTTCACTGTCATGCGCATAACTCTTGTTCTGCTTTTCATTGCGGGTCAGCCAATGCACCAACTCACCCTCTTCTTCTTTGGGGCGGTTCTTTACAATCGCCCAATATATTTTTTCAACCTCGCTTGTACGAAACAACTCATTCATACGCGACAAGGCCTTACTCGTGCGGGTAAATAGCACCAAGCCACTCACCGGACGATCCAAACGATGTGTTACACCTACAAATACATTGCCTGGTTTATCATACCTTTCTTTTAGATAAACCCGGATTTTATCGGAAAGAGGCTCATCGCCCGTCTTATCGCCTTGTACTATCTCAGAGCAGGTCTTATTAATCGCTATTAAATGATTATCCTCGTAGATAATTTGCATGATAAAAGAGGTAAATAATCGACTATTCGCAACTCCCACAGATTAGGGAAGAGTATCTGCAGGAGTTGCAAATAGCCAATTAGTAAGGGATTACATATTCATACCACCGCAGCAATGGATTACCTGTCCGGTTACATAAGAAGACAGGTCGGATGCCAGGAAGGTAGCCACATTGGCTACATCCTCAGGAGTGCCGCCACGACGCAGGGGGATTTGTTTTGCCCACTCGTTACGTACCTCTTCAGTAAGCTGGTTGGTCATATCGGTAATGATGAAACCTGGAGCAATGGCATTGGCACGCACTCCGCGCGATCCCAGCTCTTTGGCTATCGACTTAGCCAGACCAATCATACCAGCCTTGGAAGCTGAGTAGTTGCATTGACCGGCATTACCAGATACTCCTACTACAGAAGCCATATTGATGATGCTGCCTGTTTTCTGTTTCATCATAATGGGAGTAATGGCATGGATGAAGTTGAACGCTGATTTCAGATTTACGTTGATTACCATATCCCACTGCTGTTCTGTCATACGCATCATCAGGCCATCACGGGTAATTCCGGCATTGTTTACCAGGATATCAATACGTCCGAAATCCTTCATTACTTCGGAAACTACACGTTCTGTATCTGCAAAATCAGCCGCATTGGAGGCATAGCCTTTTGCTTTTACACCAAAAGCTTCGATCTCTTTTACAGTAGCCTCGGCGTTTTCATCGATCACAAGATCGGTAAAAGCGACATTAGCACCTTCTGATGCATATTTCAATGCGATAGACTTTCCAATACCACGGGCAGCACCTGTTACCAGTGCTGTCTTTCCTTCTAATAATTTCATACGATTAAGTTAAGTTTATTGTTATTGATTTCTTTATAGATATTTTCTTGTTTAATATGTACAGTGCTCTGATCTCATCCCTTCTCTATTTATTCTTCGTCAGGCTTTCAATCCGGAAAGTGCTCCAAGCACAAGGTCGGCAACCACCTTCTTACGCTGTGCCGGACGAAAGTCACCAGTAAGTTTCCCCAATATATAAGGCACTTCAATGCCTTTCACGCAGTAATGTATGATCTTGGCAGTCATATCTATATTCTGGATACTGAATACCCTTAGCTGGACCCCTTCAATTAAAATGGATTTGATAAGTGCCACTTCTTTCGTATCGAATTTGCGGCGTACATTCTCCACTCGCATGATATCACGAAAGAAGTTAGCCCGAAGATTCCCATTCCGATACACCACAGTGCGTATTGTATCCAGACGGGCAAAGATCAGTTCGATCAATTTTTCATCCGGCGAAAGATTTCTCGACGCAACCTCGGCAAGCATATCCGACAGGATGTCCAGCTCGCTTTCCACTACTGCATCGTAAATCTCTTCCTTGTTCTTAAAATGGCTATATACAGTGCGACGGCCTTTTTTCGAGGCGGTTGCAATATCACCGACCGTTGTATTGTGGAAACCTTCCCTGGCAAATAGCTGGCGAGCTGCATCTACTATTTGTTTTTTGGTCTTCAGTGTACTCATTTCTCGAATGCCTTTTCGTTTTACAGTGTCGCAAAGATAATTTTTTTACGCCGAGCACGCAAGAAAAACCGCATAGATTCAATGTTTTTCACAGCAACAACATTCTTTAACAAAATATTTCCAGCCCAAAATTTGCCAGTTTCACCAAAAGCCGTACCTTTGCACTCACAAAACCGCGGAGTGGAGCAGTTGGTAGCTCGTTGGGCTCATAACCCAAAGGTCGTTCGTTCGAGTCGAGCCTCCGCAACTAAGATAAGGCTTAGCATCTGGATAACAGATTGTTAAGCCTTGTTCCGTTGAATGGCCGAGACAGCAAAGAGACAACTGTCGGATCACCGTTAAAACTTGAGGGATTTTGTATTTAGGCATATAATTTACTTAGTCTGAACAGAAAGAACGCCTTGTCTTTTACTCCCCTGAACACCCTTCTAAAGGCTTTGATTTTTGCATTGAATGATTCTGATGCGGC
>JAVBMN010000008.1:0-97330 GCA_031552405.1 Bacteroidaceae bacterium | reverse complement strand
TTTTGTAATTTCAAAATAATCCAAAAGACCAGAAGGTAACAGCAAACGATAACCATCTTGATGCATAAAAATAATCCTATTTTGTTTCAAGTACAAAGATAAAATTATAATTTTAACCCCTCAAATTATGACGGTGATCCTCGATGCCGCCAACTGACCAGTCGGCGGCATCGACTCGCCAGTCGAGCCCCTCAACTCGTCAGTCGGCGTCGCCGACTCAAGATCCTTCCACTTCTCTTTTTCCGAAGGTCGGTGTATTAGATCTTTGGCTCAATTAATGAGCTATGCAGTAAAAAAGTTGCTGCATACTTGCTGCATACCTTGCTGCATAGCGTTTATATCTTGTTAATCAGTGAAATAGGCTGAAATTATGCAGCAAAGCAGCAACTTTGCGAAAACAACATTCTTGAGAAGAAAAAACCGAAAAAAAACCTTAGTTATATCAATTGTAGAGTTGGAAACACTCATAAATTGCAGGTGTTATGCCGTTCTTATATTGAAGAATGAACGCCTCCTCAACTGGGGAAGAATAGGCGTAGGGTAATTTTTTGAACAGCTATCCTTTTCTATGTTCTTTCTTCGGCATTTTGAGGCGGAAGAGTGTGCGTATTCGAAAATAAAGTTAAATAAGTGCATTTTGTTGCTCTACAATTATGTTGTGCAACATAAATCGCTTATCTTTGCATCATGTTTTTCATGGTATTAGATTTTAAGGTTATGAAGATTGGCTGTCTGGGATAGATAGCCTTCTTTTTTTATATAGGTTTTCGTACCATAGAAACCGGATTACTGACGAATCCAACTGCTGCCGAATACAATGTAATAGGCAAAGCCTTCAGGTCCCATGGCGAAGTCAAGTCCCGCTCTTAGTTTTAGTTTCCTTGCCAACAAATAACGAAATCCGGCGCCGTATCCCCACGCCCATTTGGCATCGCCGAACTCATCGTATGCATCAAATGCTTTTCCTCCTCCGGCAAATCCCACAAGACTCCAACGGGGTACTACGTCCCATCGTTCTTCGATCTCGGCCAGCATGGTAGTTTTTCCCGAGAAGCGTGCAGTGGGTACTCCACGCATGTCAACATAAGGCTTTATATAAAAAGGTATGCTGCCCACAGCTTGTTGCATATCAAAGCGGGTACCTGTAATCAGGTTGCGTAGGATGGGGAAATAGTAATAGGCGGCCCCTTCGAACTGGCCATATTTATAATCGCTGCCTACCACGGGGTTACTCCAGTCGGCAGTCAGGTTTATTTTGACACCGCTGTTGGGGGTAAAGGTATTGTCGCGACTGTCAAAGGAGGCCTGAGCACCCAGCTTCGCCACGTTTCCACTGATGTAGTCGGAGATCATGTCATCCAGCTTTTCCCGCCAGGCTTCGTTTCCGTTATTGTCAACCACTTCTACCTCGTTATGCATAAATAAGTACTTCACTCCGGCAGAGAATCGGGGGTCATTAAACATTTTGCTGACAGACAACATCACGGGGATGGTGCGGATATTGAAGCCATACTCTACATCCTTATTAAGCTTGTCGAGGTTGAAGTAATAATCCATATTGATGTTGCCGTAGCCTCCTCCTACTACATACTTAATGCCCCATTTGGGAATCAGGGCTGTTCGGGCTGCTCCTGCTGCCCAGGAGTCGTTCAGGGTATATCCTCCGAATGCGGCTGTTACGTTGGGGGCCTGTGGGTACATCTTTCCGTTGGCTTGTTTGGGTGCATTGGGTTGGATGAATACCGGGACCAGTGCGGCACCGAATCCCCCTAACGCCGGTTCGGTGATAACGGCTACTACGGGGATGAACCCTTTCTTGTGGATAACCCAGTCGCTCATGTCAAACTTATGATCCAGCGAGTCGCGGAAGCTGATCTTTTCTTTTTCCTGTGCCAGAAGGACTGTAAAAGAAGCCAGGAATAGGACGGTAGGCAGGAATCGTTTCATATTGCTTTTATTTAGTGGTTTCTACTATAAACAATCAACCTGCAAATAAGTTTAAATGAGGCCTGTAAAAAAGAATGCCGGCTGCATCCTCACGATGGGGAATGCAGCCGGCATAAATAGAATCCTGGTATGCAGCTAGGTTATGCTTCCTCTGCTGCTACGAATTTCCATACACATGCACTCAGGGCTGCTCCTATAAAAGGTGCTACAATAAAGAGCCACAGTTGGGATAGGGCAGCGCCTCCACAATCAAACAGAGCCGGACCTATACTACGGGCCGGATTTACTGAAGTTCCTGTGATGGGGATACACACAATGTGTACCAGTACCAGAGTTAAACCAATGGCCAGTCCGGCCAGTGAACCTGCACCCTTCTTGGAATCGGTAGCTCCAAGCACTACCAGTACAAAGATGAATGTAAATACCGTTTCGGCAATGAATGCCTGAAGGGTTTCTCCCTCGCCAAAGCCATTAGAGCCTGTGCTGGTAGGGCCGCTGTGTTCGCCTGTAGAGATCAGTGCAAACAGTATCGCAGAACCGATAATGGCTCCGATTACCTGAAACAGCATATACATACCGGCATCCTTTCCATTCATTCTTCCTGAAAGGAATACACCCAGAGTAATGGCAGGATTGATATGACATCCTGAAATACCACCAATGGCATACGCCATTGCCACAACCGAAAGACCGAACGCCAGGGCTACCCCCAAAGTTCCTACTCCCGAACCTACTGCGCCGGCCAGATCTCCGGCAAAGACTGCGCTACCGCAACCCATTAAAACCAGAACCATTGTTCCGATCATTTCTGCAACATACTTTTTCATACTAATCTGTTTTAAAAATAAAATAGAGATATCACCTGTGAGAACGCTCAAAGAGCGTCAATTGTTTATATGCTTTTTATGGATTGGCATCAAAATAGCGTTTGAAGAACAGCATCTGGTATACGATGGCATTTTTCCAGTAGGGCCAGTCGTGCCTGCCGGGGCGAACGGTATAATCGTGTCCGATCTTACGGGTGAGCAAAGCCTGATGGAGGGCGTTGTTCACTTCGAAGAAGAAGTCGTCATAGCCACATTCCACGGCAATGGCCAAGTCGCCATTCTTTAGCTTGTCTAATTGATTGATTACGGTATGTGCATCCCACACCTTAGGGCTTATGTGATATTCACCAAGCTGCCTTCCCATGTCCCAGTTGCGGGGGAAGGGACGTATGTCCACTCCTCCGCTCATGCTACCTGCGGCACCGAATACGTCTGTATGGCGAAAGGCATTCCACAGCGCTCCATGTCCGCCCATGCTGAGGCCGGTAATGGCTCGCTTATGGCGTTGTGGAGTTGCAGGGAACTTGGCATCAATATAGGCAATCAGTTCATTGGAGATGAATGTTTCATACTGCGAGTCGCGGTTCAGGGGGCTGTCCCAGTACCAGCTGTTGCGCCCGTCGGGGCATACGATGATGGAACGGAACTGATCGGCCAGTTCGGAGAGGTTCACATTTTCAATCCAGCTTTTGGCATTTCCGCCATATCCATGCAGGAGGTATACTACGGGAAAGGTTTTGATACTGTCTACAGAAGGGGTAACTACCACTACTTTTACTTCTCTGTTCATCTTGTTGGCGTGCACCATTACGGTGTCTACCTTTGCAGCATGTGCCAAGAAACTAACCAGGCACAGCAGCATAATGAATCCGGTTCTTTTCATTATTCAGTGTAATTCTTGAAATGTATTTCCCTGACAATGAAACGGGCCGAGAGCTAAAAGAGGCACTATTTCACTGTTATGGTCCCCACAAAGTTACCCTTTTTTACATTTAAATCGTTAAATGAGGTGACTTTTTTGCCGTTTATTACAATATTTTCAAAAGTAATCCTGTCAACGGTACGGGTAGCATCGTATCCCTGAATCACCGAAGGGTTCTCATTTTTGCCTGTATAATAGATGTTTCGGAAGGTTATATCCTGAATGCTGCGGCCCGGACCGGTGCAGTATTTGGGGAGGTACATGACACGAAGGTGGAACAGTTGTCCTTCTTCAAGGTGCTCTATTCGAATATTGTCAAACAACACATTTTGTACCAGGTTGTGATCTCCTGTATTGATGCAGAGTACACCTTGATAATCAGGATCATCCTCATCGTGCCCCAATATATCCAGATTCTCAAAGCGCAGGTTTTCCAATATCTCGCCCTCGGTTTCGGTATTTCCGTGTGTTCCTATGTTGATGACATGTGCTACATCCGCCCACAGAGTGGAGTTGCGGATTGTAATGTCATGTGTATCGCCATAAAATTTCCAGCGGTGTCCATATATGGCAATGCAATCGTCGGAATTACGCATAAACAGGTTCTCGGCCAGTACTCCCTGGCAGCAGAAGAAGTCGAGCCCGTCACCCCAGCCCTGGTAGCTGAATGATTTCAGGTTGCGAACTGTCACATTCTGGCTTACGCCTGCGGTCATGGTATTGTAACGAGGGTTAACTACAGCAATGTCTTCCACTGTGATGTTTTTGGCATAGCTGGCGGAGATTCCGTTGGAGGCTTCCAGTATCATGCCTCGTCCGCAGATGTGTACATTTTCTGCATTGTCACAATTGATAGGGGCTTTCAGTACGGCACCCGGAGCCAGGTATACGGTAGTGTTGGAAGGGATCTGGAATACTTTGGACGTTTCATCCTTTGGTTCATGCATGCCGGCGTCAAAGTAGATAACGCTTTTGTCCTCTTTGCTAGGCACATTTTGTTCCAATGCATTGGCAAACAGGTGCAGGTTGTGCAGGCGGTCGTTGTTGAATTCAATGGATAGATTCTGGGGCTGGTCTATCGTAAAGGTGATTACATCCCCTTCTATGGTGGGCTTTATGCCTTTTGAGAGAGGACGAATCATAGCAGAGCGTAGCTCTCCGTTGTTTTTTTGTACTCTTACCTCTATCTTACCTGAGAAATCGAATTGTACCATGGAGGCATCAGACTTGGTATCCATATCCACCTTTACATTGTATTCGTATAGGTCGACCCATTCCTTTTCGCCCACCTGACGAACCCTGACGGTATAATCATCATTATGGTAGGCGTAATATATCGCCTGCGGTACCGGGTATGTGACTATTTTTGCCCAAGAGGGAGTTGTGCTGCATAGTGCAACGCACAGTATGGCACATGCCTTTGTAATTACATTCATATCCATTGAAATTTAGATGCTTTCAGTTTGATTATCAAAATTATATCCTAGTATACGAACATGAGTGGCTTTTCTCATGTATTTTTAGGCTTTTGAACGCTTAACTTGAGAAATAGCCGGTTAATTAACTTTTATTAGGCTATCTATCCGGCTTGAAGGCGTATCTTTGCGAAAGACCTTCTTCATTTCTTGGTAATGCTTGTTGCTTATAAAAGTATAAAAAGCACACAAGCAGGAGGTGAAACGAACGCGCAATTCGTAAACAGGTAAATTAAAAGTCCAAACAGGTCATGAAAAAGAAAACTATTCTCTATTTATTCTGTATGTTATTATCCGTTTTGATTTCAGGTAGTAATGTATACGCCCAGAAATTTACCCATCCGGGTATCCTTCATACGCAGGCTGATTTTGACCGGATCAAGCAACAGCTTGCCGATAAGAATCCTGCTGTAACTGCCGGGTATAATAAGTTGCTGAACAACTCGCTTGCCACTAAGATGAGTGGGCAGTGGGGGCCTACTGAAGAAATCAGGCGCGGAGGCACCGGAGGTGAGAACTTTATGCAAGCCACCCGCGACGCTTCAATGGCATACCTGATTGCACTGCGGTACAAAATAACGGGCGATCCTAAGTTTGCTGCCCGTGTAGTAGAAATCCTTGATTCATACCCGCCTGTGACAAAGGGTATCGGAGGAGATACGAACGCCTCGCTGGCTTCTGGATTTATTGGGCATTATTTTGCGAATGCGGCGGAGCTGGTTCGTGATTATGAGGGATGGAAACCGGAACGCTTCAAGGCTTTCAAACAATGGATGGTAGACGTGTTCTTCTGTAGTGCACAAGACTTTCTGCAACGCCGACACGGTACCTGTAATTCGCATTATCAAAGTAACTGGGGCGCTTGTAATATCCTTACTGTCATTTCAATCGGTATTCTTTGTGATGATCCCGCCATCTACAATACAGGTATGTATTTCCTTAAGCAAGGAGATGGTAATGAATCCATCAACCTGAATTACTGCGGCAATGGAGGGGGTATCATTCCTTTCTTTCATCAGGATGCACGTGGTCCGTATGGATATCTGAACCAGATGCAGGAGTCCACCCGCGACCAACCTCACTGTATGGCAGCTCTTGGTATGTTGCTTTGCACATCCGAAGTGGGCTGGAACCAGGGTGATAATATCTGGAACTCCAACAATAATATAATAGGAGGTGCCCTTGAATATGTAGCTGCATTTAACAGCTTGGACACTATAGCAGATGCAGAGGCACTGGCCAATTTCCCCAGTACAGGCTGGTCAGGTTGCGGAGCAGAAGGCTGGCAACCGAGCGTATCTTGGTCGGGTCGTGGACAACTTCGCCCTGTGTGGCAGATTGGTATTAACCATTTTAGCAACCGTATGGGTAAAGATATGACATATGCCAAAAAGGCTAAAGTAAAGCTTGGTGTAGAAGGTGGCCCGGGTGATTATGGAGGCAATAGCGGCGGCTTTGACAACGTGGGTTTCGGTGATTTGATGTACAATGAGGCTAAATACCCTAATGCACCTACTATACTCAGTCCGCGCATCATATATAACGAAAAAAACAACGATTATGCTGAGATCAGCAAGGTAACCAAAGGAAGCCAGATTACCCTGCAAGCCCTTGTGGATCCTAGTGAAGATACAGGACTGTGGGAGTGGGACAATGGTGAAACCGGAAGTACCCGCACCCTTACTGCCGACAGTTCAGCTGTATATCGCGTAACCTTCACTAACTCCAAGGGTGTAAAGAGCTGTCAGATGTTCTCCATTGCTGTATATGGCGATTGTATTAGTTCATCTGTCGCTACATCCTATTTCTATAATGGAGTAACTATCTATGATACTATCGTGAGTGTAGTCAAAGGTGCAAAAGTGAAACTGACTGCTGCTCCCAAAGCCTGGAACTATGACAATGCTATTAAGTGGAACAACGGTTCTACCACTACCTCTATTGAACTTAGCAATATTTCCTCCGAGCGTACCTATGTGGCCACTATCACCAACCGTAACGGGGGAGTGAAAAAGGTAAACTTCCACATCAAGCTCTCCGAAGTAAGTCCTTATATGGAATGCAACGGAGTAAAATCCACCAATTCATACGCTGAAGTGGCCGAAGGCGGCCGCGTTAAGTTGTGGGTGACTCCGATAGCTTCTGCTGTGGGTGGCAGTTATTTGTGGAGCAATGGAGCTGTTACGGATACACTTACCATAAATAATATTCAGGAGACAGCTGCTTACTCACTAACCTATATCTCGCCTGCCGGTAAGGAAAGTAAGGTTACCTGGCAAATAGACGTAACCAATAAGAACAAGCTGGAAGCAGGCGAATACTACTTCTTGGATGCAGCCACAGGTATGTATTTTACCAATCCGTGCAGCAACTATACCAAGGATGCTTCAGAAACAATGCTTTTTGAAGCCCTCAAGGAAGATGATCCCGATGTGCAGATCTGGAACTTTGCCGTGGATGCTTCCAGCAAACGCTATAAGATTACTTCCAAAAAGGATGAACGCTTCCTGAATGAACATGGTACGCTTCGAAACCGCGACTATTTTCCGGAATGGAACAGCTATGAAATCTTCCACCTCACCGGTTCGGATGTGTATGCTATTCAGAATGGCGGAAGTGCCGGTACTAAGTTCTGGATGGTAAATTCCACCAATGCTATTACTGGTAACGGCACAGACACACGGGAAGGATTCCCCTTTATGTTGATACCGGTAGACAGGGAAACAGCGGTTGTGGAGAATGGAGTTCTTTTGGTCGACTTCTGGCAAGATCCATCTACAGATGACGTGTGTGTGTTCGCACCCTCTGACTGTATGCTTACCATAAATACTCTACAGGGAGCTGTAGTAAAGCAAATCTCTTGTCAGCAAGGCGAGAACTATATCTCTGTCAGCGATTTGTTGCCAGGAATATATCCTGCAACTTTGCAAAGCACACAGGGAACCATTTCCTTGAAGATTGTGAAGAAGTAAAAGAACAGATGCTGTATGGATGCACAAAGGGTGCCCATACAGCATTTACTTCTTTATGGCACTCCGATTATTTATACCTCAGATAAACCATGAATTACTTAAACAAAAGACTGTGCAGCCTGCTGCTTGCTATGTTGCCATTTGCCGCGGCGCTTCAGGCGCAGAGAAATTTCAATCCCATTATCCCCGATTTTGTAGCTGACCCTTCCATCTCTAAATTTGGTGATACCTATTATTTATATGGTACTACCGACATTGATCATGGGCTGGCCGAAATGGGGCCTCCCGTAGTGTGGAAATCAAAAGACTTTGTGAACTGGAGTTTTGAGGGTACCCTTGTTCCGCAGATAGATTGGAACAAGCCTTATACCTATACGGATGATAAGGGAAATGAAAAGAAAGGCTATTTCCGCTACTGGGCACCGGGGAGAGCTGTGCAGCGGGGCAACCTGTATTACCTTTTCCCCACCATTGTATCCCCTGACGGTACCTGTCCTGTATACACTATGGTGGCTGATCGCCCTGAAGGTCCTTTCCGCTTTCAGAACGGTGACGGTATCTTCTTCCGGGATACCATTCCCGGCAAGATACCTACCACTCCTTTGCTTCCGGATATTGATGCCGAACCGTTCATTGATGAGGATGGGGCCATCTATATGCCTTATCGTCGGCGTTTAGGAATACGTGTCAATGAGGACTTCTCCAAAACAATAGGCGACACATTCACCTTTCCCACCAAGCGAGGCGGTTACTCGGAAGGTCCTACCTTGTTTAAGCGAAAAGGGATCTATTACTATGTATATACTCTCAGTGGCAACCAGAATTACTGCAATGCCTACATGATGAGCAAGGAAAGTCCTATCAGCGGATACTATGCTCCCGAAGGAAAGGATATCTTTATCTACTCGTCTATTTCTAATGGGGTATGGGGCCCTGGTCATGGCAATGTGTTCTACGATGAAAAATCGGATACTTACGTATTTGCCTACCTCGAATATGGCGAAGGAGGAACCACCCGTCAGGTATTTGCCAATAAAATGGAGTTTAACCCCGACGGAACCATTCAGACAATGATTCCCGACAGCATCGGGGTAGGTTACTTGAATAACTATGTGTCAAATACATCAAATGCAAGGATCAACCTTGCCTTGAGAGCCACCGCCTCTGCCTCAAGCAGCAGAGAGGCCCGTACACGCGACGTGAAGATAGAAACCAGCCCCAACAACCCTCAACCCGATGGCGGTTCCGTGCAGGAAGCCTCGCGTACCTTTACCTATCTTCCCCAAAACGCCATCGACGGATCGAACGGTAGTCGCTGGGAAGCCGCCAAAGAGGATTCTACCCCTTACTTTATCCTTGACTTTCAACGAAAGCTGACGCTGCAAAGCTGCGAAATGTGCTTTACCCTTCCTACCTTTGGGCATGCCTGGGTCTTGGAAAAGTCATTGGACGGAAAGGAGTGGACTGTATGCGCCACTCAGGATATCCCAGCCATACGCTCTCCACACATCGTTACCGGTATAGGGAAAGCCCGTTACCTCCGCTTGAAAATCACTCAAGGCAACCCCGGTTTGTGGGAAATGAAGGTGTTTGCGCGTTAAGGTATGGGTGCTCCTATTTAGAGATTCTCCATCTTTTCTTTTAATGATCCGTTGATTTTATGTACTTTTGCGGCTCAAGTTTTTTAGACGATGGCACAGAAACCAGGAATACCCAAAGGTACGCGTGACTTTTCGCCCGCAGAAATGGCGAAGCGCAATTACATATTCAATACAGTTCGGGAGGTGTATCACCTCTATGGTTTTGAACAAATCGAAACACCCGCTATGGAGAATCTCTCTACCCTCATGGGTAAATATGGCGAAGAAGGTGATAAGTTGTTGTTTAAGATCCAGAACTCGGGAGATTACTTTTCCGGTATTACGGATGAGGAGCTGCTTTCCCGCAATGCAGCCCGCCTGGCAGGTAAGTTCTGCGAGAAGGGTTTGCGTTACGACCTTACCGTACCCTTTGCCCGTTACGTGGTGATGCACCGCGATGAGCTAAACTTTCCCTTTAAACGTTACCAGATCCAACCGGTATGGCGCGCTGACCGTCCGCAAAAGGGACGTTACCGTGAGTTCTACCAGTGCGATGCTGATGTGGTAGGTAGTAACTCCCTACTCAACGAGGTGGAGTTGATGCAGATTGTAGATACCGTGTTCAGCCGCTTCGGAGTTCGTGTGTGTATCAAGATCAATAATCGTAAAATTCTGAGTGGTATTGCCGAAATTATAGGTGAATCGGATAAGATAGTGGATATCACTGTGGCTATCGACAAGCTCGACAAGATCGGCCTGGAGAATGTAAACACAGAACTAGCTTCCAAAGGCATCAGCGAAGAAGCCATCTCCCGTCTGCAACCTATTATCCTGCTGAGTGGCTCGAATGCCGAAAAGCTGGCTACCCTGAAGGAGGTGCTTTCC
The DNA here is from genome assembly GCA_031552405.1 of Bacteroidaceae bacterium. Taxonomy (GTDB): domain Bacteria; phylum Bacteroidota; class Bacteroidia; order Bacteroidales; family Bacteroidaceae; genus UBA1794. The sequence goes on along the minus strand of JAVBMN010000008.1, from coordinate 86,722 downwards.
GAGAGTGAAACCGGCCTGAAGGGAGTGGAAGAAAGTGAGTTTATCCTTTCTACACTGGCTACGATGGGATTGAAAAATGAGATAGAACTGGATCTTACCCTTGCCCGTGGATTGAATTACTATACCGGTGCCATCTTTGAGGTAAAAGCCTTGGATGTACAAATCGGCAGCATAACCGGAGGCGGACGTTACGATAACCTGACCGGGATTTTTGGCCTGCCCGGTGTATCCGGAGTGGGTATTTCCTTTGGGGCCGACCGTATTTTTGATGTCCTCAACCAGCTGGAACTGTATCCCAAAGAGTCTTCACACAGCACCCAACTCATCTTTATGAACTTTGGTGAGAAGGAAGCAGCCTATTGCCTGCCCCTGTTGGCACAGCTTCGTGCAGCAGGGCTCCGTGCCGAGATCTACCCCGATTCCGTAAAGATGAAGAAACAGATGAGTTATGCCAATGCCAAGCAGATCCCTTTTGTAGCCATTGTGGGCGAAACGGAGATGGCCGAAGGCAAGGTAATGCTTAAAGATATGGAGAAGGGGGAACAGGAACTGCTTACCATTGAAGAGGTGATAGCCCGTTGTATAGGATAAGAAACTGAAAGTGTTATTTCTCGTGTCGAGAGATCTAAAGGAGGCTATCATTCTCCTGTAGTGTCTGAATAGGAAAAGGTCCGTGTTGTGAATCTGCAGCACGGACTGTTCTTTTAATTAGGAAATGTAATGCATGAAAAGTTAATAAGTATCAAAAATGGAGTGAAGAATAGAACAATTTCCCCGTGTTTTGCATTTAATAACAAAAACATACATTATGAACAAAAGAATTTATTATTTGGCTGCAATGACTTTTCTGCTTACTCTGGGCAGCTGCGGAAACAAAAGTCAGGAAAGTACAGAGGCAGAAGCGCAGGATTCCATACAAGTGGAAGTAATGGAAGACTCCATAAACTATTACGGTATCTATAAAGGAACTATCCCCATTGCAGAAGCAAAAGGATCCACTTTTGAGTCGACTGTATCATTGAATAAGGACGGTTCGTTCTCTGCCCACGTGGCCAATGGTAAAGGCCAGATCGATCAGCAGGGTCAATTTGGAAAGGAAGGCGATGTGATTATCCTTTATCTGACTGGAAATAAGTTGCGTGACAATGTAAAGCGTTACTACAGAATAGAGCAAGGTCAGCTTCGTATTCTCAATGAAAAGAAGGAACCGCTTTCTGAGGATGATACATATGTACTGAAACAGGTGGATGTGTCTATGTAAGAAACCTGTTATAACAGAATAAAGAAAGCTCCTGTTGCGGATTCGCAGTGGGAGCTTTCTTATTATCGGGTTTGTGTGCGGAGTGGTTAATGATTTCTAAAAGCGGGTGTTATGCAGAACAATCATCCCGTATTTTGCTTTTAGCAGAGAAACGACACATTATGAAAAGAACTGTTTATTATTTGATGGCACTAGCCTTTGTGCTGACCCTGGGTGGTTGTGGCAATTCACAACAGAAGGGCGCAGATGCTGAGATGACGGATACGATGGCAACGACAGAGTCTGACTCTGTAACGTATTATGGAATATACAAGGGCAGGATTCCGATTCCGGGCACTGACCGTATCATAGAATCTACTCTTAGCCTGAATGACGATGCCACTTTTAGCCTTCATGCAGCAGATGTACGTGGAGAGTTTGATGAGCAAGGCAATTATGCCGTGACGGATGGTTTGGTAACTTTGTTTCTTACCGACCACAAACCCCGATACTACAGAGTAGAAAAAGGACTGCTTCGCATCCTTAATGACAACAAGGAACCGCTCTCGGGTGATGGTGTATATACACTGAAACAAGTGGAGCGATTTCCGGATTGAGAGTTTTAACCAGCTTTCACATATTTTGTATCGAAAAAACGGAGCAGATAATTCATACAATAACTAGTTATGATAAGCCCCTGTCTATCCATTTGCATGAATGCGGATCAGACAGGGGCTTACTGTATTGTGTACGTATTCTATGATCGGAAATCGGGTGCCTTTGCTGGAACAATAAGTAAAACGTACGCATTGTAAACTGTCCGAAAAGCTTGGATAAAAGCGGTGTTGAGGGATAGCTAATTCAAAGATTTTTAGCATCTTTGCAAAAGAGTATCCTATTTGTGGGGCGGTCTCTCCATTCGGTGATGCTCTGTAAGGGGGATGCAATCGTACGTCAGATTCCTCTTTGTATGCAAAAAAATAATGTAAATCAACTAAGTGAAATAAGAAAGATTCTATTTAAGTATGAAGAACCTGAAACAATTATTTTGTACCTGCCTCTTATCGGTGGGAGTGATGGGAGTCAGTGCGCAGTCGTTTGTATGGACAAGCAGCACGGAAGGCAATACCTGGCAGGAAAAGAAGGTAAAAACCGCTAGTCAGCTGAAGGGAAAACCCGACTTGGAAGCGGATGCCTCCGGTAAGGGCCTGATGACTTTTCGTGCATGGGGTACCTGTTTCAATGAGTTGGGATGGGATGCCTTGAACATGCTCCCCCGCAAAGAACAGGAAACCGTATTGGGCAAAATATTCGCCCCCACGGGCGACCTTCGGTTTACAATGGGTCGTTTTTCCATGAACGCCAATGATTATTCACGCGACTGGTACAGCTGTGATGAAGTGCCTGGCGACTTTGAATTGAAGTATTTCAATATCGACCGTGATAAAACCACCTTGATACCCTTCATCAAAGCTGCTCAGCAATACAATCCCCAGCTGACGTTCTGGATATCTCCATGGTCGCCTCCTTCCTGGATGAAGGTCAACCATTATTATTCGGTACGTAGCGATCAGCGTTATAACAAGATGGAACCGAAGTCGGACGTGGCCTTGTATCAGGATAGCAAGGAGAAGAATGAGAAAGTATTTCCCCAGCAGCTTGCCGTAAATGATTACTTTATACAAGACCCCCGCTACTTGCAAACGTATGCCAATTACTTCTGCAAGTTCATTGATGCGTACAAGGAGCAGGGCATCCCCGTGAGCATGGTGATGTTCCAGAACGAGTCATGGAGTTACACTAACTACCCTGGTTGCGCTTGGACTGCCGATGGAATTATCCGTTTTAACGCCGAATATCTGGCCCCTACATTGAAGAAACAACACCCCGAGGTGGCTTTGTATCTGGGTACCATCAATACCAACCGCTACGAAGTGATAGACCAGGTGCTTTCTGACCCGCGTATGCCCCAAACAGTGCAGGGGGTGGGATTCCAGTGGGAAGGCGGACAGATCCTGCCACGCCTTCGTGCAAAATATCCTAACTACAAGTACGTACAGACTGAGAGTGAGTGTGGATGGGGTTCATTCGACTGGAAAGCGGGTGAGCACACCTTCGGCCTCATCAACCATTATCTGAGCAACGGTTGCGAGGAATACACTTTCTGGAACGTAATCCTCTACGATAACGGCGTAAGTGGCTGGGGATGGAAACAAAACTCCCTGATCCGTGTAGATTCAAAGACAGGTACCGCTACCTATACCCCCGAGTACTACGCTGTGAAACACTACGCCAACGTAGTAGCCCCCGGTTCCAAACTGTTGCAGCACAAGGAAAGCGGTGCTGATAAGAAGCCCGTCATGATATTCCTCACCCCCGAGAATAAGTATGTGGTAATAGCTGGTAACTTCACCGATCAGCCTCAGTCATTGTCTGTGAAGCTGGGCAAGCAGTATCTGGAAGCAACGCTTGAAGCGCATTCTTTCAATACCTTTCAGGGGAAGTAAGCGAGATGTAAGTGAAGGATCGCCCTTCACACCCTTCACACCTGCCCTTCACCCGCAAATCCTTTGTGGGTAAGGCTTGCAGAAGATGTGAAGGATGTGAAGAGTAATAGAGGAAAGTCTATGAGAGAAAGGGAGATCTGAGAAATTATAAGGATCTTTTAAGCTCTGCGGAGTGCAAGCCTGCAGACAGGAAAACTCAGGCCTGGGATTTGAAAACTCAGGCCTGAATTTGCGAAACTGGTGCCCACGAATTGACGCATTCGTGGGCACCAGTTTTTAATTGGAGCGCACCGGTTAATAAACTCGTGCGCTCCAATTATGGGGGTTATCGTTTCCGGAGTTCGGTGAAGTAGGTTTCAAGGAGTTCCTGGGCGGCGGTGAAGGAGGTTTTCTGGCCTTTCAACACCTCTTTTTCCAGTTGGGATACTTGGGAGAGGATGACGGGGTTTTCGTAGAAGCTGTAACGCAGTTGCTCGTTGATGCTTTCGTACATCCAGTATTTGGACTGGTCGTTGCGGCGGTGGTTGAAGTAGCCGTTTGTTTTGACGAAGGTGATGTACTCGTACACCATGTCCCATATTTCTTTGATGCGCAGGCTGTAGAAGCCGGAGTAAGTGAGTACGCGGGGCTGCCATCCGCTGTCGGGCATGGGGAAGAGGTGCAGGGCGTTGCGGAACTGGGCAGCGGCGAGGTCGGCTTTTTCCACGTTGCTACCGTCGGCCTTGTTGATCACGATGCCGTCGGCCATCTCCATAATACCGCGTTTGATGCCTTGCAGCTCGTCGCCGGTTCCGGCCAGTTGGAGGAGCAGGAAGAAGTCGACCATGGAGTGCACAGCGGTTTCGCTTTGTCCTACTCCTACGGTTTCCACGAATATCTTATCGAATCCGGCGGCTTCGCAGAGGATGATGGTCTCGCGGGTTTTGCGGGCTACACCGCCCAGTGAGCCAGCCGAGGGGCTGGGACGTATGAAGGAGTTGGGGTGTATGGAGAGTTGTTCCATGCGGGTCTTATCGCCCAGGATGCTGCCTTTGGTGCGTTCACTGCTGGGGTCGATGGCCAGTACGGCCAGCTTGCCGCCTTTCTCTTGGAGTAGGTGCAGGCCGAATACATCAATAGAGGTGCTCTTTCCGGCACCGGGTACACCGCTGATGCCGATGCGTACGGAGTTGCCGGAGTGGGGCAGGCAGCGCTCGATGACTTTCTGTGCCAGGGCGTGGTGTTCTGGATGGAGGCTTTCTACAAGGGTTACGGCGCGGCTCAGTATGGTGATATCGCCCTTCAGGATGCCTTCTACATAGTCGCTGACGGAGAGTTCCCGGCGCCGGGAACGTTTTTGGCGCAGGTAGGGGCTTACGGAGGCAGGTTGTTCAATGCCGGAGTTGACGGTCAGACCGGTATATTCTTCGCAGTTCTCAGGATGTTCCATGATGGGGATATTTATTCTTTCTTGGCCTTTAATTGGAGGATCACGAAGGGGTTATCGGGATCGTTGGTAATCATCAGGGCTTTGGTTTCGCCCTTCATCTTGTAGAAGAGCTTGCCATTGAGCTTCAGTTCCAGCTTGCAACTCTCGCCGGCGCGCAGGTTGCGCTTGCTCAGGGTGATGCTGATAGCGGGGTTAAACACTTGCAGCTTCTTTATTTCCAGACGGCTCTTGCCTTGATTGGTAACGATGAGAGTGCGGGATACGGAACCTTTTTCTTTTATCACGCCAAGGTCGAATTCATAGTCGGACAGTTCCAGACGCGGGGCGTTTTCCAGCTGCTGGGCGGTGAGGTTGGAGAAGTCGGGCAGGAGGATGGACGATACTACGATCTCGTTATCGTTGCTCACTTTATCCGCAGCAAAGCGGGCTAGGTACACAGAGGTCTGTGTCAGGCCGTATTCTTTGAGTTGATCGGTTTCCAGTGTCAGCACGATTTTTCCTTTACGGCGCGGCTGCAGGGTTTCTGGTGTGGCCTGCATACTGAGGTAGGGCGGCAGGTGCAGCAGCTTCATCTCAATCGGATGCTTGGCGCTGTTCAGGACTTCGATCACGGCCTTCGGCTTCTCGCCCTTTCCAGCCGGTTCGAATTCAATGTTGCGGGTGTTAACCAAGAGTTCGCCGATCTCTTCGGTGAGTCCGCTGCCGGTTTCCGCTCCTTCCAGCAGCACTTCACCTTTTAGGGAGAGGCGCATCAGGGTTGGCTGGCTGTTGCTGTAGATATTGATGAATTTTTGGAAGCGCCCCATCATCTTGGCATCGTACGTGGTGGTGATGACAGCCTTCCCGCCGGGGGCAATGGGTAGTGCGGGCCAGTCTACCAAGGTGCAGGCGCAAGAGGTGGTTACGCGGGATATTTCCAGCGGATCCGTACCGATATTGGTCACGGTAAAGGAGGCTGTGGCAGGTTTGTTACGAGTGATGAGGCCAAAGTCATGCTCGGTGGCGCTGACCGACAGGTGCGCCTGTCCCCAGGTCAGGGTGCTCAGGGAAAGCAGTGCGCTCAGTATGGTAAGTCTTATTTTCATTCAGTTCTTTGTAGGGGCGGATTGTATCCGCCCGGTTGACGGAAAGGTGTACAAAAATAGGCTTTTCCCCGCGAATGGCGAAGGAAAAGCCTGTTTTTCATTTATTGTACTGTCAACTTCTGCGAAGCGGAGTGCCCGGAGAACTCGGTGGCATAAGCCGACTGCAGCGTGGCGATGCCTGAGTTATACTCTCCGCTGCGAGTTACGTAGCTCTCGATCTCGATGAGGTGGGTACCCTTTTGCAGACGGTCGAAGAAGAGCTGCGAGGAAGCATCCTTCTCCTGCTTGAAATACCCGCCCAAGTTGTATCCGGAGATCTGGCGTATGGGCTCTAGGCAGGCGGCGCGCTGGTCTTTCAGGGTGACAAACTCTAGGGCGCGGTCGGTCGTTACAGTGAGGCGGCTCATTATACGGTCGCCTTTGCGCAGGGTGGTTTTTGGAGTGATCTTTTCCCATTGTACCCCGGCGGTGACTGCATTACCACCCTGACGGCGTACGAAGAGTTCCTTCTCCACTTTGACCTGTACGCCTTGTTCCTGCACACGGTCCAGCTGTTCCATGGACTCGCCGTACACGGCGCCCCAGCAGATACCAGTGCCTGTGTGGCTGAGGGTGATCTTGGAGGCCTGTACTTCGCGGTTACCGGTAAAGCTTATCTTGGTATATCCCATCAGGGCATCGGCGTCACCGGCTTTGGGCTGGCTGCGGATGACCTGCTTGTCGAGGGTCACAGTGCACTCGCCTTCGCCCTTCAGCAGGGTGGAGCTGCCTTTCAGCAGGCCGTATATGGCGTTCGCAGTGCTTACGTTCGAGTGCCACATCTGAGTTTGCTTTTGGCGCAGGAGGTTGATCTTCAGCTCATCGGCAAAGGCCGTGTCATTCATGGCCTGCGCGGCTTCGAGGGCGCGTGTCAGGGTAGCAGTGGGGTCGTTCAGGCCTTCATTGGCGAAGAACAGACCCATCTCTTCGTTACCCACGGCATATTCTTTGAGTGAGCGGTAGAAGGCTTCGGCATCAGTCTTCCGTCCGGCGTGCAACAGTACCAGCACGGCGGTGGCGCGTTGTGGCACGGACAGGTCGGCAAGTGACGGGCGCAGGCCATCCAGATAAAAATTATAGGCCTTGCGGGCAGTAGCGGGCACCTCTTCCTTGGTCAGAGTGCAGAGGTACAGATAGCGTAAATCCCACGAACTACACTTGGGAGTGTGCTTGTCTATGAGACTGTTGTAGGCGCGTACCCTTTCTTTGTGCAGGTAGGCGTATGCATCCTTTCGGATGGACTGGGAGAGGGCGTCCTCTGGGGTATCGGCCAGCACGGTGAGGCGTCCCAGGGTTTCCAGTACATACTCAGTAGTGCTAAGGCTGCTCATCATGCCCTTGAACCAGGGGAAGGAACCGTCGTACAGTTGCAGTTCTTTCAGTTTCTTGAGGGCTTCTGCCTGCTGATAGTTCAGGGTATTCCCGTCGGTCAGCGTGATGAGGCGGGCGCGGCGGGCGGCTTCATCCTCAGCCTGTGCCACCCACGGGGTTTCTTCCAGGAGGAGTTCCTGGAGTTCGCTGTTGCGGGTCAGGTTGCTTTGGGTGGCGTTGCCGCTTGCTTTCCACTGTTCCAAGGCGCTCTTTAACTCGGGATTTAGAGCTACGATCCATGCGGAGAGGCTGTTGGCGTAGTAGGTGGTGGCATACGTGATGGCGTCCTCTCCGGTAGGAGTATTCAGGTAGGGGAGTGCCTGTACGGCCAGCCAGGCGGGGTTGGCGGTGAGCTCCACGGTGATCTTGCGATCGGTAGCGGTGGTGGAGTGGTTGTTAAACAATGGTGCCAGCGAGTATTCCTTGCTGCCCTTGCCGCGCAGGGTAAGGGGGATGCTCTCTATGAGGTGCGTCTTGTCGGGCAATAAGGCCAACAGGTGTTGCTCGCCATCACTGAAATTATCGCCATCCGCTGTCATGCGGATGCCTACCATCTCGTAGCCTTTCAGGGATTCCAGCTCGAAGAATATGGCCAGAGTGGAGTCACTCTGTACGCTGAAATTCTTCTGGAACTTCTTGAATACCTTATTCGTATAAGGGTCAAAGAGTTCGCACTTCACCTGTCCCTTTACGGGTGTTCCGGTGTAGTTGCGGATGCTGGCGGAGAGTTCCGTCACGTCGCCCTGGCGCAGGTAGCGCGGCAGGTGGGCGCTGAGCATAAAGGGCTTGCTGGCGGTGATGTCGGCTTGCAGCATACCGGTTTTTACGTCCTTGGTATGGGCAATCCCGGTGAAACGCCAGCGGGTCAATGATTCGGGCAGGGTAAAGGCTATGCGTACCTCGCCGTTTTCATCAGTGCGGAGTTGCGGGTAGAAGAAGGCGGTCTCGTTGAAATTCTCACGTACAGAGGCGTTCGCGGAGAGCATAACTTCCTCATCGGTCGTTATCACCATGGCTTCTTCCATGACTTCTACCTTTTCATCTGTGGCTATATCGGCTACGGATGCTTTGGCCATCATGGTTTTTGTATTTACGGCAAGCCCTGCAATATTTCCTTGCAGTGCATTGTCTATATCGGCTACGGCGAGTCCTTCAAACTCTTTCGTGCTTATCCTTTGTACACCATTGGCCCTCATGGGGATGGGGGACCGTCCGATAGAACGCAGGTTCCAGCGGTCGTATGCAAATTCCGGATACTTGTAACTGGTGCCGACGAAGTTGATCCAGTAGTATGCATCCCTGTTCCCCTCGTTCCACGAGGCGTAGGGGGTGCGGCGAGAATAGCCTACCTCAAAGCTCGGTCGGTAGGGAAGAATCTGATCCAGTGAGGCATCGTACATGGCAGCCATCAGCTCAGCTTGCGAGGTAGTGCCGTCCGGGTTCTTTATGGAGAGGCTCCATTCTTCTTTTTGTCCGGGCTGCAGGCGGTCGCGGAATACGGTCCATTTCAGCTTTAGCTGCTTCTGGGGCAGAGGCTTTTGGATGCTGAAAATTTCCTGGTACACCTTGCCGTCTTTTACAAAGCAGAGGTTAAGGAGTACTCCTTCGCCATATTCTTCCTTGTATGGGAGGCTGATGCGCAGCAGGGTATCACTTAGATTAATCAGTTTGCTTTCTTGTAGTTTGCCGGTAGTGAGGAGGTCGTACATCAGGTACACGTTCTTCTCGGAAGTACCGAAGAGCAGTTCCGCGTTGCCCTGCTGCGGGAAGGTGGTGTGCATCTGCTTGCTCCACATCGGTTTCTGTACCGGCGGGCGAGTGTCGCGGATGCTGAACAGGGTGATTTCCTGCTTCCATTCGCAGCGGCGGTTATTTGCGTCGAACGTATGTAGTATGACCTTATATTCTCCGGAAGGCATCTGGTCCATCTGATCTACGGTAAATACTTCATTGGCGCGGAGCGTCTGCGTTCCGAGAACGCGGTCGTTGTTATTGGTCAGTGTAGCAAAAACCTCGGCATTCACAGGGATGCCGTTCAGGTTTTCTACGCGCGGAGTGATGCGGAATACGGAGTCGCGGCAAATTTCCTGGGGCAGTTCGCACGTCAATACTATCGAACGGTTTCCGGCGTTTAGGGTAGCCTCTCCGCGCTGTGTCTCACCAGTGGCATCGGTTACCTCGGCGGTAAGGCGGAAACGGTAGGAGATTTCATCTTTGTTGTTGGCTGTAGGCTCTCCCAGGCGGTAGGTCACGCTGAAGCGACCTTGCGCATCGGTGCGGGTGCTGCCGCTGACAATGGTCTTGGAGCGGGCACCGAAGTACCTCCAGAAGAACCGTTGCTCTTGCGTTACGGTGTAGCTTACACTGTCGTTCTGAAGAGGGAATCCGCTCAGAGTGAGGGCGCGCCCGGTCAGGGTCACGGAGTCGCCCAACTGGGGCGCAGTCTTCACCGTGTCCATCAACACCTCAAAGGTGGGACGTTTGTACTCCTCAACCTGTATCCATGCCGAGTAGTCTCCGCAACGTATCTGGAACGAACCGCCCAAAGTGCGCGCAGGCAGGGTAAAGGTATGGCTGAAAGAACCGAACTCATTGCTTTGCAGCGTGGCTTGTCCCACCTCTTTATTATTTGCATCCAGCAGTGTCAGGGTATAGGATTTGGAGGGGATCACTTCTGTATTGTCGCCCTGCTGGTTGTAGGCAATACCCTTTACATAGACGGCTTGTCCGGGGCGGTACAGCCCGCGGTCGGTGAGGAGCTGGATGCGCTCAGGCGATTCATCGCCCGACTGGAAGTTGCGCGAATTATTGTATATGTACGTGCCGGGTTCGAATTTATCGTTCCCGTGCTGGGTAAATATATGGAGGGCATCTCCTCTTCTTTGTAAGGAATATCGCCCGTTCTTATCGGTAGTCAGGGTTTCTAACAGGGTAGATTCCGGGCCTTTATTGGAATATACCAGTAACTTGGCCCCGGAAACGGGGGCACCGCTCTTGCGGTCTACTACCACTAAGTCCGTCTCTCCTTTTTCAACTTGCCGGCGAATCAGGGTTTTCAGTTCGCTGATATACAGTAGCTGTACCTGCGGAGTGGAGCCTTTTACCTTTGTAGATACCTCCACTAAGTAGATACCTTTTGCGGGGGCATCGTAGTAAAACGTGGTGTCCTGGGTGTTATAATCCGCCGGGCGGATCAGTTGAAAGGATGCATCGAAGGGCGTTTTTCCAAACTCTTTGAGGAAGTTTTTTTCATTGTAGTCGTTCAGCTTTTTGTGATTGGCATCGATGGAAAGCGGGTGGAAGCGCAGGGTAAATCCGTCCAGATTATTGTGCTGGCTGGCCTGTACGCGCATCCGCTGGCCGGGATATGCGGTCTGGGGCAGGCTCACAGATAGCTCAGGTGCCAGGATGTTGGCGCGTTCCTGCTTCAGGGCATTGGCGCGGTCATAGCGGCTGTAGCGTTCCAGGGCTTTATCGATAAGGGTCAGTGCTTCTGTGTTCTTACCCTCATTTTTTAGGGAGATGACCAGTTGCAGATAGGCTTCTACGCATACATCCAGGTCTTGGTTGGTTTGAATCAACTCATTCAGGTGGATGCGGTATATGGAATCCGTCATCTCCTGGCGGTTCTTTTGCTCCTCCAGTTGGCGGAGGGTTAGTAGCAGTACCCCGCCGCGGTTGCCCTGCTTTTTATAAAATTCCAGCAGGTTTTTGTAGATCTCCCGGCTGCGGGTGTATCCTTCCTCGGGGGTGAAGACTCCTCTTATCTGCAGGTCTTGCATGAGTTCAACGCTGTGTATACCTGCCATGTGCAGCATGTCATGTAAGAAATAACGGCTGGCATCCCCCATTTGCATAAGGCCACTGTATTCTTTGGTAGGAGTGAGTGAAAGGAGGCGCGGGCACGAGAGCGCTTCTTGGTACAGCTCGATGAAGCGGTTGCGTACCTGTGCATAGGTCCATTTACGCAGGTTTTCACTATCCTCCTCATCCGTCTCGGCACGTTGCCGCATGGCGTAGACGTTATAGATTACGTAATTTACCAGCCTGTCTGCCAGTACTTGTGCCAGCACGGAGCGTTGCAGTGAGTCGGTGCTTTGCAGCTTCCAAGCCTGTAGTGCGGCATAATCCGTATAAAAGCTGTCGCGGTCTATCTCGGACCGTGCTCCCATGCGGGTGACGAATGCCCGCAGTTGTTGCGGGAAGTTCTTGTCTTTCTCCGCCTGGCGGTATATCTTTTCGCAAAGCTGGCTTACGCTGCGAGGTTGTGCATTTTCTTGCATCTTGGTTACTTCTTTCCATTCTTTCTCATACCCGGTTTGGGCGTATGCCGTCATTGAGAGGGCGAGGCACAGGAAGAGGATCAGTCGTTTCATATCTCGTTCGTTCTTTTATTATTACTCTATCTCTTGGGCTGGAGGCTGTGAAGCTGTCCGCCTAATCCGCAAAGTACGGAAAAATATTTTTCTTTCTCTCGGATAAGCACAATAAAAAGACTAATTTTGCAACAATTACGATATAATCTTCCTCTTTTATGAAGCAATACCTACAACTCTTGGATCGTGTGCTGACGGAAGGCCACGCCAAGGGCGACCGTACCGGAACGGGTACAAAGAGCGTTTTCGGACATCAGATGCGGTTTAATCTCGACGAAGGATTCCCCTGTCTGACCACCAAAAAGCTACATCTCAAGTCCATCATCCATGAACTGTTGTGGTTCCTCAAAGGAGAGACAAACGTGAAATACCTGCAGGATAATGGGGTGCGTATCTGGAACGAGTGGGCCGATGAAAACGGTGAATTAGGTCCGGTGTACGGTTATCAGTGGCGTTCCTGGCCCGACTATCACGGCGGGCACATCGATCAGATCCGCCAGGTGGTAGAGATGATCCGCACCAACCCCAACTCGCGCCGTATTCTAGTCAGCGCCTGGAACGTGGCGGCCATCGATGAGATGAAGTTGCCCCCGTGCCACATCCTGTTCCAGTTCTATGTGAATGACGGCCGTCTCAGTCTGCAACTCTACCAGCGCAGTGCAGATATCTTTCTGGGAGTTCCTTTTAACATCGCCTCGTATGCCCTGTTGTTGATGATGGTGGCACAAGTGACCGGCCTCAAGCCCGGCGATTTTGTGCATACCCTGGGCGATGCCCACATCTATGACAACCACTTGGAGCAAGTGAAACTGCAACTTACCCGCGAACCGCGTAAGCTTCCTGTGATGCGCCTTAATCCGGATGTGAAGGATCTGTTTGATTTTACCTTTGAGGACTTTTCGCTGGAAGAATACGATCCCTGGCCGCACATTCCCGGCATAGTGGCTGTATAACACCTTAATCACCTATAATCTCTCCGCCCAGAGTTTTCGTTTCCGGCGGAGGGCGGATTACTGTCCGGCGAGGGGCGGATGCTCGTCTGCCCTCCGCCGGAAATGCATCCGCCCCTCACAAACAGCTTCTTATAATCCCTCTCTCAAACAATTGTATTATGCGGCTAAAGTAATTTGGTGCAATCGTTTTATTTATTGAGACAATCTTTCTACTAAAAGAGGAGCCTTCAGCCTATCTTTGCCTCATCCAAATGAATGGCGTAAACCAGTCAATGGATGGTATGTAACCATAGAAAATTAATTTCAAATAAATCGAAATCATGAAACGTAAAGTACAATTGTTTTTAGTTGCCTTGGCAACCGGTGTGGTACTTGCTCCTACGGTCCAGGCTCAGACGGACATTACGGACCAGTATCTTGTGAATCCCAGTTTTGAATTCGAAGCGGAAGGAGTGCTTGCTTCTGCAGATCCTCTTAGAGGCGACCCATGGGGATGGACCCGTGAAGGGGTTTTGGTAGGAAATTCCTGGGGAACAAACTTTGATGCATATGGCTATTTTACTGATAAGGTAGATAGAATATGCTGGTACAACTCTTCTCCGATGCCTGATAATCTTGAAGTTTTTCAAATCGTGAAGGGGCTGCCCGCAGGTGATTATCTGGTTACTTGTAAGTTGGGTATCTTCCCTGACCGTATCTCTAATCAGCGTCTGTTTGCCAATAATAATGTGCAGCATTTCATGAGTGAAGAGCGTAGTGCAAATATGCTGGAAGAGGGAGAAGCCCGCACTTTTGCCGGATATATACCCGAAGTTAAGTCGGAAGGCGGCGCCAACAGGGCAGTGCTGCAAGGCATGCTGGTTATGACCACTATTAAAGCAGGTGATGATCTGAAAATAGGTATCCGTGCTACGAATAAGATGGAAAGTGGCGAGCGTAACTATAGCACCAATTACGGATGGTTTAAGATGGACGACTTTAAGTTGTACTACTTGGAAGACGGCATCTCCGGCTATTATAAACTCAAACTGGAACAGTTGGTAAACAGAGTGAATAATATTGATGCTACAGCTACTCCAAAGGGAGATTATAACGCAATTCTTATATCAAAAGAAGAGGCTCAGGATCTTATCAATAACTCTGACGATCCTGAATTGATAGCTGCAAAGGTAGCCTCACTGGAAGCCGATCTTACGAATATAGATCTTGCCCAGAAAGCGTGGATTAAGTTAATAGAAATGGCTAACAGTGAGTTTGATGCGCTGAAAGAACTTGAGTACACAGGTCTCCCTGCTTTTCAGGACGCTTTCTATGATGTAGTTGAGTTGATAGAATCCGAGGAGACTACCAGAGTAGCGATTGAGGCAGCTGTTCTGGCTTTTGAAACTGCCATCCGCGACTATAAGTTCTCAGGATTCTCTTCAGGCACGCAGGAAAAACCGTTTGATGCTACCTGGTATCTTGTGAATCCCTGCTTTAACCCCAAAGACCCTGCGTCGTTTGTGGATCATGGTACCGTTGTGGAGGGCTGGAATTTTGATCAGTTCTGGTGGATGAAAACAGGCGACCTGTATAACTTCAACCTCTATTTTGCAGAAAAATGGGTGAATGGTAGCGACGGATTGTTCTTGCCCAACTCCGGAGTTTATCAGACAATAACGAATATACCGAATGGACTTTATCGCATTTCAGCATCCATGGTTGCCTGCAATCAGGGAAAAGGATCTGACTTTATGGTAGAAGGTGCTTATCTCTCTGGTAACTCCACCACAAAACAAGTGAGTACTCAGCAATCAGAGAATGCCAATGCAGCTCAGCGTTATGACCTTGACGTGGTGGTGACTGACGGTACACTGACCTTTGGTATGAAGGTAGATAACACTACGGCAAGCTGGGTTGGTATTGACAGCGTGACCTTGGTATATTATGGAAAAGACCTTGCCAGTTATGAGACTGCCTACACCCAGCAAATAGCTAAGGCCACAGCCTTGAAGAATGCAGATATTCTTCCCAAAGACCTGAAAGCTTTGCAGGATGTAATTGCAGCATCCGAAGCAGCTGATCGCTCTACAATAGCTGCATTGGAAGTAGTACTTGCTAATCTGGATCAGGTTATTGAAGATACAGAGCTTGGGTTGAACAACTTGAAGACATTTAAAAGCGGTTCTTACAATAAAGCTCTTTTGATTGCTGAAAATGCAGAACTGTTATATCCCGCAAATGTGGTAGATCTCATCACCAATGTAATCGTAGAGATGAATGGCGTGTTGGATTCCGATACCACTACGATAGCTGTGTACCCTGCTTTGGCAACTACTCTGGACAATTATATCTCATTTATAAATGCATACCAGAGCTTGGATGAGTATAAACTGACGCTTTATGAGGATGCTTTGATAAGCCTGATCGGCAATGTTCTCACTACCCAGATAGAAGTAGTAGCTCTTGAAGAGAGCAAGATAGAGGATTCCAAGACAATCTTTACGTCTATTAAGGCCTTGTCGCAAACCTACATGCTTGCCATGGCTTGTGTAAACGATGGCAGATATCCAGAAGACGCTCTTATAGCTCTCTTTGCATTAGCCGATGCGGAAATTGAGGCTACGGAAGCCGACTTCCAGCATGCTCTTATTGGCGAGCAGAAGATCAGAGAGGAACTGGGTGCTATGCGTTTCCATGGCTTCACTGCCGGAGAGAATACTGAGGTGACCAGTGTAGTTGTGGTGAACCCCACTATTGATACCTTCGTAACAGATGTAGCACCTGACGGATGGACTGTCAGCAAAGGCGGTGGTAATGATTTTACCAACAAAAGTGCACATTGGTCAGGAGATCTAGAGAATACATATCTTAACTCCTATCACGGAACTCAAAGTGCCCTGAAGTATACTGCCAAGCAAGAAATCATTGGTATACCTAACGGAACTTATAAGTTGGTTGCAGCAGGACGTTCTCATGGAGATGGTGCGTATGTGTATGCAATCTCCGGTGGTGAGATTTTTAAGGCTGAGATCCCCAATAAGGGTGACAGAGGTGGAAACATTTGGTCCGATAGCGAAGGGGTAGATCCAGTGCTTTACGAAGTACATGATGGGACCGGATTCGGATGGAACTGGGTTGAAGTGGCTGATATCAATGTAAATAACAATAGCATGGTTATCGGATGTTCTACGGATGCTACCGTTACCCAAGGAACTCCATTTAACGGCTGGTGGTTCTCTGTGGATGACTTCAAACTCTACTATGTAAGTACTGATTATATCAGTGGAGTAGAAACTGCCACTGCTGATGAGGCTGAAGCTTTGGTTGCTTACGTTGAAAACGGTTACATTGTTGTGCCGAATGTGGAAGAGTATACCATCACTACTCTTGAGGGTATCCTTGTATCGCCTTTCACTCAGTTGACCTCGGGTGTATACATCGTGAAGTCAGGCAGCAAGAGTGTAAAAGTGTTTGTGGAATAAGATCGATAGATTTCAAGGGTGCTCTTCGCCATAAAGCGGAGGGCATCCTGTTTATAAACAAAACAGTGAATATGAACAGCAAATTATTTGTAGTAGCCTTGCTTGGAGTTGCTACGATGGCGATGACTTCGTGCAGCAGTGACGAGCCTTATGCTACCGAGGTTCTGCAAAAGGGCCTTGAAATGACCGATGCTACATTTGCTCCGGTTGTACACACGAGTTCTGAGATTACAAATATCGCCTCGGGTACAGCTATGGTGAAAGGGGTGCTGGAGTCGGAAGGAAGCTCTAAGCTACGCCTTAAAGGATTTGTGTATTCCGATACGGATATGCTGCCTACTTTGAAGGATCAAAGAGCGAATATCCTTAGCACAGCTTTTGAAAAGCAACTGACCGGACTGAAAGACGGAGTGGAGTATTACGTTCGTGCGTATGCTGTGAACCAAACGGATACAGCCTACGGAGGTACCATAAAACTTATCACCTCTTGTAAACCTTCCGAGGTGATTACCCTTCCGGTGGTGAACCGTGTGAAACTGGGAGCCATTGTGTGTGGACAGTTCAAGCAAAAAGGAGAAATGAAAGAATACGGAGTGTGTCTGAGCCTGAAGGAGAACCCTACTATTGCAGACACGCGTGAAAAGGCGCCGGACCTGGACAAGACTGATTGTTTTGGCGTATTCTTTGATAATCTGAAGCCTAAAACAATGTATCACGTTCGCTCGTATGCCATTCAATCGGATGGTGTAGTAGTGTATGGAAACGACCGTATATTCCAGACTACAGGTGGAGGTAAGGTACGCTGGTGGTGGGTGTATGATGAAAGAGCCATTGTATTTGGTTGCAAAGATGCTATTACCCAAGCCATGGATTCAGCCATGTATTACTACAACAATTACTCGAATCTGGTAAAGGATATCACAGTTCGATGCCATGAAGGCATTCCTACTGCAGAATGTAGTTGGAACGGAGATATGGGTTTTGGCACCAACTCACGTTACCATTGGGTGGGTACAGCTCAACATGAGGTATCTCATGCAATGGGGGTAGGTACATCCGGTCAGTGGAACAACTTCTTTACGAACGGGATTTGGAACAAGCCTCGTGCTGTACAAGCTCTGCGTGTAATGATGATGGATATGTCACAGGAAGTACGTTTGTCAGGAGTACACTTCTGGAATGGTGGTATCAACCAAAAGGAAGAAGTTACAAACGGAACAGCCAATAGTTATGGAGTTGTGATTAAAAATGCCCGTATGTTGAAACTCAATGCTATCGTACTGAATGCGATGCGTGAGGATGGATTGTAGCAGTGTGGCATGAATCAGTAAAAGAGCTGTCTCAGGTATCCCCTGGAACAGCTCTTTTGCTATAATATTTAAAGACTTTTTCCATGAGGGCCTATTCTCCTGTGAGTAAAACGATCTTTTCTGATACTTTATAGCCTTGTGCAAACCTTTGCATTCACTTTTGAATAAAAAGTGTACAGGGAAAGGTTTCCTGTGTTCTACCTTTGCTACATAAAAAAGGATAGGTCTATGGAATATAGAGAATTGGGAAAGACGGGCATGAAACTGTCTAGTATTAGCTTTGGCGCCTCATCACTGGGCGGGGTTTTTCACTCACTAAAGGAGGCAGAAGGTATCCAAGCAGTACATACCGCAGTGGAGGAGGGGATTAACTTTATTGATGTATCTCCATACTACGGGCATCTTAAGGCGGAAACTCTGCTGGGGAAAGCGCTTCGCGGGATAGACAGGAGCAGTTATTACCTGTCTACAAAGGTGGGACGTTATGGCAGTGACGGGGTCAATACATGGGATTATTCCGCCCGGCGTGCACAGGAAAGTGTGCATGAAAGCATGGAGCGCTTGGGCGTAGAGCATATCGACTTGATCAATGTGCACGACATAGAGTTTGCAGATCTTGACCAGGTGTGCCGGGAAACTCTCCCTGCTTTGGTGGAGCTTCGTGAGAAGGGTCTCGTAAAGCATGTGGGGATTACCAACCTCACCCTGCGCCATTTTCAGTATGTCATTGACCATGTGCCGCCCGGTACGGTGGAAAGCATTCTTTCCTTCTGCCATTACTGTCTGAATGATGACGCGCTGGCGGATTACCTGGATTACTTCGAGAGCCGGGATATCGGTGTTATCAATGCCTCCCCGTTCTCCATGGGATTGCTCACGGAGCGGGGTGCTCCTGCCTGGCATCCGGCTCCCGCGCCGTTGCAGGCGCTTTGCCGCAAGGCGGCGGAATACTGTATGGACAAAGGCGCACAGGTAGAGCAGTTGGCACTTACCTACTCCGTGACGAATCCGCGTATTGCCTCCACCCTGTTCAGTACTACACGGGCTGAGGCGGTAAAGCAGGCGGTGCAGTGGGCCGGGATGCAGCTGGATGAGGCTTTGCTGGCCGGGGTGCGGCAGATCTTAGCCCCCCGCTTCCGGGATACCTGGCTGAATAGTTAATCGTTATACACACTATACGGATGAAAGCTGTAGTAATATCTGCTCCGCAGAAGGTGGAGATGATACAAAAAGAAAAGCCGGAACTGAACCCCGGCCAGATACTGCTGAAAATAAGATACGTGGGCCTTTGCGGCTCGGATCTCAATACCTTCCTGGGGCGTAACCCTATGGTGAAACTGCCCGTAACCCCTGGGCATGAGATTGGTGCGGAGATAGCCGCAGTAGCTACGGATGTTCCTGATACATATAAGGTAGGAATGCCCTGTACGGTAAACCCCTATACCAGTTGCGGGCACTGTGCCTCGTGCCGGAACGGACGTCCCAATGCCTGCCGTTACAATGAAACAATGGGCGTGCAGCGAGCCGGATCTGCCTGTGAGTACGTGGCGGTGCCCTGGGCAAAGGTGCTGACGGACGATCAGCTCTCCGCCCGCGATTTTGCCCTGGTGGAGCCGCTCAGCGTGGGTTTCCATGCAGTATCGCGCGGGGCGGTGACGGATAGTGACACGGTGCTGGTCATCGGTTGCGGCATGATAGGCCTTGGGGCCATTGTGCGTGCTGCGCTTCGCGGTGCCTGCGTCATTGCGGCCGATGTGGATGAAGGCAAGCTGGCACTAGCCCGCCGATTGGGAGCTACCCATACCCTGAACTCCGCCACGCAGGATGTGCACCAGGTGCTTACCGACTGTACCCAGGGTGCAGGTCCCGATGTAGTGATAGAGGCCGTAGGTTCACCCGCCAGCTACCGCATGGCAGTGGATGAAGTAGCCTTCACCGGAAGGGTAGTGTGCATTGGTTATGCCAAGGAAGAGGTAGCCTTTGAAACCAAGTATTTTGTAATGAAGGAGCTGGATATCCGCGGTTCACGCAATGCCATGCCGGAGGATTTTCGCGCAGTGATCGGTTACCTGAAGCGTGGTACCTGCCCTATGGACGAGCTGGTAAGCGGTGTGTACCCTCCGGAACAGGCGGATAAAGCCCTTAATAACTGGGCGGCTGCACCGGGAAAGGTGTTCCGGATGCTTATTGAATTTTAATATGAAGATCATTGATGCCCACGCCCACCTCTGGCTCCGGCAGGACACGGAGGTGGAAGGACAAAAGATAGAAACCCTAGAGGGCGGCCGCTCGCTCTTTATGGGTGAGGTGCGCCAGATGCTTCCGCCGTATCTTACCGATGGCAGGAATACCGCAGAGGCCTTCCTTTCCAATATGGACTACGCCCAGGTGTCCGCCGCCGTTATAACGCAAGAGTACATTGACGGGTGCCAGGACGCATACCTGTGGGAGGTGCAGCAAAAATACCCCACGCGCTTCCTGTGCTGCGGACTGATAGATGCCCGCAAGCCCGGCTTTCTGGCATACTCAGAGCACCTCATCGCCAAGGGTTTCCATGCCCTTAAACTCCCTGCCAACCGCCTGCGCACGGATACCCTGCAGGTGTCCCTTACCGGAGAGGAGATGATGCGCCTTTTCCACCTGATGGAGGAAAAAGACATCTTGTTGTCTATCGACCTGGCCGATGGCGACCTGCAAACCGCCGAAATGCAGGAAGTGATTGCCCAGTGCCCCCGCCTGCGGATTGCCATCGGGCACTTCGGCATGGTGACCCGCCCCGGCTGGCAGGAGCAGATCCGGCTGGCTCTTCATCCGAATGTGCGGATAGAATCCGGCGGCATCACGTGGCTCTTTCACCAGGAGTTCTACCCGTTTCAGGGTGCGGTGCACGCCATTCGCGAGGCTGCCTCGCTGGTGGGAATGGACAAACTGATGTGGGGATCGGACTATCCCCGTACGATGGGGGCTATCACCTACCGTATGTCATACGATTTTATAGTAAAGAGTGACGCATTGTCCGAGGCTGAAAAGGAACAGTTCCTGGGCCTGAATGCACAGGAATTCTATGGACTGGAGTCGCTGATTGATCTGCCTTATATTAAAAACATGTCGGAGGACTGATGCATTCCTGCGCTAACACCTAAAAAAGAACCATGAAAAGTAGTAAAACCTCTTCGTACCCCGTTGCCCTGACACTCATATTCAGTCTTTTCTTTATATGGGCCATCAGCAGCAACCTGCTGCCTACCATGATCCGGCAGCTCATGAAAACCTGTGAACTAAACACCTTCGAGGCTTCCTTTACTGAGACGGCCTACTGGCTGGCCTACTTCATCTTCCCCATCCCCATAGCCATGTTTATGAAACGCTATTCGTACAAGGCCGGGATTGTATTCGGACTGTTGCTGGCCGCACTGGGCGGGTTGTTGTTCTTCCCCGCCGCATTGGTGAAGAGCTACGGAGCGTATCTGGTGGTGTTCTTTGTGATAGCCACCGGAATGTGCTTCCTGGAAACGGCCGCCAACCCGTATGTAACCGTACTGGGCGACCCCAAAACCGCCCCGCGCCGCCTCAACCTAGCACAATCCTTTAACGGGCTGGGGGCATTTATTGCCGCCATGTTCCTCAGTAAACTGGTATTGAGCGGGCAGAACTATACCCGCGAGACCATCCCCCTGGACTATCCTGGCGGATGGGAAGGGTACATCAACTTTGAAACGGATGCCATGAAGCTGCCCTACCTCATACTGGCAGTGGTGCTGATTGTGATTGCCGTGGTCTTTATCTATGCCCGCCTCCCCCGCATCAAGGAGGGAGATCATCAGGAAGGTGAGCTTTCCGGAAAGGAAAAACTTATTGATTTCAAGGTGCTGAAGCGCGCCCATCTGCGCCGTGGCGTCATAGCCCAGTTCTTTTATAACGGCGGGCAAACGGCCATTAACAGCCTGTTCCTGGTGTACTGTTGCACCTATGCCGGGATGGAGGAAGGCACGGCCACCACATTCTTCGGACTATATATGTTGGCCTTCCTGCTGGGGCGCTGGATCGGTACCTTGCTCATGGGGCGCTTCCGTCCGCAGGACATGCTGGTGGTGTATGCCCTGGCCAACGTGGCGCTGTGCGCGGTGATCATGGTGTTTGGAGGTATGGCGGGGTTGTATGCCATGCTGGGGGTTTCCTTCTTTATGTCTATTATGTATCCCACGCAGTTCTCCCTGGCGCTGGAAGGGCTGGGCAGCCTTACAAAGAGCGGCTCCGCCTTTCTGGTAATGGCCATTGTGGGCAATGCCTGTCTGCCCCAGCTTACTGCCTACATTATGCATCACTATGAAGCGGTGTACCAGATTGCCTATATCATTCCGCTCCTTTGTTTCGTGGTATGCGGATATTATGGATGGAAAGGATATAAGATTATTGATTAATCTGTATATTTGCCACGCAGAAAAAGAACAACAATGAAAATATTGAACCAAACTACCGCCCCAAAGGCGGAACGCCCCGAGCGCATCCTCCAGTTTGGCGAAGGCAATTTCCTTCGCGCCTTTGTAGACTGGATTGTGTGCAGCCTGAATCAAAAGACCCACTTTAACGGAAGTGTCGTCATCGTGCAGCCCCTCCCGCAGGGAATGGTGGAGATGCTCAATGCGCAGGACGGACTGTACCACCTCACCCTCAAAGGACTGGAAAATGGAACCCCCGTGTGCCGCACCCAACTGATGGATGCCGTGAGCCGCGGACTGAATCCTTATGCCGATTTTGCCTCTTACCTGGATACCGCCACGCAAGAAGATATCCGTTTTATCGTGTCCAATACCACAGAAGCAGGCATTGCCTTTGTGGAGGAAGATCGTTTGGAAGATGCCCCCGCCTCCGGCTATCCCGGCAAACTGACCCAGTGGCTGTATCACCGTTACCTGCATTTTCAGGGAGCAGCAGATAAGGGCGTGTACATCCTGCCCTGCGAACTGATCTTTGAGAACGGCCGCTTCCTAAAGGCCGCTATCGAAAAGTATATCGCCCATTGGGGCTTGAGCGCAGAGTTTACCGCCTGGTTCCGGGATAACTGCCCCGTGTACAGCACGCTGGTAGACCGTATCGTACCCGGATTCCCGCGCGAAACCGCCTCTGAGATACAACAGGAATTGGGCTATGAAGACCACCTGTTGGTAGAAGCCGAAGTCTTCCACCTCTGGGTAATAGAGGGACAAGGACAGATAGAACAGGAGTTCCCTGCCCGTGAGGCGGGCCTGAATGTACTGTTCGTACCCTCTGAAAAGCCCTATCATGAGCGGAAGGTTACCCTGCTCAATGGCCCCCACACCGTCCTTTCCCCCGTAGGTTATCTGGCAGGGCTGGACACCGTACGTGAATGTGTGGAGCATGAAACCATCGGCGCCTTCGTACAAAAGGTAATGCTTGAAGAACTGCTGCCCACCCTTGAACTGCCCAAAGAAGAACTGATGCAGTTTGCCGCCGAGGTGATCGCCCGTTTCCGCAACCCTTACATAAAGCACAGGGTAGTGAGCATCATGCTCAACTCTTTCTCCAAATACAAGACACGTGACCTGCCCGCTCTGAAGGCTTATACCCAAAAAGAAGGTCGCCTTCCCGACGGTCTGGTGCTGGGCCTGGCTGCCATTCTCACCTATTACAAAGGCGGAATGCGCGGACAGGAAGAAATCGTATTGCAGGATGATCCGCAGGTACTCACCCTGATGCAGCAACTTTGGGAGCGCGGCAGCCTGGAACTGTTAGCAGAAGGTGCACTCGGTGCGCAGTTCATCTGGGAAGAAGATCTGAATAAGATACCCGGACTCACGGCACGTGTACATTTCTTCCTTGCTTCCATACAACAAAAAGGAATGCTGCAAACCGTAAAAGATCTCCTCAGATGAAAGCCATACTGCGAATACACCCGGCTGATAACGTGCTTGTAGCCCTCCGCCCCCTTCAGCCCGGGGAGATCATTGCGGAGGACGGAATCGAGATTTCTGTACATGAACCCATCCCCGCCGGGCATAAAATAGCCCTCAAAGCAATAAATAAAGGGGAAAACGTGACCAAGTACGGATATCCAATCGGACATGTCATTGCCTCCATTCCGCAAGGAGGATGGGTGAATGAGACGAACCTCAAAACTAATTTGGAAGGTTTGCAGGACTATACATACCACCCTGCGGCAATGCCCTCTGACGGTACTTCATCCGCCTCTCCGGCTACCAGTTCGTATACCTTTCAGGGGTATCGCCGCGCCAACGGCGCCGCAGCTATCCGCAATGAAATATGGGTGATACCCACCGTAGGCTGTGTAAACGGCATAGCCACCGCCCTTGCCGCACAACTGCGCGAGGAAACCCGCGGGAAAGAGGTGGATGCCATTGTGGCTTTTCCCCATAATTACGGCTGCTCGCAACTGGGCGAAGACCATGAGAATACACGCAAAATTCTGCGTAATATGGTGCTGCATCCCCATGCAGGCGGTGTGCTGATTGTAGGCTTGGGCTGTGAAAACAACCAGCCTGCCGCCTTTGCGGAACTGCTGGGTGAGTATGACAAAGACCGGATTCGCTTTATGGTGACCCAAGAGGTGGAAGACGAGCAGGAAGAAGGCATGAAGCTCCTCCGCGAACTCTATAAAACAGCCGCCCGGGATCAGCGCGAGGAAATCCCTGTCAGCGAGCTGAAGGTAGGACTGAAGTGCGGTGGGTCCGATGGATTCTCAGGCATCACCGCCAACCCGCTGCTCGGTACTTTCTCTGATTTCCTTGTGGCACAAGGCGGAACCACCGTATTGACTGAGGTACCTGAAATGTTTGGTGCAGAAACCATCCTCATGGACCGGTGCACCACGGAAGCTGTGTTTCAGAAAACCGTGCATCTGATTAATGACTTTAAAGCTTACTTCATAGCCAATGACCAGCCAGTGTATGAAAATCCCTCGCCGGGCAATAAGGCGGGAGGCATCTCTACATTAGAAGAAAAGTCGCTGGGCTGCACCCAGAAATCAGGCACTTCCCCGGTGAATAATGTGTTGCAGTATGGCGATTGCCTTGCCACCCCCGGCCTGAACTTGCTCAGCGCCCCGGGCAATGATCTGGTAGCCAGTACCGCCCTTGCCGCAAGCGGCTGCCACCTGGTGCTCTTCTCTACCGGAAGGGGCACCCCCTTCGGCACCTTTGTGCCCACCGTAAAGATTGCCACCAACACTCCGTTATTTACTCATAAACCCGGCTGGATTGATTTTAATGCGGGTACATTACTGGAAGATGAAACGATGGAAGAAGCCTGTGCACGCTTCTGGTGTTTCATTATGGACGTGGCCGACGGGCAACCCACCTGCAACGAAAAGAAAGGCTATCGTGAGATCTCTATATTCAAGACAGGGGTAACGCTGTAATTATAGGTACAGGATTCATTGTATCTCTCAATGGATGTCTATATCCTGTAGGGGCGGATTGAATCCGCCCGAATCAGCATATCATATTATAGCGGGCGGATTCAATCCGACCCTACTGCTTAGCAGAGGACTTTCGTACAGTCAGCGTAGTGGGAATTGTGACTTGTTCCAGCGTTTTATCCCCTTGTAGTTGGCGGAGCAGCAGCCGGCAGGCGCTTTCACCCATCTGATACGTGGGATGCTCCATAGCAGTAAGTGCGGGGTCTACATAGTTGGAATGCAACTCGTCCGTGTAGCCAATCAGGGAAACATCCTCCGGAATACGCAAATTCCGCTCGCGAATGGCCTTCATGGCTCCAAAGGCAAGGCTGTCTGTCATGGCCAGTATAGCGTCAGGAGGAGTAGGAAGGGCCAGTAACTCACAGGCGCTTTCATATCCGCTTTCGTACCCGATCCGTTTGCAGCGTACCAGCTCCCTTTCGATGGGGATGTCGTGCGCCCGTAGCGCTTCTAAGTATCCATGCTTACGGTCCTTCACAATTTGCAGGTGATTAGCGCCTCCGATAAAAGCTACCCGCTTTGATCCGGTGGACAGAAAATGTTCCACCGCCTGGCGGGCAGACTCTACATTATCCGTTACTACGGAAGGGATCCGATCGGTAAGGCACACCCTGTCAAACAGTACCAACGGGATGTTTTGCTGATGAAGCTTCTCGAAATGTCCATAATCAGTTGTTTCTTGTGAAAGGCAGGCTATGATTCCCTCTACACGGATATTCACCAGGTCATTGACACATTGCTTTTCCAACTCATACTGCTCGTATGCGGAAGCTATGATGACGGAGTAACCGTTCTGTCGTGCCAGGTCATTGATGCCACTGATAATGGAAGAGTAGAAATGCGTCACAATGTCCGGCACCAGAATACCTATGATGCGGGGAGCGCTTTTCAGCAGTCCCATGGCGAAGGGGTTGGGGCGGTAATTCCGCTCGCGCGCCAGGGCCGCAACACGTTCCCGCACTTCGGGGCTGATTTCCTTGCTTCCCTTCAGAGCGCGGGATACCGTAGAAATGGAAATACCCAGCTCCAGGGCGAGATCCTTCAATGAGGTAAATCTGTTTTTGCTCATCTCGTCTGTTCTTTTACAAAGATACGTTCTTCTTCATAGAAACACTGTTTTGCGGCTTTTCTTTTTGTGTTTCTTTCTGATAATCTTTCTATTCGTTCTCTTTTTGGCAGTCGTATCCGGCTAAAATCTATATATTTGTGCTTACAATTTCTATTAACCAACTGTCAATATGCAGAAGCCAATTAAAACGGGGATACACGTTCGGTTTTTCCCAATTACTGGCATGATAATGAGGCCGAAAGTAGTGCTTGTCGTCCTGTTATGCATGCTTTCCGTGTCACTGAATGCAATGAAAATAGAGTCCTCCACCTGTGAGTATTCCAAAGATCCGCTGGGTATTGAAGTTTCCCGGCCTGTATTGGGATGGATACTCTCTTCCACAGAGAAGGGAGACTGCCAGACAGCCTATGAAATCAGGGTAGCCAGTAGCAGAAAGCAGTTGAAAGGAACACCTGATATCTGGAATACAGGTAAAGTCCTGTCCGACAAAAGCCAGCTCGTTCCCTACTCAGGAAAAACGTTGGAAAGCGGTAAAAGCTATTACTGGCAAGTAAGAGTCTGGGATAAAGCTGGAAATCCTTCTTCCTGGAGTGCAATACACACCTGGTCAATGGCGTTGCTTAATACCTCCGACTGGAAAGGTCAATGGATCGGAGCCATCCATCAGAAGGATGCGTACCTCCCTTCCGGAAGGATATATCCTACTTCCTGGCTTCCGGAGGAACTGGCATCCAGGTGGGACAAGGCAGCTCCTTTGGCCAAACAAAGCATACTGCTTCGCAGAAGTTTTGTACTGGAGAAAGTGCCGGAGGAGGCGCTGATATATATCAGCGGGTTGGGACATTATGATCTGTATATCAATGGCCGTCAAGTAGATAATAGTGTGTTCAAACCTCTTTGGAGTGACTATGACAAGACTGTATATTATAATATCTTCAATGTCAGCGAGTATCTCCGGAAAGGGGAGAACGTAATTGGCGTAATTTTGGGCAATGGTATGTATAACCTCACGGGAGGCAGGTACACAAAGTTTCGCGTAAGCTTTGGCCCGCCTACACTCATGTGCCAGCTCAGGATGCACTACAGAGGAGGAGAGGACAAAGAGATTCGTTCTGATCATGCTTGGCAATACGCTCCCGGCCCTATTACATTCAACTGTATTTCAGGGGGTGAAGACTATGATGCCAATTTGGAACAACCTGGATGGAGTGCTCCGGAGTTTGATGCTTCGGCATGGAAACCGGCTGTTGTTCAGGAAGCTCCCCAGGGAAAGCTCACTGCGCAGCTCACACCCGCTGTAAAGAAGATGGAATCTTATGGCGTAGTTGCGTATAAAGAAGTAGAGCCACATACGTTTGTCTTTAATATGGGGCAGAACCTGTCAGGCTTTCCGAGCATAAAGCTCAAGGGAAAGAAAGGACAAAAGGTACGCCTCATCCTGGGAGAAGTACTGAACAGTGATTCCACAAAGGTGGAGCAAGGTAACTCCGGTTCACCCTACTATTTTGAATACACGCTCACGGGCGAGGGGATAGAGGAGTGGACTCCTTCGTTTAGTTATTACGGTTTTCAGTATATTGGGGTTTCAGGTATTAATTATGGGAGCCAGAGTTCTCAAAATGACCTGCCTACGGTTCTGGATCTCACCTCTCACTTTGTATATCTGTCAGTGCCGGATGATGGTAGTTTTGAGTGTTCTAATCCTATCTTTAACCAGACTCACCGCATCATCAACCGTGCCACCCGCAGCAATATGCAGGCGGTGTTTACCGACTGTCCCCATCGCGAAAAGTTGGGTTGGCTGGAAGAGACTCACCTTAATGCGCCGGGTCTACTCTTTAATTATAACTTAAGGAATGTATACCCTAAGGTGATGCAGGACATCAGTGATGCACAACTCAGCAACGGACTGATCCCGGATATAGCTCCTGAGTACGTGCAGTTTGATCACGGATTCAGGGACTCTCCCGAATGGGGCTCAGCCGGAGTGATCCTGCCTTGGATGTACTATGAATGGTACGGCGATGACCGATTGATAAAAGAATACTATCCTATTATGAAGAAGTATGCCGATTATCTCTCTTCGAAGGCCGACAATTATATCCTTTCCTACGGGCTGGGCGACTGGTGTGACTATGGCCCCCATGAGGCCGGAGTGTCCAGAAATACGCCTATAGGCATTACTGCTACGGGACATTACTATATGGTGGCTAACTATACGGCCAAGGCCGCAAGAAAGCTGGACCTTACAAAAGAGGCTGAGAGGTACGAAGCGTTAAGCAGTCACATTGTCGAAGCCTTCAATACCCGCCTCTTTAATCCTGAAACCCGGCAGTATGGCAATGGCAGCCAGTGCTCCAATGCACTCCCCTTATTCCTGGGTATCGTGCCGGAGCAGTACAAGGAAACTGTGATTCAGAACCTTCTGGAAGACATCCGGAAGCACAATGGAAAGCTTACTACCGGCGATGTAGGCAACCGGTATCTGTATCAGGCCTTAGCGATGAACGATCAAAATGAGGTGATGTACCGTATGCACAACCACCGTGAAGTACCGGGATATGGTTTTCAGATAGACCTTGGGGTGACCACTCTTACCGAGCAATGGAACCCGTACAAGGGTACCTCATGGAATCACTTCATGATGGGGCAGATTGACGAATGGTTCTACAAATCGCTGGCAGGAATCCTTCCGGACATGAGCCAGCCAGGGTTCAAGCACTTCTTCATAAAGCCCGCCATTGCAGGCGACTTGACTTTTGTAAAATCCTCCTATCAAAGTATGTACGGACTGATTCGTTCCGAGTGGGAGATAAAGGATCATGTGTTACATATGCACATCGCTGTTCCGGTTAATACCACTGCCACATTTATTCCTCCTTTTGGAAAGAGAGAACCTGTTGAGTTGGGTTCGGGTATGCATAGCTTCCAGTACCCTGTTTCGCATTAACAAAAAAAAGGTATAAACAGAAAGAGGATGCCCAAAAGGACATCCTCTTTCTTGTTGGTAAGGAGCTTTGTATTACATCATGCCACCCATGCCGCCCATACCGGGAGCGCCCATAGGCATTTCAGGCTTGTCTTCTTTCTTTTCTACGATCACGCACTCAGTGGTGAGGAACATACCTGCGATAGAAGCAGCGTTCTCCAATGCTACGCGGGCTACCTTGGCGGGATCTACCACTCCGGCGGCATGCATATTTTCATATACATCGGTGCGGGCGTTATAGCCAAAGTCGCCTTTGCCTTCGCGTACCTTCTGTACCACTACGGCGCCCTCTTTGCCTGCGTTCTCTACGATCTGGCGGAGGGGTTCTTCGATGGCGCGTTTCACAATGGCGATACCTGTGGTCTCGTCATTATTGTCGCCAGTCATGCCTTCCAGTGAGTCGATGGCGCGGATATACGCTACACCACCACCGGGGATGATACCTTCTTCGATGGCAGCGCGGGTGGCGCAAAGTGCGTCGTCCACACGGTCTTTCTTTTCTTTCATCTCTACTTCCGAGGCAGCTCCTACGTAGAGTACAGCTACACCGCCGGACAACTTAGCCAGACGTTCCTGTAGTTTCTCCTTGTCGTAATCGCTCTTGGTAGTCTTGATCTGGGCTTTGATCTGCTCTACGCGGGCTTTGATATTTTCCGATTCACCCTTGCCGTTTACCACGGTGGTGTTGTCTTTAGAGATCGCTACCTTCTCAGCAGTACCCAACATTTCAAGGGTAGCCTGTTCCAGCTTAATGCCTTTTTCTTCGCTGATGACCATACCTCCGGTCAGTACGGCGATGTCTTCCAGCATCTCCTTGCGGCGGTCACCGAATCCGGGTGCTTTTACGGCACAGATCTTGAGCTGTGAACGCAGGCGGTTTACCACGAGGGTGGTAAGTGCTTCGCTATCCACATCTTCGGCGATGATGAGTAAGGGACGGCCGGTTTGTACGGCCGGCTCCAGGATGGGGAGCATATCTTTGAGGTTGGAGATCTTCTTGTCGTAGATCAGGATATAGGGGTTTTCCATTACACACTCCATCTTTTCCGTATCGGTGATGAAGTAAGGAGAGAGGTAACCGCGGTCGAACTGCATTCCTTCTACTACCTCGATGGTAGTGTCGGTGCCTTTGGCCTCTTCGATGGTGATTACACCGTCTTTGGATACCTTGCGCATAGCGTCAGCGATGAGCGTACCGATTATGTCGTCATTGTTGGCGGATACGCGGGCTACCTGCTCAATCTTGTCGTAGTTGTCGCCTACTTTTTCGCTTTGCGCTTTGATGCTCTTTACTACTTCAACCACAGCCTTGTCGATACCGCGCTTCAGGTCCATAGGGTTGGCACCAGCAGTTACGTTCTTGAGGCCTTCGGCTACGATAGACTGAGCCAGTACGGTAGCAGTGGTAGTACCATCACCTGCATCGTCACCGGTCTTGGAGGCTACTTCTTTCACCAGCTGTGCACCGGTATTCTTAAAGGGATCGGAGAGCTCCACTTCCTTGGCTACGGTTACACCGTCCTTGGTGATGTGAGGAGCACCGAATTTCTTTTCGATAATCACGTTACGACCTTTAGGGCCGAGGGTTACTTTTACGGCGTTCGCCAGTTCGTCCACGCCTTTCTTCAGATTGTCGCGGGCTTCAATATTGAATAAGATTTCTTTTGCCATTTTCTTGTTCTTTATAAAAATGTGGTTTTACAAGTGAGTTATCCCAGTACGGCCAGCACGTCGCTCTGGCGCATGATGAGGTATTTGGTACCGTCCAGATCGAGTTCCGTACCGGCATATTTGCCGAAAAGCACGGTATCGCCCACTTTCAGTATCATCTCTTCATCTTTAGTACCTTGGCCTGCAGCCACAACTTCCCCTTTGAGGGGTTTCTCTTTGGCAGTGTCGGGGATGATGATTCCACCGATTGTCTTTTCTTCTGCCGGTGCCGGAAGTATCAGCACACGGTCCGCTAACGGTTTAACATTCATGATTATTAAGCTTGTATATTATTGATATATGTTTAGTATCTTCAAAAGGCGAAAGGCAAGAATTGTGCCAAACTCCTTGCCTCCTTAAAAGCTCCGGGAAAGCATGACAGAGTTATGCTTTCCCGGGAATATGCTGACAGAGTGTCATTCAATGGCTCTTAGCGTGTATAGAAGTCGATGACGCGTGTGAGCGCCCGCTGGCATACGGGACAGAACACCTTGCACTCATTGGTACGCATGCGGCAGTCTTCCATCGGTCGCCAGATGCCTTTCGAGGTATAACCGCCGCCTTCGTGCAGTTCTGCTTCTTTCTTATTATACATATCCTGCCACTTGGCGGCGAAGTTTACCTTGGTGGTGATGTTTGGTTCCCAAGGCTCTACATCCAGCGGATAGCTGCCGCTCATGAGGTCGTTGTCGTAGAAATATTCGTCGCCCAGGCCTCCGAAGGTATGTCCGAACTCGTGCACGATAACCGGCCACGACCTGTCGTTGTGGGCATCGGCAATGGTGAAGGAGTTGTATACCCCGCCGCCACCATAGATATTGCTGTTACCCAGTATAATGATTTGTTCATAGGGGATACCAGCCAATGCATCATTTACTTCGAAGATAGCGTTACTGGTGAGGTAGCGGTTGGAGTAGAATGTGTCAAAATGAGCGTTGAAACGAGTGGTTTTCCAATCATTGTTGCGGGGAATGCTGACTCCGCTGTCTTGGGAAACTGTCTTCACGGCTACCACGTTGAAACGATCCTTCATAGAGGTGAAGGGTTCGTGGCTGAACAACGCATCACAGGCAAACTTTACATCCTTGATAAAGATATCCATGTCTTCCTCGCGATATCCTTCGGCCAGAAAGGCGATGTCTACGCAACGGTCGGAAGGACCACTCTTCAGGATCACCTCATGCGGGGTGATGTTGCGCTCTCCCAGAGGGCGGATCAGGATGTCTTTCGGATCCAGCGGATGGGAGATTTTTTCGATATAATCGCCTTTCTTGTTGCGGAAAGAGATGGTAATGTTTACTTTTTCTTTCGGCAAAGGGATCAGGAAGGTATTGGGAAAGCTGCGGGGCACGTTGATGGCTTCTTCCGTATCCAGCCATTCGCTGAACAGGGTGCTGAATGAGAGCTTGTAAATTATGGTATTGCTGGCAAGGTCTCTCACGATAAGTTGGCAATTCCCGTCTATGGGTAGTTCTTCCAGATGGCTTTTCCGGCCGGCCCATCCCGGCAGACGGTATTTTTCATCCAGAAAGACGCGTTGCCTGGCTCGGGTGCCCGAAAATTGATAGTCCAAACGTAAGGTTTGATCTGCAAAATAGGTGTCAAACTCAATTGATTGTGCATGCATGCTTACTGACAGCAGCACAAGGAGAAGTGATAAAAGCTGTTTCATTTCTTTATTGATATAGGGTATAGAACTCGCAAAAGTAATCTATTTTGCATTGTAAAACTATCAATTCCTAATTATTTGCAGTATATTTGCAAAAAAACAGTACGATGGGACAGCAACAATTGGACAGACTGGATGAACAAATCCTCAAGATGATAGTGAAAGATGCCCGTGTGCCTTTTCTGGAGGTGGCACGTGCCTGTAATGTTTCCGGTGCCGCTATTCATCAGCGTATCCAGAAGCTTACGGCAATGGGGGTGTTAAAGGGGTCGCAATACATCATAGCTCCCGACCGGATAGGCTATGAAACATGTGCATACATCGGACTTTTCCTCAAGAATCCCGAGTCGTTTGAGAATGTAATGGCTGCTTTGGAGAGGATCCCTGAGGTGGTGGAATGTCATTATACTACCGGTAAGTATGACATGTTCATTAAAATATATGCCCGTAATAACGCCCACATGCTGAGCATCATTCATGATAAATTGCAGCCTTTGGGCCTTTCACGTACGGAAACCATCATTTCGTTCCATGAGGCGATGAACCGACAGATGCCTATCCCCGGCACCAATGAGCCGGCAGAGGGTAAGAAGGAACCGGAGGAATGAGCTGTCGTATCTCACTGATCGTGGCCGCATCGGCGAATTGGGCCATCGGGCGCGATAATGATTTGTTGTATCGGCTTCCGGCAGATATGCGTCATTTTAAGGAACTTACCACGGGGCATACCATCCTCATGGGACGTAAAACGTTTGAATCTCTGCCCAAGGGTGCCCTGCCCAACCGCCGTAATATCGTACTCTCTTCGCACACGGAGTTGTCGTTTTCCGGTGCGGAACATTTCCTTTCTCTTCAGGATGCCGTTGCGGCCTGCCGGGATGAGGAGGAACTCTTCATTATTGGCGGTGGATCGGTATATGCACAGGCGCTTCCCTTATGCAATCGCATTTACCTGACACGTGTGGCGCATCACCATGCACAGGCCACTGTATTCTTCCCGGCACTGGATGAGAAGGACTGGAACGTCCTTGCCTGTGAGGCACATCCTGCTGATGAGAAGCACCAGTATCCGTATGAATTTTTGACTCTTGAACGTAAGTGAAGCCTGCCCTTCACACCCTTCACAGGTACCCTTCACCCGCAATCCTTTTGTGGAAGAGGCTTTCAGAGTGGTGTGAATAGAGTGAATAGTCTACAATCAAACTCCTTGAAGAGGATATATCTGCAGTGCCGACTCCAAAAATACAGGCCTGCGTTGAAGTAAACTCAGGCCTGAAATTCAATAGTCTCAGGCCTGAGATTGTCTCAGCGCAGGCCTGCGTCTTGAAGAACTGGTGCGCACGAGTTGGCCAGCTGATGCCCACCAATTATGAAACCGGAGCGCACCAATTCTCAGACTCGTGCGCTCCGGTTTTTATCACCTTGATTATTATTTGTAAAGCCCATAGGTAGTACGTATTACCTTGAACTCCGTGCGGCGGTTCATGGCGTTGCATACCTCTTGCTGTTCGGGCGTGAGGGTTTTGATAAATGTTTCTGTCAGCGCATTGCCTTCTTTGAGGAAGGGGCGTTGCTGGGCAATGCGTTTGGTAACTACTTTAGGAGTGGTTTCGCCATAACCGTGGGCGGTCAGGCGGTCTTTGGCGATGCCGCCCTGTATCAGGTAGTTCACTACCGACTCGGCGCGCCGCTGGGAGAGGCGTTCGTTGTAATCGTCCTTTCCGAAATAATCGCAGTGCGCACCAAGCTCTATGGTTACATGCGGGTTGTCGTTCAACAGCTTGATGAGCTTATCCAATGCCTCGGAAGAGGCAGGTGTCAGCGTGGCCTTGTCGAACTCATAGAAGATATTGTCAATCAATACAGGCCTGGAAATGGAGGCCATCGGGAACTCAGCTTCGTATACGAGCTTCTCTACCAGGGTGTCGGTAAGCAGCTCTTGCTTGGTGTTGAGGTATCCGCGGCAATTGGCCATCATGACGTAGTTGGTATTACGGGCCAGCTTCTGGGTGAAGTACCCGTCGCCATTCACGCTGAGCTTCAGGTTGGTACCATCTTCTCCCACGATGTTTACGGTAGCCTCGGGCAGGGGGTCGCCCTCCCTGTCGTATACCCATCCGGTGAGCAGGTAGTCCAGCTCTTCGCCGATAAACTCGTAAATATGATCCCATCCGCGCATGTCGGTCCGGTTCGAGGAGAAGAATCCCCGGTTGTGCTCCGGCTCAAAGGTGATACCGAAGTCATCCGCCTGAGAATTTAACGGATATCCTAGGTTTTGTATCTTCCACCGACTGGTCACGGTATCCATCTCGGCCTGGAAAATATCGAGCCCGCCCATACCCGGCCATCCGTTGGAGGCGAAGTACAGGGTGCCGTCTTCCCGCAGGAAGGGAAACATCTCGTCGCCGGGTGTGTTAATATCGGGCCCCAGATTCTCCACCGCCCCAAATTCTCCGTCAAGGATGGGGCAACGCCAGATATCCTTTCCACCCACCCCGCCGGGCATGTCGGATGTGAAATAAAGCCAGTATCCATCCGGCGATACGGCGGGATGTGCTACGGAGGAAAGACTGTCATTAATGATTTTGCAGTATTTTGCCGCCGACCAGTTGGCCCCGCTGCGTGAGGAGGAATAGATCTCGGCGTATACCGGACCGCTGTTCGACTCGCGGCATCGGGTGAAGTACATTGTGTTGCCATCCGAAGAGAAGCTGCATGCGCCATCTTCGTATTCCGAGTTGAGGTCGGACTCAATGACTTCCGGTTGCATCCACTGCTTACGCTCATTGCGCTTGGCCATAAAAATATCGGCACTCTTCATGCCGGTGATTCCGTTGAGGTTCTCCCCTTTTGCCTGGTCGCGGGTAGAGGTAAAGTACACACGGTCGCTGTCACTGCGATTGTAAGAGGGGCAATATTCAGAGCGGCGGGAATTGAACAGGTCGAAGCGCTTTACCACGAAGCGTGGGAGGGCTTTCTTGAGCTGGGGGGCGGTTTGCGCAGACTTAAGTCCGTTTTGTGCCAATACATGGTTGGGGGCATACTCCAGATAGGTCTGAAAACTCTTCTCTGCTCCCTTGTAATCGCCCATTTTAAGCTGTACCTCTCCCAGGCGGAAGTAGGTGATGCTGTCGGGGTACTTATAGCGTACTGCATTCATGTATGCGCCCTGTGCATTGGCCGGTGCATTAATAAACCGGTAGCACTCGCCCATTTTAAAGGCCAGCTTCCCCCGTTGGTCTCTTTCCTTGGCGGGAGTCTGTGAATAGGCTCGCTTGTAATACTTGGAAGCATCGTAGTATTCTCCAAGTTTGTAGCTTTCTTCCGCCAGCTTCAGGTAGTTCCTGCACGAAGAAATACCGCATAGCAACAATCCTGTAAGAAACAGTATCATTGCTTTACGCATGGAAGAGGTGCCCGGTTCAAAGCCTTTCATCATTAGTTAATAACAGAAAACCAGTGCTTTTATTGCATGATGCCGGGCTGGATTTAGTGAGAAATGATGAACCGGTGAGAAATAAAATCAAAGAATCTCTCACTCGTTATCCATTGATTTATAGCTCGTTTATATCGGATAGTGAGAGAGTGATGAATGTTTTGCGCAACAGTTTTTCTGATATCAGGCAGTTTTGTATCGTACAGGAAGAAAGAAATCACGGAAAAACCATGACATAATGAAGCTTTTTTATCGGCAAATAAAACAGGAGAAAGGATGTAAAGACTATTTTTATTTCTATATTTGCCAATGGTTTTGTGTAACAAAGCCTAAAATAAGTGTAATAAAGCGTACGTATTGTCGTTTTATAGTCAATGTATTTAAGTGAAACACCGTGGAGATATCAATAATAATTCCCTCTTATCGGCCAGGTTCATACATTTATGAGAGCCTGGAATCTATACGAAAACAAACATTTCCGCTCCGCGAAGTGGAGGTTCTTGTAGTCCTGAATGGCTGTGACGAACCTTATCTGTCAGAATTAGAAGAGTATGCTGAGAAGGTAAAGGGTCAGATGAATGTGAAGTTGTATCAGTTGGACCAAGGGGGTGTTTCCAACGCCCGCAATGTGGCTTTGCAGCTGACTCACGGCAAGTTTATTGCTTTCATTGATGATGATGATTATATCTCTCCCACCTATCTGCAGGAACTTTACGATATAGCCATACAGGGATATGTACCTGTTTCTAATGTGGTTGCCTTTAATGAGGACACGAATGAAACATGCCCCAGCTTTCTGACAGATGCTTTTCAGCGCTGTGTAGGCAAAGGTCCGCTCCCCCTGATGAATATGCGGAGCTTTATGTCGACCGTATGGTGTAAGTTAATAGACAAAAAACTCCTGTATAACCGCTTCTTTGATACCCGTCTGAGCAACGGTGAAGACTGCCTCTTCATGCTTCAGATCAGTCACCTCATAAAGGTGATGGCGCCCACCAGCGAGAATGCCATTTATTACCGTCGCCTTCGCGCCGATTCAGCTGTAACAAGAAGAATGGGTGTAGGAGAACGCTTTCAAAAGGCTCTGAAAATGAGTATGTTCTATGTCTGGATCTATTTGAAGAACCCGTTCCGCTATAATATTTTCTTTTTTACTTCTCGTATAGTAGGAGCCTTTCGAGGGGTGTTTGTGCAATACTACTGATTTGCTGTTTTATAACAAATTTAAAGTCCTGTTTCTATCTAAGAAACAGGACTTTAAGTTTGTGCAAAGATACATATAGATCTTTTAAAGACAAAATTGTTTTTGACATTTTTAAAACAACTACTAAAAGTAAGCCTTAAGCACTCATATATCAGCTACTTGATTTTTCCTCATTCTTTGATAAAACGCAAAGAAGTTTTATACTTCCATTCATTTGTCATTTTTCTTTTGCTACTTATTCCTACGAATAAGTAAGCATAGGAAGAAAAAGAGAAGCAAATGCAATCTTAATAGATGTTTTTAAGTCATTGTTTATTAACAGCTTGACAGGCTAGTCCTGTTTCTTAGATAGAGATAGGTCTATAAGTCAAAAGTGTGTTTTTGTGTAATATAGGGCCAAGTCGTGACTATGATTAGAAACTGGTTGATTCGGCATTCTTAACTAATAAACAATGAGTTATGAGGAAGAAAGACTTTTATTTTAAACATGTATTATGGATCTTATTGATGTGTTGTTCGTTGTCGACGAAAGCACAAATCTATATCAATGAGATGAATCTATGTAACATAAGCAAGGATTTGGATCCTGATTATGATTACAAAGGGTGGATTGAGGTATACAATGCTACCGCACAAAGTGTAGATTTGAAAGATCTCTATTTCTCTGATGAGCAAGGTGTTCCACAGAAATATAAACTGTCTGCCTCCCGTGTGATTCCGGCTGGTGGATTTGGAGTTGTCTGGTTGAATGATGAGGTGGCTAACTCTGATGGTCTTTATTTAGATACAGATGCGGAAGGCGGGCTGCTTTCGGTGGCTAACTCTGCTGGTGTAATACAAGACCAGATCGAATATCCGGCCCAATTTACAAATGTGTCGTATGGAAGGGCAACGGACGGGGGGAGTGAATGGGCCTATTTCATTGAATCATCCTGCAAACTTTCCAATAATGGAAAACGCACAGGGCTGGAACGTGTAGTTGTTCCTGTATTATCTCAGCTGAGTGGCTTTTACAATGACCAGGTACGTGTGTCGATAACCTGTGAAACGCCCGATGCTGTTATTCGTTACACTTTGGATGGTTCGGAACCCACTTCGGCAAGTGCATTATATACTAATACTCTTTCATTCAAAAGTACCACAGTATTAAGGGCTAAAGCATTTAAGGATGGCTTCCTGGAAGGGGTTGCTGCTAATGCTACTTATATGATAAACGAGCGCCAGACGGAGATGGCAGCCATCTTTATGGTGGTGGATGATCGCTATCTGAATGATGATATGCTTGGCATTTACTGTGTGGGGACAAACGGTCGCCGTAAAGAGGGTGGTAACTGGGGAGATGTGGCCAATTACTATCAGAATTGGACACGACCGGCCTATATCGATTATATTGATGAAAATAGCAAAACTCAGATAGCGCAAATGGTAGGTATCAGTATAAGCGGTCAGGCAACCCGTTCGTACAATCAGAAATCCATGAAGATAAAATCGGGGAAGAAGTATGGAAAGAATCATTTTGAATATATGGCATTCCCTGATCAACCCGGCAGACGATACAAAAGTTTTGTGCTTCGGAATGGAGGACAGCATAATACAAACGGAGGATATAAAGACGCTTTCCTTCAAAAACTATTGGGAGATTTGAACCTTGATTATCAGGATTTCCATCCGGTAGCACTGTATATAAATGGAAAATATTGGGGCTACTACAATCTGCGTGATCGACATAATGAAGATTTTGTATATGCTTCTTATGGTCTGAAAGATCATCAGCAATATATGGTAAATGTGCCGTCAATTGATAACCTGGGTAGTAATAAAGCGTATACTGCAACCTATAATACGCTGAAGAGCCTGACGGGAAATCCGGAGAAAGCAGCGGAGGAGTATGCTACCATCTGTTCATTGATTGATATAGACAATGCTTTGAATTATGTGGCAGCAGAAGTGTATCTGCATAACCTGGACTGGCCCACAAATAACCAGATGTTGTTCCGCAACAGAGACGATGGAGGGCGTTGGCGTTGGATTATCAATGATTTGGATCTATCTTTCAGCACCTATTCGGGAGATCGCCTGAAGGCGATCATTAATGGCAGTGAAAGCAGCCCTTATGTATTGTTCTTTACCTATCTGTTCAAGAATGAGATCTTTAAGCAAAAGTTCATAGATGCAGCTTCGCTGATTATGGGCTCTTGCTATAACAAAGAACGCGTGGAATCATTCTATGCAAAGAATCTGGGACCTTATATAAAAGAACGCTCGTATCAAAAGGAGAGATGGGGTGGAGTCAATGCCAATGATATGAAGAATGATGCTGCCAACCAGCTTAAGTTGATCGCATCTTTCCAAGATACATTGATGAATAATATGAGGAACTATTTCAATCTGGGACAAGTCCGAGAATTGGAAATAGCCTCCAATCAATTTGATGTACCAATGCTGTTCAATGGATTGGACATTCCGGTTCTTCCGTTTAAAGGGAAGTATTATGAGAATCGTTCCCTAACACTCTCTGTACCCCAGCATCTGAACGGGAAGATATTTAAGTTTTGGAAAGTGACAAAGAACGGTGTTACTACTACCGCACAAGATACAGAGTTGACTCTCACCATACAGGAAGCTACACAGGTAGAGGTTGTTTATACCAAAGCCGAAACAGTAAAGAGAGCAGGCTTTTATATAAATGAGGTAAGTGCCGCAAATGACATCTTTGTGGATAATGCTAATAAGTATGAAGACTGGATTGAGGTCTACAACGGTTCTGCGAAGCCATTGAACCTTGCAGGTTACTACCTGTCGGATAAGCTGAATAATCTGGTAAAATGGAAGGTACCTGCTTCGGACACATTAAAAACCTACGTACCTGCTCATGGCCATCTTGTGATCTGGTGTAGCAATAAGGCAGATAGAGGTGTGTTGCATGCTGCCTTTAAATTGGCAAAAGAAGGGGGGACTGTATATCTCTCCAAGGAAGATGCAAAGGGGGATATTCAGATTATTGATTCGCTTCGTTACGTGGAACATAGCCCGTATGCCTCTTTTGGTCGTTATCCCGATGCAGGTAATCAGTTATGCTTGCTTGATGTACCTACTTTTGAAGCTCCTAATAAAGGACTCTCTTATAAAGAAGTATCTTATGTGGAAGAGAACCAGATGCAGAAAGGTATTTCACAGATCTATGTCACGATGCAGAAATCAGGAAAAGGTGGTTTTGTCTTTAACGGGATCTCTTATAAAGAGGGCGGTTCCGTTCCTGTCAGCATTGAATCTGGGGTATCTGTAACCATGAAGCCTGAGGATGGCTATTCTGCAAAATCAGTTTTTTTAAACGGAAGAGAGATTTCGGTAGCAGATAACATCTATGCTCTGGGTCAGATTTATGATGATGTAGACTTGCTTGTACAGTTTGAACGAGTGAATCTGGGTAAGATAATAGTAGGTTTGAGTGAGGCTTCTTGGAGTGCTAACAGTACTTTGCAAGTAGGATCTGAAACAGTTAATAATGCTGCGATTCGCTATTCGTCCTCCTACAATGATCTCCCTATTTACAACACGGAGAGCATGCAGGTGATGCAGCAAATCCGTAACCAGGAATCATTAAATGGTGCTCTTCAGAAGTATGGTATTACAGAGGCTATCTGCAAAACAGCAGATGTAGGAGAGGCCAACCTGAGTGGCGAGAAGTATTCTGCAAAGACT
This sequence comes from Bacteroidaceae bacterium, assembly GCA_031552405.1. Classification (GTDB taxonomy): domain Bacteria; phylum Bacteroidota; class Bacteroidia; order Bacteroidales; family Bacteroidaceae; genus UBA1794. Next base: position 45,713 of record JAVBMN010000008.1, on the reverse strand, counting down.
TATAAAGTAGCATGGTATTTTGCAGCTTCTGCAAAAGCAGGTGTTGAAACAAGACGTACAGTTTTAGCCTTTAAGGGTGTCCCGAATGATCGTTATGACATCCGGATTCTGGGTTCTTTAGGACAAGCCACCTCTTCTACCGATTATTCTTGTTTCCGCTACCGTGCCAACCTTTCAGATGTGTACACTCCTGCAAGTGATATCTTCTACAATAATAATCAAAACTTGATTGAGCTGAAGAATGTGGAGGTAACAGACAATATGTTAGTGATTACAGCCTGGCGTGATCCGGCTCAGATCGGAGGTTATGGCGCTCCTATCAATCTGGTAGAAATTGTGCAGAGTGAGTTTGCAACGGATCTTCCGGAGGCAATAGGAAGCGATACGGAAAGCACTTATACATGTGTAGGAGGTGTAGGTAGTATCCAGATTCTCGGAACCTTTGACCAACCGTTGGGCCTCTATGGAATAGACGGCAGCCTTATCCGGACTCTTGTTCCGGATGAATCAATGTTCCGCGAAATAGCGGTTCCTGCCGGATACTATGTGGTAGGAAATCAGAAGGTTGTAGTATATTGATAATAACACTGTTTTAATACGAAAAGAGATTAATTTCTCTTTTCGTATTAAAAATGAATCTTTCTTTAATAGGAAGGAATTGTATTTTTGACAAAGCAAAAATAGTTTTTAATCTAATCTAATTTAATTCAAATACGCGTATGAGAGTTGTATTTACAATATTACTATTCTTGTTAGCCTCTTCTTATTCCTCTGCACAATCTATTGTGATTAATGAGGTGCTCACAAGTAACTCAAATGGATTAGCCGATGAGTTTGGAGAGAATCCGGACTGGATTGAGCTATATAATAAGTCGAATGTACCCGTAGATCTAGCGGGATATGGATTGACCGATGACGCTACTAAGCCCTTCAAATGGGTCTTTGGCAAGTATGTTATGCAGCCCAATGAATATTTGCCTGTATATGCGTCTGAGAGAAACCTCCATGCTACTCCGTTTTCTCCGGATGCTTTCTCTTCCGATTTAATCGCTTGGTTTAGTGCTTCGGATATCAATGAAAATGATGCAAACCAGGTTGTAGTGCAGAATGAGGAGGTCTTCCTAAAGAAATGGCTTAGCCATAATGGACAGTTTTATTCGGAACAAACCAATACGGATGCCTATCCCCGTTTAGTACAGCGGGCTTTAGGCGAATATCCTGCAGTTCGTTTTGATGGTCTTAAGCAATTCCTAAAAAGTAATGTATATCCTCCTGCAGGCAATCAATCCAGAACTATTATTGTGATGCTTGCCAATGCGAATATGGATGCTGCAAATCAAAACAGCAATAACCATATATTGCATTATGGGGATTATAACAATGCGTACGGAATTACTTGTAAAAGGAAGCTTGCAAATGCCTCGATAGGTAACAATTACTGGGGGACTACTTTCTATGGGGTGAAACAAATGGACGAGCAGCCGAGGTTCATAAGTGCTGTCTATGAAAATAACTGCGATTACTTCTATGTCAATGGAGAGTTCTGCGGGCAAAACTATGTAAAACTGAGTACAGGGGAGAAATTCCCTCTTCAAATAGCTTCTCGTTTAGGAAGTGGTGCAGAATATTTTGCCGGAGATATTGCTGAGATAGTGATTTTTAATAAAGCCTTGACAAGAGAACAGCGTCGTCAGGTTGAGAATTTCCTGGCAAAAAAATACAATCTTCCGTTTCAGAGTTTTCATACAAACTTTAAGTTGAGTGATGCTGGAGAAACTGTTACGTTAACCCAACCGGATGGTGCTACGATGGATCAGATAGTGGTTCCGGCATTATCCACAGACCAGTCGTATGGATTGGCAAGTAATGGAGAATATGCTTTCTTTACCTCGCCAACTCCTGGTGCTGTAAATGCAGCAAGTTCATATACGTCGCAGATGAACTTTCCTCTTTTCTCTCACGATGCAGGTTTTTATACGAATTCTATCCAGCTGACCATTACCAGTGATGATCCTAATGCAGAGATCTTATATACTCTGGATGGGTCTATTCCCGATGTCAATGCGTTAGACGGAACTGAGTTTCCGGTGAAGTATGATTATTCAAGTGCAAATACTCAGCCAACTGCACGTAAATCAACTACCATGCTTTACAAAGGATCTATTTTGATAGATCCAAAAGGTAATCAGCAAGGTGACCGTTCTCTGATTCCTGCTTACTATAGGAAGCAGGGAGGCCCTAATCCTTCGGTTGGCAATGTGACAGTTGTCAGAGCAATATGCAGAAAACAAGGAGCAATAGATAGTAGGGTCGTTACTCAGACTTTCTTTGTGGATCCATTGATTAATAACCGATTCCATTTGCCCGTAATTTCTGTGGTGTGTCCGGATTCTGCATTGTTTGATTATAATACAGGTATCTATGTTCCAGGAGCCCGTTATGATAAGACCCGTGATCAAACAACACCTGATGCTAACTTTATGCAGGGTTGGGAGCGTCCTGCGCATTTTGAAATCTTCTCCAAAGCAGGAGAGGTAGAGTATGTGCAAAATGCATCCATGCGTGTTCATGGGAACTTCTCTACAAACTGGCCTCGTAAATCGCTACGCTTTGATGCAAAAAAGAGGTTTGGTAGTGATGCCGGTGTCTTCAATCATGCTTTCTTTCCTGGTTTGCAACAACATCCTTTTATTGGGCAAGCTGAAATAGGGGTGTTCAATTCATTCTTGGCTAGAAACTCAGGTAATAATTGGGCTACAAACCTGTTCCATGATGCTATGGCTCACCAGCTTGTTAGGCATTTGAATTGCAATGTACAAGATTCAAGAGCTGTGATTCACTTTCTGAATGGTGAGTACTGGGGGATTATGAATATGCGTGAAAACTTTGATGAATACTACTTTAGCGGCCATTATAACATTAATCCTACTGAAGTGATTATTGCAAATGCAGCTACGGAGAAGATAAATGAAGGGTATGACTATGAATATGTAGACTATTCTGCCATAGAAGCCTTCTGTAAGAGCAATCAGTTATCAGATCCTGCCAATTATGAGTACTTAGCTAGTAAAATAGATATTGATAATTATCTCACTCATTTCATGATTGAGATCTATGTAAATAACACCGATTTCCTAGGGAACAACAGGAAGATTTGGAAGAAACGTACTTCTCAGTATTTCCCGAATGCAGCTTTCGGACACGACGGACGTTGGAGATGGATTACATATGATCTGGATCAAGGGTTTGCACAACCTTCATACGATAGATTATCATACACTACAACAAAGGATGGAGAGAAATCAACTGTGATACTACGAAGCCTGCTTGAAGCTTTTCAGCCAAGAAACACATTCATTAATATGTTCTGTGATCAGATGAATACGACTTTCCTTCCGAATCGTACTATAGCTGTATTGGACTCTATGAAAGCGGATATGGCTTTGGATATAGATGCCCATATAGCACGTTGGGGTAGTATTAGTAAGGAGCAGAATTATGCCAGTATAGCTAATTTCTTTCAGACTCGCCCTTCTTACATGCGGAAGCACCTGAAAGATCGTTTTAATCTTTCGGATACTACATTGCTTACCGTCAATTCTACTATTGATGAGGGTACTATTAAAGTAAATACTATCCATATCAATGAGAGTACTGTTGGATTGAAAGATTCCTCGAAGCCTTATCCGTGGACAGGAAGCTATTTTGCAGAAGTTCCGGTGCAATTGGTTGCTATTCCTAAAAAAGGATATGTATTTTCTCACTGGAGTACAAACGAAAGCAATGATACGATATTGATAAGCCTGGCTTCTTTGTCGAATACTCTTGTTACAGCATATTTCAAAGAAGTGGAGGTAGAACCTGATTATTTAATTATTAATGAGGTGAATTATGCCTCTTCTCCAGTCTTTGATGCAGGTGACTGGGTTGAATTCTATAACCCTCAGGATTATACCTTGGATATATCCGGATGGTGCTTCAAAGATGATAATGACAAACATTCTTATATTTTCCCTGATAACACGAAGATACCGGCACAAGGTTATATCGTGTTATGTGAAAGCATGAATAAGTTCACAGCATTGTATCCGGAAGTAGGGAATTACCGGGGAGATTTTGATTTTGGATTAGGAAGTGCAGGAGATCATCTTCGTTTATATAATGACTTGGGAGTTCTGATAGATCAAGTTCAATATAAGAGCGTAAGCCCGTGGCCTACAGGAGCAAATGACAGCGGTTCAACAATTGAGCTGATTAACCACACATTAGATAATGGTCAGGGTGAAAACTGGGTTACCTCTCCATTGAGAGGAACACCTGGGCGTAAAAACAGCATGTTCTCAGAGCTGCCTGCGCTTCGCAATGGAGAGCTCCGGATTTCTGTGTATCCGAATCCATGTGTGTCTGAGTCCTACATAAGCCTGCCTGAGGAACTTCAAACAGGGAAGGTCTCACTTACCATTTACAACGCGTTAGGTATGCAGATACGGTATGAAGAATACTTTGATGCAGATCAAATCGTGATTAAGAGAGAGGGCCTAAGTACAGGAATGTATATTCTTCAGCTACACACGGAGAAAGGCTATTCTTTGAAAGAAATACTGATAATGGAATAGAGGCATGATCAGGAGAGAAATTGTAGAACGGTTAGAGATGTAGTAGAAAATGAGAAAACGATTTTTTGTATGGCTTAGCCTGACGATAATAGCCCAGGGCCTCTTTTCGCAGATTGTAATTAATGAGATATCTATTTGCAACGTAAGCAAACAGCTGGATCCTAGTTATGATTATAGCGGGTGGATTGAGTTGTATAACTCATCCTCAGAGGATCTTGATTTAAAGGATTTTTGTTTTTCCGATGAAGAAGACAGAGTACGGAAATACACATTAAAAACTTCCCGGAAGTTGCCTGCTCATGGTTATGCTGTGGTGTGGATCAATGATGAGGTGAATGATGGGAAAGGTGGCAATCTGGATGTCGATGCAGAGGGTGGTTATCTCTCTGTTTCTACTAAAGAGGGAGAGGTTTTGGATGTGTTATACTATCCTGATCAGTTTACAAATGTGAGTTATGGAAGAAGCCGGGATGGAGACAAAGAGGCTCCTGTAGGCCATTTCTTGGAATCCACGTTTTGTGCATCAAATAATCAGTCTGTAATAAGCTATGAGCGCGTTGAGGCTCCGGAATTCTCCATGAAGAGTGGTTTCTATAACGCTCTGATTTCTGTGAGTATTTGTTGTGCAACTGCCGGTGCAAAGGTGTACTATACAATGGATGGTACTGTGCCGACAGAGGAGTTTGGTCGTTTGTATACGAACTCTCCCCTCCTGATATCTAAAACAACTCCATTGAGAGCAAAAGCTTTTGCTCCCAACTTTCTGGAGGGTAGTATATCTACGGCGACCTACATGATTGACGAGCGCGAGTCGGATCTTCCGGTTGTTTTTCTGACTATGGATAGTGTCTTTCTATATAACGATTCTATTGGAATTTACTGTATCGGGACAAATGGTGCCGTAAAAGCAAGCAACGAAAAGGCCAACTGGAATCAAGAATGGACCCGGTTTGGTAATATGGAGTTCTTGGATAAGCAGCATGAACTGAAGCTGAATCAGGAAGTCGGGCTAGCAATAAGTGGAAATGCCTCACGGGAGTATCCTCAGAAATCATTTACCGTGAAGGCTGGTAAGAAGTATGGTACAAACCGTCTGGACTACCCATTTTTTTTAGATCGGCCCGGAAGGCGTTTCAAGAGTATAATCCTTCGTAATGGTGGACAGTATTCGTCAGGAGGCGCTATCATTCGTGATGCGGCCATCCAAAGTATGGCAGATGTAACGCCACTCACTTATCAGGCTTATTCTCCTGCAGCGATATATCTGAATGGAGAGTACTGGGGAATTCTGAACTTGCGAGAGCGTAGCAGTAAGGATAACCTCTATTCCAATTATGGGTATGGAAAGGATGAGTTCGATCTTATTGAAAGAGCTTGGGATGAAATCCCCGTTGTAGGAAATCTTGAAGAATACAAGAAAATGGAGAGTTTCATAAGGACTGCTGACCTTAGTGCTGATTCCTTGTATAATCAGGCCGTCCAGATGATAGATATAGATAATTATCTGTATTATATGTCTGTGGAGTTATTTATAGGAAATACAGACTGGCCTCGTAATAATCAGAAGTTCTTTCGTCCCAAAGAGGAAGATGCTAAATGGCGGTGGCTGCTGAATGATTTGGATAAAGGTATGCGTAGTTCGTCTGTTAAGGATAACAAACTGAGAGAGATGAAAGAAAGCTCAAGTACAACCTTTGCAGAGAAGATGATATTCTATTTATTAAAGAATAAGCACTTTGAAAATCAGTATATTACCACCCAATGTATAGTAGCCGGCTCTGTATATAACCCTGAGCGTTTTACAAAACAAACGGCACTAATGAAGGAGCGTATTGCCTCTGAGTATCCTTATTATCAGCAACGGTGGCCGGAACAAGCCAAAGACCTGGATAAGGGAGTGAAGGATATCAATAAAGCAGTGTATATTGCCTGGCAACAGGCGTATTATAATCTGCAGGAGAATTTTGACCTTGGAATTCCTCATGGCCTGTTTATTACCTCTAGCCAACCGAGTGTATCCTTAGGTTTTAATCAGCAGTTTATTCCTGTTTTACCTTATGATGGAAAGTATTTCCAAGATCGGGAATTGGCTTTAACGGCTCCTCTTTATGAGAGTGAAGAATGTTTTAAGCATTGGGAGATTACTACAAACGGACGTACTTTTTATTATGACAGCCCTTCTATTGAGTTGGTTCTCACCGATAGTACAACTGTCAGGGCGGTGTATGAACCAGTCGAGAAGAGTCGGAGGGCAGGACTATACATCAATGAGATAAGTGCGGAGAATAGCATCTTTGCAGATAATACGTTCAAGATAGAAGACTGGATTGAGATCTATAACTCAGCATACTATGACATTGATATGAAGGATTATTATCTCTCTAACAATCCTGCGGATTATGAATTGTTCCATTTCTCTTCCGATAGCAATGGGGAAACAATAATTCCGGCACATGGAAGAGCGATTGTATGGTGTAGCAAAAAGCCTGAACGGGGCGTATTGCATGCCAACTTCAAGTTGGCCAAAGAAGGCGGAAGCGTTTATCTATCAAAACGTGGCAAGGATGGCAACTTACTGCTGGTTGATTCTATACGCTATGCTATGCACAGCGGAACCACCTCTTATGGACGTTACCCTGATGGAGCAGAATATTTGGTGTTCTTTGATAACCCTACATTTAATAAGGCAAATCAATATTCCACTTATAACATCAGTGATTATACTGAAGAATATGTGCTTCTTACAGATTTAGATAATGATACTCAGGCAACTCCATTTGCATCTGTTTATACAAACAGTTCTCATACCCAACTTTGCATAGAATCTGAGAAAGAGGTGCAGGCAAGAATTTATACTATGGATGGGCAGTTGATATACCAGTCTGCAACTCTATATGGACATAATATGATTGAAATCTCTTCTCTTCCGGAAGGTTCATACACGCTTGTTCTTGAGAAGAACGGGGAATACCTGCAAATAAAGTTCCTTAGATAGATTTAGAAGCCCTATTTTTAGGAACTGAAAGGAGGCCGTTACAAAAATATCTTGTAACGGCCTCTCTTGTTTTGGTATATATACTTGTTCTTGGAAATCGCTTATTCGTCTATTGGGATTACCTCCATCATAAATATAGCATTGAGTACCCAGGTGGCGGCGTCGTTTGTGGATATATTCGCTTCGTCTACCGGCTCAAGGACAAATGGGGGTACTACCTTTTTCATGTTCAGCACAGGTGGGCGGTCATTAGAGGGGTTGAATAGTTCGGCCCATGCTTCTGTGGCCAGTTCTTTTTCCCCTGTTTTCCAGGCAGCATAGGCGGTCAGCTTGGGAACACGGAAGTGGCGTCCACCCATTCTGGCGTAGCGGGTGGCATGATCCAGCCAGGCTTTCTTCCAGTCGGTCCGGGGGAGCATCTCTATGAGTTCGTGGTTTACCTCAAAGCCGCCCATGATGGTCATCAGGTGATTGGTGCTTTGGATGGCGGTATCTCCTTCATACGACAGGACTCCTGTCTTTGGGTCATATCCCAGTACTGCCGGACCGGTGAAGATGCCATGAGGCAGTTCGCTGATACTTTTCATTCCGGCAATGATCTTGTCGCGGTATGCGGTGTTGCCGGTGCGCTCCCACTCGGTCATCCAGTTGCCGGCGTATGCCAGCCAGTCGGGACCGATACGAAGTCGGGCCGGGGCGGTACAAGGATACTTCTCACGCGGCTGTGCCAGTCGCATGGGGTCGATGGTGTAAAGTATCTGGTCGGCATCTTTCACTTCCGTCATGAGGTCGCCACAACGCTCGTCGGTGGTGAGGTAATAATAGAAACGGTTCCAGGCAGCCTGGCTGATGCGGGCTTCTTTCGCGCCACAGCCCCAGTGGCTTACGTTGTGCCTGCTGCCCAGTCCGGCCATTTCCCCCAGGTGGTATACATCCACCTCAGCGGTATGGCGTGTCATGGCCTCGGCCATGCGCCAGGCTGAGGCGCTTCCGGTGCGGAGGAAGGAGTACCAGAAGAGCATATTGGAGGCCAGCTCCGTATTGTCCCAGGCGTATCCGCCAATGTCATAACGCCATTCATGGCGCTGCAGGTCGTATGCATGCATCACGTCGCCATAGTTCCAGAAGCCGTACCAGCGGCGTTGTTCCACACTGCGCTCGTAGTAGAGGTTCAGGGAATCCATGTAACTTTCTATCTGGGTGCGGACGGGAGTACTGCGGTCGGGCAGGCTCCATATACCGAATGCGCGGCAATGGTGTAGGTACTCGGGGGTACAGGCCAGTTGGGTAGACTCGGAGAACTGATCGGCTAGAGTGTTCATTTCCGTGCGTGACGGGAGGCTATCCGTAAAGCGGAGCATTAATGTGCTGGTGCGGGCTATGCCGTAGGGAGTGCTCATTCCTTCCTGCACATCTTCGTAACTGGCGTTCAGGTCGTGCGCCACCTTGTCATAGTGCCGTAGGTCCATTGCTTCATGTTCCGGGCTCCACAGCCATACGGTCAGCTCTGCCTGCGGGCTGCGCATGCCATTGATCTCGATGGAGGCGGGGTATGCCTGCCAGAAGTTTTGCAAAGATACGCTGAGACCTCCGCTCACATCGCCCGCAAAGGCAAAACCACGTGAGCGTGTGGAGGAGGCTGTGCCGATCCAGGGGCTGTCTGTAGTGGCCCGCTTGCGGATGCTGAACCCGTCGGCCGTGAGTTGCGACAGGCGGTAGCTATCCCAGGATGCCCAGTTGTCAATCAGGTTTTTGCCTTTCTCGTCGAATGATTCATAGGGAGGGATGCGTTGCCCGTCCACCTGTTGTGTGTACAGGGTGGCATCGCCATCGAGCTGCAAGACGCGTCGACCGGTCAGTGGTTGTACCGGTTCGCACCACATACCCTGTCCGCCTCCTGCAAATGCCACATGGCGGTTATACAATGCCTCACGCAGCGGGGTGTTGAAACGAATGCCCAGGCCTTTGATGAAGTCTTTGTCCTGATCGCCATCGTAAATAAAGGTGTGTACCATCTTTACCTGATCGCTTCCGGCGTAGAAATAGAGTCGTACGGTGAAGGGCAGCCACTCGCGGGAAGCATTGGCGTGTACTCCCTCAATGCGCACTGCGGCGCGTGTCTTACCGGCTCGCTCCACAGTGATATTCTTTATGACACTGGAGTAGGAGGTTTGCAGGATGGATGCATCACTTTCCGCCGTGCCATTCCGCAGTTCGGTGAGTGCGGTAAGTTCTGCAGCCCCGGCAATCTTGCGGCTGCCGCAGTACATACTGTCACAGAGGGCAGCTCCGCCGGGCGAGAACCAGGCCGTCAGGGCGCCGGTGGAAAGGGTGATCTTTCCCTGTTTTTCTTGTACGGTGATCTGAGATTTGCGGGTGTCTTCCGCTTTTCCCTTTTTTACTTTTATCTGTTCGGTCCCTCCCGGTACGGTGGTGGCGAATCCTACCCACTTCAATGAGCCGTCGGGCCAGTGGGCCAGTGCCCACGCATCCGCAGGGATCTCGCGGTTTGTTTCGTTATATACAAGCAGTTCTTTCGGGTCTTTCACCTCTCCTTTGCGGAAAGGAACGCCAAAACTTACATTGGTGGCAGTCTTTGGGGTGTCGCCGATCCAGCGGAGGGGTACTTCCTTGTACTCTGTCCTTTTCCAGTTGAAGTTGGCAATCCGTACCCTCGATTGGGTAGTACGGAACCCAAACCATCCTTCGGTCAAGGGGAAGGGGTCGCGGTAATCCACCAGTCGCTCTCCGTTGCGGAAATATTCCACGCGTCCGTCTGTCACTTTTATACGTATATGTACCCATTTGTTGGCGTTCAGCAGGTGGGATGCATCCGTATATTCTTTAAGAATGGCAGGCGTTTTTTGTGAGGTGGTGAAGGAGGTATAATCTCCGTCATATTTGCGGAAGCGGGTGGTGGTGTTTCCATTCCCGCCGTATCCTACATAGTACATCTGCAGTGAGTAATACTTCTCAAAAATTCCGCTCCGCCATGTGGCCCGGTTCCAGATGGAAGCCTGCTGCGGATCGGTAGCCATCCAGAAGCAGTTCAGGTCGCTCAGCCGGTCGCCCGGCTTTCCTTCGTCCATGACACAGGCGTCGTATTCAATCTCCATGTCTCCCGACATCTTTTCCTTGTACCACAAAGTCAGGCCCTTGGATGCGGATATTTCCAGGGTATCGTGCAGGAAGTGGGTGCGGAATGACCCTTTTTCTGCTTCAATCTGCCATTGTTTTGAGAATTCTTTGGGTGTAAACCCTGCCGCCTGTACGCCTGTGTTCTGTGCAGAGAAAATCCAGAATCCGGCCAATACAAGTACGGCACTTTTTAGGAAGTGCTTTTTGCTTTTCATGATCTATCACTCGTTATATAGCCGCAAAAGTACGATTATCAGCAGAAAGAATCAAGCTTTTTCGCTTTCAACTTGCTCATTATGTTCTGTAAATGCACATATTGCATCAACCCTCCACGTTCCACCAATCTCTGAAATGCCCTGCCACAAGCAGTTTCGAGGTGGAACGTGGTGCTTCCACTGAAGGTGTCCACCGGAAAAATCCGCTGAGCCTTATGAAAAATAGGTGGTGATATACTTCAAAAAACTGGTGCGCACGAGTTGTTTAGCTGAAGCGCATCAGTTGAAAGATTGGTGGGCACCAGATAGTTGCCTCGTGCGCACGAAATCTGGTGCGCACGAGTTGCGTAAAGTCAGGCCTGCAATTGCATAAAGTCAGGCCTGCGTTTTCAAATTTCAGGCCTGAGATTCCTTAAACTTAGGCCTGTGTTTTTAATCTCTTTCCGCTGGCTGTGACCTCTTTCTGCCAGCTCCATACTGCGGCTAGCTATGATTTACAATGTGCCTCCACTCTGAAACCCTTTACAGGAAGGGGTTTCAGAGGTTGGTGGAACGTGGAGGGTTGATGCAATGATTGCAAAAACAGCTGTAAAAAAAGCCAGTGCCGGAGGATGGGCCTCTTGGCACTGGCTTCTTCAGCATAAAGAAATACGAGGTAGATATGTCGGCTCCGTGAGGGTGTTAGAAGGATTGGATGTGTACATCCTTTATGGCTCGTCCGCTGGGCTCGTTCATATTTTGAAAGGCTTTGTCCCAGGCCAGCGCTTCGGCACTTGAGCATGCCACGCTGGGTATGCTGGGCACGGAGCGTGAAGCGCTGGTGCTGGGGAAATGCTCTTCAAAGAGGGTGCGGTAATAGTATTCTTCTTTGTTCATAGGCGGGTTTACAGAGAAGCGTTCGGCGGCATGGGTCATTTGTTCGTCAGTAACAAGGGTGGCTGTCATGGCCTTCAAACTGTCGATCCATCCGTATCCCACGCCGTCGCCGAACTGCTCTTTCTGTCGCCAGGCTACGCTCTCGGGCAGCATATCGGCGAAGGCTTCGCGCAGTATCTTCTTCTCGATGGTAGTGCCCGGTGCCATCTTCGAGGCGGGGTTCAGGCGCATGGCTACGTCCATGAACTCTTTATCCAGGAAGGGTACACGCCCTTCTACGCCCCAGGCACTGAGGGATTTGTTGGCGCGCAGGCAGTCGTACAAGTAGAGCTTACGGATTTTGCGCACGGTTTCTTCGTGGAAGGCTTTTGCATCCGGGGCTTTGTGGAAGTAGAGGTATCCGCCGAATATCTCGTCGGCGCCCTCGCCGCTGAGCACCATTTTGATACCCATGCTTTTGATATACCGGGCCAGGAGGAACATGGGAGTAGAGGCTCGGACAGTAGTTACGTCGTATGTTTCAATATAATAGATAACTTCGCGTATGGCGTCCAGTCCCTCCTGGATGGTATAATGGATTTCGTGGTGTATGGTGCCGATGTGGCCAGCTACTTCGCGTGATTTGATGAGATCCGGCGATCCCTCCAGACCGATGGCAAAGGAGTGTAGCTGCGGCCACCAGGCGGTGCTCTGGTTGTTGGTTTCAATGCGCCGGGCAGCATATTTCTTGGCAATGGCGGAGATGATGGAGCTATCCAATCCGCCCGAAAGGAGTACTCCGTAAGGCACATCGCTCATCAGTTGGCGTTGCACGGAAGCTTCCAGGGCATCATGCAGTTCGCGGAGGGGGGCGTCGTTGTCTTTTACTGCGTCATAGCTGCTCCAGTTGCGGGTATACCAGCGGCTCATGCAGGCTATGGGGCTGTAGTAGTAATGACCGGGAAGGAAGGGTTCGTATGTGTCACAGAAGCCCTCCAGTGCTTTCAGCTCGCTGGCTACATACAGTGTACCGTCAGGATCGCTGCCCATGTAGAGGGGAATTACCCCGATGGGGTCACGGGCTATGAGGAACACATCCTTTTCAGAGTCATACAGGGCAAAGGCAAAGATGCCGCTTAGTTCTTCCAGAAAGTTGATTCCTTTGTGTTTGTATAGGGCCAGGATTATCTCGCAGTCGCTTCCGGTGCGGAAGTTGTATGTTCCTTCGTACTGTTTGCGCAGGTCGCGGTGGTTGTATATCTCACCGTTTACGCAAAGTATCACTTTGCCGTCTTCACTGAGCAGGGGTTGTCCTCCGCTTTCGGGGTCTACAATTGAGAGGCGTTCATGGGCCAGTATGGCCGAACCTCCGGCATAGATGCCGCTCCAGTCGGGCCCGCGGTGGCGGAGCTTTCTGGACATTTTCAGGGCCTTGCTGCGCCATTGGGCAGTTTGCTCCTTGATGTTGAATATACCTACGATACCACACATGATAGTTGTTATTTTAGGGTTCTTAAATACGTGTCAATCTCTTGGGCCGTGTTCCGGGCCGAGGCCATGGCTTTCACTACGAGTGAGGCGCCGAGGCTGGCATCACCGGCCAGGAATACGTGCTCCGGATATTTCTGGTGCTTCTGTGGCAGGAATCCCATCGCCAGCAACACCAGGTCGCACTCTATGACCTCTTTCTTTCCGGTGGCGGTCATCACGGGGCGCTCGCCCTCAGCGGGGGTGCTCCAGGTTACTTCTTCCACTTCTACTCCGGTCAGTTTGGCGTCTTTTCCGATGAAGCGGTTGCTGGCCAGGCTCCAGCGGCGGGTGCATCCTTCTTCATGGCTGCTGGTGGTTTTCAGCACGACGGGGAAGTAGGGCCAGGGGGTAGCGGGGTTGCAGTCTGTGGGGGGCTTGGGCATGATCTCAATCTGTGTCACGCTTCTGGCTCCCTGACGGATGGAGGTGCCGATACAGTCGGACCCCGTGTCACCACCACCGATCACCAGCACCTTTTTTCCGTAGGCGTTTACCAGTTCTTCCTTTGGAATTGTGGCTCCCGTAAGGATGCGGTTTTGCTGTGCCAGCATGTCCAAGGCCAGATAAATACCCTTTAATTCTCGTCCGGGGATGGGCAGGTCGCGCGCCTCGGGTGTCCCGGTGCAGAGGCAGTAGGCGTCATACCCTTCGGCCAGGGCATTCACGTCCACCGGAGTCCGGAAGCGGAATTCAATGCCTTCTTCGCGTAGCAGATCCATGCGCCGGTCAATGATCTTTTTGTTCAGCTTAAAGTTGGGTATCCCGTAGCGGAGCAGCCCGCCGGCATCTTCGTCCTTTTCAAGTATGGTGACGGTGTATCCCATGCCGTTCAGGCGTTTGGCTGTTACCAGCCCGGCGGGGCCGGAGCCGATGACGGCTACTCTTTTTCCGTTCCGTACGGCGGGGATTTCAGGAGTTATATACCCTTCGCGGAAGGCGGCTTCGATGATGGCTGTTTCGTTCTCCCTGCAGGTTACGGGTTCTTCGCAACTGTGTTTCAGGATACAGCTCTTTTCGCAGAGCGCCGGACATACGCGGCCGGTGAACTCGGGGAAGTCGCAGGTGGAGGTCAGCACTTTGTATGCTTCACGCCATTTCCTGCGATAGAGGAGGTCTTGCCATTCGGGTTGTTTGTTGCCCAGCGGACAGGCCCAGTGGCAGAAGGGCACACCACAGTCCATGCAGCGCGAGGCCTGTAGCAGGCGTTCGCTGGTGTTGAGGGTTTGTTCCACTTCGCCAAAGTCGGTGATGCGGTCGTGTACAGGGCGGTATCCCGCTTCCTGCCGGTGTATGGTAAGGAATGCTTTTGAATGTCCCATAATTGTATCTTTTAAGTCGGGTTATACATAGTTCTTATGTACCTCGGCAATCTTTTGTTGCAGTTTCTTCATTTGTTCTTCCTGGAGGACTTTCTTGTACTCGATGGGTACTACCTGGATGAATTGCCCGGCGTAGTGGTTCCAGTCGTCCAGCATGGTACGTGCCAGTTTGCTGCCGGTGTACAGGTAGTGCTGGCGGATGAGTTCGTGCAGTTCCTTGCGGTAACTGCTTTCCTCGATAAGGGAGAGTTCTACCATTTCCATGTTACAGAAGTAGTCGAAGTTCTCTTTCGGGTTCCATACATATGCCACGCCTCCGCTCATTCCGGCGGCAAAGTTGCGCCCGGTGGGGCCCAGTACCACTACCCGCCCGCCGGTCATGTATTCACAGCAGTGGTCGCCCACTCCTTCCACTACAGCTACGGCGCCCGAGTTACGTACGGCAAATCGTTCGCCCACCCGTCCGTTGATGTACACCTCGCCGCTGGTGGCTCCGTACAGGAGGGTGTTTCCGGCGATGGTGTTCTTCTCTGCTTCGTAACTGCTACGGGTAGGGGGCAGCACGGCGATGTGTCCGCCGCTGAGGCCTTTGCCCAGATAATCGTTGGCTTCACCTTCCAGCTTGAAGTTCACTCCTTGGGTAAGGAAGGCGCCGAAGCTTTGTCCGGCGGAGCCTTTGAACTTGATATGGATGGTCTGCTCCGGCAGCCCGGCCTGCCCGTAGCGGGTGGCGATGGCACCGCTCAGCATGGCGCCCACGGAACGGTCGGTATTGGCAATGGAATATTCCAGCGACACTTCCTTCTGGTGTTCCAGTGCGTTCTTGCAGCGGGCTATGATATCGATGTCTTTTACCGACCGGATCTCATGCGTTTGTTCCGCCACATGATGCAGGGAGGCCGGTGTGTCCTGCCCGGGGAAGTAGGTCAGCTTGCTGAGGTCTACGAGCTGTAACTTCTCGTTTCCGGCAGATATCTCCTTGCGCAGAAGCAGGTCTGTGCGGCCGATGAGGTCGTCCATCCGGGTGATACCCATCTGTGCCATGTATCCTCTGACTTCCTGTGCCAGGAAGGTGAAGTAGTTTACCAGGTAATCCGCCTTTCCTTTGAAGCGTTCGCGCAGCTTCTTGTCCTGAGTAGCCACTCCTACGGGGCAGGTATTCTGGTGACATTTGCGCATCATGACACACCCCAGTACGATGAGGCTGGTGGTGCCAAAGGCAAATTCTTCAGCTCCCAGGAGTGCCATAATCAGGATGTCGCGACCGGTTTTGAGTTGTCCGTCCGTCTGGAGGACTACCTGTCCGCGCAGGCCGTTCAATACAAGCGTTTGCTGTGTTTCCGAGAGGCCGATCTCCGGCGAGATGCCTGCATACTTCATGGAGCTGGCTGGTGAGGCGCCCGTCCCCCCTTCGGCCCCCGAGATCACGATGAGGTCTGCCTTGGCTTTAGCCACTCCGGCGGCAATGGTACCCACTCCGCTTTCGGCCACTAGCTTCACGCTGATCTTGGCTTTGGGGTTCACGTTCTTCAGGTCGAAGATCAACTGCGCCAGGTCTTCAATGGAGTAAATATCATGGTGGGGCGGGGGCGAGATGAGCGAGATGCCGGGGATGCTGTGACGCATACGGGCAATGACCTCGTCTACCTTGAAGCCGGGCAGTTGTCCACCTTCGCCGGGCTTGGCGCCTTGTGCCACCTTGATCTGTATCTCGTCGGCATGAGTCAGGTATTCTGCCGTAACGCCGAAACGGCCCGAGGCTACCTGCTTGATGGCGCTGCGCGCATTTTCCTCTCCGGGCTGGGGGTAGAAACGGGCGGAGTCTTCGCCTCCTTCACCCGTATTGCTGCGCCCGCCGATGCGGTTCATGGCAATGGCAATGGCTTCGTGTGCCTCCTGACTGATAGCCCCGAAGGACATGGCGGCTCCGCAGAAACGCTTCATAATATTTTCTACCGGCTCTACCTGCTCAATGTCCATCGGGTTGCGCTTGAAGTCGAAGAAGTCGCGCACGAAGATGGGGCGTTCCTTTTCATCCACCAGCTTGGTAAACTCTTTGAATTTCTTGTA
The DNA here is from genome assembly GCA_031552405.1 of Bacteroidaceae bacterium. Classification (GTDB taxonomy): domain Bacteria; phylum Bacteroidota; class Bacteroidia; order Bacteroidales; family Bacteroidaceae; genus UBA1794. The sequence goes on along the minus strand of JAVBMN010000008.1, from coordinate 28,975 downwards.
GCTGCCCAGGCGGGTGGCTATCTGCAGGTTGGCAATGGCTTCGGGGTTCCAGGCATGATCTTCGCCATCTTTGCGGAAGGAGTACACGCCTTCATGTTGCAGCATGGGCACTTCCGGGGAGAAGCCTTTGCGGTGCATGCGCAGGGCGTCTCGTGCCACCTCTTCCAGGCGAATGCCGCCAATGGTGGAGTTGATACCACCGAAGTAGGCATTGCTCAGCTCCTGGCTCAGGCCCACGGCCTCGAAGATCTTGGCGCCGCGGTAGGAGCGAATGGTGCTGATGCCCATCTTGCTCATGATCTTTAGCAGGCCTTTGCAGAGGGCTTTGATGTAGTTCTTCTCCGCTGTCTCGTAGTTGAGCTGGATGTCTTTCTTCTCCACCAGCTTGTCCAGCACGGCAAAGGCCATGTAGGGGTTGATGGCGCTGACGCCGAAGCCTAATAACAAGGCGGCGTGCATGACTTCACGTATCTCACCGCTCTCCACAATCAGGGCGGTCTGTACGCGCTTTCCGGCAGCAATCAGGTGATGGTGCACGGCGCTCACGGCCAGCAGGGAGGGGATGGCAGCATGGCGGGCATCGATGTCGCGGTCGCTCAGGATGAGGTAGTTTACGCCTTCGGCTACACTCTCTTCCGCCTTTTTGCAGAGGGTGTCCAGTGCTTCGTATAATCCCTGTCTGCCCTTTTCTGCCTCAAAGAGGATGGGCAGCTTCACGGTGTTGAAGCCTTTGTAGCGGATGTTGCACAGGATGTCCAGCTGGGTATTGCTCAGGATGGGGTGCTTCAGGCGTACCATCTTACAATGGCCCTTGTCCGGGGTCAGGATATTCATGCCTACGGCGCCGATGTACTCGAAGAGGGACATGACAAGTTCCTCGCGGATGGGGTCGATCGGCGGGTTGGTAACCTGGGCAAACTGCTGGCGGAAGTAGTTGAACAGAAGCTGGGGCTTCTCACTCAGCACGGCCAGCGGGGTGTCGTTACCCATGGAGGCCACGGGTTCGTTGCCGCTTTCACCCATAGGGGTAATGAGGCGTTCCACGTCTTCGCGCGAGTAGTTGAAGGCTTGAAGCATACGCTCGTAGTCAGCCACTTCGTGTGATATCTTACGACCTGATTTCAGTTTGTCCAGTTCAATGCGGTTGGTCGACAGCCATTCTTGGTAGGGCAACTCTGTAGAAAGTTGTCTTTTGATCTCTCCGTCGTAGTAGATCTTGCCTTCCTGGGTATCCACAAGGAGGATCTTGCCCGGCTCGAGCCGTCCTTTCTTCCGTATTTCAGAGGGCTCGAAGTCCATCACTCCCACTTCGGAGGCTACAACCATTGTATCGTTCTTGGTGATGAGGTAGCGAGAGGGGCGCAGACCATTGCGGTCCAGCATTCCTCCGGCAAAGCGTCCGTCGCTGAAGAGCAGGGCGGCAGGCCCGTCCCACGGCTCCATCAGGATGGAGTGGTATTCGTAGAAAGCCCTCAGTTCTTCGGTAATGGGGTTCTTCTCGTCAAAAGATTCGGGTACGAGCATGGCCATGATGTGCGGCAGGCTCAGGCCCGACATGCGCAGGAATTCCAGCACATTGTCCAGTGACGCACTGTCGCTCATACCCGGCTGTATAATGGGCCGGATGTCTTTAATATCTCCCAGTGCAGGCGAGGAAAGCACACTCTCGCGGGCTTCCATCCAGGCACGGTTGCCTCGTATGGTGTTGATCTCACCATTGTGTGCCAGCAGACGGAAGGGTTGTGCCAGCGACCATTTAGGGAACGTGTTGGTACTGAAGCGTGAATGCACCAGCGCCAGCCCGCTGGTGAAGTAAGCATTGGTAAGATCCGGGAAATAACTCCGCACCTGCATGGAGGAGAGCATTCCTTTATATACTATGTGGCGGGTGGAGAGGGAGCAGGCATAGAAGTCCTCTTTGCCTGCAATGGAGGAGCGGAGCACTTGGTTTTCCACGCGTTTACGGATGAGGTACAGCCTGCGGTCGGGGTGTTCCTCCGTGGCGGAGAAACCGGTAATGAAGATCTGTCTGATATCCGGCTCTACGGCCAGTGCCTCTTTACCCAGTACATCTGGGTTTACGGGCACGTTGCGCAGGTGCATTAGTGTAAGCCCTTCTCTCTCAATCTCCTCCAGAAAGATCTGTAAGATGACAGCCTGTGCCTTCTCTTCCTTTGGAAGAAAGACCAGCCCGGTGCCGTACGTACCCTTTTCGGGTACGGGGATGCCCTGCAGAAGAATGAATTCATGAGGGATTTGCAGGAGTATCCCGGCACCGTCTCCGGTCTTATGGTCTGCGCCTTCAGCTCCGCGGTGACGCATATTCTCGAGTACTTTCAGGGCGGATTCTACTATTTCATGGGATTTGTTCCCGTGAATATTTACAATCATTCCCACTCCGCATGCGTCATGTTCGTATGCGCTATCATATAGGCCCTGCTTCTTTGGAAAATGCAGAGTGTCAGACGTTTCTTTGGGGCTATTAAAAAGACTTTGTTTTTTCATTTGAATTGTCTTTTTGATTCATATTTCTTTGTTTTGAGAGCTAATTGAATTGCAAAGGTAATATGGTTCTTTCTTTTTGATTCTTTCCCTGACAATAAAATATATGTTTTTTGGAAGTCCTGACAGATATTAACTGTTTTGTGTTTGAATGGTGCTAATTTGTAATTTGATGTGTTGTTCTGCCTTTCAATTTGCTAGTTTTGGTTTTGTGGAAAAAGGTGAGGTTGTGGGAAATCCTGCTTCCACGAATGGAATTATTTCCTTAGATTTGCAGGTTCATCAGATATATATAATATAAACAAATGGATACACCGAACTTTATATTGCGCGAATGGACCCTGGATGATGCTCCTTCTTTGGCCCGCAATGCGAATAATATCAAGATATGGAATAACCACCGCGACTATTTTCCACACCCTTATACGCAGCGTGCAGCCCTGGAATTTATCAAGTCGGCCCTGACAGAGCCCGGCCCTGTAAAAGAGTTTGCAATAGAAATCAATGGTGAGGCTGTGGGCAGCCTGAGCCTTATGCCCAGGCCGGATGTGACGAGGGTAGTTATGGAGCTGGGCTATTGGCTTGGCGAAGCGTACTGGGGTGAAGGCGTGATGACTGCCGCGGTAAAGGAAGTTGTGGCGTACGCCTTCAGGCATTTTCAGATAGAAAAGGTTTGGGCACCGGTATTTGCCTATAATGAGGGCTCGCAAAAGGTGCTGCTGAAAGCCGGCTTTGAACTTGAAGCTGTGATGAAACGAGGCGCGATAAAGAATGGGGAAATAACCGACGTGCATTATTACAGTCTCTTTCGGTAGGTATGTACACTGCCTCTTCACTCTGTTGATTCCGGAGCGTACAGTGTAATAGAAGAATCACACGATTCTTCCTTGAAATTCTTTAGAATGCCGAAATAAAACAATAACTTTGCGTAAGTATGAGTATTGATAGTATGGTACAACGATTCCTATATTGCATGTTTCTGGGGCTTTTGCTGCTGGGAGGTTGTGTGAAGCAGCCTGCGACCGAAGGTTCTGTAGAAGGTAACGCATCGGCCGAAAGCGGGAAGCAGGGAGGAAGCTCTTTCTTTGATTCCCTGCGTGTGCATTCCCCACTGATAGAAAACCGGTTTGCAGCGCTTCAAAAATCGGATCCTGTGCGTTGGCAGTTGGTGACAGACCTTCTGGCGTATTATTACTCCCTGCGTTGGAGTGGGGCTGCGGCGGGCACTGGTATGAATCCGGACGACCGGATCATCTCGCAACGCCTCAAAGATGCTCCATCCTGCTGGAAATTTCCGGAGGAAATGCCCGTCAATCAGGCTTATGCCAGTCTGCGTAAACAAAGTGAGAGCCTGATCGATTTCCCCGTGGAGAAAGGCCAGGAAGAGCATCTTCGTCAGGGTTTACAACGCTTCATGGAGCGCTACCTTGCGTTGTGGTGCAAGCGTCAGTTGGATGAATTTCCCAAAAATGCTTCCCTGGCCCGTGCCTTGGAAGAAGAACAACTGGCTTGGCGTAACTATCTGAAAGCGGAAACTGCTTTTTATGAGCAACTGAATGCAATTCAGAACCCAGACCGTTTCTCGGCCTTAGGCATGAGGTTGGGCGAGTTCAAGGAGTCCCGTCGCCTGCGCCGGGAAGAGGCCGACCGAGTGACCTGTTTTGCACTGACCTCCCCCTCATACCAACCTCCTTTTGCAGATTATGTAACCTGGACGGAGACTCAGCAGGAATACAGCACTTTGCAGGCTCGTCTGCTTCAAAACGGGATGGGTAACTTGAGGGATGTCCTTCTCAGAGAGTCTTACGCCTGGTTTGCCTTTGCCAAAGCACGTACTACAGTAGAGGACCTGCTGAGTACCACTGCCAAGTCGGTCTATGCTACCGGAACGCGAACCTTGAAGAAGTATCACCTGAATGATCTGAAAACATGGTAACCCCTGTTGTTGCCTACCTTCATGCTGCAATGCATTAGACTAATACCCAATATAATGAAGAGCCTTATTCATATAATCAAGAATGAAATCTGCCGGAATTTGCTACTTATGGGATGCCTGTTTGCAACCCTATATGGCCAGGCCCAGATCACCAAGGTGTATGCTACGAAAGAGGACTTTATAGAGGATCGCTATCAGGAATACGAAGGCGTTACACTACAAACTGTCTCCGAAGAGAAACAGAAAAAGAATTGTTGCGCTGCTTTCTTTTTTACGACCAGTGATAAGGCATTGAGGAAGTCGCTGAATCAGAACTCTTTTATAGTGGAGTATAACGACTCACTGTATATGAATGGAATTCTTTTAAAAGATGCAGTAACAGGGTACCCTCTTCTCCTTGGTTATGTGCAGGTGCGTGATCAGGATAATCTTATATTCTTTGAAGCTGTAGAGCGAGGAGAAAAAGCAAAAGCAGATATGACGGCAATGGCATCGGCGGGATTTGGTTTTGGCCTGATTGGTGGTGCAATAGCTGGTGTGGTAGTAGCTTCACGAAGCAGTAAAGGATTGTATCCGGGCGGATCAGGTAGGCTTCCTCTTCTGTATTATCACTATAATCCGATTACAAATGAGGCGAAGCTAATGAGCCAAGAGCAATTGGTGAAATTATTGCAAGTGAATGATCCGGAGCTTCTCAAACTATACAATCGAGAGCCTTATCCGGAAGACAGCGAGGTCATTACTCTGTATGCCCGCGCCTTCTTTGCAAATAAGGGGGCTAAGAAACCATAAAAAAACGGCGCAGATACCTTACCTGCGCCGTTTTTTTTGGTGGATGTGCTCTTATTTGGCTAAGCTCTGGATTACTTCCATCATCTGCTGTCCCAATGCATCAGCTTCTTCCATAGTAGCGGCCTCGCTGTAGATGCGGATAATGGGCTCGGTATTGCTCTTGCGAAGGTGAACCCATTTGTTGGGGAAGTCGATCTTTACACCGTCAATATCATTGATTTCTTCTTTGCAGTAGATTTCTTTCATCTTGGCCAGAATGGCGTCTACATCAATCTCAGGAGTGAGGTCTACACGATTCTTGGCGATGAAGTAAGGAGGGTAGGAGGCGCGTAGTTCGCTTACCTTCTTGCCTTCGTGTGCCAGGTGGCTGAGGAAAAGGGCGATACCTACCAGTGCATCGCGGCCGTAGTGACTGGCGGGATAGATCACTCCACCATTGCCTTCACCACCAATTACGGCGTTGGTTTCTTTCATCTTGGTTACCACGTTCACCTCACCTACGGCAGCAGCGTTGTATTCCTTACCGTACTGGCGGGTTACATCACGCAGGGCGCGGGTGGAACTGAGGTTGCTCACGGTATTGCCGGGAGTGTGCTTCAATACATAATCAGCTACAGTTACCAGGGTGTATTCTTCTCCATACATGGTACCGTCTTCGCTGATCATGGCCAGGCGGTCTACATCGGGGTCTACTACAAAGGCTACGTCGCAACCGCCTTTCTTCATCAGACCCATAATGTCGCCCAGGTTCTTTTCCAGCGGTTCGGGGTTGTGCTGAAACTCCCCGGAGGGGTCGCAGTACAGTTTCTCCACGTGGTTTACGCCCAGCTGTTCCAGCAATTGGGGAAGTACCACTCCGCCCACGGAGTTTACACAGTCGATGGCTACCTTGAAGTTGGCCTTGCGGATAGCTTCCACATCTACCAAGTCGAGGGCCAATACGCTGTCTATGTGTTTTTGATTGTAGGTCAGGTCCTGAGTATAGGTACCCAGTTTGTCAACCTCGGCATACAGAAAGTCTTCAGCTTCGGCAATGCGCAGCACTTCTTCGCCTTCGGCGGCATTCAGGAATTCGCCTTTCTCGTTGAGCAGCTTCAGTGCGTTCCACTGGCGGGGGTTGTGGCTGGCGGTAAGGATGATGCCTCCTTCGGCGCCTTCCATGGTCACAGCCAGTTCAGTGGTGGGGGTGGAAGCCAGGTCGATGTCTATTACATCATACCCCATTCCCATGAGTGTGCCCACTACTACGTTGTTTACCATAAGACCGGAGAGGCGTGCGTCGCGTCCTACTACTATCTTGTTGCTTTTACAGGTACTCGTTTTGCGGATCAGGCTGGCATACGCCGATGTGAATTTTACGATGTCCAGCGGGTTGAGGCCTTCGCCGGTGCTTCCTCCGATGGTGCCACGGATGCCGGAAATTGATTTAATCAAAGTCATACTGTATACGATTTATTGAGTTAAATGATATTTACAAGGGGTGATACGGAAACTCTTTACCCTTTCAGGGTACATCCTTCTTTGACGAAAATGAAAGGGAAATCTGATAAAGATGTGGGTTAATACAGCTTATATTGCAGCTCATAATAGTACGGCCGCACGTTGGTTTGAGCTGTAGAGGTACCCACTTCCGAAGGGACAATAACCTTTACCCGCCCTCCGTCGCCTACATATTGCAGCGGCTTCAGCCATCCTCCGGGGACAGATGTTCCGTAATAGGTTTGCATGGAGTGAATGGTAGTGGTGATATTGGCATCTACAAAGAACCGTCCGAACGTGGTACTGGTAGATGCGGAAGAGTAGTAACTGGAAGAGGTGCTCTTGGCGTAATAAAACTGCTCGGGAGAGTCGTTGCTATAGAAGTTGGTCAGGAGTGTATCTTTTGCCATAAGGCTGTATTCCAAGAATCGTGCCAGCACCACCAGACGTACGCCGCTTTGCTTCTTACTGATGCTGTCAAGGATGCTGTAGAAGGGCTTTCCAGTGCCTAATGAGTCGATATGCAAATAGATACCATCGCTCTGAAATAGCACGAATTGATTGTCGGCCATCTTTACGCTGGGATCAAAGTTGTTCTCATTGATAACTTGGATGTTATTATCGTTGATGAAGTCCTGGATGTATTCTTTCTCCTCTTCCTTCATTTCGGCGTAGGTCTTGCCATTGTTGCAGGATTGGATGAAAATGGCCAGTGTCGCAAGGATGCCGATAAGGAAAGTTATTCTTTTCATGTCTACAGTTACTCTAATTTGCCACAAAAGTAGTAATTATCAGCCTATAAGGCTGTACTTTTTTATCCAAATTGTGTGAAAAAGCTATTTTTTGCTTTCTAATAGAGGGCGAAACTCTTCCAGCCCTTCCTCAAAACAAGCGATGGCCTTTTCCATGTCTTCATAGAATTCACCTCCTGAAGCGTTTCGATGTCCTCCGCCGTTAAATATGCGTGAGGCGAATTCTGTGCAGGAGAATCTTCCCACGGAGCGAAGGGATACTTTGATCATAGTCTTGTCCTCGCGCAGGAAGCAGGCAAAGATGATTCCCCTTATTTGCAACGGGAGGTTTACAAAGCCTTCTGTATCCCCCTTTACATAGCTGAAACGCTTCAACTCTTCCTGGCTGAGGCATATCAACGCAGTGTGCAACTCCGGATAGATCTTCATCTTGGAATAGAGGGTGTACCCCATGAGTTGCATACGGCCTACCGAGTTCGAGCTGAAGATGCGCCGGTAGATATAGTCTTTGTCAATGCCCTTTGACAGGAGCTGGCTGACTATGGAAAAGATTTCGCTTCGGTTGGAGTTGAAGGTAAATCCTCCGGTATCCGTCATCATACCGGTGTAGATACAGGTGGCGCAATCCCGGTCGATGTCATCCAAAGATCCCACTTCTGTGATGAAACGGAATACCAGTTCCGCTGTGGCGCACATCTCTGTATAAGAAAGGGATATGTCGAAGTGTGGGTCGGGGTAAGGGTGATGATCCAATAGCAGGGTGCGTGCATTGCTCCGGCTTACCGCTTCGCCAAGAGCGTCAATGCGCTTAATGGTGTTGAAGTCAAGGCAACACACCACCTCGGCCTGTTCCAGGAGAAGCTCGGCCTGCGTTTTATGGATGTCATATTGCAATACTGTTTTTATCATAGGCATCCACCGAAAGAAATCGGGGAAAGCATTGGGTACAATCACACGTGCATTCTTTCCTTTTTCGATAAGGAAATGTAAAAGCGCCAGTGAGGAACCAATGGCGTCACCATCAGGTGATACATGGGTTACAATGATGAAATTATTGTATTCATCCAACCAATTTCTGAAGGTAGATAGGGCGGACGGATTAAGCTGCTTAGGGATCATTATGTCGTTTATTAGTGTGCAAAAGTACAACAACGTTTTCAATAAACCGCGTAAACAGGTGTGAATAACTCTTTTGAAGATTAAAAGGTGCTGAATTTGGAGTGCTTTAGAGTGCTTTTATTATCTTAGAGATGATGAACAAACAGACTCCCGTGAGGGAGAAAAATAGCGCTTTCCTGCTTTTTTGTGTATTGCTGAAGAAGTGCATTGCAGCAAAGATGGCAAGCGTCATACTGCCTGTTTCTGCTCCGGAGGTGTATAGCTCTGTAAGGTAGGAGCCGGGCAGGCGTTCAACCCATTCCACAATCTGATTTAACAGTGCGACTCCTGCCTGGACCAGCTCACCTATGCGGGTTTGTACGGGAAGCAGCAAGTCGGCAAAAAGTAGTAGGAAAGCGGTGTATGTAATGAGAGATACAAGTCCGAGCACAGCTATGTTGGTAATTAGGAAATAGCAGGGAAATGCGCCAAAATAGTACAGGATAAGCGGCAGTACCGCAAGTTGTGCAGCCAATGATACTGCTGCAATATTCCAGATGTATCGCAGAGGTTGATGGCGTGTGGAGCACAGTGACAGCAGCCACGGCTGCCACAATAGGATACCCGCCACTGCGGCAAAGGAAAGCTGGAAGCTGGCGTCAAACCACCACAACGGACAGAAGCATAGCATCAGAAATGCTGTGGCAGCCAGGTTGTTCAGTGTGAGTGTCCTGTGACCTCGCATCTTCCCTATGGATACGATACTGCACATTACCGTAGCACGCAGCACGGGGGCAAACATTCCGGTAAGGAATGCGAACCCCCATATCACACAAGTGATAATCGGCTGCCTTGCCTTGCCCCACTTCTTACGGAAGAATATTGAGAGGATAGCATTCAATAAAATGTATACAAATGCTACATGAAGCCCTGAAAGAGCCAGTATGTGGCTGACCCCCGCGCGCGAAAAGCTTTGTTGTATGTCTTTCGATAGGTCTTCTTTTTCTCCGAGGGTGAGTGCGGCCAGTACTCCGTATTCTTTTGTTTGCATTCCGGTTTTTCGATAGGTCTGCAAGAGTTTCTCTCGTACCCTCCCCGCGTGATACATAATTCCGCCAGGAGGAATGTGGATGCCTATATACCAACTTTTTGCATAGGCTGTTCCACTGATGCCTTTCCGGAGCAGATAGGAGCGGTAATCAAACCTTTGTGTATCCTCATTGTTACGTGGAGGGAGGATGCGGGAGCGGATGTAAAGTACATCTCCGGCCTGTAACTTTGCGGATTCCGGACTCTTATGGATGTAAAGCAGTATCTTTCTTTCTACAGATTGGTATTCTGTTTTTGTGTCTTTTCGAGCCAGATAACTGACTACCTGCGCCTCAAAACAATAAGAACGGGGCTTCTCTTTGGGAGAGGAAAGCAGGAGTACTTCATAGAGCTCCGCCTGTTCCGGCCAAAGGTAATCCGTGTGTTTGAGCGGATGCAGGGCAAGCAGCCAACCGGCGCCAAACAGGATCATGTAAATGGTGACACCCGCCAGCCATCGTGTTGGAAAGAGAGGTTTTTTTGAATAGACTATCCAGGGAAGGCATGCGAGCACTACCATTCCTATGCATGCTTTGAGAGGTATGGATATACCATGCCGGAATGCAAAATATCCTGCGGTGATGCCCGCAACAAGGGGGAATAATAACCGTAAAAAAGGGTGTTTGTCCGGTTTCATGACAGTATTAGAAGGTAAGGTGCAAGGCTCTTCTCTGTCTGGGTTTAAAGACGGGTAGAGAAAACCCCGTCTGTTTCATCTTTCGTGGTTAACGGCTCAATGCCGCCAGTTCGCGAATGGTTTTCCTGGGATCCGATGCTTTGAATACATAGCTTCCGGTAACCAGAATGTCAGCTCCAGCCTGTACCAAGAGTGGAGCAGTCTCGTGGTTTACTCCGCCATCCACTTCGATCAGGGCTTTCGAGCCTGTTTTCTGGATGAGTTGGCGTAGTTGAGTTACTTTAGTAAGAGTGTGCGGAATGAAAACCTGTCCTCCGAAGCCTGGATTTACCGACATCAACAGCACCATGTAAAGATCCTGTATCACCTCACTCAGCATGCTGACGGGTGTGGAAGGGGTCAGTGTGACAGCCGGTTCCATCCCTGCGCTACGGATCTCCTGGATAACGCGGTGCAGATGGGTGCACGCCTCAAAGTGTACGTTCATGATTTTTGCACCCGTAGCTCTTACCTGTGGTATAAATTTCTCTGGCTGTACAATCATCAGATGTACATCAAGAGGTTTCTTTACCAAGGGTGCGATGGCATCAATAACCGGAAAACCAAATGAGATGTTAGGAACGAAGACTCCGTCCATAACATCTAAATGGAAGAAAGCTGCTTCGCTTTCGTTTACCATTTCCACCTCATCGGCCAGATGCGCAAAATCGGCAGCCAGCAAAGAAGGAGCAATGAGTGTACTCATGTTCTTTCCTTGATGCGGATTAACTGAGAATCATTCCCCGAAATGCTTCAGGCAATTGCTTCTCAATGTAATAGTTACGGGCGAACATCCTGAGGAAGTTCAGCGTGGACTGCTTTGGGCTGAAACCCTTTGTCCCTTTTCTACGGTGTGGCTCTTCTTGGGGAGCGGAGGCTGTGGGAAAGGATGTAGACAATTCTTTCATAGGCATATACACAAAAAGATCGATTTATATCCAGAACGGAAAAATCGACCTTTTTAGTATCCTGGCATTAAAAAAATGCCGAAAGTTTTCTTTTAATAGGAAATTTTAAGAGCGGAAAAGATTAGTGTCCCCACCTTAAAAAGTCAGAATCATGTTGTTCTCCTTAGCCATACGGCGTATGTTAAGGATGGCATAACGCATACGTCCTAAAGCGGTATTGATGCTTACACCGGTTTTTTCAGAGATCTCTTTGAAGCTCAGTCCTAAGTAAAAGCGCATCTCAATCACTTCTTTCTGGTTGTCGGGAAGCATGTTTACCAGCTTACGTACGTCTTTGTGGATCTGGTCCTGTACCAACTGATCTTCAATATTTCCATCTGTAAGGGTAGAGTCATTAAAGAGATCCTTTTCACTCTCATCATTGGAGATTGTATTCTCACACTTATCCTGGCGGAATGAGTCGATGATGAGATTATGGGCAATACGAGTAAGCCAGGAGATAAAACGTCCTGAATCTACATATCGTCCTTGCTTAATGGTTACAATAGCCTTAACAAATGTTTCCTGAAAGATATCTTCTGCCAGCTCTTCATTCTTTACTATATAGAAGATATAGGAATACAGCTTGTTTTGATACTTCTCTAAAAGAATATCAAACGCCCGGTTGTCTCCATTTGCGTACAATTCTACTAATTGTTCGTCGCTTAACATTTTCAACGTATCCATAGCGTAACTTTCTTTTTGGTTATTCTTGGAGTATGGGTCGTTCAATAGGCTGTTATCTTTTGATTTTTGTTTCGTTATATATTTATCAATTGCAAATATACAATATATTTTATGTGGTTGTCAAGCAAATCAGCCTTTTTTTGAAAAAAAAGTGTCGTTTTTATGAAAAAACGAATTTATGTAATACCTTTGCACCGCCTTTTTAACAAAGTAAAGCCGCCGATATGGCTCAGTTGGTAGAGCAACGCATTCGTAATGCGTAGGTCCCCGGTTCGAATCCGGGTATCGGCTCAGATAATCAGGTAGTTGCAGAAATGTGGCTGCCTTTTTTGTTGTTTGTTTCTTCACGGTTTTACTGGGTTTCCGCAAGGTTGTGTAAACCAGTGTGTAAACCATGGGAGCTACAATTGATGTGATTTGTTACAAGTCTAAAGTACTTGCAAATCAAGAACATCCATTGATGTTACGAGTAACAAAAGACCGTAAAAGGAAGTATTTAAGTCTTGGAATTAGTACGAAATCGGAGTTTTGGGACTTTGAAAAGAATGAACCTAAGAGGAATTGCCCCAATAAAGAGGAAATTCAGAGTATCATTTTAGAGAGAAAAAGAGAGTATCAGGCGCAGATTCTGGAGTACAAAGTAGCTAACAGAGAATTTACGTCTGTAACTCTAGTTGAGAAGGTAAGGTCTCCAGTAAAGGCTAAAACCGTAAAAGCTGTATTTGACTTGTATATTGAGCGACTAATGGAAGCAAATCGACTCCGATATGCCCAAATGTATAAAACGACGCTCAATTCTCTTGTAAAGTTCAATGGTCACATGGATATTCATTTTTCTGATATTGACGTTGCATGGCTAAAACGATATGAAGCTTTTATGAAAGGGGAGAACTTAGCAATGAATACTTTGGAAACTCGCTTTGTAAGATTAAGGACTATTTTCAATTTAGCCATTGAAGAAAAGATTGTCAAAGCAGAGTATTACCCGTTTAAAGCTTTCAAGGTATCCAAATTAAAGCAGAAAACAGCAAAACGATCTATCCCCAAAAGCGGAATCCTAGAAGTTCTCAATTACAAAGGAAAGACAGATTATGAACGTTTGGCTATTGACCTGTTTTCATTCTCATATCTTACAGCGGGAATAAATTTTGTCGATATAGCGAATCTGAAAGCGGAGAATATAGAGGATAATAGAGTTGTTTATTTCCGCAAGAAGACGAAGAAACTAATCAAAGTACCATTGCAACCGAAAGCATTGGAGTTGATCCATAGGTATTCTGATTCTGATAATCCGTATTTATTCCCTATTCTCAGCCCTTTCCATATAACGGAACAGCAAAAAGCGAACAGGATACATAAAGTGATAAGCAAAGTAAATGAGAATTTGAAAAGAATCGGTAAAGAGTTAGACCTTTCACTAAGTCTTACAACCTACGTAGCTCGCCACTCCTTCGCCACGGTGTTAAAACGTAGTGGGGTGTCTACCTCTATTATAAGCGAGTCATTGGGGCATAGTTCTGAAAGGGTTACTCAGTTTTATTTGGATAGCTTTGATAATGAGCAGATGAATGAAGCAATGAAGAATCTGCTATAGCCTTTAGCTGGTAATGATGTGAAATAGGAACGGTATTTGAAGAAATTCATTTACCGTTTCCTTTATGCTGCAAATATGGAACAAAAAGAATATTTTTGCAGTAATGAAAGATATACTCAAAGCATTGTTCCTTAAAAAGAATGCAAATGCCATAAATAACGCATTCAATTCAATAAACCTTATCCGCTTCTTTCGAAATGAGCAAGCAGATGTTGAGGGTAGAATGTTGTATGATATATTGCAATATACTTCTGTTGATTTGGAGTTTTACCATGATTTTATTCAGTGGATATTCCCTACTATAGAGAAAAGCGCATTTAATGTGTATGCACCTGTAATAGATGAAACGTTCAAGGAGGAATTTCAAAATGACAAGTTGGCCAAACAGAACTTCTGCAAATCTTGCCAACTTTATTTGAGCTATATAGGTTTCCAGTGTAATAGAGATAATATTATCTGTAATCCCAATCCTTATATCTTTGATGAGCTACCTGCTCATAATTTATTAAGAATAACTCGTGTGTTGAGTTCATTGAATCAAGTAGGAAATACTTCCTGTTCATCTCAACTTTACAAAGCTTTGATGAAAGAAGTAAAGAAACGACCTTATAAAGTCAATGAGATAACTTTACAGTATTGGAAGGAGACACAAAAAAATCATTAAACCAGAAATACCACTCTATTTATTTGTGTAGGCTGGGTGGTATTCCTATTTTTGCTTAGTAATCTAAAACAATCTCCAACATGAAGCCGATAGATAAGTTTAATGACGACATCCTTACACCAGAAGAACTGAGATTATTAGAATATGTAATAGAGGTTGCGGATAAGTTCAATCCAGATGTCAATTTCGATAATCCTGATGCTGATCAAGATGATGAGGACTCTTATTTGTTTCCTTCGCAAGCCCCTTATACATTCATACGCAGGTATAATTCTAATAGCTTACATTCCAAATTTGAGTATCAAAGGTATATATCAAACAAAGGCATACAACTTTTTTTGAAAGAACAGGAAGTGGATATACAAAAATTCTGGTACTTACTTTTGTTCGTCTACGATTATGTGTATGGTGCATGCACTTCTGGGCTAGGAGCATACAGGAGTATATATGATGAATTGACAGATATTGCAGAAACAGTAAATACTTTTGGAACAAAAGGGATGGAAATAGAAATTCGAGTACATAAGAAAAAAGTCTTGCAGATAAACAATCCTCGTGCAATTTCATATCTTGCAAAAATATGCAAGGAAGATGTAGAAAACACAGATAGAAATAGCAATAAATATTCAGACTCAATAAAATGCTGCTCTGCAATTGATTTTGAAAATAAAATCAATAAGAATGCATCAATAAAGATCTGTTTGCTTGGAAATATGTTTCAGTATTTTTTTAGTGTAAATCCGCAATTTAATTTTAGAAAGAAAAGAGGTGAACAGTCATTAAGCAAGCTCCTACTTATTTCTCGTTTAGTGTATTTTACAGGCCTTACCCCTAATAAAGTATATAATACCGAAGAAGGTGCAGATACGTTAAAAGGGCTTCTGAGCAAGTATAAAGGAGAGACATCTAAGACGACAAACAGTATCTATCTCTGACAAGCCGCATAGCAAAAAAAGCAAATATAACTCTATTAAGGGAGAGCAATTGTGAATAGACACAGTGCTCTCCCTTACTGCGTTTACTCCCATTACCAATATATACTTTTGCACCCATAATCGGGTGGCGAAGAGTGCTGCCCTGATATTAGTAATAAACTCCTAAATATATAAAGAAATGGAGAATACAATGAGCAATGATTGCGTGATGGGCAATGAAATCATGGTTGAAAGTGCAGAGCTTTTGAATGAGAGTGGTAACGTTCAGGAGACTGAACAAGTAATTAACAATGAAACGAGTGAACTTGCAGGTTCTTTAGGTGGTGAAGCGGATATGCCAGCTAAAACAACTAAAAGCCCCACTACTGAGGCAGTAAGAAACCAGAGTGACGAGAATGATTCCTCAGTAAAACGCCTTCAAGAAGGAGTTTCCTGTAATCCAATGAACATTAGTACAACATTCTTTACATTGAACAGAATGCCTATGGCAAAATTAAAACTGATCTATAATGAAAGAATGTCCGAAGAAATCTCAGTACAGGTGAACACGGGATTATTAAAGTGCATTATGGATACTTTACGTGGGAACATTGCTTCCCTAGTAGCGTATAAAAAGGAAGACTTCATCGAAGAAGAAGATGAGGATGAAGGAGAGTGCAAAATGGGTATGTTTAAAGCCCTGTTGGAGAATGGCTACAGAGCTAATATAAAAAAAGATTTCATCAATAAAAAAGGTGAACGATTTTTCCACATTAGATTTCCTATTTCTTACGGGAGAGAAATTTACTTCTTCATCAAACGTGATGAAGTTACTGAGAAACTGGTAGCTGATGCCTGTAAACCTAAAACAGAGCCGAGCATTATTTAACAACTAACATTTGGAGGGGGATGATAGTGTTCCCCTCCAATTTAAACTACAACTAAAATGAAGTTTACATTAGCTTCCCCATACGATAATGAACTGGCACATACCAGAGTCAAAGAACTAATGATGCAAGGCAGAACATTGGATATGCATCTGGATGATGAACCCTGTGTCTGGATTTCCTGCCCCGGAGCAACACGCCTAAGGTATCAGTTAAACACTAAAAGCTGGCAATGGATATTGAACTACCTGCAAACTGGCGATTATGAGGACTTCGGAGTTTTCCCTTCAAACAGTGACATACATGATAATGACTTCCCGCTTCATACCCTAAAAAGCCTGATTGAGCAGAAATGCAATGTTACCCGCATTTCTTTCCTAAGAGAAACTCAGGCTCAGATAAGACTCATTGGGCTGTTTAATCATGGGAAGTTATTCTTCCGTGTAAGAAGGAGTGATGAATTTATGGACTACTTATATGAAAACGGCTTATGAAATACCATATCAATAAAGGGCAGTTCCTGTCTGATGTTCTTCCCGAAATAAAGAGCAATACCATCTTATCCAAGAAAATCACGGGTATCGGTGCCACGCATTTGGAAATCACAACTCCGAAGCACAGTTCCATCATACTTGTACCCAATGTGCCTGTAATAGAAAGTAAGTGTGCAAAACACAAAGATTTGTTTGGAGTGCATGAAGGTGTTACGGTAAATCAGGTTATAGAGTATCTAAAGTCAAGAAAAGATCTAAAGAGGAAAGACCGGTTTAAGCTGATGACTACTCCTGAAAGCTTCTCGAAGATTAAGAAGGCCTGTAAAGCGGTTGGTATAAACCTATATGAAGAGTTCTTCTTCTCGATAGACGAATGCCATAAGCTTATTAAAGATGTAGGGTACAGGGAGGATATAGTTCTTCCAATGGATGACTTCTTCCAATTTAAAAGGAAAGCCCTTATTTCAGCTACACCACTGGAATTTTCTGATCTCCGTTTCTTGGAGCAGGGATTTAAGACTGTATCAGTAGAAGCTAACTATGACTGCAAGCAGCAGATAAGAACTCTACATACAAACAATATCTTTCAGTCAGTAAAGAAGATGATCTCAGAAAGAGGTATGCCTATCTGTTTGTTTGTAAATTCAGTAGAGATTGCCCACTCTTTAATAGCCCAATTAGGCATTGTGCAGGAATCGGTTATCTTCTGCTCTCCGAAAAGCCGATTAAAATTAAAGAATGAATTAAAGTTTGAGAATGCACACAAGAAGTTTGAAGCAGATAAGATGCAACCATTCAGCTTCTTTACAGGCAGGTTCTTTAATGCCTTTGATCTGGAACTGGATTATAAGCCCAATGTAATAATGCTTACGGATGCATATACTCAGTACACAATGCTGGATGTGCATACAGACTGTGTTCAGATAGCAGGCCGTTTCAGAAATGGTTTGAAATCCCTTACGCATATATATAATACTGACTGGGGAATTGTTCCACGAGATAAGGGAGAGCTGGAACTTGAACTCTATGGCCATGAGAGGGTATGTAATACCATAAAGACATTCTACAACAATGCATCTACTGAGGGAGAAAGAAGAGCTTTCGGTGAGGCATTAAGAATACTACCCTTTAATAAGTTCCTGTACAATGGAAAGAAGAACTACTTTGCCATAGACAATTACATTGACGATGTTCTGATACAGAACTGCTACCAGAACTCTGAAACGTTGGAAGATCAATATCTCAACTCAGATATGTTCATTCCTTTCTTTACTGCCTGTAAATACTCTGTGACAGATTTTGAACAGCTACAGATAATCAGTTCATCTCTTACAATCAGAGAAAAGAGAATCAAAATGGTAGAGATGTTGGAGAAGTTCCAAGAACCCTATTCTGAGGAAGCAGTGGACACCATATATTATATAAGGAGCGTTGATAAGCTCTTGATGGAAGCGTATGAAACACTGGGTAAAGAAGGGATTAAAGAAGCTAACTATTCAGAAAGAGGGATGAGAGAGGCCATGATCCTTAATAAGAAGATGGGAAGTAAAACAATCCGTCTAATTCATAATAGTTTCAAGGTCGGATTCAAATACACCAATAAAGAGATTGAAGAAGAACTGAGCAGGATATATGGCCTGTTGGAGATTCATCCAAGCGGAAAAATCAGTGGTAAGATGATAAAGGATTTCTTTCGGGTTGAACCTTGCAAGAAACGTGGTGAGAGAGGGTATTACTTAATAAGCCCACTGGTTTAATGAAGTATTCCGATAGTAGGTATGAATATGGACAAAATGAGATCAGGGTATATAAAACAAACCTTTCAGGTGTTTTGTCCTACCTGAGAGCAATCTAATATTAAGAAAGAAATAAGTATGGTATATCTAAACTTCTCTCTGCTGAGGATTGAAACATCAAGCCCAAAAAGCCAACATGAGGAAAAAGGCACTTCAAGTGTTTTTTTTCGGCTTGCCACTTCAGCCCTATATAAAACAGTGAAAAACCTATGTGTAGGAACTTTACAAATACCTCAGTTCCAAAAACAGGGGTTGCAGCTCACTCTTAAAAACATCCAAACAAAAGCGTATGATACCTTTTGAAATTTCAGAAAGGGATGGTTTTCTTGTAATGGAAGACTTTCCAGAGAATTGTATATTCTTAAAAGTGAAGACTGGTTGTGGTGGTACTACCATAGTGCTTGAAAATAATGAGAACTATGTAATAGCTGTGCCTACTACAGAATTGATAACAAACAAGTGTTATCCTACTCGTGATAAAGAGGGGAATGCTATTCATTGGAAGATGAGAGAGCAAGTAATTCTCAACTGCGAAAATCCATATACGAGAATCTGGTTGTGCCGGAAAAACGGGCAGAGGCATATATGGGGTTTCATTTTGAGGCATAATCTGGGTGTGCTTAATCACCCCCTAGAAAGTGCGCTTAATCACCTCGTCACTACATTCCATAACAACTTCATTCCAATAGACCATTCGAACCCCTTGGGGCTTCTAATACTTAATCGATCATTATGTACGAAAAATTACCTTTCAAAAAATATACGATACTGAACAACTACCTAGTACAATCCTTGGGTTGTTCGGACGTTTACAGGGTTTTCATCCTTTCATTAACTGCTGATAAAAGGGAGTTGACAACGGACACTACTATTGACCAGCTGGCAATGATGGTGGGAGAGTCTTCTAGCAATTATAGCAATGGCAAAAAGAGCAAATCTTTCAACGATAAGTTGAGAGAAACAGGAGAGGTGACTTTAGAACCTTTCACTCAAAATAAGAAGTCCAGAATCAGGTACAGATTTAATCCTCCTGTCCGCTTTAAGTATAGAAGAATAGGTCGGAAATTTCATGATGAGTATAAGCACCTAGATAGGAAATTACTAGGTTTCATTCTCAAGCTATTCAGTGCAACAGAGCCATATAGCTGCCTCATTAAGCTTAGTAAGAGGAAATTAGAGAAAGTGATCAAAATGGGGCACTCTACAATTTCCAATTATACCAGCCAGTTGATCGAATTGAATCTGCTTGAAGAAACAGAAAATGGTATGCTATTAAAAGTAAAAGGCTTGATTCTGGATATACCTATTTCCGAAAAGACGAAGGAGGATATAGAGGTTTATGAGCGCATACTTAAAAACCGTGAAGAAACAAATAGCCCATTACCCAGGTCGGCTGCCATTTATAAGAAATACAAAGACAATGACTTTAGAGATGTAAAGAATATGAATGCATTTATGCGCAGTATTAGTTCTGGCTTAGTCGGAAGAAAGAAGCCGAAAAAGAAAGAAAAGGTACTGATTATATTATAGAGTGAATCAATCCAGCCCCTAAACAGTAAAAGCCCCATACCCATTTAAACAGGTATGAGGCTTTTTTTATTATCTATAAAACATAATGCTTCACTTACAAATAACTATATACCCTTTTCTACTTTATATAAGTAGAACCAAAAATAGTCCATGAAAGAATCCCAATAAAGGCTATTACTCATCGTCGTTCTATCGGAAATATTTACCCTTTCAAAATCCATATCATCAATAATCCTTTGTCTAAGTCCTACGTCAGAACTGGCAGTAATAACATCTAATGCATCATATTTTACAGGCAAATTTAGCCAGCAACGACGAAATAATTGGAGAGTCTCATTTTCTAAAGCTAAAAACGATATTGTATTGTTATATTTTGCATTACATATGATCATTCCATTTAGTGCGTACGTAAATTTGTCCTTTGTATAGAAAAAAGGAATAATCTCATTATTGCCCCTTTTATTATTACAGCAATTAGACAATCCTTTGGTTGGAATAAAACCATCACATGACACAACAAGGTTCTCATATGCTAATATGTGTGGAAATGGTGGAGGGATAATCTTAATAGAAGACATACTCGTTTCATCCCATAAAAAAACATTGGGTTGTATTTGCCCATATGAAACATAAGCAGAAAAAGCATCATTGGTAGTTGCACTATTAGGTATAATATGTTCTAGAGTTGCTTCTGTTTCCAAAATATGTCTCATACAATAACAACAGTAATAATTTTGCTCTTTCAATAATAGTTTTCGGAATTTTCCTTTCTTTAAACTGTTTCTCCTAAGACTGTTATAGCTCAGGCCTATATATTTGGTGTCTTTCCATTTACTATCAATATATGCTTTTAAGAAGCTATGAGCCTCTTCTTTAATTATGTGTTTTGTTTTATCAATATATTGCATTGAAATTCATTTTATCTAAAAGAATCAATGATGCGATCGACATTATCCTCTTTCACCAACTTTGTTAGTTCCAATTTTATCCTTTGAGCCTGTTCGAATTCTTCTCTTGTTTCAAGTCTAATATAAGCTTCTGCAAGATATTTAATATTACTATTACGAGGGGGAGTTCCCATGAAATCTGATAGACTGGCTTCATACCCTATGCCAAAAATATTAGGAACTAATTTATTAGAATATTTCTTTTCGAAATTATCTAATTTTATTATTGAGTTTTCTCCACCCTTCTCTTCCAGATTGGCAATCACCAAATTAGAATGTGTTGACATTATAAATTGTATATTAGGAAAAGTTCTCTGAAACCTTTGGACAACCTCTTGTTCGAGAGATGGATGTAAATGTAGATCAACTTCATCAATAACGACAATACCAGTAACATTTTCTGGTTTTTTTATGAAATTAGGAAACATACTAGATCCTCGTAGCTGTAATATATATGCCCTATAAGCAATGTCTAGGACTATAGAGAATAACCTTTTATAGCCAGCAGGCAGATTTTGAAATAAAATTGATTCCCCATCTTCAAATCTAACATTTAAATAATTCTGTTTTAGTCTAGCTGAAACTTCAAGACCCTTTATTCTAAAAGGATTTTGGGGCAATTGATCAGAAGTTGACTGTGAAAACGCTATTAGAAAATTTGTTATAATCTCTCTTTCTCGTTCCAAATTTATCAATTCCCATTGCAGCTTGGCTTCGACTGCTAATTGAGGGTACTCTTTAATAAAATCATCCTTCTCTTTGTCTGTATCAAAGCTCCCAAATTCTTTCAATAAGTTATTTACTTTTTCTCGGTTTTCTTTATATTCAATATAATTGTATAGTGATGTCCTTTTGTTTGCTATTTCCTGCCAAAGATTTATAAAACGTTGTTCCCATACCTCGGTACAGGAAGATTCAGCCCCCCATTGGTAATACCCAAAATTCTTTGGAATTGTATGCCCACTACTCAATATCTTTTCAGCATATTTGGATAAAGAAGATTTTAAATGTGGATATGAGTCTGAGTAGATAGAAAAAATAGGCAAGTAGTTTGAGTTTTTAAAGACGAGATAAGCGTCTCGATATTTCGTTGAGAAAATTCGACCTCCAGCACTTTCTTTATAAATTTCCCACTCAGGGATCTTTTTATCCTTCAAGCTAGCAAAGCACTTTATAATGATTGGATAACAATAATCTTGCGTTGTCTCATCAAAATGTGCATCCATAATAGAAGGACTTTCAATTGTTAATCCTTCTGCACTTGTTGCAAGCGATTGTTCATTGTCCGGAATTGTATTTTTTGCAAAAACAAAACTCAAAGCGTGCTTTATAGAATTTATTAGTGTAGTTTTTCCTACCCCATTTTTCCCAATTAGGATATTAACTCCTTGGGTAAATTCTATTTCATATTCTTTGAAACAACGATAATTCTGTATATGCAGTTTTTCTATTTTCATAGGATTTATATATGTAGTGACAAAAATACTAAAAAAAAGCATTGTGCTATAATTCTCTTTGCTATTTCCATAAAGATAGGATAAGTTTATTTGCGAGAACAAAAAAATGGTTTAGAAGTGAATAGAATAGTAAGAGAGTTTCGAAAGGGCTTTTTTCTTGTATTTCGAAATATAGGAATAACTGATATAGTTCTGATTTACAAAAAAGAATCTAACAATTTATAATCTATAGCAATTATTTTACTTTGAATGGGAAGCCAGTGTATCACTCGCACACTATATATACCCCTCTGAAAATAATACCCCCTCCCGTATGCACTAGTAACACCTTATATATATGGTAAGTACACATGAGCTTGAATGTATTGTAGCCAAAAACACCTCTCACCCCTACTTGAGGAAAAAGCATTCTTTTTGTCCTTTCACTCTCTGGACAGTGGCCAAGGGCAATTTAAGAATGCTTTTCCTCATTTTTACTAACCATTAAAGAAAGAGCTTATGCAAATTGTATCATTAGTCCTGTTTGTGCTTGCAGTAATGGCAATAATATGTGCCATGTCACCCGCTGTAGGGGGAATGCTGATAATAGTATTCTTCATTCACATTACCAAGAAGAAAAGGAAACCTAAAGAAAGAATTGATTATGAACTTATTAGATTTATCAACAGTCAGAAGAGGAAGAAGTGATCTCCAAGAGATTGCAGAAACAGTAGAAATACTGAGTGAAACAAAGAACCTGCATTTCATAGAGGCTAACACCTCAGAGGCAGACTTACCGCATTTAAAGAATGAATGTATTATTCCAGTCTTTGCAAAGGATAATGAACTGACTATTTCACATCCTGCATTTATTGAGACTGTATATGATGCAGCACAGTCATTCTTTAGTGGGGAACAGATTGAAAAGCCCTCTATTCGTTGCAGTCACATTGTAAAGGGAAGAATACCAGAAGCTATTCATAAACCAGTGAATCAGCTTTTGGAGTCCGATAAAACGATGTACTATGAACGAATGATGTTCTGCTTTGAGATTCCCACCATTTATGAAACAATAGACGGAAATAAGCTTTCCTTATCTATTGGAGGAGTCAGGGCATATAATCACATGAATCTCTATTCCAAAAAGGGAGTAGAAAAGTTCAAAGTGTTTATAGGCTTTAAGAACAAAGTATGCTGCAATATGTGTGTATCTACAGATGGCTATTTGAGTCAGCTGGAAGTTACCAATACTTCGGAGATGTATAAAGCTGTACTGGAAATGTTTCATCGTTATGACCCTGCCAAACATCTGCACCTGATGCAGTCTCTTACTAATTCTTACCTGAGTGAGCACCAGTTCTGTCAGTTATTAGGCAGAATGCGACTTTATCAGTCATTGCCGCAGGGGTATCAAAAGAGGATTCCCAGAATGTTGCTTACTGATACACAAATAAACAGTGTAGCCAAAGCATACATACAGGATAGTGATTTTGGCAGTTTTGGAAGTGACCTTTCTATGTGGAAGTTTTACAACTTACTGACTGGTGCAAATAAGAGCAGCTATATAGATTCCTTCTTAGACAGGAGTTTAAATGCTACAGAACTTGCCACTGGAATATATTCTGCATTACATGGAGATGAGAAATACAGATGGTTTATTGATTGAGAAGAAACGGAGATATTCTATACATGGAGATATTACATATACAGAAATATACTGTACATAAGAATACTCTATAAGTAGAAATACTCTGTTTTCCTATTAAAAAATCAATCACTAATGCGCAAAGTGAATGTTCTGCTGATGCTCAAGAAGTTAGCTTTATAGCTTCTTTTGAGTAGTAAGCAGGATGTTCACTTTTGTTTTGTCATATATAAAACTGAACATTATGAGTTTAAAATACAGTAGCACTACAGCAGATTATCTGCAATGGAATGAAGCAATGCATCTTATTCGCAACCTGTACAAAGATGGAGACTATAAAATGTCACTCCTTATTAGTCTGGGCTGTTTCTGGGGATTAAGGATAAGTGATATTCTTTCTCTTACATGGAATCAGATTCTCAGTACGGATGAATTTACCTTTATTGAGAGAAAGACAGGAAAGAACAGGACTATACGCATTAACTCTCAGCTGAAGCGTCACATTGCAGATTGTTATAAAGAACTTTCACCAATTGGTATGAAAGCACCTATCCTGATAAGTCAGAAAGGAACTGTTTTCTCCATTCAGCGGATAAATATCAGGCTGAAAGAGATAAAATCAGAGTACAAGTTAAGCATTAAGAACTTTAGCAGCCATTCTCTTAGAAAGACCTTTGGCAGGCAGGTGTATAATCAGAATAGTGAGAATGCAGAACTTGCACTGGTTAAGCTGATGGACTTGTTTAATCATTCAAGCATTGCCATTACTAAAAGGTATCTGGGACTAAGGCAGGAAGAAATTCTACAGACTTATGAGTCATTATCTTTCTAATTCCGATGTAGGTATGGAATTTCAGATTTTTGCTTTTATATGGCCAAGACTGGATTTCATACCTACTAAAGTAACCTGACTTTAGATACTTGTAAAGACTAAATTTTATTGCAATACGGATTTCTGAATGAGGTTTTCTTTCTTATCAAAAAGCTTTTATCTATCTTTGCTGCACTTCCATGACTTAAAAAGAGTTTTAGGTAAATATAGTGGAAGTATTTATTGGAAACAAAAAGCGTTTAAGATATTATCTTGTATTGGAATCTGGACAATTTCAACTACCCAAGATAATAGACAATAGAACGCTTGCGCCAATGTTATATATCTGCCTGTCATGTACAGGTGGCCTATATATCGTTTGGCGTGGGCTATTGTTTATTATTGGGTAAGTGGGCAGTCCAGAGCCTCAATACAGTAATATTCAATAGTTCCCACGCTTTTTTTGTATCATGCCAGTAATGGGAACACTGGTGTAATATATTAAAGGAAAGAAACAGATATATAGAAATTTACTTCTTCATCAAATACTCATTCGAGTAAAACAAGAAGTGTGCAGTATTACTAAGATACTGTAGTTCCCCACACTTTATTCAATTTATTATTCATGCTTACTTTGGGGATAGAGAGGCATAATTATTATTAGCTATGGAATTTACTAGAAATGAAAAATTAGCAATAGTGTGTGCTTTAGTGCACATGATGAATGTGGATAGTAATGTAGATATTAGTGAAGGATTATATTTCTTGCAGATTCAAGTTCGATTTTCTATTAGCGAGGAGGAGTTTCAGACAGGAAAAGAATGGAATTTACTTTCTTCATTATCAATTATTAGAGATATGAATAGGGCAAAAAAGACACAAGTAGTAGCCCTGCTTATTGGAATGGTTGAAGCTGACGGAAAAGTTGATCCTAGAGAATTGAAACTCTTCAAAATAATTTCGGATGCGTGTGGATTTGAGCAACTCACGCAATAAGGTATAAAAACAATCCAATATATAAAATCAAATTATGGATCAATTTAAGCCACTAATTGATTTCTCTGAATTAGACAAAATTTTGGAGAAAGACAAATTATCAATGGAAGACAAATTTAAGCTTGATTCTGTTACACCCTACACGCTAGTTGAAAGTATTGATGATCTAAAAAATGAAGAACTGAACGAAGTGTATCACTTAGAAGCCAGAAATATTTATAGGGTGATAAACTCAGTATCTCTATACACAGGAGTCTTTGGAAAGGATTTATACTTACAAATGCTTAATTTACCAGAATCTCAAAATATCAGAAGAGCCATTATTAGTGAATTTAGCAGCAAGGAATTGCAAGAAGAATATTTGTTTTTTATGATTATAAGGCACTTCTTGTCAATAGATTCAAATGGAAAAAGTAATAATCAATATAAACCAGTTTTTGAAGGAAAGATTCCCAAAAAGATATTTTCATTTAGGCAAGCATCTGCAGAAGAATGGTTTGTTAATTATACAGATCGGGTATTGAAGGTTGCTTCCAAAATCTATGTCAAAATGGGTGCTGAAGATGCACGGGCATACGTTTTCAGTAATGCAGCTTGGTATCTAAATAAGTCTCAAACATTTAGGTATCATCATAAATCTACTGACAGAAATATGAATGAAACTCTTGCGCGAATTTTAGAAGAATTTTTCTCGTTAATGGGAGGTGGTGACATTTCTAGTATTAACAAGAATCATTTAGCCCCTCTTTATAAAGATTTGTAGAATGAGACTTATAGAATTTATTAAACAGATTATCAATTCAATTTTAGATGGTTCGTTTGAGAAAATGCGAATTATACAAGCTATGAATGATAACTTCAAAGAATCTTTCCATTCAGGCGGGCTAGATCGATTATGTAAAGTTTCAATTTCAGCAGGAGATCCTGAATTTTCCCATGAAATGAGTGTAATGTGGATAAGAAGCGGATTTAGAATTACAGTAGAAAATGATTTTGGGATGCACGATTGTGAGATATTTGAAATCGCAGATTACATACTAAATAACAAGGCTTTTTTGAGACAGCTAATGTCCATTGGCTTTGATACTCTAATTGTCCAAGGAAAAATGACACATAGAGGTAAGATGTTTTGCATGAAACGTTACTCTGACTTAAAAGGCTACACATTAGATTCACATTGACACTTTGCCTATGAAATTTTCGAGACCTAAAAAAGATCGCACTGATTTAAACAATGAAACTTTTAATGTCGTTGAAAGCATCTCAAAAGCGAAAGATCTGTATAAAAGTCTAATAATCAGATCCCATCCAGATAAGCATCCTAGAGATACTGATTTGGCCACCGAACTCACAAGACTTGTCAACGCAAATAAGTTCAATTACAGAGAATTGTTGAATATAGAGAAACGCATTGTTAAAGAATTAAAAGAAAAAAAGTAGCTGAAGACATGTATCTATCAAAGGTTATTATTTTGTCACTCTTACTATATAGTTGTGGCATGAAGGAGGATCAGGCAGATAAGGATAACAACCTTTCTGCTGACTCTTCTTCTATTGCTAGTCACAGCCCATTACAAGAGCGAGCTTTAGATATACTATCTCAGTATATGAAGGATGGAGCTATCAATACTGACGACTCTGATATGCCTATTCAGGGAAATGCTTCGACTTTTGATTTTAGTAAAAATGATTTCGCTATTGTTGACTCTGTAGATATTATTAGCAGAAGAGTTATTGAGTTACTAAAGCAAGGTAAGAATCATAATGCATTAGTCTTATTGGAAAAAGAAAGGGCATGCTTCTATGCTCATCCTGCAAATTCCCTTAGTAATGAGATAGATCTTCATTGCTTGTACATAGACCTATTTGATGAGTTCTATGGAGATGAAATGTATTACCAAAAAGCTTTGGAGCTGCTAGAAATCTCTGTTTCGCACATGGAAAGAGTGGAGGAAGATACAGGTGAAGAATATTATTATCATGAGATTCTAATGACAAAATTGGATTATGTGCATTCTTGCCTTGACACTTCCCAACATATTTTGCGTGTAAGATTCTTGAAATAGCAAACTGAGAGACTTTTGATAGTTTATGGATTTTTGCTGTTAGTAAAGTTCTAGGGCTTGTATAGCAGCATGCATAGAAAGCAGTATAGAGAACTCACACTTCTTTATGCTGCTTTTTAATTGGTAGAAAAATTGAGATTTAGTTGATGTATATGCCGCACCCTAATTTTATACCTACTTGGAAATATGGAGTAGAGGTATTGACGAGATGGTTATTTACGGATTCTGGAAACGCTTATTTGGACTTACTGTTTTCATTCAGAGTTACAGGGATGTTCTTTAAGATTGAAACAAGATGGATTTACCTTAAGAATCGGTTTTCTAATTGCTAAGTACCTCTTTCTCAATACTAATTGTGGGTGTAATGATTTTTTTCAAAAAACAACTTAGAATAAAACAAGGCACATGGTATATTTATATGCAAATATATATTTTAGTCCGTATTTTTTCGTAATTTCGCAACATTTAGAGTCTGTTCTGAATTGTCCAGTATTGTTTTGAAAGTTGTTTTTGAGGATTTTTCTGTTTTTAAGAGGAAGATAGCAAGCTATCTGACGATGGGAAACAGAAAAACAGGCCAAAAAGGAACTCAAAACAGATTCTAAAAAGCAAGAATAAAAAACGTAGCAATGATTAAACAATATCTTACGAAAATTTATAGAAACATTGCATCCTTAAGATCGGATTTATCTATTCTCTTTTTGGCTGCAATCATTTTTATTATATTAATGAATTTTTGGTTTGTTAATATTCCTGAGATATTCAAAGGTGCAGGGAAAATAGGCCAAATAAGTTATGAATTAAGCTTTGCATACGTTTCTGCATTTATATTTTATTTTCTGGTTGTACATCTAAAAGACCAGAAAGACAAAGAGAACTTGTACAATTACATCTCAAATAAAACTCTTAGCGTGATAGGCATAGCTAAATCATTAATTAATGCAATTGCAAAGGAAGCAAATGTAAATTTAGCCAATGACTATCCTAATAGATCCGAGTTAAATGAAATATGTAAATTGATAAATCCAAATTCAAAGGCGCCACTATTATTAATGAATATGAATTATGCAAATTGGCTGCAATACTTTGATTATCATGGATAAATCGGAGCATCCCCACCCAGAAAATCGATTTCCCAGGTGTCTAAAAATCGCCTAAAACCGGCCTGAGAATCGGAGCATTCCCGTTCATTTCTGGAAGAAACGAGCAAAAAGAGGCAAAAAAACGGAGCATTCCC
>JAVBMN010000020.1:0-107256 GCA_031552405.1 Bacteroidaceae bacterium | reverse complement strand
CAAAAATCAAAGCCTTTAGAAGGGTGTTCAGGGGAGTAAAAGACAAGGCGTTCTTTCTGTTCAGACTAAGTAAATTATATGCCTAAATACAAAATCCCTCAAGTTTTAACGGTGATCCAAAATCAAAGCCTTTAGAAGGGTGTTCAGGGGAGTAAAAGACAAGGCGTTCTTTCTGTTCAGACTAAGTAAATTATATGCCTAAATACAAAATCCCTCAAGTTTTAACGGTGATCCGTGATCCGTGATCCCCTTGATTCGCTATTGTTCATCCCAATATACAAAAAAAACAGAGCCTGATGTAGACTCTGTTTCTGCATTTAAGGTGCCTTTCGCGGAAGCGGGGGGATTCGAACCCCCGGTACAGTTACCCGTACGTCAGTTTAGCAAACTGGTGGTTTCAGCCACTCACCCACACTTCCATGGGTTGTTAAGGCTGTTCCCTTAATTGCGGTGCAAAGATAGAATGATTTTTTGATTCTGCCAAATGTTTTACGCATTTCTTTCAGGCAAGAAATCGACAGAACTTATCGCACTATTTTAAATCATTGATTAGTAATACTATAAAAAAGAACTGTTCCGTAAATGTGGCAAAAACGTGAAGCGTATTTCTTCGGCACTATACTAAGAATGGCTATACTTTCTTTTGGTGAAGCAAAAAAAGCATCAATTCGTGAGTTTATTGAAGCAAAATTACTATTTTTGTGCCGTTTAACATATTTCTTCAACATCTTCTTTATGGTAAAGAAAATAATAAGTGAGAAGGAGATCATTGATTCTATCTCTGAATTGTGGAGCTTATTGACCGAAGAGCAACAGAAGCTCTTGATCAGTAACTTTACTGTTCAGACGTATAAGAAGAATGAGGTCATCTATATGGAAGGTGAATCTTCGACTCATTTAATGTGCCTTCTCTCTGGAAAGGTAAAAATTTATAAGGATGGAGTGGGTGGACGTAGCCAAATTATCCGGGTGATCAGCTCGGTGGGTTATTTTGGCTATCGAGCCTATTGGGCTGGAGAAAACTATCTGACACAGGCGGCGGCTTTTGAGCCTTCTATTATTTGCCTGATACCCATGGAGGTGCTTACAAGACTATTGGGTGAGAATGCAAAATTGGCTATGTATTTTGTTCGTTTGCTGTCAGTGGACTTGGGTATAGCAGATGAGCGTACTGTAAATCTTACGCAGAAACATATCCGTGGGCGCCTGGCGGAATCTCTGCTTTTCCTTCATGATGCCTACGGGGTGGAAGAAGATGGATATACACTGAGCATTTACCTCTCGCGTGAGGATTTGGCCAATCTATCCAATATGACTACCTCTAACGCGATTCGCACCTTGTCAAATTTTGCCAATGAGCGTCTTATCGCTATTGACGGGCGTAAGATAAAGCTGATAGACGAGGATAAACTCCGCAAGATATCCAAGATCGGATAACGCTTCGCATTACTCCTTTCCCTTTTCCAATGTAAACACAGTGATCTCCGGACGTGCACCGATGCGTACGGGAAGCAGGGTAACTCCTATGCCGATATTGACATATAGTGCGCGCTGACCTTCGTAGTATGCACCTCCCCATTCCGGGTAGATATAGGAAGAGGGTGAGTGGTGTCCCGCACGCAGTTGCATGGCATGGGTGTGTCCGGCTAGGGTTAGCTGGATGTCGCTGTGTGGCAGTACCTCCGCACGCCAGTGACGGGGGTTGTGACTCATCAGTATTTTAAATGGTACATGCTCTGCGCCTTTTAGTGCTTTTGGTAAGTTTCCGTATTGGGAGAAGGGAGGCTCTCCCCAGTTCTCACAACCGATGAGAGCGATAGAATCAGTATCCTTGTGTAAGAAGGCATGACTGTTATTCAAGAGTTTCCAGCCCATTTCCTGTTGATATCGCTGTACGGTTTGTACATTTTCGGCCTGTTCCCTTCTTGTATTCCAACGGAAGTAGGAACCGTAATCATGGTTACCCATTACAGAGTATACTCCGTATGGGGCATGCAGGCGGGAAAGGATGGGGCGGAATGAATCGGTTTCATCGGCCCGGCTGTTTACCAGGTCGCCGGTGAAGAGTATCAGATCCGGATGCAGGTTGTCTATCTCGTTTACAAGTTTCTCAATGTCTTTCTCCCTCCCGATGGAGCTGCCCAAGTGCAGGTCAGAGATTTGCACGATGCGGAATCCACGGAATTTATCCGGAAGTTGGTCGGAACGATAGGTGATTTCTTTGACCTCGAAGTCTGAGCGTCCCTTTGAGTATCCATATATCAATGTGAGCACGGAGGCGGTGGCTAATACCAGTCCGGTGCCTATTACTATACTCTTCGGCAGGTGTGCCCAGCGTATCAACGGGTACCCGGTCAGGTGGATGAGGAAGAACAGGAGCTTGGGGAATACAAACAGGAACAATATCCAGATGAAGCACTGGATTTGAAGCATTTGCTGGTTGCCCGTCCAGTGTGCCATTGTGTAGAAGCTCCATCCGATTCCTGCCAGCAGCAATAAGGTAGGCAGGAAATAGAGTAGCTTAAGCCAGATGTTTCCTTGCCAGCGGGCTACAAAGAAAGTGTAGATATACACATCCGGCAGGATGAGCAGGGCTAGGAATATAAGTATCAGTTTTGCAATCATACATATTAAATATTAGCCGTCAGGAAGCGGCGTATTTCTTCTACGGGCAGTTGACGGCGTGAGGCATAATCAGTTAGTTGTTCCTCGCCAATCTTGCCTACTGCAAAATACTGCGCAGCAGGGTGTGCCAGCATCATGCCGCATACGGAGGCGTGAGGCCTCATGGCTCCGTTTTCAGTGAGGTGGATGCCAATACGTGGAAGGTGGAGGATGTGGTCGATAAGAAAGATTACCGATTGATCCGGAAGCGACGGGTAACCTACAGCCGGGCGTGTGCCGCTGAATTCTTCTCTCCACAATTCCTGTGGAGTGAGTGTTTCCTCGGGGGCATATCCCCATTGTACTTTTCGTACTTGCTGATGCATCTTCTCGGCGGCAGCTTCGGCTAGGCGGTCACACAAAGTTTGTACCAGGAGGTGGCGGTAGGGGTCGTCCAGGTAGAGTTGTTCCATCTCGGGATCGGCGGCGGTGGCGAAAAAGCCTATGCGGTCTGGTGTTCCTTGGGATAGGGGGCGTATGAAGTCGCTCAGGCACAGGCAGTGCTGTGTATCCGAGGCTGTCTGTTGGCGTAGCAATGGGAAGCGCAAAGGACTTGGCAGCTCTGGGGTACTGATAAGTAGATCGTCCTCTTGGCTGTTTGCATCGAAAAGCTCGGTGATTCCTTGTATGCGGTATTCTTCGTCCAGCCGGTTCAGCATGCGGTTGGCCTCTTTAAATAACTGCATGGCCTCGGCGGCTTTGTTGCGTTCCGCCTCAGGGAAGGAGGCAAGCCATCCGGCCCGGCAGGCATCACAGCCGTGTATTCCGGCAATGGCGCCAAACTTTCCGCCCAGTTGCCAGGCATGAAAAAAGTAGGCCCAGTTGATGTATTCCACCAACTCATGGATAGAGTAGGAGTATAGCATGGCGGGGGTTATTCAAATTGCAATGCGGTTCCGCGGAAAGAGTCGTCAATGCGTCCTTCCTGGAACACGGTATGTCCGTTTACCAAGGTGCGTACTACCTGGTGTGAGAAGGTGCGTCCTTCCAGCGGGCTCCATCCGCATTTGCTCAGGATGGTATCCGGGTTAAGTGTCCATTCTGCCTTGGGATCTACCAAGACCAGATCAGCCTGATAACCTTTTCGCAGGTATCCTCTTTTGCAGACTCCGTACAATGTGGCGGGCGCATGGCACATCTTGTTCACCACTTCTTCGTAGCTGAATACACCTTCACGGCACAGCTCCAGCATGGTTACCAGAGAGAATTGCAGCATGGGCATGCCCGATACAGCTTTCAGTGCGCCGCCTTGCTTCTCGCTGAGCAGGTGGGGGGCATGGTCGGTGCCTACTACGTCAATAAGCCCGGCCTTCAGGGCTTGGCGCAGGGCTTGGCGATCGGCGGCCGACTTAATCGCGGGATTGCACTTTATGCGGGTCCCCAGGGTGGCATACTCAGCCTCGCTAAACAACAGATGCGCTACGCAGGCCTCGGCGGTGATCCGTTTTCCGGCGATGTCTCCGGCCTGAAATAGGGAGAGTTCCTGCTGAGTGGTCAAATGGAGCACATGCAGGCGGGCGCGGGCTTGGTCAGCTAATTCCACGGCCAGTGCCGTAGAGGCATAGCACGCCTCTGCATCACGTATGATGGGGTGGAAGCGCACATCCGGATCTTCCCCTTCTGTCTGGCAGATGCGTTGGGTGTTGACGGCAATACGCGCCGAGTCTTCACAGTGGGTGGCAATAAGCAGGTCGGTACTTTCAAAGATGCGTTGCAATGCTTCCTTCCTGTCAACCAACATATTGCCGGTGCTCGACCCCATAAAGAGTTTCACACCGCATACCTGTGTCCTGTCCAGACGGGGCAGCAATCCGGCATTCTCATTGGTGGCGCCAAAGTAGAAAGAGTAATTGACAAGGCTTGTCTCGGCTGCCCGTGAGAACTTGTCGTTCAGTGCTTCCAGCGTGGTGGTTTGCGGAATGGTATTGGGCATATCCATGTACGAGGTAACCCCTCCGGCCGCTGCGGCGCGGCTCTCGCTGTGAATGTCGGCTTTTTGAGTCAGTCCCGGCTCGCGGAAATGTACATGGTCATCAATCACTCCCGGCATGAGCAGCAGTCCTTCTGCCTGAATAGTCTCATCGGCAGCAGGGAGCGATTCGTGGGGGGTATATATTCCGGCTATGGTCTCGCCAGCTATGAGCAGGGAGCCTTTTTCGCATCTCCCCTCATTGAGGAGGGTGGCATCCTGGATTAGTATTGTTTTCATTCTGTATCGTCTACGCAGCTTCGGTATAAACGTTTGGTCTTGCGGCGAATGCTTTGTATCTTGAGTTGGATCACTCCCAGCACAGCTTCGCCAAAGATTCCCTTGCTCATCTTCGAAGTGCCCAGCACTCGGTTAGTGAAGATGACGGATACTTCTTTGATTTTGAAGCCCAGCTCGGCAGCGGTATACTTCATTTCAATCTGGAAAGCGTATCCTTTGAAACGTACGGCATCCAGATCCATCGTTTCCAATACCTTGCGGCGGTAGCATACAAATCCTGCAGTAGTGTCATGAATGTTTAGTCCGGTGATGAGTCGTACGTATTTTGAAGCAAAATAAGACATTAATACGCGCCCCATAGGCCAATTAACCACGTTGACTCCTACTACATACCGGGAGCCGATAGATACATCTGCTCCCTCTCGGGCACATGCTTCGTGCAGGCGTAATAGGTCTTTCGGATCGTGGGAAAAGTCGGCATCCATCTCGAAGATATATTCATATCCTCTTGATAAAGCCCATTTGAAGCCGGCAATGTATGCGGTGCCCAGCCCTAGCTTTCCCTGACGCTCCACGATGTGCAGTTTCTCCGGATACTCCGGCTGCATTCCTTTTACGATAGCAGCCGTTCCATCGGGCGATCCATCGTCAATGATCAGAATATCGAACGCCTTTTCCAGAGCGAATACCGCCTGGATAATCTGAGCGATATTCTCTTTCTCATTATAGGTGGGGATGATTACTAAACAGTCGGAACCTTGCATGCGCTACCCTTTTATTATTAATGAACGGCAAAAGTACGGTTTTTGCATAGAAGCGCAAAAATTATTAAATCTAATTTTGTAATTTTGCAGACTATTTGGAGCTAATACAGAGGCGAAGATACAGAAATCGCCGCTTTGCTTCCTGCCTGAATATGGAATTAAGTAACTTGTTGGATTTATATGCCTCGCATCCTTCGCTAAAAGCGCTGAGTGAGGCGGTGAAAGATTCCTCCGTGAAAAGAATTTTCGCGGGGGGATTGTGTGCTTCTGCGCCGGCAATGGTGGCCTCGGCACTGTTTCGTAACACCTTGTTGAACTATCTGTATGTGCTGAATGATGCGGAGGAAGCAGGTTATTTTTATCACGACCTTACGCAGGTGCAGGGGGTAGACCGCGTGCTGTTCTTCCCCTCTTCCTTTCGGCGGGCCATAAAATACGGTCAGCGGGATGCTGCTAATGAGATACTACGTACGGAAGTCTTGTCGGCCCTGCGCAGTCAGAAGGGGGACCCCCTGTTGATAGTAACCTACCCGGAGGCGTTGTGCGAGAAGGTGGTATCGCCGGAAAAACTGGATGACCATACGCTGAAACTCTCGGTAGGTGAGCGGGTAGACCTCTCTTTTGTGAGTGAGGTACTACGCAGTTACGGCTTCCAAAAGGTGGATTATGTGTATGAGCCGGGCCAGTATGCCCTGCGCGGTAGTATTGTGGACGTGTTCTCGTTTGCTTCGGAATGGCCCTACCGTATTGATTTCTTTGGGGATGAGGTGGAAAGCATTCGCTCGTTCGAGGTAGAAACACAGCTCTCCCGCGAGGCTTTGCAGCAGATCTCCATTATTCCGGAGCTGCGAATGCAAGAGGATGCATTGATCCAGTTCCTTGATTTTCTGGCACCGGATACGGTACTGGCTTCCAAGGATTATTTGTACCTGTGCCAGCGAGTGCATACGGTCCTAGAGGAAACACTCACCTTGCAGGCGCAGCAGGTGGCCGCGGTAGAGTTGCATGAGCGAATCGAGCTTCCGGCCTTGTTGATTGATGAAGTGCAGTTTATGGAGAGAGCCTCGCGCCTGCGCAATATTGAGTTCGGCAGCCACCCCACGGGCACGCCTCAGGCACGAGTAGAGTTCCATACCCATCACCAGCCTTTATACCATAAGAATTTCGATTTGGTGAGCCAGTCGTTTCAGGACTATCTGAAGCAAGGGTACACCCTCCATATCTGCACCGACAGTGAAAAGCAGGCAGTGCGCCTGCGGGATATCTTTGACGATCGCGGCGACGCCATTGCCTTTACCCCCGTGCTGCATACCATTCATGAAGGATATGTGGACGATACGTTGAAGCGCTGCTTCTTTACCGATCATCAGATCTTTGACCGCTTCCACAAGTACAACCTGCGCAGTGAAAAAGCGCGTGGCGGAAAACTGGCGCTCTCCCTGAAGGAACTGCAAGAGTTCCAGATAGGTGATTATGTGGTACATACGGATCATGGTGTGGCCCGCTTTGCCGGACTGATGCGCATCCCCAACGGAAACGGTACGCAGGAGGTTATCAAGCTGATCTATCAGAATGACGACGTGGTTTTCGTGTCCATCCATTCCCTCCACAAAGTGTCCAAATACAAAGGCAAGGAGGGCGAGCCGCCCCGCATCAACAAGCTGGGTACCGGTGCGTGGGAGAAGATGAAAGAGCGCACCAAGAAGAAAATCAAGGACATAGCCCGCGATCTTATCAAACTGTATGCACAGCGCAAGGAGGAACGTGGCTTTGCCTTTACCCCCGACAGCTTCCTGCAGCGCGAACTGGAAGCCTCCTTTATCTATGAAGATACCCCGGATCAGCTGAAAACCACCCAGGACGTGAAGCACGACATGGAGCGCATCATGCCCATGGACCGCCTGGTGTGTGGTGATGTGGGTTTCGGGAAAACAGAAATAGCTATCCGCGCTGCCTTTAAAGCGGTGGCTGATAATAAGCAGGTAGCCGTGCTGGTGCCTACCACCGTGCTGGCACTTCAGCATTTTAAGACGTTCAGCTCGCGCCTCAAGGAGTTTCCCTGCCGCGTGGATTACCTGAGCAGGGCGCGTACCACCAAGCAAACTTCCGAGATACTCAAAGCCCTGGAAGAAGGGAAGATCGATATCCTTATTGGGACTCACCGCCTCATCGGAAAAGGCGTTAAGTTCAAGGATCTGGGACTACTGGTAGTGGATGAAGAACAGAAGTTTGGTGTATCCGTCAAGGAGAAACTCCGTCAGCTCAAAGTAAACGTAGATACCCTCACCCTAAGCGCTACACCCATCCCGCGTACCTTGCAGTTCTCATTGATGGGTGCTCGCGACCTCTCAGTGATTACCACCCCTCCGCCCAATCGTTACCCCATTCAGACCGAGGTACATACCTTCAACGAAGAACTGATTGCCGAAGCCATCAACTTCGAAATGAGCCGCAACGGTCAGGTATTCCTGGTCAATAACCGCATTCGTTCCATTGACGAACTGGCCACTGCTGTGCGCCGCCTCGTGCCGGATGCCCGCGTATGTGTGGGTCATGGACAGATGGAACCGGAGAAACTGGAGAAGATCATCCTCGATTTTATCAATCATGATTATGACGTGCTCATCGCCACTTCTATCATAGAGAGCGGCATCGACATCCCCAATGTAAATACCATCATTATTAATAATGCCCACAATTTCGGGTTGAGCGACCTGCACCAGCTTCGCGGCCGCGTGGGCCGTAGCAACCGCAAGGCCTTCTGTTACCTGCTGACAAGGCCTGCCGAACTTCTTACCCCGGAGGCCAAACGCCGCCTGCAGGCCATTGAGAGTTTCAGCGACCTGGGCAGCGGTATCCACATTGCCATGCAAGACTTGGACATCCGTGGCGCCGGAAACCTGCTAGGCTCCGAGCAAAGCGGCTTTATTGCCGATGTGGGATATGAAACCTATCAGAAGATTCTGGCCGAAGCCGTGCAGGAACTCAAGATAGATGAGTTTGCCGACCTCTACGCCGAAGAGCAGCGTACCACCGATGGTACCATCTCCGGCGAGGGCTTCGTAGAGGACTGTAACGTAGAAAGCGACCTGGAACTCTTCTTCACCGAAACCTACATCCCCAGCAGCAGCGAGCGCATGCTCATCTATCGCGAGCTGGATAACCTGAAAACCGACGAGGAAGTAACCCAGTTCCGTGCCCGCCTGGAAGACCGCTTCGGCACCATCCCCCGTGAAGGCGAGGAACTGATGCGCATCGTTCCCCTGCGTCGTTTCGCCCGCCGCCTGGGTATCGAGAAGATTCTGCTTAGGAGCGACCGCATGTTCCTGTACTTCGTCAGCAATCCCGACTCACCTTATTACCAGAGCGATGCCTTCGGGAAAATAATCGCTTACCTGCAGCACTATACCCGCCGCTGCACTCTGAAAGAAGCCGGCCACAAGCGCAGCATGAACATCAAGGACGTGCAAAGCGTAGAAACCGCCCTGACAATCCTGCAGGAAATACAGGGAATGAACGGGTAAGTCCGAAACTTTCCACAAATCCTGAGTGAAACGGATTATTCATTAGGGTGTTGTTTTTGATAAGAGCCTTTTGAAGGTAAACCTAAATTGTATGATGTCTTTGCATCCGATTTATGCTTTAGGCGGATTGTGGATGCTCGCAATTACATTATTCATGGATACGATAGCCTCTCTGTAGATATTCTTTGGAGTATTGTGATAAATCATTTACCCAGATTGCAGGCAGAGGTTACTTCGTTGTTACAAGAATCTTAAAAGCGCAGACAGGCTAGCCTTACTTTGTATCCACCACTGTTGTCATGCGGGTTACGCAGAAGGCGGTGAAGTATCCTACACCTCCACCGCTTATATTGGTAGCAATGTTGGAGGAGGGGCCTCCGAAGAATGGGTTCTCACCGTGCATCTCTTTCTTGCTTTGGCGGACGAAGTTGAAATAGCCTTTCTCGATGCGGCTGAAGAGGAGGGTTACCTTGTCGCCTTCGCGCAGGTAGATCATTTCTTCCTCGTAGTCATTGCCTTCTTTTTCCTCGTATGCGGCATCCTGGAACATCATGAGCGACATGCCATTCAGGTATTGACCGTTGATAAGATCATCCTTCATGACTTCGTACATGCTGATTTTGGCAGTGACGAGGGAGTCGTTCACCTCATATTTTGCAAGGTAGAAGTCGGTAGTAGGCGGTTCCTGCGCGTACATGTACATCTGGTATCCCTCGTATCCTTTGTTTACGGTATGTCCGATACGGATGGAATCTATTTCAACAGGAGTCTGCATGAGGGTAGAGGCGGTGTAGGTTTCGGGGATACCATCCTGGTTGAAGTCTACCTCTACGCTCAATGAATAGCTCACTCCCGGAACACCGGCTATGAGGTCGATGGTTTCGTACAGTCCTGGTACGGTATCGTTCTCCTGAAAGAGGATGGTTTCACCCTCTGAAGAGAGGATGCTTACCGTGGCACCGGAGATGCCTTGGTTAGGCTCCTGGTCGAAATAGGGAGCCGAGGAGGATACTTGTATGGTTTGGTGTCCCGGCTCGTCCGTAAGGCATCCGTAGATGACAATTACAGGAGCGGAGTTGTCCGTATCTAATTCAATGACTTCCTTGCAGGCCGGCAGTAGCAGGATGGCAAGCAAAAGGGTAAGGATTATGTGGGAGATTCGCATAAACATGGCATCAGAATTTGAAGTTGTACGTAATAGAGGGCACTATGCCGAAGAGGTAATACATCTCTGCCGTAGGCATGGGATAATCCACCTGATTGTAGCTGATCAGCCAGGCATTCTTCCGGCCGTAGGCGTTATATACGGAGAAGT
Organism: Bacteroidaceae bacterium; assembly: GCA_031552405.1. Taxonomy (GTDB): domain Bacteria; phylum Bacteroidota; class Bacteroidia; order Bacteroidales; family Bacteroidaceae; genus UBA1794. The sequence goes on along the minus strand of JAVBMN010000020.1, from coordinate 96,780 downwards.
TCCATTCTCCCTTCCAGCGTTTCTTGGAATCGGGCTTGGGGATGTAGTTCAGCGAGAGGTCCATGCGGTGATAATCGGGCTTGCGGTATTCGTTGCGTCCGGAGTAGATGGGGAAGTATTCGCCATTGATTTCAAAGCGTCCGGTGGGGTAGGTGGTGGGGTTTCCTGTGGCGTACACCCAAGTGGCGGAGACGTTCCATTTGGGGGAGATCTCGTAGTTGGCGGAGATGTTTACGCTGTGTGTCTTATCGAACGGGGCCAAGTAGGTTTCTCCGTTGTTTACCTCGGGGATGGTACGCTCTGAGCGGGAGAGGGTGTAGTTGAGGAACCCGGTGAGGCGTCCGCTGTTCTTCTTTGCCATGAACTCAATACCGTAGGAACGGCCCGTGCCGGTGCGCACTTCGCCTTCCATGCGTTGGTTCAGGAGCAGGGAGGCGTGCTCGGCAAAGTCGATCACGTTATCCAGCTTTTTGTAGTACGCCTCCACGGAGGTTTCATACATGTTATTCTTAAAGTTGCGGAAGTATCCTACGGAGAACATATCCACTGTTTGCGGTTTTACATTGGGGCTGGCCGAGAACCATACGTTAATGGGTGAGCCTGCCGCGGAGTTTTGTGCCAACTGTATGTATTGCACGTTGTGCGCATAGCTTCCTTTAAGGGAAGAAACCTCGTTCAGCCGGAATGTGGCGGTGAGGCGGGGTTCTAGGTTCATGTAGGTATTGTAGATCTTTCCTTTGCCGTAATAGGTGGAGTCGCTTACTTCATAGTCTTTATCATAGCCGTAGACGGTAGCTGCTCCCATGCTCTGGAAGATGGACCATCGCACTCCGTAGCGCAGGCTCAGGCGCGATCCCACTTCGTGCTCATTGGATAGATATACGCCATATTCCAATCCGTTGTTTCCTTCTACATCGTAGTCTTCCTGGTCGGTCATCGTTACCTTTCCGGGGTTGAAGTGATGGTAGGTACCGGATACACCGTAACTAAGGTTGAGCCAGGGGTTTAGGTGCTGGCTGAAGTCGATCTTCATTCCCAGGTCGAAGATCCCGGCTGTCCAGTCCATCTTCGTATCTCCCACATTGGAGCTCAGTCCGTATTGATAATCGCTCAGGTTGAGGCTTGTTCTTACCAGAAAACGCTCATTGAATATATGGTTCCAGGTTAGCGAGGCAGCAGCATTTCCATAGTTGAATCCGCCCATGTCGGCCGAAAACATATCCTTTCCATAGTATCCGTTCAACTCCAGTTTGTCTTTGCCGGAGAAGCGGTGTGTCACCTTGGCATTCATGTCATAGAAGTAGATGGCCGAGCTGTTCAGGGCTTCGTTGCTGGATAGTTTCAGAAAGAGGTCGGCATAACTGCGCCGTCCGCCCACGATCCAGGAGGTGCGTTCGCCTAGAGGACCTTCCAGCATCAGGCGGCTGGATACAAGGCCGATACCTCCCGTTCCCTGGAAACGTGCGGGCTTGTCCGACTTTGTTTCTACATTGAGCAGTGAGGACAGGCGTCCACCGTATTTGAGGGGGAAGTCGCCTTTGTACAGTTCCAGTCCGCTAACTATGTCATTGTTGAATGTAGAGAAGAACCCGAACAGATGGGAGGGGTTGTACACCGTGGTATTGTCCAGCAACACCAGATTCTGGTCAGGCGATCCGCCGCGTACACTGAACCCTGATCCTCCTTCGCTCACGGCTTGCACACCGGGCAGCAGCTGGATGGATTTCAGCACGTCCACCTCACCCATCAGTGCGGGCTGGCGGCGTATCTGTACGATGTTCAGTCGTTCTACACCCATCTCTGTGCTGGTTATATTGTCATCCTTCTTCCGACCGGATACGATGACTTCATCCAGTTCCTTTGTGCGGGAATCAAGTCGTACGTCGAGCGACTGTACGCTGTCTGTGTTCAGTCTGATTTCCTGAGGATTGTAGCCGGTAAGGCTGATTTGTAGTTGGTAGATTCCTTTGGGAAGTGGCAGTAGGAAATGCCCTTCTTTGTCGGTAACGACACCTTGTTTGGTTTCTTTTACATACACTGCCGCTCCGGCCAGTGTTTCGCCTGTGTGGCGCTCCGTAACAGTTCCGCGAAATTCCATTCGCTTCGGACTCTGTTGGGCATGCACTCCTTGAACTCCTAGGAAGAGCATGCTAATGAAGAAGAATATTCGTGAGATAATCGGCATATCTTATCCGGTATGTCATTATCCCAGAAGTATGAGATAATGGGAAATAGTGTGATTAGTACGATTTAGTAAACCGTTTTTTTGGGGTTTTATTGTGCCTGAAATATATTTTTAATAGAAGTGTTTGGTACAGTCTGTCCGTTTAGCTATCGGATATGACACCGGATTATTATAAACTTATTTTTAATAGCAGAACTTCTGATAGATCCTTTAGCGCTTCTTTATCGGATATGCGGATAGACAAGGGGTTTAGTTTCTTGATGAGGCTTTGTTGGAAGAATTCTTCTTTGAGAGCGGGGGTAATGGAGAGTCTGGAAACTTTTCCTTTGTGTTTTTCCGGGAAATAGAAGGTAACTCGGAAATGGTCGTCATAGACAGAAAGCCAGCCGAGGTTTTTTCTTTCTCTCAGCAGGAGTTTTCCCAGCCAGGCTTTTCCATCTCTGTAATACCTCCATTCCAGTCTTACTTCTTGTGCTGCAAAAAAATGGTAGAACTCTTCGAAGGCCGGGTAATTGTCTTTCAGTGCTTTTTTTAATACGGTTTCGTTTGGGAATATCTTCTCATCCCTTAATAAAAGTGTATTCATCTGAGGTATAAGTCTAAAGGTTATAATTTGAAAACCTGGTCGCAACAAGCTGCAAGGGCTGGGTGGTGAGTAATGAAGATGCGCGTCTTATGGGCGTGATGCCGACTGAGGTTTTGCAGCAGGCGCTCTTCTGTTTCGGTATCGAGGGCTGAGGTGGCTTCATCGAATAGCAGAATACCTCCCGGACGGAGTAGCGAACGGGCGATGGCGATGCGTTGAGCCTGCCCTTCGGATAGGCCTCCTCCATTTTCGGATAGAGAGGTTTCAAGATCGTTGTCGAGATCAAATACAAACTGCGCCTCGGCTATTTCCAGTACCCGGCGCATATCCTCTTCCGTGGCAGCGGGGTTTCCCATCAGAAGATTGTCGCGTATGCTACCGCTGAACAGGGTGTTTCCTTGCGGAACATATACGAAATTGATGCGGGTCTGTGGGCTCACCGGGTGCGATTCGCTCGCTGTATGTAGTGTGATCTCCCCCTTGTCAGGCTGGGTGAGGGCTAGCAACAGGCGGATCAGGGTAGTCTTTCCGGCTCCTGTTTCACCCAGTACGGCGGTGCTGCTTCCTGCGGGGAAGACGAGGTTCAGGTGACGGAAGATTTCCTTTATGCCGCGGTTGTCGTCATAATGGAAGTGTACATGCTGCAAACGCACTTCCGGAGCTCCTTCCAATAGGAGGGGAGATCCTTGTTCTTCGGCAGGCAGCTTTTCCAGTTCAATGAGTCGCTCGGCGGCAGTCAACGTATTGATAATTCCCGGTACAAGCCGTGACAGGGAATAGGCAGGCGACTGGATCTGATTAACCAACTGCAGGAAGGCCGTCATCGTACCGAAGGTAATCAACCCAATGGACATTTGATGTGCTCCCCACAGGAAGGCGGTGAGATATCCTCCGGCGAAACCTATGGCTACCGTGCTGCGCGAAAGGATAGAGAATCGGGTGCGGCGGTTGATCTGCATGCGTAGTGTTTGTTGCAGATCGTCCAGCAGATTCAGATGGCGCGGGCGTTCTTCCAGTGTCTTGATGACAGTACGGTGTTGTACACTTTCCTGAATAACCGACTGGATGCGGCTGTCGCTGTGTCTGATCTCCCGTGTAAAACGACGCATCCTGCGCACATATAGTTTACTGAATAGCAGGCATACCGGGATGATTCCCAATGTGATCCAAGCCAATCGGGCATCGAGATAACAGAAAAACACAAAGGCGGCTGTGAGTTGCACACTGCTGATAATCAGTGAAGGGAGGGTAGCAGTCAGTAGGTTTACCACCTGCTGAGTGTCTTGCTCAATACGGTTTACTATATCCCCGGTATGCAGGGTGTGCAGGGAGTTCCAGCGGCTTTGCAGGATATGGAGGAACAGGCCTTGTCGCATCTCGTTGGCCACATTCACCTGCATGCGGTTGGTGAGCCAGGTCTCTGCTCCATTCAGAATTATTTGTGCCAGTAACAGCAGGGCTGTATAGGTCCCTTCTACCCAGATACTACTTTCCAGATCTCCGGTAGCAGTATCTATCACCCGTTTGGAATACCATATAAAGAGTAAGCCAAGACCCACATTCGCAGTGCCTAGCAGGCAGTTTACGAAGAGGGGCATTCGGCGTCCGCGACTGCTTCCCCACAGCCAGCGAAGGAGTGCAAGTGCTTTTGGGGCAGCCTGGCGGAGGGTGTTGGCAGGCGTACGGGCAGGCATTTGTGGTTACTAGCTTACAATTCCAGCGTCAATCCAGCCTTCTGCCAGTGACTGGGCATCGGCCAAAGCGGTTTCATGATCTATGTTGAATTCTTCGATAAGCAGGTCGGCCAGCTCTTCAACTGTGAATTCTTTTCCTTCTATGGCTTCCCACAGCATGGAAGCGGAGTCGTTCAGGGAGATGATCTTACTAAAATCAATGTTTTCCAGTCCTTCAGCTACAATGATGTGCTCTTTGCCTATGTGGCGTAACTTGAATCCTTCTTTCTGTTTCATAGTGTATTAAGTAATAAAGTGGGTTTATATTCTTCTCCAGCCCGCCAACAACCAGCGACGAACGGGCTTTAGGGATATCCAGGCGGCTGAGTAGCCTTTCCATAGAATGGAGTTGGTAGAGTAGGCTCTCTTTTTTCTGAGGATGGCGGTTACCACACCTATTATATCCTGGCGTAAGATGCATTCCGTCCCTTGTGTATTTCCATCTCCCATGAGCACATACATCGTTTCAGAGTTCTGGCTATCGCTTTTGCCTGCCGAGGGGTATTCGGTACGGATGAGGCGGTGCAGTACATAACGGTCATAGGGTGCGTCGTATGCCAGGAGCAGATCGCCTATGCGTGGTTCGTGGTTAAGAGGGGCGATGGTCACTTTGTCCCGGCGGTCTACCATAAACGGATTCATGCTATTACCGCGTACCAGAATGGTTACGGTATGCCCGTTGAGAATAAGATCCTTGATCTGCGGCAGCAACAGGCAGTTGGCAATGGCTACACGGGGAGTTTCTTTCATGGTATCCACAGGGGCTTTTAGGAATGCGTTACGGTTTGGTGGCAGAGTTGCGCTGCAGCCTCGTCAGGCAGGCATTCCAAATGATATACAGGTACCTGTGTGGCCAATAATCCTACAGTATGGCAGATGGCATCATTCACTCGCTTGTCCCATTTCATGGAAGAACAGGAGGGGAATATGGAGGCAAAGGCCTGTGGTACCTGCTGACGGTTGATGCGGTTCTGTGGTGCCTGACTTAAGCGAACAAATGCGCCAATAGGGGCCTCCTCGTTGCGATAGCAAGGCGTTTTTCCGCTCCAAGGCGAGCCAAATACACGGGCTTCGCCATCAATCATACGAATTACGGGGTTGTCATCATTCAGCAACTCGGCCTGTGGTATATGTTTAATCCACAGAGAGCTGTGAGTGCTTTTCCCTGTTCCACTTTTTCCTTGAAAAAGGTATCCTTTCCCTTGGTGGCGTATCACGGAAGCATGCATAAGAAGGGTATCCTGGTCTACTGAGGAGAATGCGTACAAACTCATGATAAAGTTTCCCAGGATGAATCCAAAAGCCGGATGTTCCACCCTTTGTTGTAGATAGGCGCGTGAAAAGCGTGTGTCACACTTCATCAGGAAACTTTCCGTACTGTCTATCGGGGTCATCCGGAAGGCATATTCTTCCTCGTTACGATACACCTCACACTTGGCATCATCCCACTCGAAAGAGGTGTAAAAAGGGGCATCTGTAGTCAGTTCCTCTTCGGAAAGTGTCAGGGTAAAGACCGGTGTGGCTGGCGCCTCCTTTAACTGGAAAGGCTGATAGGAAGGCATAATTGCAAAAACCGCACCTGATAGGGGTGCGGCTATTGTAAATGAATGGTGTGCTACATTGTAATGCAGATATTCCATACGAGGGTACTGTTTCAGTAATTAGTTGGCTGGTGCTTCCGGAGCTGCTTCATTTCCCTGTGGAGCAGAAGCATCTTGCTGGTCATTGCTTTGCGGAGTACCGAAACCAGCAGGTGCATTCAGCGGATTGGTAGCGGCATTTTCCTGCGCATCTTTCATAAGCACCGATTGCTGTGCTACACCGGAAGTAGGTAGTGTATAAGCACTCACAATGCTTAATACTACAATAACACCAGCAAGTGCCCAAGTGGCTTTTTCCAGAAAATCGGTAGTCTTACGCACTCCCATAATCTGGTTGGAAGATGAAAAGTTAGAAGCAAGACCGCCTCCTTTAGAATTTTGAATCAACACGACGAAGCTTAGCATGATTGCAGCCACAACAATGAGGATGATCAAAAGTAAATACATATCTTCTATTTCTTTTTTGAGTTAATAATTAGTTTCTCCAAATATCGAATTTGGTCTGCAAAGTAAGCACTTTTTTTTGGATTCTTCAAACTTATGCTTTTAATAATTTCAAGTGCTTTCTCGTATTGCCCTTGTTTTGTGTATATTTTAGCTAAGGTGAGGGTAAAATAGCTCTCATCCATCGCTTCTGTTTCTGCGATTGGCTCTTCTTCGGGTTCTTCCTCCTTGATCGATTGAGTGAGAGGGGTGGGCCTGGCAGGGGTATGTGGTCTTTCTTTCTTCGCAGGTTTTTCTATGGGGGAACTTTCCGTATTTTCTTCCAACAGGTAGGTCGTGTAATCACTGGTGAGATCAAAGGGTACGAGTATTTCTTTCTCGGGCTGTTGAGAAAGGAACTGGTTGATGAGGTCCAGGGTACGGCTCTCTCCCGTCTGGTTTTCGCCCTGTAGTGCGGACGGAGCAGGGGTGGATTGCTCGGTACGCTTGGGTACGTATTGGTACTTGTGGCCTTCAATGACCTGGAACAGTCGGTGGCGATCGCTCACCTGTAATGCGGCCATTTTCAGCTCTTCCTGAAAGCTTTGTTCCCGCAACAGGTACAGATTGTGCAGATACAGGATGCGTGCTATAGAGAAATAGGGGTAGTGACTGAGAAGGTTCCTCAGTTCGTACAGCGTATCACGGTTCAGGAATTCCGGATGACGTGTCAGGTGCAGGATTTGAGTGGTATTCATGGCAGGCGGTTAAGGACTACCAGTTGGCTACGGTAGCGTTAAAGATCTGTTCGGCAATGTCTTTGGTCATTTCATTGATAAGGTCATCCTGTACGGTAATCAAGGGCTGCGAGGCATCAAACATGCGGTTGGAAGAGAACTTTTTTTCAAAGTCTTCTTCGTGTTTGTTGTTGTTGGTAAAACGCACGTTTACCTCCATTTCCAGCTTTACCTCCGAGGCATATCCGTCGGCTTTTACAGCCTGATTGATCTGACGGTATCCGATGATTTCGCCGGAGATCTCCAGGTCGGCCCCTTTGTTGATCTGCCTCAGCTTGGTTTGGCGGGCATAGATAGATTGCAGGCCTTCATTGAATACAATAGCCATGGGCGCATATACATAATCGGCACGAATGGGAAAATCGGCAATGCTGATGGTGCGGGTTTTGCTATAGTCGATAGAAGATCCGTTAAAGCTGTAAGACACGGTACACCCTACTCCTGTTATTAATAATAAGGTGAAGGTGAACAATGTAACTGTTTTCTTCCGGTACAGTTTATTCCAGTCCATACGCTTTAATCTTTCGGTAGAGGGTTCGTTCGGAGATGTTCAAATCGCGGGCGGCCAGTTTACGGCGTCCGTGGTGCTTCTCCAGTGCTTTGCATATCATTTCTTTTTCCACTTCGTCCAGCGAGAGGGTTTCTTCTATGTATTCCTCCGTATCCTGGATGTCTTCATCCACCATTTGAGGAGATTCATAATGAGTTGTTTCCATCGGACTTTGGATGTGGGCATGCCTTTCGTTTGGAGTCAGGTTGTAAGTGGTCATGAGGTTGGCACGGGCAGCAGTATCGCCGGCTGCTTCCTTCTTCTCGGCTTTCATCTCATGTACCAGTGTTTTGAGGTCGTTCACATCCTTACGCATGTCGAAAAGCACCTGATACAGGATTTCCCGTTCGCTTTCAAAGCTTTTCCCGCTGTGTCCGCTGCCTATCACCATGGGGAGAAGGGTAGATTGTGGGGTGGCAGGCAGATATTTGAGTAACAGTTCTGCATCAATCTCGCGATTTTTCTCAATGATGGAGATTTGCTCTGTTACATTCTTCAACTGGCGCACGTTACCGGGCCAAGCGTATTGCATAAGGGTTTTGCGCCCTTCTTCGGTGAGCTGGATGGCGGGCATCTTATATTTTTCGGCAAAGTCGGCCGCGAATTTACGAAAAAGCAGTACCACGTCACTCTTCCGTTCCCGCAGGGCGGGTATCTGGATAGGCACAGTGTTGAGGCGGTAGAAGAGGTCTTCGCGGAAACGGCCTTGGCTGATAGCGTCCAACAGGCGCACATTGGTAGCAGCTACGATGCGTACATCCGTCTTTTCTACTTTGGAAGAACCTACTTTAATGAATTCGCCCGATTCCAGTACGCGCAGCAGTCGTGCCTGGGTGGCTAATGGAAGTTCGCCTACTTCGTCTAGGAAGATGGTGCCGCCATTGGCTTCGCCAAAGTATCCTTTTCGCTCACCGATAGCTCCGGTGAAGGCACCTTTTTCGTGTCCGAAGAGTTCGGAGTCAATGGTGCCTTCGGGGATGGCACCACAGTTTACAGCAATGTACTGGCCGTGTTTACGACGACTGAACTGGTGGATGATCTTGGGAAAGTTCTCTTTACCCACGCCACTCTCTCCGGTGATGAGCACAGAAAGGTCGGTAGGCGCCACCTGAATGGCAATGTCGATGGCACGGTTCAGTGCCTCGTCATTGCCTATAATGCCGAAACGTAATTTAACCTGTTGGATGTCAGCGCTGGTCATAAAATGGAACTCGCATAAAAATGGAAGACAAAAGTACAAATTATAATCAGTATGACAAGTGCTTGTTAGCGTTTCTTCATAAAAAGAAGTGTTGGCAGCTATTGATAGTGGAAATAATCCACATCCACGAATCCGCTTTCTTGGTTGTCATTGAAGCAATAAATGCCTAAACGATCTCCCCGGTAGTTTCCCCACACTAACTGATAAGGGTCTCCGAAGGGCATGAAATGATCTCCGTCCTGACTGTAATAAAAGTACGATTTCCCGTCTAATCCCCATTTCGATTTGAGCCAGATGTAGGGCGTTGTGAGTTGCGCTCCACGGGTTATCTGATTATTCTTTCGGTATTCAAGATAGCATGCATCTCCTTCCTTCACTACACCAATGGCGGCATGCTGGGAAGAGAAGTGGCAAAGTCCGTTCTTTTGCCCGTCCGTCATGTGTGTGAGATCCATTTTCAGGATGACATCATTGCTTTGTTTCCTGAAACAGCGCTGCGTCAGTGTATTTCCAGCATACATCAGTTGATTGGCCTTTAAGGGAAGGAAGGCTTTCAGACGTAGCCATCCCGGGCGTTCTGTTAAAGAGAATTTCTCCTTCCGTGGCTGGTAATTCCACTGCCATTGCGCAAAAAGTTTTTCTTGGTCAAAGTCATCACTCCGCCGGATGCTTAGTTTTTCTTTGCTGTCAAAGGGTATAGCCCCTTCCCACTTCATGGCTCCGATACCCTGCGGAAGCACTTCGCCTATAATGGGCCATCCGTCTATCCAGGTTACAGGCAGCAGACTGGCAATTCGTCCGCTCCACTCGCCTGTACCGTGATGGGTGAAGAAATACCAGTTCCCGTCCTTTCCCAGCACGATACCTCCCTGGTTGGGCTCCATCGCCTCCCGACTGGGTTGTGCCAGTTGCTTCTCTTCTTTGTACGGGCCCCACATTTTTTGGGAGCGTTTGGCCATCACATAACGGCCGATTCCATTCTTGTGCTCGCTGAAGATCAAATAGTACCATCCGTTTACTTTAATCTGTTTATTGGCTTCGCGGCCACTTCCTGTATTCATTAATACGGCCGATTTCCGGTCAATGCTTTTCCCGTCCTCCGACATCTTGAAGAGGTACGTCTTATACCCGTCTGCGAAATGAGTCCCTATGAAGCAGGCTTTTCCATCGTCATCCCACATGGCAGAGCAGTCGTCCCACCCAGGCTCGGAGAGGAGCGGGGCTAAAGGTTCCCAAGGCCCTTCGGGGCGTGCCGAAGAGGTCATGAAATACCCTTCATCCGGAGTGCCGAAGAATACATAGAAACGATCGTTATGATACCTGAGCGTTCCGGCCCACACCCCCTTTCCGTAGCGGTTCATGCGAGTCCAGTTCAACTCTTCACTGATCTGGGTCAGGTCTTCTATTACATTTCCGCAAATCTCCCAATTGACTAGGTCCGTAGAGTGCAGAAGCGTCATTCCCGGAGAGAATTGAAAGGTGGAAGAGATCGCATAATAATCATCCCCTACCCGGATGCAGTCTATATCACTATAATCCGCCGGGATCACTGGGTTTACATACCTTCCATTGCCTTGGTCTCCCCAGGTCTTCCAGTTTCCCCACTCCACCGCCTGCTGCGCAAAGGTGTTGATACTAATAATTGCCCCCAAGAGCAGCACCCAAATAAGTTTCATATCACTTCCTCCCTCAACTTTTAACTCTCAAAAGATATTCCACTCCCAGATTCCCGGTTCTCCCTGTAACAGTTTGATTCTGAGATATCGATACTTGTCTTTCAGGGCATCGGTATGCGGTGACTGCATCTTAGCGTCTTCATGCCCTCCGCATTTTTTCCACGTTTTCCCATCAGTAGAGCCTTCCAACAGGTATGCATGTCCGGCTGTGGGGCGTACGAAATACACCTCGCTGCGTTTTACTTTCCGGGTGATTCCCAGGTCTGCGATGATCCAGCGCTCATTGTCCTGGTCTGCTGTCATCCACCGCGATCCGTTTGCCCCGTCAATGGCAAAAGTGGGGACAAAATACTCCGTTCGCCAAAGGGTATCTTTCATGGGCTTGATCGGTAAAGGTTCCCTTGTGCTGGAGGCATATACGGTGTTGGGCTTGATCTGCTTTTCCTGTTTTACATTTCTCAGGGCACCTACTCCGTCCAAGGTCAGGTCTACCGGGCGAATCGTTCCGTCCGGGTTGAATTCCAGACAGTTCACGTACGTTTGCCGGTTCGTACTACGCCGTCCGAATTCCAGATAGGCAAAATAATAGTTGTCCGTTCCTTCCAAGTTGAACACGCATCCGTGTCCCGGGCCCAATACGCCCCGGTCATAATTGGTAGTGGAGATGATATCCTGTTTGGGACTTTCAAAGGGCCCCATCGGAGACACCTTGCTCATTACATACGCGTATTGATATTTTTCATCTCCTCCGATCGTATATAAGTAATAGTATATACCTTTTCTTTTAAAGAAGATAGGTCCTTCGGAGTATTCCTTCCGTGGGGTTGTAATCGTATGTACGGCGGAGTCCACCGTGATCATATTTTTGTCAAGTTTGGCCACATGCCTGCGCCCCCAGAATGCATACGCCTGTCCGTCGTCATCAATGAATATTTCGGCATCGATACCGCCCGGGTCCTTTGTTTGCAATAAGGTAGACGACGTAAAAGGCAGATGAAATTCATCCTTTCCGCGTGCCAACCTGAACGGCCCGTCAGGGCTGTCGGATACTGCTGCGTACATGTATGCATTGATTGTAGGGTAGATGTAATATTTCCCGTTTGCATACACAGCCTTACTTGGCGCCCAGTACTTTTGTTTGGCAGCAGAGGGGAAATAGGTGCCCTCAAAGCTCCAATGCACAAAATCTTTGGATTTCCACACAACGGGCGGACCCGATGTTTCCAGGCCACGGCCGTATCCGTCGGTAGTGGCGTAGCAGTAAAACATACCGTTTATTTCCTGAATGCTTGCATCTGCAATCATATCAGGTATCAGTGCGTGACCGAAAGGATTCTTCACTTGGGCGGTTACCGATCCGGAAAGTAAGACTCCCAAGAATAGGGCTTTAATATATATCATCATTTACAAAAGTATCGGATAACTTTTATACCGTTGTCATTGAAACTGAAAAAAGTGATGCAAACCTTTGCAGGATGTCTTATAAGCTTGAAATAGTTGTTAAACCTTGGTCTTTCTGAAAACCATTTGTTCCACTTCCCTGTTTCCCTAAAAATAAGGAAGTGGTGGGTTTTGTCTGTTTTAAATATGCGAGTCACCTTTTTTCCGCACATGGATTTACCACTAAAAACAATAGATTATGGCAAATTGCAATTCTAATTTTTGGCTCGGACTGGGGATCGGTTCGGTCATAGGAGCACTCGTTTATCGCTTTTCATGCACCCCGAAGGCGAAGGAGTTTACAGGTAAAGTCTGTGACAGTTTATGCAAAATGAGCGGTCAGACTGAAGAGATGGTGGATACGGCCAAGGAAAAGGCCTTGGATGCCGGAGTCAAAGTGGCAGATAAGGTTGCAGATGCAGCTCATACGATCGCTGAGAAAGCGGATGACCTCAAAGATAAGGTACATTCAGCCGCTTCGCAGGCAAAGAAATAGGGATGTGAATGAGGTTGGTTGGAAATAGTTTCACTTTTACTCCGCTCTTCACACAGAGCGGAGTAAAAGTGAAGGTTTGTTATGGATTTTGATTCAGTTCTTTTTCTATTTCTACAGAGCCATCGTCAAAGAACCGTTTCAATATATACGCCTGGTTCCATTCCGGACTGGCCAATTCCATGCCTTGCAGGTCGTAGTACTTTTTGTCTACTTCTGTCTTTTCATCTGAGGTAGTTCCTTCGATGGAGGTAAGATCTGTCACAGTTACGTAATAGTCTTTCTTGCTGGACTGGCTGTAGATATCCAGAAAAACAGAGGTATACGTACCCGCATCAGCAGCAGTTGTTTTGGCTATTTCATATTCCCGGGTGGCGGCTGCGTGCGAGTTTGGACCGGAGAATGCCCAAGTTCCTTTGGCCGACTGATTCGGACCAAATTTGAGTCGTAACCCCTCCTTTACTTTGACTTGGTTGGAGTTCATCCAACTGCTTGAAGTGCCTGTCTGATAATTCGGCGTGATGGTATACGGGGTGTATTGACGCACCTCCGTCAATACGTCCAGTTCTGTAATACAGGCGTGTGTGCCTGACAGGGCAACCATGCGGAAGTACCTGGCGCGGGTAGGGGTGAAGTACACTTCTGCTGCGTAAGGCATCCAGCTTCCTCCGGATACGGTTTCCCATTCCTCTCCGTCCTTGCTGACTAGGAACAGGTATTCGCGGATGGTGCCGTTGGTGGAGTTGTCCAGTCGGGGCATAGCCAGAAATCCGGAGATTTCGTACTCCGCTCCCATGTCTACTTCGATGAAATGAGGGGCAGGGGAGGTGCTTCCGCTGTACTTGGTATGCCATTTCGTGTTTGGATTTCCGTCGATGGCATTGGAGGCAGCTCCGCTTTCACTGCTTGTTTCTTGACTGCTGAAGGCCCGGACTTTCCAGTCTTTCTTCGGTACACGAGTCTTTTCGGTGTCGGTTTCACGGTAGGTTCCTGTAGCCAGATCCAAGTCAAACTGCTGTTTGTAGCTAAAGTTTACAGAATTTCCGCTAAATGTAAGCGGGAATAGAATGGTTTTCGATTCCGGCAGGCCGGGGTCCTGCCAACGGTCACCTACATATATATAGGTAGTGCCCTTAGACCCCTGTAGTTTGAGGATCGAGGCGGCCTGTGTGTCGTACGACCAGGGATTCCCGATATTGCTTCGGTTGGACCAGCCACTCTTCAGAGATTTCGAATACGAATAGGAAGCCTGGTTGGGGTCCCAGCCCGAGCAGGCCGAGAAGAGCATGAAATATGTATCGCCTATACGTACCACTGCCGGAGCTTCACGTGACTGCCAGGAGAAGAGCTGGGTGTGTTCTACTACGCTCAGGTAATCGTCAGACAATTTGAAAAGTCCCAAGTGCTGGTTCTCTTCAGTGGTGGAGATAAAGTAGGCAGTCCCGTCGTCATCGACGAATGCTGTACAGTCGCGGGATTTGACACCCATCGGCCTGCCTGCCCAGTGGAACTTATACGGTCCGTTCACTGAATCGCAATAGAACACAGCCGCTTCCGAAGCACCGTAATTACTCTGCTCCCAGTGGCACCATACCACGAACTTGCCGGTTTTCTTGTTGTACATAATCTTAGGGCGTTCGATGAACCGACTGCTGCCCAGCGAGGAATGGGTAACTCCGTTCTGGATGATCTTCCGCTCAAACTTCCAGTTTACAAAGTCCTTGGTAGAGTACATGTTTACGTCCGGGTTCCATGAGTTGGAGCGGTCTTCCCCAATCATGTACCAGGTATCGCCTACTTGTACGAAACCGGCGCCGTGTGCCTGTACGGCACTTCCTCTGTTATCTTTCCACATGGCACCATTTTTAATGGTGGCCCAGTTGGAAGGGCGTCCGTTCAGATAGAGGGTAGTAGCTGCCGACAGGGCATTGATGGAAAGCATCAGATCTTTTCCGGACGGATCATTATAAGCCTCTTGAGCCGCTTCGATTGCGGCGGAAAAGAGCGTTTTATCAGGATACTCGGAGGAACTCAACAATCTTTTCGCATTCCGAAGATCCCTGCCCAGGTACATATATTGGGAGAGGGTTTCGCTTTGTGCAGCCAAGGCAGCAATGGACGTTTGGATCAGGCTGCGCTGGTCATTGGGGTCATCATACATGGCCTGTGCGGAGGCGATCATCGCTTCGACATAGGCTTTGTCGGGATAGGAGGGGGTGGCTTTAAGCTCCTTGGTCAGGTTTGTGATCGCTTCTTTCAGCAAGGCGTAGGTTTCCCGGATCTGTGTAGCTTCGGAGGCGGCCGCATCCAAAGCAAGTATCGCAGCGAGTACGGCTTCTTCGGTAGGTTCTACATGTTTCGCCGCTTCAATGGCTTCCCTGTACTGCAGAATGTTGAAATAACCAGGGCGGTTGGTGGATAATGTATCTGCCACGGCCACTACCAGTTTTCGGTCAAGAAGTTCCTGGAAGATTTCTACATTTCTTCCACAATAGTACAGGCGGGTGTGATCAAATGCGACCCAATTGGCGGTTGTATTCACCGTTTTGAAGCCGATTTCAAGCGTACCATCTGCTACAGTGGCCTCCACGGTATACTCTTTTCCGCTTGTTACCAGCGTTTCATACATACCGGCATATAGGAAAGCACCTTTTATAACAGCGGGCGTTCCGGACTGGTTGACGGCGTGTGCCAGTGCTTTAAAGAGATATTTACCGGCGGGAAGTCCGGATAACTTCTGCGACAGGCTGGCGTTTGGCAGTGTGCCGCTGTCGGCTACCCATTTCTCGGCATATACGCTTCCATTTTTCTGCCAGCCTTGGCTGGTGGGGGAATCGTTTGTTTGGGATTGCATACCGTCGTTTGTCCAGTTGGCCAGTCCGCCCGTCTCGAAACTCGGGTTCAGAATCCGGTTTGTCACATCTACAGGCTCTTGCAATTCTGTAATAAACATATTGCCTCTTTCATAGCTTTGTGCTTGCAACCGCACAAGGGCCAAGAGCAAGAGAAACAAGATTGAAAAAGCGTTTCTTACATTCTTCATGATGATTTGGTTTTTGGAATTTGGTTTTGTGCAAAGATAAGATGAATTGGCGGAATCAATGCCTGACAAATGGTTCATTCATGCACCAGAAATGATTCAAAGCAACTGTTTAGACTGTTTAGCCTGTATTACGGTTCATGAAAACTGGTTTCTTATGTAGGATTGTGCCGTTTCAGATGCTCGGAAGGCGTGGTGCCGAATTCTTTCTTAAAGCATTGGCGGAAATAATCGATGCTGTTGATGCCTACGTGGAAGGCGACCTCTGAAATGGTGTACCGGCCTGTCAGCAGGAGCTCTTCGGCGTATTCCATCTTTATTTTGCGGATGAACTCGTTGACAGTCATGCCCGTCAGCCCTTTCAACTTCCGGTAGAGGGTTGAATAGCTCAAGTGTACCGACTGGGCCAGTACCTCATTGTCCAGCTCTTCGGTGTACGATTTCTCCTTGATGATCTTGATGAGACGTTCCAGAAACTCCCGGTCGATCTGATTCAGGGAATCTGTGTGCTTCCGCTTCTTGCCGAGCCGGTTTTCTTTGATCAGCGTCACTAGGTTCTCCCTCATCTGCATGAGGTTGCTGATCCGTGTGCGGAGCAGATCCGAGCTGAAAGGTTTGGTGATGTATGAGTCGGCTCCTGCGGAGTAACCCTTCGTCTTGTCCTGTATCGAGGTCTTGGCCGTCAGAAGCACCACCGGGATGTGGCTGGTACGGACGTCTTTCTTTAATAAGGTGCATAGCTCCAGACCGGATAGCTCGGGCATCATAATATCACTGATCACGATGTCGGGAATTTCAAGAAAGGCTGTTTCAAGAGCCAGTTTTCCGTTCTTTGCAATCAGGATGGAGTACTCTTCCGAGAAACTGTCTTCGATGTAATGGGCGATGTCCATATTGTCTTCCACAATCAGCATGATTCTTTTGTGTGTCGTGCTTTCAAGATGCTCTTCCGGATTTCGGAACTCACTTTCGGTCATACCCTCGTCCTCGAGTATGGCATTGGGGTAGATGTGATTGGTAATCAGGCGCAGTCTGAAAGAACTGCCTTTTCCTTCTTCGCTGTCCACCACGAGGTCTGCCTGGTGTAATTGTGCCAGCTTCTTCACGAGTGCCAGGCCGATACCCGTTCCGGAAGTCTGACCTTTGTCCTGTACCTGGTAGTAGCGTTCAAAGACTTTGGGAATAAATTCTCTGGGGATTCCACGGCCGGTATCTTTCACCTCGATCTCTGTGTAAGAGACCTGTTGAATTTCCAGATCTCTCAGGATGAGTTCTATGCTTCCCCGGTCGGTATACTTAAATGCATTGGAGATGAGATTATCCAGGATTGTATCCATCTTCTCCGGATCGAAGTATAAGATTGCAGGCTCACTCTCTACGGTAACGGTAAAAACAATGTCTTTATTCTGATTCAGCTCAGAGTATTTGAGTCCGATTTCCCTCACCAGTTTGGAGAGGTCGCCCTTACGCACCGTCAAGGCCATATTGTAGGTTTCTGCTTTCCGGAAGTCCAATATCTTGTTGATCAAGTCCATTAAACGCGTAGAATTTTGATGGATCAGTCCGATTTTCTTGCGGATTGGTCCGGTGAGCTCTTCGTTTTTGGAGATATCCTCTAACGGCCCGGCGATCAGTGTAAGAGGGGTTCGCAATTCGTGTGTGATATTTGTGAAGAACTGAAGCTTTTCATCGTTCAGGCGTTGCTGTTGCAGGCTGTTTTGCTTTTCCAGGTAGAGCATGTTCTCCAGTTGGAAACGCTTTTTGTAGAATCGCACGATCAGGACGATCAGACCAATACTCAGCAGGAAGTAAACCGTCTTTGCCCACCAAGTAGCCCAGAAGGGAGGGTTGATGCGAATGTGGGCCAAGGTTGATTCCACCAGCCAGTTCTGGTTGGGCAGCCTTGCTTTTACCACAAAGGTGTAATTTCCTGGAGGCAGATTCCGGAAGGTAACTTCCCCTTTGGAGCCCACGTCGTACCATTCCTTTGACAGCCCTTTCAACTGGTACGCATACTCAAGCCGGTGCGCATACGCATAATCGGGCACATTGAAGAGTAGGGAAAAGGTATTTTGTTTGTAGCTCAAGTGAATCTCAGGGGAAGATAATGTGTACGATTCGGCTACTTGTTCCGTGGCCGACGGGTTGTGGCTACTACGGGCATAGCATTGGAAGCTGGTTAGTACGACAGGAGGAAGCTTCTCTGCATAAGGAAGCCGCGTGGGGTCAAAGTAGTACACCCCGTTTTGCGAGCCGAAGTAGATGAGCCCTTTCTGTGTTTTACATACAGACTTGCTCATAAAGCCTCCTTTGGAAAGGCCGTCGGCTACTCCATAATTGTAGAACTTCTTTTCGGTGGGCGAGAATCGGCTGATGCCTGCGTTCGTAGAGAGCCAGATCTCTCCTTTTGAATCCTCCATGATGGCATACACCTGACTGTTCTCCAGTCCGTCGTTTTCCGTATACACCACAAATGTATTTTCTCCGGTAAACAGTATCAACCCCTCTCCGGTTCCCACCCACATCCGCTTTCGGGAGTCTTTGAAAATGCAATGGATGGTATTGGAGTAGAAGCCATTGGTTGTATCATAACGGTACAGCGCCTGATACGTAGGACCCAGTATGCTCAGGCCTTGTCCGAGGCTGCCTGTCCACAGATTTCCCATTTCGTCCTGGTTGATGGCCCTGACCAGGTTGTCGCTGGGGATACCGGAGTTCTCACTCAGGAGTTTCTTTACTTCACCGCTCTGTGGGTTGTAGAGGAACAGAGCCCGATCCTCCGTACCGATGCAGATCTGATGGTCTTTAGTCTCGTAGAAGCAACGGATGTTCTTGCCGTCAAAACCCTTGGGAGAGAAAGGCCTCAGTGTTTTCTGCGCCGGATCGTATATAGTAACTCCTCCATCATTTGTGCCGAACCACAAGTTACCCTTCGAATCTTTGAAGGCCGACAGGATGAAATTGTCACGAAGTGCGCTGTTTTCTTTGGTATAGGATCTTACTTTCTTTCCTTCTTTGAATACATGGATTCCACCTCCGTGAGTACCTGTCCAGATCTGTCCATCCTCGTCTTCACACACGCATAGGGCTTCGTTGCCGATCAGTGTATGCGTATCAGCCGGGAGCGACCGGTTCAGGGGCTGGAAAAAGTCGGGCTTGTGGCTGATGAAGTTCACTCCTCCTCCATAGGTACCGATCCAGATATTGCCGAATAAGTCCTGATAGATGCACCGTACATGGGCATTGGACAGGCTGGATGTTTCGTTTGATAAGGTGAGATTTTGCATGGAGATACGTTCGGGAGAGAGGAACATCTCATTGCGGAGATCAAGGATATGGATCCCTTCCTTCTCTGTAGCAATCCATATCTTGTCGTCTTTGAGAAGCTGGGTGTCAAAGATCTTGTTGTAGGGAGTCTTATTTTTAAAATGTATGAAGTGTTGCTTCTCAGGGAGGTACAATGCCAGTCCGGTACCGGTACCCACCCAGACGTTCCCGAAACGGTCGATGCGGATAGATCGCACGAAATTACTGGGCAGGCTTGAAGGGTCGTCGGGATCATGCTGGAAGTTTGTCACGGTTTTGTCCTTTACCGACAGGATACTCATTCCGTCGGTCACATGCCCTATATACAGATGACCTTTATGATCGTCGGCAATGGTCCAGACCTGGTCTGTAGGGAGCTGTTTTACAGTGCTCCGGTTGTAATGGATAAAACGGTTCTTAGCTTTGTCGTAGTAATCCACGCCTCCCCAATAGTTGCTTACCCACAGGTTTCCTTTCCGGTCGAAACACAGATCGGTAATGTTGTTCTGATAAATGCTGTTCGGGTCATTGTCGTCATGAACGAAGAGGGTGAACTCCTCCGTCCGGCAATCAAACTTATTCAGTCCGCTGCGCTGGGTGGCAATCCAGATGATGGGGTCTACGGGATCAGCCATCACCTTGTTCAGTTCATTGGCACTAAGCGCATTCTTCGTGTGCCGACTTTTCTTATACGTCTTGAAGGCTTTTCCATCAAATCGGCTTAAGCCGGCTTCGGTGGCCAGCCACATGAAACCGTTCTTGTCTTGCGTAATACTCATCACGTAATTGCTGGGCAGCCCGTCTTCCACCGTCAGTTTACGGATAGGGGAGAACGGCTGTGCAAATGAGTGCAAAGACGAGATTAATAGGCTGATGAGGAGAACCTTTCTCATCACCTTCTTTGTTTCTTTCCCGAAATACACCGTTTCGGTTCTTGCTGGAAGCAGAATATTCATGGCTGCACGCAAAGTTAAAAGAAAGTCTGGTTCTTTGTACCTGTTTGTCGGCTTTACTTTCCTTTTTGGATGAATTGTCGGGTATAAATGAGTCGTTTGTGCGGAAAGGTTGGTGGTACTATCGGAAATTTATTAGGGACAGCTTTCTTAGTCGTGTTTCATTTGTCCTGTCTTTGTTTTAACCTGCATTATGCATATACGACCGTAATAGCCGGCATGATGCCACTTCGGCCTATACGATACAACAGCATAGCCCATACAATACCACTGTGATGATTTAGCCCCTGTAGTCTATTTCGGCACCGCATAGCGGTGCGATTCTGGGTAGCCGTGGTGTGCTTGCACCCACGGTATCTAAAGGTTTCCATATCCCTAAGCCACCTATAGTGGCTGCCCCTTGGTTATCAGGAAACTTTCATTACTTTTGCACTACAAAACCTTTTTATCAATAATACTATGGCTAATACATTTACCCAACTGCGCATACACATTATATTTGCAGTTAAATCAAAAGAAAACCTTATCCCTGAATCTTCCCGGATAGCCCTTGAGAAACACATTACCCATCTTGTATCGGAAGAAAAATGTAGAGTACTTGCTATTTATTGCAATCCTGATCATCTTCATCTATTCATTGGATTACACCCCACAGTATGCATCTCGACCCTCGTGAGGAAGATAAAATCGCAGTCATCGTATTGCATCAATAAAAAAGGAATATTCCGTTCCCTTTTCTGCTGGCAGGATGGATTTGGGGCTTTCTCTTATTCAAAAACGCATGAAGAAGCGGTGATCGAATACATAAAGAGGCAACCGGAACATCACCGGAAGCATTCTTTTAGGGATGAATACATGAATATATTGGAGAAGTTCGGAATTACTTACGATGGTAAATATCTCTTCGATGAATAACCAAGGGGCAGCCACTATAGGTGGCTTAGGGGTATGGAAACCTTTAGATACCGTGGGTGCAAGCACGCCACGGCTACCCAGAATTGCACCGCTATGCGGTGCCGAAATAGACTACAGGGGCTAAATCATCCAATCATAATTAGGTTTAATGGTTACAGCCCCAATTGTGTCATAATGTGCAGTAGCAAGCAATATGCCAAAATCATTTTGATCTTGATTCGCAAGAAAAGATAGGAGAAATGCCTCAAATTCACAATTGGTTGTGAATTTTCATAAAGAGTTCAGGGATTTATATTGAAACTCTTTAAAGCAAGCTTTTCCTTTTCCATAGACGAACAGTCCGGGGAGTACGCTCTGAAAGTCGGAAAGGGTGTTATGATGGTAGCCGGAGATTTCCATGCCCCATCCTTCTTTGATCCATTCTTTGCCGTCGTAGCTGTAATAACCGGTCACGATGTGATTTTCATTGCGAAGCTTTAGCCATATAGGGCCGGGCTTGCTGTACCGGGTTCTTCCTTTCGGTGCGCCTCTTCGCCATCGGTATCTGTATTGGGGATCGCAGCCGGTGCCTACATAGAAGTTGTCATTGTAGTAGAGTATAAGTCCGGCCACGGCATTGCTGTCACATTCTATCTTTACACTCATTTCATAGCCATGTGCACCGGTCACAAACAGCATGGGAGAGGATTCTGCCGGATTGGAACCTTGGGCTTTCAGGGTCAATATGCCGTCTTTCAGGGTGAAACGTGCGGGATCATACTGCTTATAAAATTTCCAGTCGAAGCCGATGCGGAACTCATTCAGCTTATCGCCTGGTTGCTGCTTGCGGGCAGAGGGGAGGGGGCAGGGAATCATCCCTTCCGTTTCTTTTCCTGACGGGGCTTTTAACCAACCGTCTTCGGTGATCTGCACAGGTTCCAGGAGGGTTTGCCTTCCCAGGGTCAAAAAGTCCTTTTCGTAGGCGTGATATACCACCCACCATTGCCCGTCAGGGGTATCAATGAGTGAGGCGTGCCCCTTTGACCACCAGCGTTCCGTGCCGCTATAGGTATGAACCAAAGGGTTGGCCGGGCTGTTTTCCCAGGGGCCGTTGATGGATTTGGAGCGGGCTAACACCGCCATGTGGGTAGTAGGAGGGCCTGCGGTTCCTCCCTGGGCGTTCAGGAAGTAATAATAATCGCCAATCTTTTTCATCTTCGGGCCTTCCAATGCCATGCCTTCTATGGTCCAGTCCTTAGGAATGGGCCACCCGTCATATACCTTTTCCAGCTTTCCTTCGGCAGAGAGTCCGTCTTCAGACAGCCTGATGCGGTGCCCTCCGCTGAGGAACAGCCAGCGCTGCCCGGTACTTTCATCCACGGCATGGCAGGGATCTATCCAACTGCCTATATTCAGATTAACGGGCTCGCTCCAGGGCCCCCGGGGAGAATCGGCATACACTACATGGTTGCTGAAATCGTCATTGCCCTGCGATACGGTAAAGTAAATATAGAATTTCCCTTTGTATTTGCAGATGTCAGGCGCCCACACAGAACCTAAGTATCGGGTAAGGGCCATGCTGACCGGCTTCCAGTGTACCAGATCTTTTGAATGGAAGAGGGTGAGCCCCGGCAAATAATTGAAGGCGGAATGGGTCATGTAATAGTCATTGCCATCCCTTACAATGGTGGGGTCGGGATAATCGCCGCCTAAGATGGGATTCTGATAATACCCCTTGTCTGCATTACTCCTTGTCTGAGTTTTTTGTTGTGCCCATGTTTCACTGGGCAGAGAAACCGCGAGGCTTATAGCGATTGCGGCAATTTTGGGTATCCATTTCCTATTCATATACTTGGTATTTGTTTATCTTTGGTACAACTGGTGCGCACGAGTTTATCAGCCCGTGCCCACCAGTTTTAAATTCGTGCCCACCAATTGTCGAACTGCAGCGCTCCAGTTTCTCAATTTCAGGCCTGTATTTTGAAATCTCAGGCCTGAGATTTCAAAACGCAGGCGTGAGATTGTATGACCGCAGCCTTGCACTTTTGCAGGTTTGCGCAGGTCGTGAAATACAGAGAAATACCTCTCTTTCACGGGGTTTTCGCTACACCCCTTCACATCCTTCACATGCTCTGAAACGCTGGTGGGCAAGGGCTTTCAGGACGAAGGGCGGGTGTGAACCCTGTGAAGGGTGCTATTCACAACCTGACTAATGTTCGTCGGGATGTTAGGCATCCCGACGTTTCAAAACGGGGATGTCTTGCATCCCCTCCGCGAACAGGGCCAGGTACTCAGATGTGGATGCAAGACATCCACGCTTTTCTCCTCCGGGATGCCTAACATCCCGGAGAACGCCTACCTCTCAGCGTGAAGGATAGGTGAAGGGTGGGGGCTCACGCGTAAATATCTGATAATAAGGTTTGTACAAATCCTTTGTGAAGGGTGGGGTTCACGCTTAAGTGGCTGTATAACAAGTGATTGCAGGGGATGTGAAGGGTATAGCCCTTTTTTCTTCAAATCCATGGGTTTTTCCTAATTTACAAGCGCTGTTTGTGCGCCCACTGCATACGCTCCTTTTGGCAGGGATACAAAGACCGGCTCGTTGCTTAGACTTATGGTCTTTATGTATTGGCCGGCGATGGAATGGATGTGCACGGACAGTAGCTCGGGGTTGTTGCTGCTAATGAGTATTCCTCCTTCGCAGTTGATGAGTTGCAGCTCCGGACGGTCTTCGGCTACTGAGGGTGCGGATACGTCCGCACCTTCAGTTTTCTTGTACAACAGGAAATGGTCGATCATCACTGCCTCGCTGGCTGTAACTCCGATGCGTACGGTGGTGTTATCCGCCGATACTTTGAATGATGCGGCGGTGCTTCTCCATAGGCTCCAACTGGCCGAGGTGGCTGTACGGATCGTGTTGCCGCCTACTGTGGCATATACATAGGTAGAGGCGGGGGCGTTGGCCTTCAGGGAGGCTTTCACGGTATAATCGCCTGCGGGCAACACGATGTCCTGATACAAATCGATGGAGCTGCCGGAGGTGGCCCAGATGTAGTAGCGTTTCTCACCGTCCACGGCATCTCCGGTTTTCAACTGTACATCGGGGCCATTGATGGTTCCTTGCAGAGTCCAGTCTTTGGGTACGGTGTATGTTCCGTTGTTATAAATCGTTTCCTCAAAACTGGGGTTTTTGATCACGCCGGTAATGGGCTCTTCGGTGGTCTTCAGCTTTACCAGTACGGCGGAGGTGGCAGGCATGGTCAGGGTATTTCCGCTAAGCGTTACTGCACCTTCGTTCACCCATTTGTTGTCTTTGTCAAAGTATCCTTTCGAGGCTGAGACGATCTCAAATTTGGCAGGGAAGGTGAATGTACCGGTCATGGTGGAGAGGAGTACGATTTCCGATTCGCTGCGACGGATGGCCACAGCCTGTGTCTGGGGGGCATTGGGTACGAAACGAATGTCTTCAAGGCCGTTCTCGCCTACAGTGGAGTTACCGGCGTAGTTGTACACATACAGGTTTTTTCCTTGTGCCCGGAGGGCTACATCCTGGTTGGCTAGGTTCAGTATCTTGTTACGTTGGCGCACGAGGGTGATGTGGCTGCGTTCCGTCAGGGTGGTTCCGCTGTTGGTGTATAGGTTATTACCGTCAACCACAGCCATGTTGTAATAATCGAAAGCCTTGTTTCCGGCAAGCGCTGCCATCTGGTAGATGGGGGAGTTGGAGTCTTTGGCATCGATTTCCATAATCATGGAATAATTTTTACCTGTATGAGGCAACTGGCCGCCCATATTTCCCAGGATGCTTGAAGCACTTGTTCCGTAGATGTCAATGCCTACAAAGTCGATATTGGTACCGGTACTGCTGTTGCGCTTGGCTTCGTTGGCGCTGATGCGTCCGGGGGTTTCCCAGCTTACGCAGTTGAGGCGGGTCCAGATCACATATTTCGACTCCTTTATCCCGGCGCCTATATGGTGGTAGTACTCTATAATCTCGGCAGCGGTGGCTGAATTGTCTCCATGATTGCGTGCCTCGTTACCCAGCTGGGCGCCTACCACGGTGTGCGGATTGCCGTTGTTGGCATCCCATACGGCGATGTGCTCCATGATCTGTCCCATTACATATTTCTCGCGGTTGCGCAGATTGGTATCCCGCCAGTCTAAGGAGTATTCCCATTCTTTGCGCAACATGTTGAATTCGCTGGTTCCGGATAGTGAACATACATAATCAGGGGTGCGGAGGGTTTGCTTTTCGCCAGTGTTCATCAGGTATTGCACCCGTCCGCCACTGCTCCAGCTGAACCACAGCATTTCCATCTTTACGTCATACTTCTTGCACCAGCCCATGAACTTGTCCAGGATGGTCCAGTTGAACTGGTCTTTCACCGGTTCTACCTCGCGCCAGTGAATGGGGATGGACAGGGTGTTGAAACCGTCTTCTGCCGCACGTTTTACCACCGCTTCCAGGGCGGCATCGTTCCAGCCTTCATAACCATACAGCTTGTCGAGACGTACCTGTATATTGGTCATGTAGAAGGGCTTCCCATCCACTCTGAGTACAAACTTATCAGACCCTTTCAGACTGGTGTCTACGCTGGATACCGTCTGCTGAACGGCCGGGTTGGTGTACTGGGAGTTGTGATAGGCTGTCTGCGCAGTGCTTAAGGCGGCAATGGCGACACTCAGATCCTTCCCTTCGGGATTCTCGGTTACCGCCTGAGCTGCCTGGATGGCCGTCTGGAAGGCTGCTTTCCCTGCATAGGAGGTACTGTTTAGTATCGCGGTGGCACTTGCGATGGCCGTTTTCAGGTCCTTGTAGGTGGTAAGGGTTGCTTCTTTCTCAGCTATTGTCTGGATGCTTGCTGCAATATGGGCGCGTTGATCGTTCGGGCTGTCATACACTGCCTGTGCGGCTGCGAGGACACTCTCAAAAGAGGTTTTGACCGGATAGCCTGAAGCGGTCAGTTGGACTTTTAGCTTGTCTATGGCTTCTTTCAGCGGGGTGTATGCCTCAAGGATGGCCTCATATTCCGTAATGGCCTCGTTCAGTGTAGCCAGGGCCTCTGTCAGTGTAGCCGCTTCATCGTCAGGTCGGTTAACAGCCTTTTCCAATGCCAGGCGGTACTGGGGCAGGTTGTGGTAACCGGGACGTCCGGTGGCGGTGTGCATGGCGGTGGTATCTGCTTTGGCCTCTGTAATCTTGGCCTGTAGTACTTGCAAGTAACCTTCGGCCTCTATTCCTAAGTAGAAGAGTTTGAAATCGTCAATATCAATCGTAGGGCTTCCGGATGTGGCCATTTCCAGACCCATTTCCAGTGTACCGTCAAATACGATTCCGTGTACTTCATACTGTTTGGATGTTCCTGAGACAACAGCTGTCTTGCCCGAGTTGGCATAAAGAGAGGCGGTGCCGCTGAATGCTGGAGCGATAGCTGCCTTTACGGTGTATTTCCCATTGGGTAGACCGGTGAGGGTTTGGTACATTTTACCTGTGACGCCACCGCTTCCTACCCAGAACTGGAGGTGGTTTTGGCCAGCGGGGATCAGTCCGCCGGCTTTTTCTGCGGTACTGATCTTAGAACCGTTTGCTTCAAGGGTCCATCCGGTAGTGTTATTGTCAAAGCCCGGATTTGTAATGCGGCCGGTCATGTCGATATAATCTCCGTTTTCAAAACTTAGGTTGCCCGGAGCATATGCCGCACCGGAAAGATATGCCACGGAGGTTGCTCCGGTGATTCCTTTGTTTTCGGGTATGATCTTGTATAGTTTGAAGTTGTCCAGCCAGTCTACCTTGTCTTCATTGCGCTGGAGTACGAACCACACACTTTCCGGTACATCTGCCGCCACTTGGAAGAGGGTGGAGAAGGAGGTCTTTGCAGTGCCCGATTCGAGGGTGGTATGGCCTGAAAACGTTTGAAATTCATTCGAATACTTATCCTTCCGGAGCATGATCTGATAGGTGATACCCCCATTTCCGCTTCCGGCTGAGGTCCAGTAGTCATACGCAAGTAGGTAATGTGCACCGGCTTCCAGTGAGTTCTGCGGCAGCTCCTGCAGCAACTGGCGCGAGTCGCTGTGCATAATGATAGACTTTGTGCCTTCTGAGCGATAGGCAGCATCTTCGCGTACGTTGGTTTTCCCGGTGTCACCTCCCCAGGTAGGCATGCCTCCGTTCCAGGTATCCCAAATGGTGGGTTTCCAGCGGCCGGTGGCCAGCAGTTCTGCTTCTACTTGTTCGAAGCCGGGGTTCTGAATAATATTGTCCCCGCTTGTGGCGTATTTCGAATCGGGGGTAAGAATAGTCTTGAACAGCCCATTCTCAAACACATATACTTTCCCCTCTTTTTGGGTGAAACGTACGGTAGACGTTTCTGCCGGAGTATAACTGATACCTGCGAATGCAATCCGGATCTCAGTGCCTTTTGTGCCCTGTAGTTCCAGCGTGTAATCGCCCAGACTGGGCACAAAATTAGTGAGGTCATTGACCTGCGCCCCTCCGAATTGACCCTTTAAAGGGAGGTAGGGGATGCCCGTCTGTGCATGGGTGATACTCATACATGCCATAAGGCAGAGTACAAGGGATAAGAGTTTCTTTTTCATAATTTATCTTTCTATGATAGTTTCTTTGATATTATTTCTTAGGATTCAATCGCTATTTTCTGATTATTGATAATATAGATCCCTCTTGACAATGGAATAAAAAGTGGAATAGTTGTTACCTGTACGGTTTTGATTAGTTGTCCTTCAAGCGTATGGATGGCAAGAGTAGATTGCGGCGCATCGTCTCCGCTGATGACTATACCTCCTTTACAGTTTAGGATGCTGAAAGAATGCTGCTCCGGCTTTTCTAGCGAAGAGGCTATGGCTTCGTTCTTTATCAACTGGAAGTTGTCAATCATTATCGCCCGCGAGGAGTTGACACCTATACGTACAGGGGTGTGATCTTCTGTAATGGTGAGGGTTATTTGTGTAGTTCCCCATGAACTCCAGGAGCCAAGGGCGTTTCCCTGAAGGGTTTCATCCTTCATTTTTGCATAAAGAACAGCCGTATTGGTGACATTGGGCTTTAAATCGGCTTTCAGTGTATATTTCCCTGCCGATAACACTAGGTCTTGGAAAAAGTCGATAGAAGAACCGGCATCGCCCCAGGCATAGAACCGGTAATATCCTTCGCTTGCCACGGTTTTCAGTGCAATGTCTTTGGTCCCTGCAAAGGTGGCATCCAGTGTCCACGACATGGCCATGACCGAGTTATTGGTGATATCCCATATTACCCCCTCTTCCATACCTGGATTGCCGATGGCGAAAGTGGCGTTGAAGGGAGTGGCTTGTGTCCACTTAAATGCGAGTTCTGCACTGCGGAGTGCCCGTATATCTGCGTCCATTTCACTGAGGGTAGCATACTGTTTTCCCTGTGTCTTTCCTTTCACTTCCGTTATGGCCTTTTGAAAATCGACTTTTCCAGTGGCCGTTGTCAGGCTCTGAAGTGTGGCTTGGGCGGTTTGGATCTGGGTGTTTAACATGCGGTAGGCCAGTTCCAGCGTGTTTGCTTCGGCATTGGCCAATGCGGTAGGAGTAGCCTTCAGTGGGATCTGGATGTGTAGTTCGCGTATACCATCTGCTACCAGTCGTGCTACCACGTATGCACCGTAGTTGCAGAGATGCGTGTTGTCAATCTCTGATCCCGGGCTCCATTGGTGGATGCTGCGAGAGCCTGTCAGCCCGGCAATGTTTTCCAATAGGCGGGTCTTCAGTTCCATATCGATCATCGGAACATTTAATTCGATGGCCAGTTCTCTTACAGCTTCTGGGTACTCACCGTGTGTATTTGTCACATTACCATACGTGTCAAAGCTACGGCGCACAATAGATGTTAATAAGACTGGAATAGCTCCTTTGGCACGCGATTCATTTACAAACTTCGTGAGGTTTGCCTTGTAGGTAGTGGCCGGATCCGTATGGAGCGGCGCGTCTGCTTTGGCGTCATTGTGGCCAAATTGTATCAGTACGAAGTTACCGGGCTGCAAGGAGTTTACTACGGCGCTCCATTTCTTATCATCAATAAAGCTTTTGGTGCTGTATCCGTTGATGGCATGGTTTGATACTTGTACCTCATCCGTCACGAATTGGGGTAATAGCATACCCCATCCTCGTTCAGAGTCTCCGCTGCTTCTGTTTGCCATTGTGGAGTCGCCGATGGTAAACACTACAATTTTGCTTTGCAGCAGTTGTACGCTTAATAGGATACAAAGGAATAAGATTTTATATTTCTTCATGGGTTATAGTCTAAAATGGATTTAATGAAATTAGAGGAAGTGAAACGCCTTGTGTATAGTTACAAAGCAATCCGTGCTTCCGTAGCGTGCTTTGCTTTTATCCGTCCATACGGGTGAGATACCGGTTACTTCAATCTTCAGCGTGTAGGTGCCTTCTGTAAGGCGGGGGCTGATAAAGCGAACTGCATGATTGGGCTCTTTGCTATAGAAGTCTACCAAAGAAGAATGTACCTCCTTTTGGTCTTTGTTAATGATAACCACTCTGGCGTATCCGCTCTTAGAATTGGTTTCACCGGTGAATGCGATTTGGGTGCCTTTGAAAGGGATCTCCAGAAAACTTCCCTGTGTATTGCAGGTTAGCTGATTGTTCTCAGCTTTCCAGTCTGCCGAGTTATTGGGCTTTATCTGTTTGGCCGGGATAGCGGTTGCGCCCTTCAGAGGGGTTACTTGCTTTGCCTGATTGAGATCCCAGCATTCCCAGTATTCGGGGATGGATAATTTTGTTCCCTCCACTTGTATGGGTAGCCATACATACGTAGCGGCTGAGGCTTGGTGGGGGTACGACCAGCGGTCGCCCATAAACATGGGGATCGTATCATTGTCACGCACCAACGGGAGCACAAAAGTAGTCTGCGAGTTGTAGGTTAGCGAGCCTTCAGGGGCAAACAGCCCTTGGCGCGTCCAGGGGCCTTCTATCTTGGGTGCTGTGAAGTAGAAGTTATCATTCTTCTCCCAACTGGTGAGAGCGGAGTAAAGCAGGTAATACAGCCCGTTCTTCCTAAACATGGCAGGCGATTCACCTGAGCCGGGCATGTGGTCAATTACTTTGGCCTCGGCAGAACGGTAGTCTTTGCTAAGCCGGTAGATAATGCCGTGATGAATCAGCAGATAACCGGTTCCGTCATTATCCTGGAATGTACCCATATCCCAACGGTTGATAGGTTTGCCCTGATGCAACAGCGGCCCTTGGAATTCGTAATTGCCTGCAATGGTTTTACAGGTGGCATAGCCAATGTGCGGATCCATGTATCCCATATCATCTGTGTGCATGTACATCACATATTCCCCAGTGGAGGGGCATTTCATTACTTTGACGCGTTCGCCCACCCGGTTGGGGCCCAGCAGCCCGTCGGTCTGGAGTGGGAGCACTACATTCTCAAACTTCCAGTGTACCAGGTCATCGGAGGAATAGCAACTGAATCCCGGAAAGGCATTGCTCTTGTCCGATTTCCATTCGCCAAACAGGTAGTATCGCCCGTTGTCCTCTACGATACATGCTCCGTGGGCATTTACTATATTGCCCCGGTCATCAAACCAGGGAATACCGTTGTAAACGGTCTTGTTTGTAGTAGAACCTGATTTAGCTTGGCTTCCTGTACAAATGAGAATGCTGCAAAGTAATATCCAATATTTCATAAAATAAAGTGGTTTAATGTGGTTAAATGGCCTTGTATGGGATGGCATACAAATATAGGAATAATCATTCGTGTGCGGGCACAGTACGCTTTCTTTTGTTGAGTTTAACCGCTGCTGGAAAAATGCATCTCCTCTCTCCTTGTTCTTTCAGGAGAGAGGAGATGCGGATTACATTTATAAGACGATAGCTATCTTGCCACCGATCAGGTATGTGCCTTGTGGCAGGTCGATGAAGGTTTCGCCTTCGCTGATCTCCAGAGTTTTTAGCAACACTCCGTCTATGGCATGGATTGCGATTGTGCAGCTTGCGGGGCTTGTCACATATACGCCACCCTTGCTTCCGGCTACGCGGAGTGAGTGATCATCCTCTTGTATCGTTTCTGTAGAAGAAAGCTTATCAATGAGAGTCAGGCGGAAGTTGTCAATCTGGAAATAGGCGTCTCCACTAAAATCGCCCAATTCACAGGCTGCTCCGATGCGTACGGTGCCGCTACTGGGTACTGTAAAGGCTAGTGACATATCGTTCCAGGCGCTTAAATCGCCTGCTTCACCCCAGTTTCCGGCGAATTCTACGGGTTGAGATTTGGATCTCTGATCTCCGATTTCTGCATAGATGTACTGATTGGTCACAACACCTACACGCATCACAGCAGTCAGTTCATACTCTCCTGCGGGCAGGCTGATTTCCTGATAGAAGTCAGTATCTCTATAGGTGGCATTCCAGGTGTTACCAGCTTTCAAACCGTCTATGCAGTTTGCAGAACTGGTGCTGAGTACACCTGATTTTACAGTCCAGCTGGCATTGCCATCTTCGAAGCTCGGGTTTTTCAGGATGAAAGTCGCATCGATGGGAGGAGTAGAAGACAGGTAGCAGCTAAACTCAGCCTCTTTCAGTTGCTTGATGGCTGCGGTGACACCTTCTGAGTCATACGCTCCTTCACCAAACTGCTCGGCTACTTCAAAATACACATTTACAAAAGCTTCGTGTCCATCAGGGTACAGTTCGGCGCCGTTGTCGCAGAGATCGGCAAGTCTGTCGAGCTCAGCTACCAGGTTGGCGTACTGTTGGATGGATGTTTCCACGTTATCCATTGCTGTGCTTAGGGCGGTTGAAGCCGCCTTGATGCCTTCTTCCGTAGGAGCGCTGCACGCATCGTTTGCTGTGCTTATGGCCGTTTCCAGTGCATCAAGTGCACTTTGTGACATAGGGCTTCCGCTACTATAGAGATTTCCTGCTTCAGTAATCATTTCCTGCAATGTGGCAACAGCTACCGAGAGATTATAACCAATGAATCGGAGTTGGAAGTTGTCGGCAGCAATCCAGTTGCCTGTGCAACTCTCTGTTTTGATACCAAAGGTGAGTGTATTGTCCATAACTACAGCTTCTACAGTATATTCGCCCGCTTCGCCCATCTGTGTTTTTCCTTTGTTGGCAAAAAGGAATCCGCCTTCAGCACCAAGTCCGCCTTGGGTACAGAAACCTACGATGGTCAGTTCATAAGCACCGTTGGGGAGGTTGCGGATGGTTTGGGTAATACTGGCATCGGCAAGCATGTTTCCATCACCAATCCATTTCTCTACATAACGGTTTCCTACTTTCAGTTCAAAAGAAGCGTTACTTTGCGTCTGCATTCCGTTGTTTACCCAACCCTTGTAGCTGTCAGAGTTTTCAAAGCTGGGGTTTACAATGACGAACGTAGCATCATACGGAGCTTCCTGAGTCAGGAGGCAGGCCACTTCTGCCACTGTCAATGCAGAGATCAAGCTGTTTATGGAATCACCTTGTATCTGTGCAGCATTGTATGCAGCTTTTGTGTTATTATATACAGTAGAATATGCGGCAAACCCAGACAGACCAGTATGAATGGCCATGTGTACCTCGGAAGTGTCAATGGCTGCCTTGAACTTCGTATATTCGGTAATGGATAGTTTCGCAGTGTCATTGGCCAGTTTAAGTATGGGGGATGCCTGTACGATAGCTTCCTCCGTGGGGTTCTGCAGGATGGTTTCTGTTGCTGAGATGGCGGCATTCAGTTTAGACTTCACCGTTACGTTCATGTGCTGGGCTGCGCTTGCCTGGGCTGCTTCCACAAGTTCCTGAAAGGATTTGATTACTGCACTCATGTCGGCGCCGTAATATTCCAGTGTGATGTGGTCAAATTCCAGCGTGGTACCTCCGGTGGTGGCAATGTCCATACCTATTTCCAGTGTACCGTCTACTACAATGGCTTCTACTTCGTAAATGGCCGAAGAGTCATTCGTCACTTCAATGCGGCTACTGTTGGCATATAGATGCACGGGACCGGCAATAGCTGCATACAGGCCTGCTTTGAATGTATACTTACCTAAGGGCAATCCGGCAATAACCTGGTAAGCCTTTCCGGTAAGACCACCCCCATTCCAGATCTGCCAGTGATTTTGGCCATCAAAGATCACGGAACCGTCTCCTTTTGCCGCTGTACTAATTTTAGAGGTGCTCGCAGAAGTGGTTTGTATCCAACCTGTAGGGGCTTTGTTCACCATTGTTCCATTATCGAACTCTGGGTTTATTACATACAGGGTCATATCCCAATAATCCTCTACACCCAATGTAACCTGCTGGCCGTAGGCAGCTCCGTCAAGGAACGTGGCCGAAGTAGCATTGGTAATACCGGCAATGGGAGTGAGGGCGGAAGTTAATGTGGCTTTATACGCGTTTCCTTCGTATACTACCACTGTCCCGTTCTTTCTGGCAATACGCAGGCTGGTTCCTTCGGCGGTGTATTCATATACGCCACAAATGGAAATGCCGGCTCCGGCATTGCACTGGATGTCCATACTGAAATCGCCGACAGGCAGTTCGAAGGCGGCTAGGTCAATTGTGCTTCCTTCCAGATTCGCCTTTACCGGCAGGTAAGGAATCGCGGCCGCATGCAGCGGGGCAAGGTTGCACCATGCTGCCAGGACGGCAAGTAAAAAGAATAACTTTGTTTTTTTCATAATAACGTTTTTGAATGGTAAGTACTCATTTTATTTATTTTTGGTTAGGTATACTATCTTTTGATAGATGGCATAATCCGCTTCGTTATCTCACTATGCCGAATGGTACAAAGATAGAGCGGGAGGAGATGAAAGGGGGAATGCTCCACCGTCAAAAAAGGATGCTATGGAATCAAAGTGCCTGTGAATAGGGCACTGCAACTTGAAAAAGATCCGCATCTCCCCTTCTCCTTACTATTTTGTGTAGATTTACTATATTTCTTCATTTGAGTGGAAAGTCATCTGTCGTGCGAACTAAACTAAAAGGAAGGAGAGAGGAGATGCGGATCTTATTACATTACTGTTTTGTAACTATACGAAACAGTAACTGTTTCAGTTATTCATCACTTCGATCCAGAAAGTTGTTTTTATTCCAGAAGGAATTGGTTTCTTGGAGTCCTACTCCCTCTTTGTCAGCCGAAAATTGCGACTTCACACTAGAGGCGGTAACTATTGTTTCTTCGAGCACTAGTTCAATAACCTCTATCTGAGGGCGATTATATTCTTTCTTTGTTTTCATTTTACTTGTTTTTAAGGGGTTACTTTACGATAACTGTCTTATTGTTGATGACGTATGTACCGGCAGGGAGGGATACGAAGTTCTCACCATTGCTGATAGCTACGCTTTTCACTAATGCACCATTCAGGTCATACACCAATACCGTGCCTTCATTTTCCGAGTAGATAGTTACTCCGTTCTCAACCGTAGTAATAATCATCTTAGCAGCAGCCAGGCGTGCCTTCACTTCTTCGATATTAGTCACATCGTTATTCCCATTGATAAGGAATTGCGAAGGAGCTACACCCACTGGATTACCAAATGTCACGAAAGGACGGAAAGGAATAACTGTTGCATCTGCCTCTTTTACAAATGCATCACCCGCAGCATTCAGCAGATATGCATTCTGAACAGTACCTCCCAGATAGCTTTGGAGGAAATTGAAATTACCGGCCTGTGTGGGCTGAAGAGTAATGGTAGCCTCTACACCGTTTCCACTGAAAGTAAAGGTTTCACCATTTACATTAAACTGTGGATGTCCTTCAATAGTTGTCTTCGGAAACGCGATGAGATACGGCTCATTGGCTTCCATTGCCGAAAGATTCTCTACACTGGTGCTGATTGCATTGCTACCTGAGGTGGCCTTCTTAATCCAGAAAAATCCTTTGCCTTCCACTGTGGCATCATCCGCAGCATACCACTCTGTATAAGGCAGGTAGTCGTACTCTGTACCATTGATGGTGGCTTTTACGCTGGTTACCTTAAACGGCACGTTGAAAACTTCCCATCCTCCGGTTGCTCCATTGGCAACTCCGGTGAAGGCGCGTTGGTAGGATATTGCACCGGTAATGCCGTTTGCAGCAGCAAAAGGTTTCAGGTCGGTCAGGCTGGGTTCACCCACAAATGCACCGTTAGATATTTCAATACCATTGGTTGTCACATTTTCGGGTACATTATATACCAAGGTATTAGGATTGTCAAAGGTTAGTATCACAGCGCCGGTAGCGGTGGCATTAGTAAGATCTACAGAGGTAATGCCAGCAGCTCCAAGTTCTGTTACAATAGATGGAGTGATTTCACCGGTCACGGCAGCTGCTCCGTTATTAAATGTAGTATAATTAGGACCAAGATAATGTAAAGAGAAGTGGTCGAAGTCAACAGTTTGCCCTGCTGATAAATTGATATCTAAACCAATTTCTAGGGTTCCGTCAATCACTATTCCTGTGGTTTCATGAAATCCGTTATTTCCAATAGTTTTCCGTCCTTCATTTGCATATATGGATATCGTTGTTAGGCTCGTTGCAACAATGGCAGCGCTAACCTTGTATTTCCCATTTGGAAGATTCGAAATTCCTTGAGATATTTTACCTTTCATCGCATTACCGCTCCATAATTGCCAATGATTGTTAGGAGCTGCTTCAATTACAATTGGATTTCCTTTTGCACCAGTGCTTAATTTGGTTTGTTGTGCACCTACTGTATTGCTCCAACCTGTATAGGACACATTGTTGCCAGTTCCTGTATAAAGATCAAATTCAGGATTGATTAGGAAGTGAGGATACATGTCAAGTACATCACCTACAGTATAGTTGGGTGTAGTTCCTTCCGGAGCCGCCACTACATCGGCAGCATACTGTGCCGAAGCTGCGCCGGAGATACCAATTGCCACTAATGAAAAATCGTCGACCCAATCGTAGGCATCATTCCTTGTCTTAGTTGTACGATGCAGGCAAAACCAAACGTCCTCACTTTCATTAACCAAATCATTGGTTTGGATATAGCGGATAACTTCTGTATATGTTGCGTTGGTTGATGTGTGCGCAACTACTGTACCATAATCCACTCCCCGTTCGGTACTTCCCAGTTCTAATTGGTAAGTGGCAATTGCTCGGTTGTTATCAAACATACGCGCATAATATGCCACTTTGTAATTAGTGTTTGGCTTAATCTTTCCTGCTGGCAAATTTTGTGTTAGATATACAAATGGGTCGCGCATTAACAAACTGTAAGTACCTGATTTTATAGAACCTTCTGTGTTTCTAACAGAGCCAGCACCAGTAGTATTGTTCCAACTAAGAGTTGGGGTAGCATCGTAGGCATTCCAGTTGTTGGTTCCTGCACCAACAGTAGTGCCCAATTCAAAACCCGGATTCAGAAGAAGATTGCCAGCAGGTGTTTGCGTTTCTTTATATTCGCCACCTTCGTAAATATACACCTTACCTTTGTAAAGTACAAAGCGTACCTCAGTAGAGGTTGTCGGCGTGTAAGTAATACTCAGCATGCCAATGCTTACGGGTGTACCCACTGCACTTGCTGTTACTTCAAGGGTAAACTGATTGAGCGAAGGCTCAAAAGTTGCGAGGTTGGTAACTGCCGTTCCACCGAAATCGTTTTGCATCGGTAAATACGGAGTCACATTCTGTGCCTGTGCCGTTGTGGCAAAGGCGCTTACGGTCAAAGCCGCAAGGAACATAAGTAATTTACTTTTCATTTTGATCGTTATTAAAAAGGTGAGTAAAAGAGTCGTAAGTTTAAAAGAATGCCATATCTTTGATTCTTGTTAAAAATGACGACAGGATAAAATGGGGAATAAACGCGAATAATTTGTTTAGCTAATTGCTGTTATCGTACACGGATGCCGTGCAAAAAAAGTCCCGCAAGGGGAATCTTATGAAAGGAGTGGGATAATAAGGTTACATTTTCTCATGCAGATACATTTTAAAGGGTTAAGGTTTTGTATAATTTATCCGTTCATTTGTAGGATGTTGCAAAGATAGGGCAGTACTGAAGTACAGGAGGGACTCTCTCCCTTCAAAGAAAGACTCTTCGGCTTCAAAATTCCTGATAGCGGGGAAGATGCAGTAAATAGATAGCAAAAGTGGGTCGTGAAGTGAATGAATCATATTAACTTTGGGAAGTGAATGAATATTTATTTGTAAAATGAAACAGGTAGCGGGATGAAGTGGGTAACGATGTATAAATACCGGATGGTAGTAGCGTTCTTTTTTGTAATGGCAGGGCTTCCTGTTTGTGCAGAATCGTCCTCTTCTTATTCAATTGAGAAGATAGGTCTTGAACGTGGACTATCATGTAATTATATAAAGAGTATCACACAAGACCGGGATGGATTTCTTTGGTTTGCCACTGAATGGGGTCTGAACCGGTTTGATGGAAGCCATTTCAGGGTGTATAAGACTCATCCGGTGGATAGCAATACAATAAATAGTAACGGTCTGAACAAGGTGCTTGCAGACAAGCACCACAATAAGATATGGATTGCTACGCAACGCAGCGGACTAAATGCGTTTGATTGCGCTACGCAGACCTTTACGCATTATCCGATATCAACAGAATATCCCAATGGAACAGGAGCAAATGGTATTACCGACTTGTGCCTGGCTGCGGACGGCAACCTGTGGATTGGTACTTATAACAATGGTTTGAAGAAGCTAAACGTGCGTTCAAACACCATCATTCATTATGACGAATCCCGCCTTCCGGCGTTGAAAGACCATAATATATGGAGCGTGGCCGATGATGGGAAGGGAACGCTGTACATCGGTCATGTGAACGAGGGGCTGAGTGTGGTTTCGCTGAAAGACGGAAAAGTAAAGCATTTTGAGCGCAACCCGGATGATCCGCACAGCCTGCCCTCCAATCGGGTGTTTCAAATTTGTATCGACTCTTGGAGAAATGTCTGGTTAGCCACATCAGGTGGCCTGGCATTATATCGCCCTGGGGAGGATCGTTTTACAGTCTTTAACCATGAACCGGGCAATCCGTACAGCCTGCCAGAACCTAATGTATATTGTATCCAGGAGGTCAATCAGAAAGATTTGTGGATAGGAACCTTGCGCGGGGGAGTCAGTATACTGGACATCCGCCAGTGCATGTTGTCATCGCCGGAGGAGGTCCGCTTCCAGAATATACTAGCCAGTGATCTTCCTACCGGACTATCCAATTCCTCCGTCACTTCCCTGTTTCAGGACTCTTTCGGGAATATATGGATAGGCACGTATGGGGGTGGTCTGAACTTTGTCAGTCATCGGAAGTCATTCTTCCATACGATTACCTATTCCTCCGTCAAAGGCGATACGAACGGCCTGAGCGGAAAAAGCGTTCAGGCAGTGTGCGTAGACCAGGATCAACAGGTGTGGGTTGTAACAGATGCAGGAATTAATCTTTATAAGAACGGAAAGAAACAGAAAACTTTTAGTAAGGAGACAGGAAACCTGCCTGGCAATGGCGTGCTGTCTGCCTTGTGTGATAGCCGGGGAAGCGTGTGGCTGGGTACTTTGGCAGGAGGAGTGTTACGTTACAATCCCCGAAATGAGCGTTTTGAACCGGTAAAACTGACGGGTAACCGCTCTTTAGAAGGGTATGTAAACTGTCTGTATGAAGACAAAGACCACAACGTATGGGTAGGCACAAACTACGGAGTTATCAAATACAACCCGGATAGTGGTGAAGTACGTGCATTGGATGGCGACAAAATAGGGATCTGGAACAACCTGATCCAAAGCATCTCCCAGGATGCAGACGGGAATATGTGGATTGGTACACAGATCAGCGGGATCAGTATCATTACTCCGGATTTCGCTCCCGTGCGTGTGTTGGATATGAACAGGGGATTTCCTTCTAACGGTATCAGTCATCTGTTCAGGGATTCCGGAGGCCGGATGTGGGTGGCCACCCGCGATGGGGCGGTGCGGT
This sequence comes from Bacteroidaceae bacterium, assembly GCA_031552405.1. Classification (GTDB taxonomy): domain Bacteria; phylum Bacteroidota; class Bacteroidia; order Bacteroidales; family Bacteroidaceae; genus UBA1794. The sequence continues at coordinate 57,980 of JAVBMN010000020.1, read as the reverse complement.
TAGATCCGGGCGACCATTACCAAAAGCTTCACTTATTGAATCAAAAAGACGGGATTGCGGATGATTATATCCGCGCTGTGGCGGAAGGGCTTCCCGGGGAGATGTGGATGACTACCAACTCTGGCATCAGTCGCTACTCGCTCCATAACAAACGCTTTGATAACTATGCCCATTCAGACCATATCCCGCTGGGATTCTTTATGAATGCCTCGGTGGCGAAGGGGGCAGACGGTACCCTGTATTTTGGCTCGCAGGACGGACTTTGCTATGTCAACGCAGGCGAACGCCTTGCGAAACGGGAGTTCCCGAATGTGCGGGTTACTGCTTTTACATACTATGAAACGGAAAATCCGGGTGGGGAAAGTGCGGTAAGTGTTTCGCTGATCCCCCGGGTAAGCCTGAAACACAATCAGAATACGTTCACCGTAGAGTTTAATGTTATGGACTATGCCCTGAACGGGCAGGTAGAGTACCAGTACCGCCTGGATGGGATGGATGAGGCGTGGCGCTCGGCCAACGGACAGAATCAGATTACCTTTCGTAATGTGCCTCCCGGCAGTTACACCTTCACTGTGAAATCACGGATCCGTAACCAGGAATGGTCTCAGCAGACTGCGTCCATGCAAATAGAGGTGCTGCCACCCTTCTGGCTCTCCTGGTGGGCGAAGACGCTTTACTATATCCTTGTTTTTGGGGTAATCTTCCTCCTGGCGCGTTTCTACAAACGGAAACTAAACTTAGAGAGCCTTCTTTATTTAGAGAAAGAGAATCACCGCAAAGAACAGGAGTTGAACGATGAGAAACTCCGGTTTTATACCAATGTGGCGCATGAACTTAGAACGCCATTGACCCTGATCATCGGCCCGCTGGGGGATCTGCTGGAAGATCATGCCCAGCAACCGGAACAAAACAAGAAGATTTCGCTGATTTACCGGAGCGCCACCCGCTTGTCGAACCTGATAAACCAGATTCTGGAGTTCAGGAGAAGCGAAACAAATAACCGGGTTTTGCGTGTCAGGTATGGAGATATGTCCTTGCTGATGAGGGATATAGGTCTGAAATACAAGGAACTGAACCAGAATAAGCAGGTGGTTGTAAACCTGCTGCCGGAAGCCGCATATACGGAACTGTACTACGATCCTGAGGTGATCACCATCATTCTGGACAACCTGATATCTAACGCTCTGAAATACACCGAAGAGGGAGAGATAACCATCCGGCTAAGAAATGTCACAGCCGATGACTCGGAGTATACAGAGTTGGTGGTCAGCGATACGGGGAGAGGTATTCCTGCCGCTCAGCTGGAAAAGATCTTCGATCGTTATTACCAGGTGCAGGGTGAATATCAGGCAGCAGGATCGGGAATAGGCCTGGCCCTGGTAAAGAATATGGTACAGCTTCATCAGGGGACTATTACCGTGGAGAGTAGTGAAGGAGAAGGTACTTCTTTCTATGTGCGCCTCCGCAGGGAATATACCTATCCGGAAGCTTTGCATGTTGAGGAAAGTAAGCTTTTGACAGAGAAGAAGGAATCATCGGCCCCGCGTCTTTTGATTGTGGAAGATAACAAGGAGATTCTGGAATATATTACCGGATTGTTTGAAAAGACCTTTGACATATATACCGCAGAAAACGGCCAGGCAGGTATGGAAACCGCTTTTGAACAGATCCCGGATCTTATTATCAGCGATATTATGATGCCCGTAATGGATGGGATCAGCTTGTGTAAGGCTGTCAAAGAAGATGTACGTACTTGTCACATACCGGTCATCCTACTGACGGCAAAGGATTCTATGCAGGATAAAGCAGAAGGTTATTCCATTGGGGCGGACTCTTATCTCACCAAGCCGTTCACTGCCCAGTTGCTGCGTAACCGGGTGGATAACCTGCTTGAATCGCGTAAGAAACTGGCCACGGCTTTCTCGACCGGCATGAAAGAAGAGCAGCTGGTTGAGGATGCATTCTGCCAGCAAGATCGCGAATTTATAGAGAAAGTTACCTCGTTGATAAAGGAAAACATTGAGTCGGAGCAACTGAATATCATCTTCCTGGCCGACCGCTTATTCATGAGCGAGTCTACATTTTACCGGAAGGTCAAGGCTCTGACCGGGATGTCTGGCACCGAATTAATCCGAAAAGTAAGGATAAAGGAGGCCGAACAAATGATGCACTCTTCTGAGATGCCTATCTCTGAGATAGCCTTAAGGGCGGGTTTTAATAGCATGGCCTACTTCCGGCAGTCGTTTAAGGCGGAGTATGGAGCGCTTCCTTCTGATTACATCAGGAAGTTGAAAGGGAGATAAATAGTATTGATGAGAAATGAACAATAGCGATTACTTATGAAACGAAACCGGATTATAGCCGTTCTGGCTCTTGTACTGTGGTGTGCAATGCACGATACCGCCCAAGCGTATGCTCTGAAAAACCTGGGTGTGGAGGATGGGCTTTCCAACAACTATGTGAAACATATTGTTCAGGACGGGCAGGGATTTATCTGGATCGCTACCGAATCCGGATTGAACCGTTTCGACGGGAAGAACATCACGAGTTTTACCGTCAGCAATTCCGGGCTGGTTAATGATGCGATCACCGCCTTGTTGTATGACAAGCAGGACAATATGCTATGGATTGGTACCACTACAATACTGATGACCTACAACTGTGCTACCCACCAATTTTACCGGGTAGACCCTCCTCGCAACATCCTGATTAGTGGAGTCATAGATATTGAACAGGATGCAGACGGTAATATATGGATCGCCAACCATCACCACGGAGTGGTACATTATAATAAAGAGACAAGGCAATATACAGCTTATTCCTCTGAAAATATAAAGGGACTCAAAAATTCGAACTGGTGCTCTTTTGATGATGGAAAGGGATATTTGTATGTAGGACATGCACAGGATGGATTGACAATTATGGATGTAGCCCGGAAAACGGCCCGTCATTTCCGTCATGACCCGCAAAACTCCAAAAGCCTGCCTGGAAACAGCGTGTATTCTATCTTTGTAGACCACCTTGAAAATATCTGGATGGGGACAAATCGTGGACTGGCTTTATTCAACCCGCGTACCGAAGAGTTTCTGGTATTTAAGCACGAGCCGGGCAACCCGCATTCGCTGATAGCCGATCATATCTACGATATCAAGGAGATGGGCGATGGGACTCTGTGGATTGCCAGTGATATCGGGGGGATCAGTATACTCGATTTGTACCACATCAGCTTTGTGAGCCCGGAAACGGTGCAGTTCAAAAACATAGCCGCCACCGGTGATGAAAATGGGCTCTCTTCGGGGAATATCAGGAGTTTGTTGCAGGACTCGTTCGGTAATATATGGATAGGTAATTACAGCAGCGGAGTAGATTTTATCAGTCATACCCGTCCCTTGTTCCGGACGCTTCCTTACGCAATGAATAAAGCCAATAAGTTAAAGAACCATCCTGTATGGGGCATTTATGCAGACCAGGACCAGCAGATATGGGTGGGAGGCGAGAATAAAATAGCGGTGTTCAAGGAGAATCAGTTGGTTCGCACAATTGATCTTTCCAAGTACCAGCATCGGCCTTACTCCCAGGTGTTCTCTATGCACGAGAACCGGAAGGGTGTACTCCTGATAGGTTTGTATGATGATGGCTTGTTGAGGCTTGATACCCGAACCGGACAGATTACGCGCGTGGAGTTGGGAATGGAATATGTGGATATTATCACCTTCTATGAAGATACCGGAGGTGCGATGTGGATCGGTGCGGAGTACGGCATTTATATGTATAAAGACGGTGTAGCGCAGAAGGAAGAGAAGGTCACGAACCAGCTGTCTGACAAGTCGGTATTCGGTATATTGCATGACCGCCAGGGTAAACTGTGGGTAGGGACATACGGAGGAGGCGTGTGCGTGTTCGATCGGGACCACAATCTGGTACATACGCTAAATACTGGGAATGGTTTCTTCTCCAGCGCGATAAACCAGCTTTACTTAGACTCGAAGGGCGGTGTCTGGATCGCTACCCGGAGTGGTGTAGGGTACGTGAAGGATACCAACCAACCCGGACAATTTGACTGGTACGGTCCGAAGCACGGCTTGGAAGATCTTTTTGTAAGAGCCATACAGGAGGATGCCTCCGGTACCATCTGGATCAGTACGAATCAAGGGGTCTCTTTTTGGAATAAGCAGCAGCAGCGTTTTCACAATTACAACCGGCAGGATGGCATTCCTGCAGGCAATTTTATAGAGGGCTCCACCTGTATGACTTCCGATGGGACGTTGTACTTCGGATCACTGAACGGGGTGTGTTATTTTAATCCGAAAGACGTGAAAGCGGAACATCAGGTGGCTCCGGTTCAGATTATCGACTGTAAAGGGTTCAACAAGCAGGTGGAGCATAATAGCTTTGAGTTCTTTCTGCCCTCTGCAGATGGGAGTATCGGTTTAGACCACGATCAGAACTCTCTTCGCATCTCTTTTGTAGTGCCCGATTATGCGCAGAGCAAGCAAGTGGAATATGCCTATAAAATGGAAGGGCTGGACGAAGTATGGTCCAATACGTATGGAGAGAATGGAGTTACGTTTCGTAACCTTCCACCGGGAAATTACCGGTTCCTGGTAAAGGCCCGGCTGAGAAACCAGGATTGGGACGAGGAGCATATAGCAGCCCTGACTATTCGGATTCATCCTCCTTTGTGGTTGACCTGGTATGCTAAACTTTTGTATGTATGCGTCATAGGCTTAGCTGTTTTTATGTGGATCAGGTCCTACAAGCGGAAACTAAGGTTGAAAAGTTCGCTCGAGATAGAGCGAAGGAACAGCCAGAATGAGCAAAACCTGAACCAGGAACGCCTCCGCTTTTATACGAATATCACCCATGAGCTCCGCACGCCGCTGACCCTGATCTTGGGTCCGTTGGAAGATCTGGTAAATGACCAGGGCCTGGCAGGGGGATATAGTAAGAAGATACAGACGATTCATCGCAGCGCACTTCGTCTTTTGGATCTGGTGAATCAGATCCTGGAATTCCGGAAAACGGAGACTCAGAATCGGGAACTTGTGGTGGCCAGAGGGAATCTGGCCCACTTGGTCACAGAGATAGGGCTGCGTTACAAAGAGCTAAACCGCAATCCCCGCCTGCAGTTCAAGATCCATATTGAGACGGATAATGTAGAGCTTTATTTCGATGCGGATGTGATGACCACGATTCTGAACAACCTGTTGTCCAATGCCGTGAAATATACGCAGGAAGGAGAAATCGGCTTGACGCTGGGCTCTGTGGTAGACTCCGGCCAAGAGTATACGGTGATCCGTGTCTCAGATACCGGCTACGGGATCGCCCCGGAGGCGTTACCTCATATCTTTGACCGCTATTATCAGGCGAAGGAGAAGCACCAGGCCTCGGGAACGGGGATTGGTCTGGCTTTGGTTAAGTCGCTGGTGGCTCTGCACGAAGGGAGTATAGAGGTGGAAAGCCAACTGGAAAAAGGAACAGTATTTACGCTTCGGCTCCTGACCGGAAATATGTATCCGGATGCATTGCACAAAGAAACTCGGGAGGACGTATTGCCTCAGCCGGAGGACTCTATTCAGGAACCCAAGGAGGCCACCGGGCATTCCCGCCCGGTTTTGCTGATCGTGGAGGACCATGTGGATATCCGTGAGTACATTGCCTCTTCTTTCAGCTCCGAATACAAAATTCTGGAAGCGGAAAACGGACAGGCGGGTATGGAAATCGCTTTTGAACAGATACCGGATCTTATTATCAGTGACATTATGATGCCTGTTATAGACGGGATCGACCTTTGCAAAACTGTAAAAGAAGACCTGCGTACTTGCCACATCCCGATCATCTTGCTGACAGCAAAGGACTCTATGCAGGATAAAGCGGAAGGCTATTCCATGGGGGCGGATTCCTATCTCACCAAACCATTCACAGCCCGGCTGTTGCAAAGCAGGGTGCACAACCTGCTTGAATCGCGTAAAAAACTGGCAGCCGCTTTTTCGGTCGGAATGAAAGAAGAGCACCCGATTGAGAACGTCTTCTGCCGTCAGGATCGCGAATTTATAGAGAAGATAACCTTACTTATCAAGGAGAATATTGAGTCGGAGCAACTGAACATAACCTTCCTGGCCGACCACTCGTACATGAGTGAATCCACATTCTATCGGAAAGTCAAGGCGTTGACCGGGCTTTCCGGAACAGAATTGATCCGGAAAGTCAGGATACAGGAAGCCGAAGGACTGATGCGCTCCTCTGAAATGCCCATCTCTGAAATAGCCTTAAGGGTTGGCTTTAACAACATGTCTTACTTCCGCCAGTCGTTTAAGGCGGAGTATGGAGTGCTTCCTTCTGATTACATCAAGAAGCTGAAAGGGAGGTAAATAGCAGGCACAAACCGACTCAGCGGCTTTTCCCGGTGGATGTTTCCCCGCATATCAAAAATATGATCATACCGGCAGAGGTAGATCATATTCTTTCCCCTTAGCTCTGAAAGAGCGTCCTACCTAAGCCTGGGGTCAATGAGCAAAGCGAATGCAGCCCCAGGTTTAAAGCATCGCCAGGCGCATGAGTTCTGTAAGAACGATATACAATCAATCCGTCTCGTATAGCCCTCATTATACCGAACCCCTTCTCGCAGAAAAGATGCGATGCACCTATAATTGTGATAATAATTGTGCCACTACATTGTGTTCTATTTCTTTTCAATAGAATGATAGTTTGTGGAGCTTGTATATCGTTCTTACAGAACTCATTCCTTACGGCGGTTTGTTCCTGGGGCTGCATTCGCTTTGCTCATTGACCCCAGGCTTAGGTAGGACGCTCTTTCAGAGCTAAGGGGAAAACATCCACCGGGAAAAGCCGCTGAGCCCACAAACCTGCGGTTTATACAGGAAATAGGCACTTTGATGCCGTAACGTCTTTCTCTGAAGGGAGAGAGTCCTGTTTCTTATCCTGTCTTGCCATACCTTTGTAGAGTTTTAAATGTTATAACCATGAAGAAAAAGTTTCTCTTTTTAGTGTGTGCCTTTTTGGCGATTTGCATCTCAGGCACTTTACTCTACGCACAGGTGCCGGCTGATGAAGACTGTGCGGATGTGACCTCCAAAGTGGTAAATCCGGAGTTCGACTCCGATGCCGCCAATACGGGCAGCAGCAGTTTTGTTCCGAAAGGGTGGACAAAAACATTCAGCCCTGCCACCTCAAAGATGAGCGTAGCTGCCAAAGGGGACGGAGTGGTGATTGTAGAAGGCCAGAACCACTGGCAGATCTGGAACGGAAGCGCCGTGGCAGGGAAAGTAAGTCAGACCATCTCCAACCTGCCCAACGGGCAATATACGGTGAGAGCCGGACTGTTCGCCTCTTTTGGCGGGACGGTTACCCTCTATGCCAATGAGGGGAAAACCAATGTGGTAAACAACGCTTCGGCCTATTACGAGGCGACCGGAACGGTGCATAACGGGATGTTGGAAATAGGCCTTGATATAGCCACTACCGGACAAACCACCTTGGAATTTGACCACATCACCCTGCAATATTGCGGCAGCGACCTGGAAGGATACAACCAGCTCCTGGCCGAAAAGCTTGCTGCGGCCGTGGCGGATACTTTGGCTGCAGACCGTCCCGGATATTGCGCCTTGCCGCAACTGCGCGCAGCTATTGCACGGGGAAAGGCCGTTGAGCAGACCGATGCCGCCCTGATTGCCGCGATCGCTGCCCTGGATGCCGCCATTGCCGAGTACGAATCCATCCTTGCTGCATACCAGCCCTTAAAGGAGGCTATAGCAGCCTTCAAAAAGCAGTTGGCAGCTTCTGCGTATCCTGATAAGAACGATATGGAGGCAGCGCTTGCAACTGCACAGACTGTGTATGACAACCCTAAGGACCAGCGTTCATCCCTTGCTTCCACCATAAATGTTCTTTCTGTGAAAGTGGCTGAGCTTACAACCTACGATGTATTGGGTAGGAATCTTACAGATGCAAAAACCTTATATAATAAGTCTGATTATCCGGGTAAGACTACATTTCAATCCGCCATTGCCGTAGCGCAGGCTGTGTATGATGCCCCTTCCGGAAAGAACCTTAATGACGCCCTTGTCGCTCTGGAAAGTGCGCAGAAGGTATATCTGCAGGGTCGCCCCTCTGAGTTTGTGACCATTCGCAACGGTGCCTTGTGGAAAATCCCCAGCGGTGCTTCCGTGCAGGCTCATGGAGCCGGATTCGTACAGGTGGGCGATACTTGGTATATGATAGGTGAGGACCGTAACAATACCTGGAACCCGGATGTGAATATGTACTCTACCAAGGACTTTGTGAACTGGAAGTTCGAACGTAAGATTATTCAAAACGGAGTTACCCATTCTTCCTTGGGTAGCAGCCGCTTTATCGAACGTCCTAAACTGATGTACTGCGAAAAAACAGGGAAATTTGTGGTATGGTGCCACTGGGAACAAGGCAATTATGGCGCTTCCGAAGCGGCTGTGTTCTATTGCGACTCGGTAAACGGGCCGTATAAGTTCCACTGGGCAGGACGCCCGCTTGATGTGAAATCGCGTGACTGTAATGTCTTTGTAGACAATGACGGTACTGCGTATTTCATATCCACCACTAATGAGAATCGTGACCTTGGCCTCTTCCGTCTTTCAGATGACTATCTGAGCGTAGTGAGTCATACTGTCCTCTTTGCCGGACAGGGACGTGAAGCACCGGCCATCGTGCGGGTGGGCGATACTTACTTCATGATCTCTTCTGCTTGTACGGGCTGGGATCCCAACCAGGCAAAGCTCTCTTATTCCTCTTCCCTCACCTCCGGATGGTCGGGGCTGAGCAATATTGGTAACGGTATCAGTTATGATACTCAGGCCGCTTCCATACTTACGGTGCAAGGCTCGAAAGGTACTACTTACCTGTACGTGGGCGACCGCTGGCAGGATCCAGGCTTGGCAGAGTCGAAAACCATTATATTCCCCATTCAGTTTAGCGGTAAATCCTGCACCTTTGCGTACAGGCAGCAATTTGATGTAAACTTTGCTACCGGTGAATGGCGTGAAACGGAAACAACAGCCAACCGTGTGCCTAAAACAGGCTGGAAGATCCGTGCTTTCAGCAGTCAGGAAACCAGCGGTGAAAGCGGAGCTGCTGCCAATGCCATTGACGGTAATGTGAATACCAAGTGGCATACCCGGTACAGTGGTACGGCAGCTGCGGCTCCTCACAGCATCGAGGTAGATATGGGTGCCACACATGAAGTATCTGGTTTCCTTTGTACTCCGCGCATGGATAATTCTACGAACGGCTTGATTCGCCAGTATCTGTTTGAGGTCAGCGTAGACGGAACGGATTGGAAAACGGTATCAGGCGGTAGCTGGATGCCGTATGGCGCCGAGGTGTATTTTACGCCTGTTTCAGCACGCTATTTCCGCCTCACTGCCCTTGCTGGTACGTATGCCTCCATTGCCGAACTGGATATGTTGAAGAATACCACTGCGTATACCGCGCAAAACATCCTTCCCTATTACAAGATAGGTAGCGGTAGCTGGCAGCAGGCCACTACCATCAGCAATCTGAATCCAGGGGTGGCTTTCGCTTTCGGTCCTAATTATTCGGCCACTGGTACGTGGGCGTTTTCCGGCCCTAACGGTCACCAGTCAGCTACTCGTGAGTACAACATATCCAGCATCACCCCTGAAGACGCAGGAGTATATACCTCTGTATTCCTCAATGCGTACAACCAAAGCAGCAGAAAAGAGTATACCTTATCCGTAAAGAATCCCTCCTCACTGGAAGGAGTAAGTGCGGATGATAAGGAAGTATCGAGAAAGTACTATAACCTGCAAGGCCTGGAAGTATCAGGTCCGTTAGGAAATGGAGTGCATGTAATAGAAAAGACCTATGAAAGCGGTGCGGTAGCCACTGAAAAAACAATTCTCTCTGCGGAATAAGCAGGGGAATAGCATTGATACGCAGGGAGAGCCCGAGTGGTATTCAAATTTATCCCTCTTAGGATAGGGACTCATTTACATAGTGGGACTCATTTATGTGGCGGGCTTCATTTGCATTGTTGATTTCACTGGTTGTGTTTGCGTCTTCAGGAAGGAAATATCGAACAATTCATTCAATTAATGCAACAACTCACCTACCTTGTTGTAGGTTTGTTTGGGGTGTAGTATCTTTGAACTTCTTTCTAAATGATACTTATATTCTTAAAGCATATGAAAAAACAGTTTTTCCTTTCAGTATCGATCCTTTTTACGATATGTGCCATTGCCGGCTGGGCTTATGCACCGACAGAGACGGATGAGGAGCGCACAGACGTAACCTCTAAAGTGGTAAACCCGGAATTTGATGACGATGCGGCCAACACGGGCGGCAGTACTTTTGCACCGAATGGGTGGGAGAAGACATTTAATCCAAATCTCTCGAAGATAATTACTGCTGCCAAAGGAGACGGCTCGGTGATTGTAGATGGCGAGAACCATTGGCAGCTTTGGAGCAGTGGAGGTGTTTCGGGTAAGGTGTATCAACAAATTTCTGGTTTGACAAATGGGAAGTATGCCGTGAGAGTGGGCTTATATGCGGTCTTTGGCGGAACGCTTTCGGTGTATGCCAATACCGGGGAAACGCCTGTTACCAGTAAGGCTTCGGCATATTATGAAGCCACGGGCACGGTGTATGACGGTACGCTGGAACTGGGGCTGGATCTGGCCACTTCCGGTCAGACGACTATCGAACTGGATCACATCTCACTATATTATTATGGAAGTGATATGGAAGGATACAACCGGATCCTGGCGGAAAAGCTGGAATTGGCTATCGCGGATACCTTGGAGGGCGGTAGGCCCGGGTATTGCGGCTTTCCTGCACTGAGAAATGCAATTAAACGTGCAGAAACGGTAGCACAAGATGAGGCCAGCCTTATTGCCGCCCTTGCTGCGCTGGATGCGGCTGTAGCTGAGTACAAAGCGGCGATGGCGGCCTACAAGCCTTTGAAGGAAGCTGTTGAAAGCCTGACCAACCAACTTGCTGCCTCCGTATATGCGTACAAAAGCAGTTTTGAAGTTGCCATTGCTACTGCACAGGCTATGTACGACAGTCCTGAGGATCAACGTGCATCCATTGAGTCAATGATCACTCTTCTTTCTGAAAAAGGTGTTCAACTTGTAGCATGCGAGGGCTTGGAGAAAGACCTTGCAAAGGCAAAGAAGCTGTTCAGCACTTCCGATTATGTCAATAAGGAAGCGTTTGAGGCAGCCATTGCGCTGGCCCAGACTGTGTATGAATTCCCTGTTGGAAAGGATATTGCCGCTGCTGTAACTGCTATTAATGAGGCCATGGCCCTCTATCTGGAGGGAAGGCCTTCAGAATGGGCCACTATCCGCAATGGTGCCTTATGGAAAGCAACCAACGGAACCTCCGTACAGGCACATGGCGCAGGATTCCTGAAGGTGGGTGATACCTGGTATATGATTGGCGAGAACCGCGACCGGACCTGGAATCCGGATGTGAACATGTATTCTTCCAAGGACTTAGTGAACTGGAAGTTCGAACGCCGTATTATTACCAATTCTACCCATAGCGCACTGGCAGACGGAAGTCGTTTTATAGAACGGCCCAAGTTAATGTATTGCGCAAAAACCGGAAAGTATGTGGTGTGGTGTCATTGGGAACAGGGAAACTACGGCGCATCGGAAGCGGCTGTGTTCTATTGCGATTCAGTGAACGGACCGTATAAGTTCCACTGGGCAGGCAGGCCGCTGAATATTAAATCGCGCGACTGTAATGTCTTTGTGGATCACGATGGTACTGCCTACTTTATTTCTACCACCAATGAGAATCGGGACCTCGGTCTTTTCAAACTCTCTGATGATTATCTGAGTGCCGTGAGCCATACGGTTCTATTTGCCGGGCAATCTCGTGAAGCGCCTGCCATTGTGCGGGTGGACAATACTTATTTCATGATCTCTTCTGCCTGTACCGGCTGGGATCCCAATCAGGCTAAGATCTCGTATTCTTCTTCTCTTACTTCCGGGTGGTCGGGACTGAGTAATATTGGTAATGGAGTTACTTTTGATACTCAGGCAGCTTCCATCCTGACTGTTCAGGGCACGGATGCTACTACCTACTTGTATGTGGGCGACCGCTGGCAGGATCCCGGTTTGGCAGAGTCAAAAACGATTATATTCCCCATCCAGTTTAGTGGTAAATCCTGCACCTTTACCTATAGGCAGCAGTTCGATATCGATTTCTTCACCGGAGAGTGGCGCGAAACGGCTACCACCAATCGTGTACCCAAAACGGCTTGGAAGATCCATGGCTTCAGCAGTCAGGAAACAGCTGGCGAAAACGGAGCAGCCGCCAATGCCATTGACGGTAAAACGGGTACTATATGGCATACCAAATACAGTGGTGTATCTGCTCCTCACTACATCGAAGTGGATATGGGTGCAGAGTATGAAGTATCAGGTTTTCTTTGTGTACCCCGATTGGATAACTCGATAAACGGGATCATTCGTGAGTTTGTGTTCCAGGTGAGCCAGAATGGTAAAGAGTGGACCGCCGTATCAGGGGGAAGCTGGATGCCATACTGCGGGGAGGTGTACTTTACCCCCATCCAGGCGCGTTATTTCCGCTTGACATCCTTGTCGGGTACTTTTGCTACAGTTGCCGAACTGGAGATGTTGCAAAACACGGCGGCTTATACACCACATACGATTTATCCTTATTATAGAATAGGCGCCGCCACAGGATGGCAGCAATCCGCTACAATAAATAATGTGACACCGGGAATCAGCCTTTCTTTTGGCCCCAACCTCTCTTCGGCTGTGGGTACATGGGCCTTTGCCGGGCCTAATAATCACGGGGCGGCAACGAGGGAGTATAGTGTTGCCAGCGTCACTTCTGCCGATGCCGGTGTGTACACATCCGTATTCCTGAATGCCTACGGTCAGAGCAGTAAGAAAGACTACACTGTGACAGTCAAGAACCTTTCTTCTTTGGAAGGAGTCAGTGCAGAGTTAAAAGAAGTGTCGAGAAAATATTACAACCTGCAAGGGCTTGAAATATACGAACCGATAGCTGGTGATATGTATATCGTCAGGAAAAATTACGAAGATGGTTCCACACAAACAGTGAAGGAAGTCTTCCCCGATTAACCTGGAAAATTGAGGAGAGAATGAAAGCATGTTCCACCATTTTTTCATCAACCCTCCACGTTCCACTAACCTTCTGAAACCCTTTGTCACAAGTAGTTTTGGAGTGGAGGCTTGTTTTTAAAGCCTCCACTCAATGTGTTTTAGTGGAAGGATCAACCCAAAAAGTGGAAGGTGGAACGTCAGTTGTGGAAGGTGAAGGCAGATTGTTTGATTGTTCATTCTATTTTCATTTAAACTCGTGCGCACCAGCTGAATGACTGGTGCGCACGAGTTTTTCAATTGGTGGGCACCAGTTCTTCAACCTCAGGCCACGAGTTCCGCAACCTCAGGCCTGTAAATTAAAATCTCAGGCCTAAGATTGTTGAACTTCAGGCGTGAAATATTTCGACAACAGCTCTGTGTACGGAAAAGCTTGCATACAAAAAGGCTGCCTCACATAATTGTGAAGACAGCCTTTAAAGATATGCGGTCATTTTCAGAGTAACAACCAGAGGAATAGGCAAACTATTCGATTCGTATCTTTTTAGTGTGTTCTCGCCCATCTACTACAGTCTGTACCAGGTACACTCCTTTCTGGGCAATGGAAATAGAATTCATACCCGTTGTAAGGATACGTTTCAGTATGAGATTACCTGATAAAGAATAGAGTTTGGCGTATCCGTGTATATGGAGTTGCTCTATGGTGATTTCGATTCCATCCTCTGACCCGGTGATCCGAATGCCTGCTTCCTCCGTAGCAAGAGGTTTTAGTCCCACGGGATTTACTGCTTCCAACCGGAAATGATCCACCTTGAATCCGCCGTATGCATGGGAGGCGTCAGGGCCGCTTCCCTTTGTTCCATCGCTTTTTAGGTTACTGGAGCGGATACCCAGCTTCAATGAATCCCCTTCCTGAAGGGTCACTTTTACCGCCATTTCTCTCAAGGCAGCCTTAGTCATACCTGAAACTCCTGTTAATCCTGCAAAGCTTTTGATCTCGCTTATCGTCAGGTTGTCGACGTACTTCGAGGCGCTTCCATAATATTGCACGAAGTTATTGGCAAATAGACGCACATTAGTTTCATAGCCCGTCATTACTGCCAGACGGCAACGAACCACATATTCCCCAGGCTCTAATCCACGGATGATCTGATACAGCTCAAATTCTTCCGGCATGGCATAGGGAGACTGGTTGGCGTTGTACCAGCAGATGGCATTTTCATCATATTCTGTAGCATCGTTGCTGATACCGTAGGAGTTCCCAACTACCTGGCCGGTTTGCTGCCAACCGTAGGGGGTGCCTCTTGCAACCGTACCTTCATATAACTTTCCTGCTGCTACGTATTCGAAGCTTGGGTTGGTGATCAACTCCGTATAAGGACTTGTTATCTCTTTCTTTACGTCCAGAGCGCTCAGTACCAATCCCGGATCCGTAAAATAGATGCGTACCTTGATTTCCTTGTCCGAATCGCTTTTGTAGGCACTTGACCCGCTTGCATAGCCTGCAATAACATTCTTGGTCCATGCACTTGATTCCGCGGAGGTAGCAATATTCACAAACTCGGGTATAGAACCGTCCACAGAGATTGCATAACGCAGTTTCATTTCCTCATACAAGGGGAACGTAGGGAGGCATTTTACGATAAGGAGAGAGGTTCCCTTGGATACTTCCACATTGTATTCCACGTAGGGTGCAGAGGTAATGTTGGATTCATTATAAGTGGTCATATTCAACGGCCAAACCGTCACGGATCCTGTAGAAGCCCCCAGTTCCTTAATTGAGTGAAGGGTGTATCCGGCTTCGTGCTTCAGCGTAAAGTCATCGGCGGTAAAAGAAGTTACGTTTCCTTTCTCTTCTGCGGGGACACCATGTTCAGCGATAGAGCTTTCGGTGGCTACAGTAGGGGCAGAGAATTGGGAACGGCCACGTGGGGCATAACTCATAATGCCATTCCATTTCCCGGAAGCAATCTCCTGGTTGTATTTATTCGTCAGGGTAATGATACTCTGATAGGCAGTTTTTGCCTTAGCAGCATAGTCCAGAGCATTACGGTTCCCTTGCGCAGCTAGTTGGAGGCTTCTTTTTGCATACAGTATTTTTTCATTCATGGAGGCTGCAGCCTCAAGCGGGTAGGCAACCAATTCGTAGTAGGCATCCTTCAGACGCGAGGGAACTTGTCCTTCCACACTTCTGGATTCGGCCACAAGTTTAGCATAATCAGCCAAGCGCTGATCGATTTCTTCCTCAGTGTATTCAATCAGATGCAGATGTTCCGGTTTACCCAAAGCTGCCAAATGGTAGTATTCCTGCTTGATCTTTCCAATGCTCTCACCCAGTTCTTTTCCAAAGGTTTCTGTGGCCCAGTGGGTGCTGTAGGTGTGTGCTTTCTCCGGGCTCCAGGCGGTTATATCCCAGGCAAGATCCATTGCAAACTGCAATTCCAGCTCGGCGGGTTTGATGTCTCCCGCATTAAATACCCACAAATTCCGCGTGTTCAGAGCGTATGCTTTGCTCATCTCATAACTGATCAGAGAAGGAGAAATGGAAGAGAGCCACAGGTAATCTTCGGGAGCGCCCCAATATGACAAATGGTAGTATACGCCTGCTCCTCCGCTTCGCAACTGTTCCTGTGGATTGGAGAGCTGGCGGATGTAGCCATGGTTATCATCAGCCCATGTGATGGTAATATCATCGGGCAGGTCAAGCCCCAATTTGTATAAATCCAGCACTTCTTTGTAGGGGCAGAAGATCTGAGGTACTTGCGAAGCGGGTTTTTCAAGATGGGTTTCCAGAATAGTGCGCTGGGCTGCAATGACACTTCTCAGCCCATTCTTTTTGGCCTCATTACCGGAGTAGCCCGGCATATCGCTGTCGTGAATACCGCGCATACCGATGGTGTAGACGGCATCCTGTCCCTTGGACTGGATCACCCGGTCGGTCCAGTATGTTGTGATTTTAGTACTGTTTGTCGCCCAGTTCCAGTCGCCTGAGGCGGTCCCATATTCGCTCTGGAAATTATTGACCCACTCGTCCACATTGTTCCTCAGTAGCGGTTCGCAATGGGTGGCGCCCAATACAATATGGTATTTACGGGCCATCTCCGGGTTTCCGGGGTAGTACCAAAAGGCTTTTGTGCAAGGATGCATGGCCGGCCACATATAATTGGCTTTCAGGCGTAGCATCAATTCAAACACCTTTTCATACGTCTTGGGGCCAATGTCTTTGATATCTGTATCCATTTTTTTTGCAGCCCAGGGTTGGAGTCCCCAGTCTTCGTCATTAATGAACAGCCCTCTGTACTTCACAGACGGGGGCCCGATAATGTCTTCTCCCGCAGGTATATATATAGTACTACGTTCTTCTGGCAGCACGTCTGCCCACCACACCCAGGGAGAAACCCCGATTTGCCTGGATAACTCGAAGACTCCAAAAGCCGTTCCCCTTGGGTCGCTTCCGAAGATTACCAACGCTTTATCCACTCCTTCAAAAGGATTTTCAATTACCGACAGGCAGAAGGTCTCCCATTTCCCTTTCACTTGTGCAGAAGCAATTTTCCCTTCCGAAGCCAGTTGGTCAATCAGCGCCGATTTTCCGAGCGTACCGATGATCACAGGGTAGGTGCCTTCCTCCAACTTGTTCGATACTGAAGGAGTAACTCCTGTAATAAGTTTTACATCCTTGCTGAATGCCGTAGCGACAATGGAAACGACCTCCGCATCCTTTGCATCTACTACCAATATGGCAGCTTTTCCGTCTTTCACCAAAGGAAAACTCCCATCTTCTGCTGCTTCTTGGGCCAAAAAGCTATTTTCCCCGGCAAGAGGGGCCACAGCAGATGCCTTGGCAGAGGATTCAAAACTGTTGAAAACTCGGTTTGCATGATTCAGTGCTATAACCTCCGGACTGAAGCCTATGAGGCCAATCAGTGTCAGCAGGGAATAAATCAAAAATAGTTTCTTCATTTCAAATCGTTTTAGAATTGTTTTTATAATTATCCGCTTGCAGTTCATGAATTAAAAGCTGGAGGAAGAACGTGACCGTTCTCCTCCGGCTTTTCACTTACTTACTAACTATAGTCTATGAGAGACTACTCTTCGTCGCCTTTTATTATGTTGTTTTCGTTCCAGAAAGAGTTTGTTTGCTGGAGGTTTACTCCACTTTTATCTCCAAAGCTTTCTTTAAGTTGCGAAGCTGTGATCATTATTTCTTCCAGTTCCAGCTCAATAATCTCTATATGAGGCCGGTTATATTCTTTCTTTGTTTTCATCAGACTTGTTATTAAGGGTTATTTTACGATAACTGTCTTATTGTGGATGACGTATGCACCGCTCGGGAGAGATATGAAGTTCTCACCATTGCTGATAGCTATGCTCTTCACTAATGCACCGTTCAGGTCATATACCAATACCGTGCCTTCATTTTCCGAGTAGATAGTTACTCCGTTCTCAGCTACAGTAATAATCATCTTGGCAGCAGCAAGGCGAGCCTTCACTTCTTCTATATTAGTCACATCATTATTGCCATTGATAAGGAACTGCGAAGGAGCTGCACCTATTGGATTATCAAATGTCACAAAAGGACGGAAAGGAACGATTGTTGCCTCTGCCTCTTTTACAAATGCATCACCGGCAGCATTCAGCAGATACACATTCTGCATAGTACCTTCCAGATAGCTTTGGTTGAAGCTGAAGTTACCTGCTTCTGCGGGCTGAAGATTAATAGTTGCCTCTACACCGTTTTCGCCGCTAAAAGTGAAGGTTTCACCATTTACATTAAACTGTGGACGTCCTTCAATAGATATTCTGGGAAATGCGATAAGATACGGTTCATTCGCAGTCATATCCTCAAGACTCTCTACACTGCTGCTGATAGCATTGCTACCCTCTGTGGCCTTCTTAATCCAGAAGAATCCACAACCTTCTACCGTTGCATCATCCGTGGCCTTCCACTCTGTATAAGGCAGGTATTCGTACTCTTTACCATCGATGGTGGCTTTTACGCTGGTTACCTTAAACGGCACGTTGAATACTTCCCATCCTCCAGTTGCTCCGTCAGTTTCGTTAGCTACTCCGGTGAAGGCACGTTGGTAGGATATTGCACCAGCAATATCGCCTGTGGCTGAGAAAGGTTGCAGGTCAGTCAAGTTGGGGGTGTCTACAAATTCATTGTTAGATACCTTAATCCCATTGGTTGTCACATTGGCAGGTGCATTGTGTACTAAAGTGTTGGGATTTTTAAGGGTTAGTATTACAGCATTGGAAGCAGTGGTATTGGTAAGATCTACAGAGATAATATCGGCAACTCCAAGCTCTGTGATGATGGATGGGGTGAGTTCACCAACCACAGTGGCTGCTCCGTCGGTAAGTGTATAGGCTTCAACTAGGGATAAATCGGCAGATACATCCTGGTAATTACTTGATGTAGGTTCTTCCGCATAACGGACAAGGTAATAAACCCCTGTGGTGGTCACATCAAAAGAGAAGGAATAATCAAGGTATCCTTCCTTATTGCAAAGTATTGTTTGTGAGTTCAAGATAGTGCCTGTACTGGAAGGGGTAGATGAAACGGCAAATGTGACATGGGCTGCATCGGCGGCTTGTTGCCCGTTTCTACGCCAGTTCTTTCCTTCAAAGAAATAGGTTTTGCCAGCTTCTAGGTAGATTGGGTATGCGTATGTAATCACTTCATTGTTCTTTCTGGATTTGGCATAGAAAGCATATTTATCAAGAGAATTGGTACGGTATAATGCATCTTTGTCTTCATTAGCTCCCGAAAGCTGTCCTCCCCAAATAAGATCATCCTGTGAGGCGATCCATCCTGCCTCTTCGGGGGTAGTTGTGCCGTCTTTTTGGGCATCCCATCCATAAAGCAGATTAGGGTCGTTATGGATTGCTCCGTCTGAGTACTTGCAGTTGTTTTTGGCTGCTTTGAGGGCGAGGATTGCAGTTTGGATATCTGCATCAGCGGTTGTTCCATTGGTGTAAGCAGTTCTTGCAGTAAGAACGATGGCGGCATAGGTAGCGTAACCTGAATAACTGTTGTAAGAGTCTAATGCAGATTCAACACCGTTGAGGAAATTGTCCAGAATTACGTATGCTGCAGCGGAAGCATTAGCTGTAGTAATCACACTACTCAATGCAGTAGCGGTTGTTTCCAAGTCAGAAGGAACAAGCGGAGAGGCGGTTGCTGCATTGTAGGCTGCATTCTTCTTAGCTGTTAACTCGGCTTTTATGGCGGTATTCATCGGGCTTTCAAGCAACGTTTCAATAGAGGCAATCTGCGCCAGGATGGCTTCGGCCTGAGCAGAGTGATCAGGACCGTAATAGAACAGACTAACTTTGTCCAAATCCACTTCAGCAGTGGCACTTGGAGCAACAGTGAGTTTCAAGCCAAACTCCAGGTTCCCGTCTACCACAATTGCATTCTCCACTTCAATATAGGCATTGGTGGTTGCCACCGCATCAGTAATCACCGTTTGTTGCTGATTGGCATACAGGTAAAGCCCATCCTGAGTGACCGGACTGGCATACACAGCAGCCCTTAGTTTGTATTTCCCGTTAGGAAGATCTGAAAGAGATTGATAAATATTTCCTGCGCTTGTGATTCCCCATACCTGTAATTTCCCGTCTCCGGCAGGTAAAAGCGTACCATCGGCCTTTATACCGGTTCCGCGTTGTATGGTGCCGTTCGTGGTTTTTTGCCATCCCGAATAATCCACATCAAAGTTAGGATTGACCAGATAGTAAGGATACATGTCAAATGCATCACCTGCGGCATAGTTGGGTGTCATTTCCGGAGCAGCCACTACTTCAGCGGCATACTGTGCCGAAACTGCGCCGGTGATGCCTACTGCGGCTGTACCTTCCAATAGTGAAATATCGTCAAGGTAGTC
The DNA here is from genome assembly GCA_031552405.1 of Bacteroidaceae bacterium. Taxonomy (GTDB): domain Bacteria; phylum Bacteroidota; class Bacteroidia; order Bacteroidales; family Bacteroidaceae; genus UBA1794. The sequence continues at coordinate 37,969 of JAVBMN010000020.1, read as the reverse complement.
TATTTTTGAATTGCTTCTGTGCAGAGTAAACCAAACGGGATTATTTATGTCGACATTTGATCCGGTTTTGAAGGTTGTTTCAAAGTCACGCCATGCATTTTCTGTATTGGTTACGGTATGTGCCGGAATGGAAAGGTAGTCACTTGCAAACTGAGTACTGCCCAATTCTATGGTGTACAATCCGCCATCGTTAGCGCCTGCGGCTTCGGCCCAATGATAAGCTACTTTGTAATAGGTGTTTGGCTTTACTTCGCCTGTGGCCAGCTGTTGTGTCAAATAACGGGCGTTATTGTGCATTAACATACGGTAAGTGCCGTACGATGAGCCATTACGAATCGAAGTGGAGGAAGTGGCTCCCCATGCTTCCGTTCTTGTGTCAGTGTACGCATTCCAGTATATCCCATCCTTCCATACGCTTCCCAGTGATACTACCGTTTCGAAGCCCGGATTCTGAAGAAGGTTGCTTCCGCTGTAAGAGATCTGTAGGGATGGAATCTGTGTTTCTTTGTATTCGTCACCTTCGTAAATGTACACTTTCTCTTTGTAGAGCACGAAGCGTAGATCCGTGGAGATTTGTGGTGTGTAAGTAATGCCCAGCATATCAATGCTTACAGGCGTACCTGTTGCATCTGCCGTTACTTCGAGAGTGAACTGACTGAGCGAAGGCTCAAAAGTTGCCAGGTCAGCCACTGCCGTTCCACCGAAATCGTTTTGCATCGGTAAGTACGGAATCACATTCTGTGCCTGTGCCGTTGGGGGACAGGTGCTTATGGTCAAAGCCATAATGAACATAAATAATTTACTTTTCATTTTGATAATTATTAAAAGGTGAATAAATAGGGTCTTAAGTTTAAGAGAATACCATGCCTTTGGTTCTTACTTAAAAATGACGGCTCAGTAATATGGGAAATAGACATTGTTAATTCATCTATTTGGTTTGACTGTTATCGTACACGGTCTCTGTGAAAAAAAAGTATAAGGGAATCTATCAGTTCCTTTATCGGTTGCTGTTATCGTACACGGACCTTGCGAAAAAAAAAGCGCAGGGAAAATCTTAGAATGGGGTGGGATGGTAAGAGTACATTTTCTCATATGAGTTGGGTTAATATAAAATAGTTAGATATCTTTCTGTATTAAGCAATTTCTGCGACAAATGTACACCCTTACATTATTTATAGGGTGTATTATATGTTGAAATCAACTATTTATATGTTGAAAAATGTAGCTCATATGTTGCATCTGTATTTCAACAATATAACTTATAGTAGGTTTATTCGTGCAATTTCCAAGAAAAAGAAGGCTGCGTAAATTGGCTAATATCAGAATGATAAAACTATGAAAGACCTTATTTCAAGTGCTATAGCTGCCAAGATTCCATTTTGATATATCCTCGTAAGGGATAAAGATCAGTATATACAATATGCTACTTTGTGAAATAGAAAAAGGAGAGAACTTAGTCCCTCCTTTTCTATTTTGTATATACACCTTTCGGATTAGTCGATTTCCTGATCTGCTTCGTAGCCTCCCATTTCGCGGATGGCGTTCTTGAGCATGGCAAATTGTTCGAAGAGGTCGTGTACCGGCTTCTCATCGGGCTTGTGCATCGGGCTCTTGGAGTAGAAGGACAGCCATGTCTGGATACCACCTTTTCCGGCACGTTTGGCCAGGTCGCTGAAGATGACAAGGTCAAGCAGCAGCGGGGCGGCCAGGATGGAGTCCTTGCAAAGGAAGTCCACCTTGATCTGCATGGGGTAGCCCATCCAGCCGTAGATATCGATATTGTCCCAACCTTCCTTGTCGTCATTGCGGGGAGGGTAGTAATTGATGCGCACTTTATGGAAAATATTGCTGTACAGTTCCGGATATTCCTGCTTGTCGAGGATGGTTTCGATCACGGAGAGTTTGCTCACTTCCTTGGTCTTGAAGTTGGCAGGATCGTCCAGCACTTCGCCGTCACGGTTACCGAGGATGTTGGTAGAGAACCATCCGTTGAGGCCCAGCATACGTGTCTTGAAGGCGGGGGCAAGGACGGTTTTCATCATGGTTTGTCCGGTCTTGAAGTCTTTTCCGGCGATGGGCGCCTGCATCTTCTCGGCAAATTCCCACATAGCGGGGATGTCTAAGCAGAGGTTAGGTGCTCCCATGATGAAGGGACAGCCTTCGGCGATGGCGGCATATGCGTAACACATGCTGGGGGCGATGTGCTCGGTATCATTCTCTTTCATGGCCTTTTCCAAGCTGGCCAGTGAGTTGTGCACTTCGTGTGGCTCTACATAGATCTCTGTGCTGGCTGCCCAGATTACAGTAATGCGGTCACAGTTGTGGGTTGCTTTGAAGTTGCGGATGTCCTGGCGTATCTGCTCCATGAGCTCCCAGCGGGTAGCTGCTTGTTTGATACATGTACCGTTCAGTCGCTTTACGAAATTGTGATCGAACGCTGCGGGCATAGGCTTGATAGCTTCCAGCTCATCCTTTACCGGGTTAATGTCTTTTTCCTTCAGTACTTCGGCGTGGATCGCAGCTTCATAAGCTGAGTCGGGGAAGATATCCCAGGCTCCGAGTACTACATCATTCAGATCCGTGAGGGGTACAATGTCACTGATTTTCTTGTACTGCTTGTCAGCCCCTTTTCCTACGCGGATGGTTGCTAACTGTGACAAAGAGCCCACCGGCTTACTAAGACCCTTGCGAGCCATCAGGGTTCCTACCATAAAGGTAGAGGTTACAGCTCCCAGTCCCACACATAATATACCCAGCTTACCTTCAGCGGGCTTTACAATTTCGTGTTCCATACTTTTTTTATTCTCTGTCTATTGATTTCTCCTTTGAAATCTATTTGTTAGTAATTCCAATTAATAAATCGGCTACTTGCCCGATGTCCTGTATCACGGCATCAGGCACAGAGTCATCTCCTTCATTATCCCATCCTTCTCCTTTGAGCCAGATGGTATGGCAGCCGGCCTGGCGGGCTGGGAGGATGTCCTTGGAGTACGAGTCGCCAATGACAACGGTCTCTTCGGGCAGTAATCCCAATGCCTTTACTCCAAGTGTGAAGATAGCCGGATCGGGTTTACGTATACCCACAACTGACGACTCTATTACCTCTTGGAAACTGCAAAGTAAGCCATAGTTTTTCAGAACGGTATGGATATTTCCGTAAAAGTTGGATACTACTACTAAATTATAACAATTTGCCAACGTTTTGACTAATGAATAGGACTTTTTAACTACTCCCTCGACGAATTGATTACATTGCGTAGCAATCTGTTCGGCGTATTTGCTGCTTTCAGTACCGTGTGCAAGGATGCCGTTCTCAATCAGATACTCAACCTGGATCCCGGCTTTAATGTACAATACATCGTAAAATATGTGGTGCGGCTCTATCAACGGGCGGGTGGCCAGTGTACGCTCGGCGTGTATGTAGGCTTCACGGAATTGCTCTTTTGCGACGGGGATACCAATTGATTTGTATGCCTCCCATAGCACTTCGGCCCAGTGGCGTCCATTGGTGTCAAGTGTGCCTCCGTAGTCAAATATTATGCCTTTGACGGGTTTGAATTTAGCGTTCATAATTTCTTTTTCGGTTGATTTCCAATTTTCATGAGTAGTACTCCGATGGCTATCCATATCAACTCCCGCAGGCGGGTGATAAGGCTGGTGTAAATACCCCAGCTTCCGCTCATGGAGAGGCGGCCAATGGCCAGAGCAAAGCCTCCTTCACGTGCTCCCAACTGCATGGGTGAGAAGAAGAACAGATTGGCGAAGAGCGAAGTAAAGGAAAGGATGAGTATGCAATCCCAGAAGCTGACCTCCGGAGTTAATATCTTGAGAATGAACCAGATCTCTAGGCAACTAATAATGCGTGCCAGGTATTCCAGTAGCACGGCTCCGGTGAAGGTACGTTTGTGCTGGTGGTGCAAGGCTGCGATTTGCTGGTCGATATGTTCCAGTTGCTCGCGTTTTTCCTCGGCAAATCGGATGGCCCATTTCTTCAGAAAAGGAATTTTGCAGCACAAACGGATTGTCTTCAGGATCATCCCGTTGCGGTATCCTTTCAGGAAGAAATAAATGGCGGCGATACACAGGAAGCTTGCGATTCCCAATAGGACACCCATTCCTGCGTCCAGGGGGTAGAGGATCAGGTATAAAGGTATGGAGCTGAGCCAGAACCAGAAGTGCGAAAAGATGTGTGTCATCACGTACAGTATCACGCTGGAGGTGGCTTTGCTGGAGCCTATATAGGGGGTGAGTTCCATGATGCGGTAGGGTTCGCCGCCCATCAATCCTATGGGGGTGGCGTAGTTCAGTGCAAAACCGCTGATGGAGAACTTGTACAGCCTCCAGAAAGGTACATAACTCTGTTTGTCGTCGCGGATGATGATATACCATGCCAGCGTATTAAAGAAGTAGATAACGACCCACAACAGTACAACCATCGGAAACCAATATCCGGCACGCTTCAGGTGTTCCCACAACTCCTCCCACTGCATGTCGAAGGTGAATAGCATGATTATTACAGCTGCAATGCCGAAGAGGAGAAAAGCATTGCGCCACTTACTGCTCATTTTGCTTGATCTTGAGGGTTAAACGGCGGCACAGGCTTTCATGTTTCCATACCATATACATATAGATGCCTTGCATTACGATCAGTTCGAAGACGAAGTATACCCACGGAAAGTTCAACAGTATGCTGAGGCAAAGCACGATGGCGCGTGTGTTGAAGGTGAGTATGTTGGTGTATTTCATCAGGGGAAGGCTTCCTTTGCGAAACTCTTCTCGTAGCCATTGCGGGATGTGATTGGGATAATGGTGGCGGATGTAGCTGAAGAACTCCTGAAACTGGGGAGTATTCTTTTCCTGCTTGGCGGTATAATCCTTATAAAAGAACTGGAATATTTTTCTAATAGGTGTCTTGCGGAAAGATAACTCCTCATAGATGGCTTTCTGAACAGAGGCATGTGCCAGTTCGCTGCCGGATTCTCCTTTCAGGAAGAAGAGGTGGATGTTGCGGTAGTAGTCGGCCAGGCAGGCTTGTGTAGCATGAAAGAAGCCTGCTGCTGCGGCCAATATCCAAATGTAGATACCCCATTGCATTCCTCCGCTGAAGGGAATTTCTGCAAAAGTGAGTTTCAGGCAGATAGCGGCATAGATGGAAATGAACCAGAGGTCGCCGCTAACGCCGTCGAGGATACGCCCCAGTTCGGACTTCTGATTGGTGAGGCGGGCCAGTTGCCCGTCGGCGCTGTCATACATATTTGCCCATATCAGCAGGAGGATACCCAGCAGGATGATCCACAGGTTGGAGAAATAGAAACATACCCCGGCCCCCACGCCCAGAAAGATGCTGGCAATGGTGATGGCATTAGGGCTTACTCCCAGCTTGTGGAAGAACAGTGCCCAGCGATAACCGATAGGGCGATAGAAATGGATGTCGATGAATTCTTCGGTGTCCAACGACTTTAGTGAAGCTTCAATATGCTTTTTAGTATCCTGAGACATAGGTGGATTTGGAGTATTCGTCAATAATAAGTTTGGCAATGGCTTCGGCTGCCTTGTTGCGGCAGGGGCTGAAACTGGGCCAGTCGTTAAAGTCGATAAAACGTATATTACCTTCGGTATCTACAATGGCATCGCCGCCGTACACTTGTAATCTGGTGGCGTGTGCTGCCTGGTGGGCCAGGTTTCTTAGCTGTATCTCGTCAAAGTGATATCCGTGGGCTTGTCCGTTGATAGCTTCCAGTCCAAACTTACTGCCTTCTGTGGGCGAAGGATAATACCAGTGGAAGAATATTTGCTCTGTCTCACTGCTTACTCCGTAGAATTTGATAAGGTCGCCCGGAAGGTGTGCATTGGCTATGGCATTGTGGACACGACGGGAGTTCATGTTGCAAAGTACAGCATCTGCTTCCTTGTCGGACTCTACATACACCACATCACTTTTGAACTGAGAATACCCATTGCCCCGCTTGATCCAGCAGGGGTAGGTAAGGGGTGTCTGTTTGCTTAGAGGGATGCCCGTACTCAGCAGCGTGCACACAGGAAGGGGGATGCCTGCCGCCTTCAATAGTGCGGTAGTGCGGATGCGGTCTGCATTCGCTATGCTTTCCGGGGTGTTGATGATGCGGGTTCCTTCTTCTTCCAGGATGTGTAGCACATCTAAAGTATCCTCGCTTCGCCCCATGGTATAACATGCGGGAGAGAAGATGGCATGCTGGCAGAAACGATCCTCTGTAAAGGGCAGCACAGGGTATCCACGTACTTCCAACTCTTCGCGGACACGCCGAAAGATGGCATTGTCACTGCTTTCTTTGTTGGGTGAGTATTCCTGTCCGCGGGATATGGCAAGGATCGGGAAGGGGCCGTGCAGGAAGGCTTCTGCCTTTTCGATATCTTCAGCGTGGTCTACATCCAGTATCTTGCTGAAAGGATAGGCTTTCAGTACTTTGCCTTCTTCTACCAGCGCCTTCTGAAATTGGCGCATGCGGGTGAGTCCTTTTGTCTGTGCGCGTTTCAGCGTGTCAAGGCATGCAGGCGTGAGGCAATAAATGCCACCTGAGATATAGTTGCATTCAGTGGTCTTCTCATCGTGGTATCCGGTGATGGTTAGCGCTTCATCCGTAGCGATGTAGAGGGGTTTTTCATCGTCGATAAAGTCGGTCACAGCCATGTATCCGTCTTCTTCATCTTCCATTTCCCGAAAGTATTCGATGAAGGCGGCAAACTCTGCTTCATGGAAGATTGTATCTACTGTAGTGAGGCAGAATGATTCGCCCTCCAGGTGTGGGATGAGGTTAAAGAGGCTTTCCATCGATCCGGCAGTAGTCTTGATAACAAGCTCAAGAGGGTATTTCTGTTGGAGCTGCTGCAGGTATTCCTTTGTGGCTGGCGACTCGTTATTGATAATCACCGTAATAGATTCAGCGCCTGTGCGCATAAAAATGTCTATTAACCGGTGAATCATCGGTTGCCCTTCGATAGGGATCAGGGGTTTGGGTTGTTTAATACCCTCTTGTGCCAGCCGTGAGCCTTCACCGGCGGCAATGATTGCAAACTTCATTGTGTGAAAAAGCTTGTTGCCGGAGATGCCACGGGCATCCCCGGCAACAGGTATATGCGGGTGATTAGTAATTAAAGAGTGTCATTCTCGTCTACGGTGTCCAGTTTCAGCTTGTCACTGTCGTCCCGGCGTTCGTAATATTGCTTGCGAAGGGGCGAATAGTGAGCTGCGTCGTCAAAACAGCGGTTACGGAATATATCGATGGCGCTATATACGGCTTGGCGGAAAGAATCGGGCGAAGCCACTCCCTTTCCTGCGATGTCGTATGCGGTACCGTGTGCAGGCGAAGTGCGTACAATGGGCAGTCCGGCGGTGTAGTTTACTCCCTCTTCCATGGCAATGGCCTTGAAAGGGGCAAGGCCCTGGTCGTGATACATGGCCAAGATGCCGTCAAAGTGGGTATATTTGTCTGACCCGAAGAATCCGTCGGCAGGATAAGGGCCGAAGCATTGTATCTCCTTTTCTTTAAGTTCTTGGATAGCTGGAATGATGATTTCTTCTTCCTCGCGACCAATGAGTCCGTTATCTCCGGCATGCGGGTTGAGCGCCAGCACGGCTATGCGGGGCTTGCGGAAACCAAAATCATGCTGCAAGGAGTGGTGAAGAATGGCTACTTTTTCCACTATAAGCTCTTTGGATAGGGAGGAAGAGATCTCGGATACAGGTATATGGGTGGTGGTAAGTGCTACGCGCAGCGATCCGTTCATGAGGATCATGAGGGATTTCTTCCCTTCGCCCAAGCGTTCTTCCAGATACTCGGTATGTCCGGGGAAATGGAAGGTATCTGTCTGTATGGTATGCTTGTTGATAGGTGCGGTAACCAGTACGTCAATCAATCCTTCCTTCATTTCTTTGACAGCCATCTCGAGTGCTTCAAGTGCGGCGGCGCCAGCTTCGGGAGTGGGCTTGGACAGTTCTACCTTTTCTTCTTCGTTATTGGTGTTTACTATGTTGAGCTTTGTGAGTGAAGCTTCGGCTGCAGTGGAGATAGTGGCAAAGTTGACTTGCAGATTCAGCGCTTTGCGATGATAGGTGGCCACTTTGGCTGATCCATATATTATGGGGATGCATAATTCCAGCATCATGGGGTCTTGAAAGGCTTTGAGGATTACTTCATATCCTACTCCGTTGATATCCCCTTGGGTGATGCCCACCCGTATTTTGTTGCTTTCTTCCATTCTTTGAGTCTGTTATCAGATGGTGTTACGAACGAACAAAAGTACTCCTTTTTTACGGACTGTACAATTTTACGCCGTATTATTCTTTCCGGGCCGTGGATAGCATACCGCATGCGGCAAAGATGTCCTCACCCCGCGAAGCACGGATGGTGGTGAAGATACCGTGTGTGGTGAGATAGTCGCGGAAGCGGGTAAGAGTTTCCATATCGGTTCCTTCCAGGTCTGCGCCGGGAATAGCATGAAAGCGGATGAGGTTAATGCGGCAGTCCAACCCGCGTAGCAGGCGGGTCAGTTCCTTGGCATAGGGAAGGGAATCATTTACGCCCTTGAAAACAATATATTCAAAAGATAGTCTTCGCTGCTTACTCCAGTCATACCGTGCCAAAAGGTTTACTACTTCTTGAATGGGAAATGCTTTTTCTACCGGCATCAGCGAGGCGCGCTGTTGAGGAATAGGACTGTGCAGGCTAACGGCCAGATGGCATTCGCTTTCTTCGATGAAGCGTTCCAAGGGCTGGGGCAGCCCTATGGTCGACAAAGTGATACGTTTAGGGCTCCATCCGTACCCCCATGGGGCGGTGAGTATATGCAGGGCGCGAAGCACGGCGTCAGGGTTGTCCAAAGGTTCACCCATACCCATTAGAACTACGTTCGTGAGTTGGTCGGCCTCGGGGAGGGAATAAATCTGGTTCAGGATTTCTGCGGGAGTGAGATGGGCGGTAAAGCCTTGCTTGCCGGTCATGCAAAAACGACAATTCATCTTGCAACCCACCTGGGAGGATACGCACAATGTGGCACGTTCTTCGTCCGGGATGAAGACGCTTTCTATGAAATGTCCTCCGGCAGTACGAAACAGGTATTTCACCGTACCGTCTATTGACCGCATTGCCTCGACGGGTTCTGAGCAGCCTATAGTGTAACGTTCTTTCAGGGCCTCACGGTGACGAAGGGAAAGATTGGTCATTTCATCAATCGTCTTGACTCTCTTGCCGTATACCCATTCAGCGATCTGTTTGGCAGTAAAGGCCGGCATGCCCAGTTCGGTAGTCACTACCCGGAACTCTTCAGGCCTCATTCCTAAAAGTGGAATCTTTTCTTCCATCTGTTTCTGTTATTTTTCGCAAAGATACGAAGAAACGGCAGAAAATGGGCTGGACAGCGCTTTAATCCGTGATAAGGGTAGGATCAAACAGGAGCGAAGTACTTACATTGCTGTGATTGGAGTCGTACCATGTCCGGTATTCATCCTGGTTGGCAAGCCATTTTGCAACATCCGGATATACATATTGTAGCTCCAGATCGGACTTTTCAATAGGATGGCGCCAGTTGGGACTGTCTTTTCTCATACGGGGAATATCAAATGCCCAAGGGTAGATGTACTTCTTGTTTTTGTAGTATAGCCCGGATGCGGGTACTGAATAGTCATTTCCCATTCCGAGTGTACGGATATCAACCATCTGCGTAGGAGCCTTGTTTACCAGGTGCACTTCTTTGGTGCGGATCTGGTTACAGTAGATAAAGGGGTTGATTTCTTCAATGGAGAAACTGGCAGCTTGTTTGAGCGTTATCTGGATATCGGCTTCACGTGTGGAGTGGAAAGACAGGCCGGAATATACGTTGGCAAAACCGGTTTTTGAAGCTACCCCCGTCTTGCTATAGACAAAGAGCTCATTAGTCTTGTCGAAGAGGATCATGGTGAGTTTGCTACATCCACCTTCAGCACTCGCACCTTTTATCTCTTGTACGTTTGACACAAGCACAGGGAGTTCAATGCCGAACCCATTGCTAAAACCTGTACCACAAGCCAAGGGGTCTATATGGATATGGACTGAGCAAACCTTATTCTCTGTGTTTTTTATAAGAGTGTATGAGTAACTGGCCACCCAGTCATTAAAATCGAAATCCGCATTCCAAGGCCATAAGTCTTCGTAGGCAAGTGTCCCGTAATAGTTTTCGCTAACGGGTTCTGATAATGCCATGGCGGCATTGTCGCTTAGTGTGAAAGTCAAAGACTGGTCTTTTATATCTACTTCCTGCATGGCTCCATATTTTCCGTTGGAGGGAACTATATAGAGCTTGCTCATCTCCGGATTGGGGTAGACGGCAGTGGTTAGCTTGCCGTTGGCATCAGTATATCCTCCACCTATGGGCTGTATGCTTTCAATGCGTTGTACGCTTGAATTAAAAGGATTTTCACCAAAAATAAGGAAAGGAACTTCCCCTCTTTCAGAGCTGCTTCCTCCTGAAACTTGAATAGTCAGGGTGGTCTTTTTGCGAAGATCGAATGATTCCCCCTTGTCCACAGGGTCTTGTGAAGAGCCTCCGCCGTTATCGGAGTTGTTATTGTCATTACCTCCGGCGTACGATCTGCCCGAGCTATTAATATATGTAGGGCTCTCTACACAGGATGATAGCGTGAACGCTAATGTAAAGCATGACAATAAAAGATGTGTAATATATCTGTTCATACGCTATTCTATGGATTGTTTATATACTATTGTAATACTATGCTTATTTAGTTTTAATTCCAAGATATCGATAAATGCATTTCAGGCCTTTACCCACTCGTCTTTTTCGAAATCAAATCGTTTAATTACTTTGGCTGGATTCCCCACTGCTACAGAATAATCGGGAATGTCTTTGGTAACTACACTTCCTGAGCCTATCTGGCAACGTTTACCTATATGTACACCTGCTACTACCACAGCATTGGAGCCGATGTGGGTATCTTCGTCAATAACGGTAGGTCTTCGTTCCAAATCTTGTTCGGAAGAGTTGCGTTTTCCATCTTCAAAACGATGATTGAAGCCTGAAACAAATGCATGTTGGCCCAGTCCGCAACCGGATTTGATAACAACCGGACCTAAGACGGAAGAGCCTATCCCGATTCTTACATTGTCGCCCAGAATAACGTCACCCGCTCCATTGTTAACTACGGTAAAGTCTTCTATAGTTACATAATTCCCCACATCAAACCGATGCCAGGGAAATACATCGATTCTGGAACGCCATGAACGGATTACAGTTCCTTTTCCCCGCTTATGCACAAACGGGTTCACAAACCATTTAACCCATATTCGCGGCTTGGGATTGCGCTTGGGTGAGATCAAAAATAAGACAAAGTCTTTTAGCTTCTGATTCTGCTTGATGGATTGTTTTAACTGTTCTAATTGCATACTTCTTAAGGAATGTAAGAATAAATACGCTTCACACATTGTTCCCATGAATGTGACTCAGCCATTGCAACTCGCTTGCTGATGGTTTCACTTGAATTCTCAGTTAGCGCCTGGTCGATAGCGGCTGCGTATTCATCTGCTCCTATGCACGTCCATACTGTATCCGCAAACAACTTCATGAAGTCTGTTCGCGTGGCTACAGCCGGTTTGCCAAGGGCAAGGTACTCGTCAATCTTAAGCGGATAATTCCCGTTTGTTACAGAGTTGATAAGCTGAGGGTTGATACATACATCAAAAGCGCTGATGTATGAGGATATCTCACGATATGGTTTCTCGCCCAGAAAGAATACATTAGGAAGTTTATGGATGGCGTGGGAAGCAAACTGTTCGTCTTCTTTTCCCACCATCACAAAAGAGTAGTTGGGACGAGCCTTTGCTACGGAATGTAACAGATCAGCATCCAAACGAAGTGAAGTGATAAGTCCCGTATATCCTATGATGGGGTAGGGTATACCATTCAGATCGCTGGGTATCGTCCGCGTTTCCCGGATATTGTACTGGCTCAGATTTACTCCTTGGCCTATGTAGTGTATCTGAGGGTTATGAGGACGAAACAGATCTTCATAATATTCTGAGTTGGTCAAAACCACATCCGCCTTTTTGCAGATTTTGGGGCATAAACGGGGTACGTGACGTTTCCAATATGCACTAACCAGATTGTCCCGGATATAGAATATCGTGAAAGCCGGTTTTAGCATTTCCTTGGCATAGAAGCTTCGGTAGATGTCATTGTCAATAAACAATATAGGATTTTCAAAGCCAAGTTGTTTGATAACTTTCTTGGCATACGAATAGATTCCGAAATTGTTTAGCCTATTTACGGCATCAAAGCAGATTCCGTCAGGCAAGAACTGTACAGGGAGTACCGTAAAAGGGGGGTCCAATGCCCAAAAGTTAGGATTGATCTGGCGTAAGGCAGGCCGTTTCTTTTGGACTACCTCTCTCCGGTGGATTGTTTCAGGCTTGTCTTCCTTCCCACGATATGACAAAGTGTCCAGCGGGGAATTTATGAATAATACCCGGTTATGCTTAGAGATCTCAGAGGCGATCTCTTTCACATTTGCTCCGATGGAAACATCCCATGATTGGAGACTGGTAAAGATGAAGTCTCTCCCTTGCATAGCTATATGTTATGCTTTCTGATAATTCTTTTTACTGATGATCTTATCCGGAGCTGCCACTGCATATACTACAAACAGAAGAATAAGCAGGATAAACCATTTAATAGAAATACTCCAGTCGTACACAAATGTAATACAAGCAAAAAGGCCTATAAGAAGAGTCAGGTTTACACGCGAGGGAAGCAGCCATTGGAAAATCTTATTGCAATAGTCCCAGTTACCCTGGAGTATGAATAAAATGAAACGAGGTAATTCTCTGAATACATTGACAAGTGTTTCCCTTTGCCATTTGCTGTGCTGCTTCTGGAACTTACCTCCCGATGCTTGGCTTTCGGTAATGAAAGTATAGACATCGTTCATATAATCAATGTAGATGTTCTGTTTGAGAAGGCCTGTTTCAAGCTGCTTTACAACATCATTTCGTTTTAATGAATCGGCGTTTTCTTTCATCCAGTCGTAATCAATCACAATGCCCGAGCTGTTGAGAGCAGCAGAGAATCCCACCTGAATATGTCCTTTGCGGAAGATCGAATTGTTGATTTCTTCGCTGACAGAACCTAAACGGCCAAAGATGGAATGTATCTCCATGGGAACACGATGTGACTGTATGGCCATACATCCTGAATAGTAAGCTTCATTCATTCTTGTCAGGAAGTCATTGGTCACAATATTATTTGCGTCAAACAATACAATCATATCGTATGCTCTTTCAGGCAATACAGACATGATCTTTTTCAGACTGCTTCCGCTGTCATAGCTGTTGTCCAGTTGATAGGTCTCTATTCCTGCATCGTGCAACTCATCAATTGTGCTATCTCTTAAGTCAGAGTATCCTACAACGATATCGTATTTATCTTCGGGATAGTCTTGATTTTGTAAGTCAAGAACAGACTCTAAAATACTCCTGTCTTCATTTGGGCGAGCCAGGAAGAATATAATAAACTTATGTTTCTTCTTGGCTGTATCATATCTTTGTTTCCACTTTGTCAATGAGATCAAAGCGAAAAAGAGCAGGTACAACACAGAAATAAGGAAGAGTAAATAGATAATTGCATCTGCCACATGCAGCACATTGTCTTTATTCACATCCCACCAGGGTGCACTAAAAAAAGGAGCTATATTCATAATTCTATTCTATTAAATCTTGTTTTTTACTGTAGATGTTATTTTCGTCCTCCTCATCTCTTTCAATATGAGGAGCAATGGCCATAAGGCCTAATGCGGTAAACACAATGAAGTGAGTAGGGAACTGTCCGAAGAAGGAGTTACCATATGCACTCACCAGCAGTCCGAAACACCCGCTTGCAAGTGCGGCCATTGTACCGCGTAGCGTAGGGTCTTTTATTCGGAACATAATGTTGTAACTACCCCAGAAGATTGCCGATAATACAATCAAGAGGTAAAGTGTCAAACCAATCCATCCGGTTTCTACCCAGAGCTTAATATACCAGGAGTCTACAGGGATAGTACTGATATAGGTTTCTCCGAATCGCTGTGCTTCTACACCTCCTAATCCGAGTCCTACACCAAAAGGTTTATTATGCATATAAGAGCGAATCAGATTCTGGTTTTCTTTACGAACGTTGAAAGAAGCATCTTCACTGGGTGTAAACGCCGTACGCATTCGGCGGATGTAGTTGTTACTTTCGCCAAGTGTAGTAAATGCGAAGAAACAAAAGAGGAATAAAAAGAGAACCACTGAAGCCGAGAAAGCCTTGAAGTTCTTGCCCAACAGGCAAAAATAGGCCAATCCGGCAAGGGGTACTACAATTGCTCCTCGAGTTCCTGAGATAAACATTCCGTAACACGACAGTGCAGCAACGAATATATAGAAGCCTTTTATAAGAGGGTTCTTAATATAGAAAGGCATGATGAAGAAAATCAGCGTGGTGAACCCCATGTTAGAGCCAAAATTACTGGCATCCGTAAAGATGGAGAAGTAGCGTATACCGGAGAATATGATATGTGTTACCGCGCCTCCTTCTTCGTACAGCCACCTTGATTCAATAGGGTCAAAACCTACGTGTTTCTGCCAGATTGCTTTGAATGCAGAGATCAGCGTGAAAAAAGCAAGTAATAGCAGAGTAGTCTGTATATAGGACTTCTTTGTATATACAATACATGACATGATAACCACAGCCAAACATCCATAAATCATTTGTCGGGATGCCACCCACGCCGAAAACATAGAGTTGGGGTTCAACACCTCAAGGAATGTGTAGATCATCCATACTAACGCACCAAATGTGACCGGGTTCATAACTCTTTTCCAAGGGATATTGTGAAAAAGAGCTGTATGAATGAGTGCAACAATCAGGGTTAATACGATTGCGATGTCAATAAGAAAGCTCAATCCGCTCATTCCACTGTATCGGAACAGAGTCATGATGAAATAGTTTCCGGTAAAGAATACCAGGAAACAAAATAGCGGACTTTTGAATGTATAAGCAAACCCTATGAGCAAGAATGGCAATGCTCCCATAGCGAAGAGCATTGGCATCCGCTGGTTGATAGCCGCATAAAGTATGCCGACCAGCCCAAGGCAGATCGTAGCATAAATCAGGTTTTGCGGCCCCATTGAGGAGCGGGATTGAACATTGTTCATATCTTGCTTATATTTTGTAGATTATCTTCTGGATAATACACTTACATTATTTCACCGAAGCCTTCTTGGATGTAAATCCGAGTGAGAACAGGCTCTTTATGAATGAGTGGATAGGTAATTGAGGAGGCAAGTCGCCGGTAAAGTTCTCAACTACATAACGATCCGCATTATTCAAATAGATATACATAGGTACATCTTCACCCATTTCTTTCTTAATCTGGGACAAAAGAATATCGTCGCTACGTTGCCACAAACGGCAGGCGTTACAAATCAACAGATTTATTTGAGCTTCTTTCAACAGAGAAAGCGGTGTGCTTCCTGTAGACATCTCAGGGTACTCAACCAGTACAATGTTAGGCTTTGTTTTGCTGGTAGGTTTCCAGATCTCATTAAGCTTTTGTGCCAATACATAATCTTTGGTGTTCGGATCAAAGTCTTCGCCACATTTTACAGTAGTTACCTGGAATCCCATGTCCTCCCAGTGATCAGTGAGGTAAGAGGAGAAATAGCTCTTTCCTTCACCCTTCTGCAAACTGAGCAGGTTGATAATGCAGGTCTCACCCGGCTTCAAATAAGGATTCAACCGGTTGGTGGCGTATGACGTTGCAATACGGTTACACACCTTTGCATAGCCACGGAACTTAATATTGTTATGACCTGTAAAAGCACCCAATACCGGCGTTTTTGTTAGCCTTGAAGTACGTAATTCATCGCGTAGTGTACGGTCTAGCAGCTCGATGATTAGGAATATACCGGTAATGAAGATCAAACTTCCAAGGAAGGCAGCGGCTATGTAGAGCCATCTGTTATTGCTACCGGAGAAAGGATACGTAGGATCTGTAACGATTTTCAGAGTAGCAGTACTCATTTGAATGCTCTTTTGTTTCAGTTTTGCGAGATGCAAACCGTGCAAGATCAGCTTCAACTGCTCTTCTGTGATACCAATACCGCGTTCAAAACGGGCAAGCAGCGTACCTACTGGTGAGAACTCTTGATACTGACGTTTCAGATTGCTCTTCCAGCCGTCCATTACTTTAAGCTGGGCTTTGGCTTTCGCATTTATGATTAATTCGTCGAGCCATCTGAGAGCCATTTCACTAATGTTAATACCTTCTTTGCTGTAGGTGTATACGTCGATGTTGTCGGACAGTGAACTGATGTATCTTTCAAGCTCATCCCGCTTTTTTCGGTCACTTATCAGTGCCTCATCCCGGAGCTGCGCATCAGTGGAGCTGAATATTTCTTTTTGGAGTATACTCTCTGTTAACTTCGCTACCTCATCCAGTTTGGCCAAGAAATCCACGTTTGTTTGAAGCAGGTTGTTACGTATGTCCATTGTTTTCTTCAAGTCGTTCAAAGCTACGTCACTGGAATGGAGCTTTTCCATTGTTTCTTCATATCTGGCATGAAAGTCAGTATAGTGAATAGCTAACGCCTTGGTTTGCTCAAAGTAGTTGATTACATCATTCGCTTTGTTAAAGGCAATGAGTGATTCTTCCTGTTGCGCTAAGTCGGCCTTGATCTTTTTCAGCTCGCGTTCAAAGTAGGCTACTACGTCATTTGCAGCAGAAAAGCGCAAGTCCTCGTATGCAGATAATAGTTCTTCACTGATAAAACGAACGGTACTTTCGGCCAAACCCGGATCAGAGGTCGTGTATTGGATCTCGATCAAGTCACTGGATCCTAAACGCTTGGAGTCTACTCTGGATAGTGCGTTACAACTAAAGAAGGGGTGGTCGCTGTTTACAATACGATATACAAAATTTGTGCGGTTCTTTTTGTATGCAGCGGTTAGTCTGGCTGCAGTGTTTTTTTGCGACTTCTTATCAATGAGCTTTAAAATCTCTTGTGGAGTTTCTTGTATCAAGGCGCGATAATTCACCGCCTTAATTTGCTCTGTATCCTCATAAGGATTTCCGCAGACATAGCTTTGTGCCAATAGTTTAATCGCCACTTTCTCAAGTGTACCTCTTGCCTTGGTCAGGTTGATCAAGTTGTCGAATGTACTGTTGATAGAGAAGTAGGAGATTTGCGATTCGTCAAGGCTCACCGCAGATGTAACACCAGCATAGATGCTGGTAGAGGAAGTATAAGCCTTTGACAGAAACTGACTAAAGTAATATACTAGAGCAGTGATTATCAATGTACCGAAAAATAGCCAGTGGCGTATCCGATAGAAGAATTGTGATATATACAGTGAAAAAGGCATAATATTTAGTCTTTAATGATTTTGATATTGGTGAGCAACTCAAGTGTTCGCACGGCGCTGAACAGGGCTACACGTCCCTGTTGGTACTGAACGATTGCAGTGGATCGACGCTGTCTTTCCAGTGAAAGCTCGATGATAGAGGTATTACCATTGATAAAGTCGTTAGCCGACACTTTCATGTTTGCATCGTAGAGTGCTACGGTTTCAGCACGTGGTTTTACGGCAGCCAGATTCTCAAGAATAGAGTTGTATGCATTGAGAATTCTCAGTTTTCGTTCTTCAACTACAGCCTCTTGGAGGTAGATGGCCTGGTCTATTTTAGCCTTATGTGTCCTTAGCTTATGCTTTCTTCCAAACAAATCGCCCAAAGGAACGATGAGGTCGGCTCCGATGCTCCAGCTGTGCTGAGCGTTGGAGGTGGTGGCAGGCATGTAATCGGAATAATAGCTGTTGAAATTGTAAAAGTACCCGTAGGCATATTGGGCATGGAAACGAACGTAATCCCACCACTCAGCCTTTACGTGGCGATATTCAGCTTCCATTTGTTCTTGAAATGCCACTTTTTCTTTTACGCTTCCGTTGTCATACACGGATGCCATAAATGTTTCCAGCGGCGGCAGGCTTAAGTCTTCAAGACCAAGTAGCTGATCTACATATCCTCTTTGGGGGAGTTTGTCTTCGTCGGGGGTGAATTCGTAATTCTCGTTTTGTTCTCCTCTTTGAAGACTGTCGACAATGAAGTTGTACAGCTCTTTTCCGTATTCATCGGCAGCGTCAAGGGCATTCTTTCTGCTCTCTATTTCTCTGCGAGTTTCAATCTCGTTTTGATTCTGAGCCAATAATGAAATGGGTGCAAAGAGGGCAATACCATTCAATAATAGAATGAGTTTGGCTTTTTTGATATGCATAGATCGTCTTTTTTTTGAACTCTTCAAAAAATGCAAATTACCAAAGAATATTTCTTTGAGTAGTATCATTTTTGTAGTTGTTATCTGTTACACTTGAAAAATAGTTAATTCCCAGGCGGGCATATTCGGCTAGAAATCGAGGCAAAGTAAGTGTTTTTTTGGGAATATACCAATAAACTTTGCGTATAATTGTGCTTGTTTTTCGATATATTAACACTATCCTTTTGTTTGATGGACTTGATGTTTCCGGTATGAAGAGTGTGATGAGGGTTTAGTTTGCTCATTTCGATACCTCAAAAAGGGTTAATTTTACCTTATTTTACGGTATGAAGATTGTAAGGAAGGTTCTAGAGTTGTGAGGATACTCTGTGTGAATTTATGAATCGCGGGGAGGGGAAATTTTTACCGTAGGGCATCCGCTTTTTCATCGCAGGCCTGAAGTTCTCAAGTCGCAGGCCTGAAGTTTTATAATCTTAGGCCTGCGATTCCAGAACTTCAGGCCTGCGATGAAAAGTCTCTCTTATTGCTTGTTCTGGCGTTGATTACCAGTGCATTATGTTTTATTGGGTTTAAAAAACATTCCATTTTCCGTATGTGCCGGGATAATATAGTATATTTGTAGCGTAAAGATATAATGAATTACTGAATTATGTATTATGTAATTAAGCGCCTTGAAATATCGGCTTCTCACTCATTGCAATTGGGGTATGCCAGTAAATGCGAGCATTTGCATGGGCACAACTGGATCATCACTGTACACTGTAAATCGGCAGAGTTGAATGCGGATGGGATGGTGATTGATTTTAAACATATTAAGGATTTGATTCAAGGTAAACTGGATCATAAGAACCTGAACGATGTGCTTCCCTTTAATCCTACGGCTGAAAATATCGCCCGCTGGGTAGTGGAACAAATACCTCATTGTTACAAGGCAGAGGTGCAGGAGTCGGAAAGGAATACCGCTGTGTATGAAGAAGATTAATGAGATCTTCTATTCTCTCCAGGGGGAGGGCTTTTATAGCGGTACGCCATCGGTCTTCGTTCGCTTCTCGGGGTGTAACCTGCAGTGTCCCTTCTGTGATACCCGGCACAAGGAGGGGGAGTGGCTTAGCGATGAAGATATTGTGAATCGTGTATGCGAATACCCGGCTCGCCATGTGGTGCTTACCGGGGGGGAGCCTTCTCTGTTTCTGGATGAGTCATTTATACAGTTACTGAAACAAGAGGAGAAATATGTGGCTGTGGAAACGAACGGTACACATTTGCTTCCTGTTGGGATCGATTGGGTTACATGGTCGCCCAAGTATGAATTCGGCTCTAATCAGGGAGCTCCTGTGCTGACTTCCTGCCATGAGCTGAAGGTGGTTTATACAGGGCAGGAAGATTTGGAGCATTATCTGGCAATCCCTGCGCTTCATTATTACCTTCAGCCCTGTGATACGGGGGATGCAGAGCAAAACTCGGAGTTGCAGTCCCGGCTAATTAAATACCTGTTGCTTCATCCGGCGTGGAAACTTTCCATACAACTTCATAAAGTGCTGGGGGTGAGATAGGTCGTTGAGGACTTATTCTCACGCTGTACGCTTCCATTGCATCCAGGTGGCTTTGTGCCATAACGTTTCCAGTGGTCCTCGTTTGAAACGGCGGAACCACCAATGGGCAAAGGCAACCTGGCCTGTCAAGAAGGCGATTCCGATCAACAGG
The DNA here is from genome assembly GCA_031552405.1 of Bacteroidaceae bacterium. Classification (GTDB taxonomy): domain Bacteria; phylum Bacteroidota; class Bacteroidia; order Bacteroidales; family Bacteroidaceae; genus UBA1794. Next base: position 17,951 of record JAVBMN010000020.1, on the reverse strand, counting down.
CTGTATGTGGTTCCGCAGGAACTATGCAGTGACAAACCGTAGCCAAAGTAGAGGAACGTACCTATGACAGACTGCATGAGGTAATCCGTGAGACTCATTCGTCCATAAGGAGCCAGTATCTGCAGTGCCTTTCCTTTGCTTGTCCAGTATAATAGCAAGAATCCGGCTACAATACATACCATAAAGAATAAATTGTACCATGAGTTGAGGATGGTGCGCATCGTGTCTTTTAAGAATGGATTCTCAATCCACGGATACAGAAACTCCTTGAAATAATACAGCCCGATGGCGGCAGGAAGCGACAGGCACAGCGCCCGTGTCCAAAATGCAGAGGCTTCATTCGAGAAGCGTAGCAGCCCCTTTCTTCCCAGTAACATACCCAGCATGAAGAGAGAGGCCGTTTGGAATACCCGCCCGTAGCACCATGCCCAGTTGAGGCTGGCCAGCTGGCCGGTGATCAGATTGGCCTTTATCATTTCTATCAGCGAATCTCCTCCCAGTTGCGGATATACTTGTCCCAGCGAATAAATCATCTGCTGCGGATTGGCTTCGGGGTTGCAGAGTGAGTAAACCACCTTGCCCCATTCCAGAGGTTGCAGCATCAGTACCAGGGCGATGAGGAATACGGTTTTGTTGTTCATGTGTCGTACGGGAACCAACACAAAGCCTATGATAGCATATAGCACAAGGATTTCGCCGGGGAAGAAGCTGGCATTTATGCATCCGAATCCGAAGAGTAATACCAATCGCCACATATAACGGTTCTTGAAATCTTCGCCGCGTTTCGCTGCACTCTGGCTTTGTATGTGGAAGGTGAGTCCGAAAAGAAGTGCGAAGATAGCGTATGCTTTTCCAGAGAAAAGGAAGAACAACATATCCCACAACGTACGGTCGATGGATGCGATAAGCTCAGAAGGAGGGGTGGGGAAGGAGTAAAAATTGAAATGCTCAATGTTATGCAGCAACATTATTCCCATTACGGCAAAGCCACGCAGGGCATCCACGGCCTGTATCCGCTCTTTGGTTCCGGTAATCTGATTCATTTTAAATGGTATTTTAGGAGGGGCAAAGATACGATATTTCCTTTATGGCCCACGATATTTGTAGGGGGATTGTCTGCGTTTTGCGGATTTATGGTTACCTTTGCCCGACAGGGAATTTAGTTTTCCCATATCTTCGTGTTACTAATTATATAAGGTCTTTATAAATCTAATGGAATCTTTCCACTCACGGATCGCCACGGCGCTCCAGATTAGCGTGTCGCAGGTGGCACGTACCCTACAGCTTCTGGGCGAGGGAGCTACAATCCCCTTTATCAGTCGTTACCGTAAAGAGGTGACCGGCGGGTTGGATGAGGTGATCATCGAGCAGATCCACCAACAATACGAAAAGCTTTGTGAGTTGCAGAAGCGGAAAGAAACCATTCTCTCCACCATTACCGAACAGGGAAAGCTGACTCCGGAACTGGAACAGCGCATCCGTGATATCTGGAATAGTGTGGAGCTGGAAGACCTCTATCTTCCCTTCAAGCCTAAGCGTCGTACCCGTGCTGAGGTGGCTCGCCAGCGAGGGTTGGAGCCTTTGGCCAATATCCTTCAGGCGCAGCACGAGGCACAGCCGGATGTGCGTGCCAAGTCTTTCCTGAAGGGCGATGTGAAAACTGTAGAAGAAGCCTTGCAGGGCGCCCGCGATATTATAGCTGAGCGTGTCAGCGAACATGAAATCAGTCGCAACCGGGTACGTCGTTATTTTGAGCGTGAAGCCCTTATCATCTCCAAGGTTGTGAAGGGGAAAGAAGAAGAGGCTGTGAAGTATCGCGATTATTTCAGCTTTGAAGAGCCCCTTCGCCGTTGTTCTTCTCATCGTTTGCTGGCTATCCGACGTGGTGAGAAAGAGGGGTTCTTACGCGTATCTGTTACCCCCGCCGAAGAGGAACCGTGCGTGGAACAGATCGAGCGTTCCTTTGTACGCGGTACCGGTCCCTGTGCCGGGCAGGTGCAGATTGCGGTGCACGATGCTTATAAGCGCTTGTTGAAACCGTCCATTGAAACCGAGTTCTCGGCTCTTTCCAAGGAGAAAGCCGACGAAGAAGCCATAAAAGTATTTGCCGAAAACCTGCGCCAGCTATTGCTGGCTTCCCCTCTGGGCCAGAAGCGCGTGCTGGGTATAGACCCCGGTTTTCGTACCGGTTGTAAGTTGGTATGCTTGGATGCACAGGGCGTTTTGCTGCACAATGAAACGATCTATCCGCATCCTCCTAAGGGCGACATGCAGCAGGCGGGGCGTAAGCTTGCCAAGTTGGTAGAGCAATATGCCATTCAGGCCATTGCAATAGGGAATGGAACGGCAGGAAGAGAAACGGAACAGTTTGTCACCTCGCAGCGTTACGACCGTGAATTACAGGTTTTCGTGGTAAGCGAGAACGGCGCTTCTATCTATTCTGCCTCCAAGGTGGCCCGTGAGGAGTTCCCCGACTATGACGTCACCGTGCGCGGAGCTGTATCTATCGGGCGCCGACTGATGGACCCGTTGGCCGAACTGGTGAAGATAGAGCCTAAGTCGATCGGTGTAGGACAGTACCAGCACGATGTGGATCAGGCGAAACTGAAACGCTCCCTCGACCAGACGGTAATCAACTGCGTAAATGCCGTGGGGGTAAATGTGAACACTGCCAGCACCCACTTGCTCAGCTATATTTCGGGCCTTGGGCCTCAGCTGGCTCAGAATATTGTGAATTACAGGACAGAAAACGGCCCCTTTCACTCACGCCGCGAACTTATGAAAGTGCCCCGCATGGGCGCCAAGGCTTACGAGCAGAGCGCAGGCTTTTTACGTATTCCGGATGGCGAGAACCCGCTTGACAACTCGGCGGTACACCCGGAACGTTACGCACTTGTGGAGCGTATGGCTCGTGATATACGGTGTTCTGTACCGCAGCTGATGGCAGATTCAGCTTCCAGAAAACAGATTCAACTGGCTGATTATGTGCAGGGTGAGGTGGGAATGCCCACTTTGACGGATATTATGTCTGAGCTGGAGAAGCCGGGGCGTGATCCGCGTAAGCCTATCAAGGTGTTTGAGTTCGACCGCAATGTGCGAAGCATTCACGACCTTCGGCCCGGAATGGAATTGAACGGGATTATCTCCAACCTTACTAATTTTGGCTGCTTTGTGGATATAGGTATCCACGAAAACGGGCTGGTACACGTGTCTCAGCTTACGGATCGTTTTGTGTCAAGTCCGGCGGAGGTGGTGTCCCTGCATCAACATGTACGGGTGCGGGTCGTTGAGGTGGATCACAGCCGTAGCCGAATTTCCCTTTCCATGAAGGGTGTGGAGCAAACGCTTTGAATGAAGTTAGGGATAATAGGGGAAATAACGAAAAAAGAATAGGTAAGGATTTTTTCTTTGCTGGGAAAGTGTTACTTTTGCACCTTCTTTAAAAAGGTAAACGTATTACGTATGAATGTAGAACTCCATTGGTATGCTGCCCGCACCCGTTATCAGCTTGAGAAACGGATCAAGGAGCAGTTGGATGCACTCCAGGTGGAGTATTTCATTCCCTTCCGCAAGACGATGATGGAGCGTAATGGGAAGCGTATCGAAGTGGAGCGTCCCGTAGTGCCGGGCATCGTGTTTATCCGTGCCGATGAGCATACTTGCCGTCAGCTTGTTACGGAGCATTTCCTGAAACTGAGCTTTATCCACAGTCGTGAGACAGGCAACTTCCTGATTATCCCGAATAAGCAGATGGAAGACTTCAAGTTCCTGGTTGATTTCTCCGAAGAGGCTATTCAGGTACTGAACGAGAACCTGAAGCGAGGCGACCGCGTGCGTGTGGTTAAAGGTGAGTTTGCCGGTATTGAGGGTGAGCTGATACGTCTTCAGGGACACAAACGTGTGGTGGTGCGCCTGGAAGGCCTTTTTTCGCTTGCCACGACTTACATTCCGGGCAGTTTCTTAGAGCGGATAGAGTAGCTTGGCTATAGAAACGTATTAATTCCTTCTTCTGTAACCAGATAATCCATGCGGATGTCATGCGCCTCTGCAGGGATTCTTTTTATGAGCTGGCAGGCATAGCACAGGCCGGCCTTCGGGGATTGTATCCGGGGAAGCAATCGGTCGTAGTATCCCTTTCCACGTCCTAACCGCACTCCTCGTGCATCGAAAGCCACGCCTGGTATTAGGCATAAATCGATTTCTTCATAGTTAATAAACGGATCTCCTACGGGTTCCGGGATTTGAAAAGCTCCCGAGAGTATGGCCTCTGGTCCGCAATACAGCCTTAGCTCAAGGTTTTCTCCTTTGACTACAGGCAGCAGAATACGTTTTCCCGGATATATTTGTTCGAGAAGGGGTGGAGTAGGCAATTCATCGGGTAGGGAATAATACAGCAAGACTGTGCGTGCCTGTTCAAAGAGATCCCATTGGAGCAAGTGCTGACAGGCCAACTTTGCCCGGCGTACACTCTCCTCAATGGATATGGCACGCCTAAGGCGTGCCATATCTGTGCGTATTATGCGTTTGTCTGGCATATATACGTTTTTCCAAGATCTGGTGCATATTCTTTCCTTGGTGCGGGCGCCACAGCGGAATCATAGCTCAGCGCTTCTTTTTTCTTCTCTTTGATAGGGGTGATTTCCCGGTCGGGCTCTTTGGGAAATGCTTCTCCGGCCTGTAGTATATTGAACGCCTTCTGTATGGTAGGATCGCTTTGGTTGATGTACTCGTAGCTGTCCGACTCTCCCAGTATATTATATATAATGTAGCTGTAGATCCGGTCTTCGGTTATCTTACGCGACTTCTGAATCATCAGATTCCGACGTTTTACCCCGTTGTCCTGCGCATAGTTGGCAAATTTATCCATGATATTCTGCTTAGACAGGTACTTCACCAGGTCGTTGATGTTGCTATAGGCTTGCAGGTCTTTGCGATGCTTATCAGTGTACTCAAAGGCAAAGCGGAGATCCAGCGCCATATTGGCTGTAGCAAGGAACCAGGAGGTGTATCCTGTAGTGTCTTTCGGTACAAAATAATCCGGCATGATACCGCTGGAGCCGTATATAGGACGGTGCAGCAATGTGTAGTATGTTTCGCTCTTGTCAAGGTGTATACTGTCCTCGTGGAAGTACTCACCACGCTCATACCGGCTTACAATGTCATTGTCGTACTCGTCGTTATGTCCAAGGGAGTAGGGGCGTTGCACGCATCGTCCGGAGGGGGTGTAGTAGCGGGCGATGGTCAGGCGTATGGCCGATCCGTCGCTGAACTCGATAGGCTGTTGCACGAGTCCCTTTCCATACGAGCGCCGGCCTACGACGGTTCCGCGGTCATTGTCTTGTATGGCACCGGCAAAAATCTCACTGGCGGAGGCGGAGGCTTCATCGAGCAGCACTACCAGCGGTACTTTCTGGAAGCTTCCGTTCCCGTTGGCATATTCACTGCTTCGGGTGTATTTACGTCCTTCGGCATATACGATGAGCTGGTTCTTCTTCAGGAATTCATTTACCATTTGTATGGCGGCCTCCATGAATCCTCCGCGATTTCCGCGCAGGTCGATGACAAGTCCTTTCATGCCTTTTCGCGAAAGGATGGCCAGTGCGTTGAGCATCTCCATGTGCGTAGTCCGCCCGAAGGTTTCAATTTTCACATATCCTATGTGTTTCTCCATCATGTAGGAGGCCTTGATGCTGTTCAACGGGATGTCGCCCCGCACGATGGTAAAGTCCAGCATCTCTTTTCTGCCGGGTCGTTTTACGGTGATCTTTACCTTGGAATCTTTTTTGCCTTTGAGCTTACTTTGTACAAAGTCGCCGGTAATCTTGGGGCCTGTAAAGGCAGAGTCGTTCACCTGAACGATGCGGTCACCGGGCATGATGCCTAGTTTCTCAGAGGGTCCTCCGGGCAGTACTTTATTGATAAGTACGGTGTCCTGTGTGATGTTGAAGGAGATACCGATGCCGCTGAACTTTCCTTCCAGCTCGGAGTTGCTGGCTTCCAGTTCTTTGGCGGGGATGTACTTGGAGTGTGGGTCCAACTCTTTCAGGATGAGTGGCATCGCATCCTCTACAATCTTATCGGAGGATACATCATCTACGTATTGGTCGTTGATGATACGTAGCAATGCATTGATTTTATTGGAGGAGCTGTTGATGATACCCAAGCGGTTTCCTGCAAAGTGCTCCGTGTAGAATGTGCCGATCATAATACCTACCACTACACTGACTGCAATGATAATCGGTGTGAGGCGTGAGTTTTTATTTGTCATATTGAGGTTGTTTCCGTTTGGTTAGGAAGTTTGGATTCTAAATAATCTACGCTGATGCCGGCTCTCTCCAGCAGTTGAATGCCGTCTTCGAGGCGGTATTTCTCGCCGTATACCACGCGCTTGATGCCCGATTGAATGATGAGCTTGGCGCACTCTATACAGGGCGAGGCGGTGACATACAGTGTAGCCCCCTCGCTACTGTTGCTGGAGCGGGCTATTTTGGTGATGGCGTTTGCTTCGGCATGCAGCACATAGGGCTTGGTTACGTTCAGCTCGTCTTCGCATACATTCTCAAAGCCTGAGGGAGTCCCGTTGTATCCGTCGGATATAATCATTTTATCTTTTATAATGAGTGCGCCTACTTTTCGGCGTTGGCAGTATGAGTTTTCCGCCCATACGGAAGCCATGCGCATATAACGCTCATCCAGTATGTTTTGTTTATTCTCCGTGGTCATTGCTGAGTGGCTATTTTGAGGGGGTAAATTGTACGTAACTGCTTTTATCGGGCATGAATAGCTTGAGTATAATCTCGTCGCCCTTGTAGTGCCGGGCTTCGGACACTCGTTGCAGGAATTCCTTCTCCGGTTCGGTTTTCCCAGGGTTGTTCTTGTCCGAGATGTTGATTTTCATCGTTCGCTTCTTGGCATCTACTTCCCAGGTTCCCTGCCATACAGCGGTAAGTCCGCGGATGACTACGTTTTTCTCGCCGAAGTACACGGTATAGGCATCGGCATCCTCTTTGTGGGTGTCGTAGGCTTGCTGGATAACATAGTCATTGGCATTGTTCCAGTCGCTCGTCTTGGCCAGATACACTACCTTCCACTTCTTTTTGGTGAAGATGGCGTCTATATCGTCCTCGTCATTGCATCCGGCCAGCGCGGGCGCCAGTAGCAGGATGCAGAGTATGCGCAGAATGGTTTTCTTCATCGGATAATACCGTTGCGTTCCAGCAGGGCAGTAATGGCAGGTTCCTGTCCCCGGAACCGTTTGTATAACGTCATGGGATGTTCGCTTCCTCCACGCGACAGGATGTTTCTGCGGAAACTCTCAGCGGTGGCGGAGTCAAAGATTCCCCGTTCTTTAAATAACGAGAAAGCATCGGCATCTAGTACTTCTGCCCATTTATAACTGTAATATCCTGCGGAGTATCCTCCGGCAAAGATGTGTGAGAATTGTACACTCATGCAGCCGTCGGGTGTTACAGGCAGCAGGCGTGTGCTTTCCATGGCCCGTTGCTCGAAGGCCTGTATCTTAGTATTGAGTTCCTCACCGTCTTCCAGTCCCGATGCAAATGCTTCCTTTTGTGTGTACCAGGCCATGTCCAGGAAGCCGAAGCTGAGCTGGCGAAGGCAGGCATATGCCACATTGAAGTTATTGGCCACTACGATGCGGGCAATGAACTCATCGGGCATCAGTTCGCCACTTAGGTAGTGGTGGGCAAAGGTGTGCAAAAACTCTTCCTGGATGGCATAATTCTCCATAAACTGAGAGGGCAGCTCTACGAAATCCCAATATACATTGGTGCCGCTGAGGCTGGCGTAGGTAGAGTCTGCAAAGATGCCGTGCAGCGAGTGCCCGAATTCATGCAGGAAGGTTTCCACCTCGCTGAGGGTAAGCAGGGCGGGTTTATCCTCAGTAGGCTTGGTGAAGTTCATTACCAGGGATACGTGGGGCCGACTGTTTGTGCCGTCCTCTTCGCGCCACTGTCCTTTGTATTCCGTCATCCAGGCACCGGGACGCTTCCCTTCGCGGGGGAAGAAGTCGGTATACAGTACAGCCAGGAAATCGCCGTTACGGTCATACACTTCAAAGGCTTCTGCTTCGGGGTGGTATACCGGTATTTCGGGGTTCTTACGGAAAGTGATGCCATACAAGCGGGTGGCCAAGCCGAATACGCCGCTGATGACATTCTCCAGCTTCAGGTAGGGGCGCAACAGCTCATCGTTAAGTTGGTAATCCCGTTCTTTCAGTTTTTCAGAGTAGTAGGCAAAGTCCCATGCGCGGAAGTGGACGGGTGTCAGCTCGTCCATCTCCTGTGCCAGTTCTTCTACAGCCTGCACCTCTTTTGTAGCTGTGGGGTGGTAGGCGGCAAGGAGGTCTTGCAGCAGGTGGTATACGTGTTCTTCATCCTCGGCCATACGGCGGATGAGGGTGTACTGGGCATAATCCGTATATCCCAACAGTTGGGCTATTTCGCGTCGGAGGTTTACCATGCGGGCTACCAGCGGGTAGTTGCAGTATTCGTTGTCGTGCGTACAGCGGGTGTTATAGGCGGTATGCATCTTCCGGCGAAGCTCACGGTCGGGGCAATGTTGCATGAAGGGTACGAAGCTGGGTGCCTGAAGGGTAAATACCCATCCTTCTTTCTGCTGCTGGCTGGCGGCGAATGCGGCGGCTTCAAGGATCGACTCCGGCATGCCTTGCAGGGAAGAGTCGTCAGTGAGGTGCAGTTGCCAGGCGGTAGTCTCCTTTAATATGTTTTGGCCGTAGCGCAGGGATAAGAGGCTCAGCTCCTCGGTCAACTTCCGGTAATGCTCCTTGTCGGCCGCACTTAGGTTTGCTCCGTGCCGCACGAAACTTTCGTAACTGTTCCCCAAAAGTTTACTGTCCTCTGTGTTGAGTTGCAGTTCTTCGCGGCTGTCGTATACAGTCTTGACACGTGCGAAGAGTGCTTCGTTCAGGGTGATATCATTAAAGTGAGCAGTGATTTCGGGGGCCATCTGCTCGGCTACAGCCTGCAGTTCATCGCTGCTGTTGGCTCCTATCTGGTTCTGAAGGGTGGTGTATACGGTTTCAAGGAGTCGGCCGGATTGCTCCATGGTCACTATCGTATTTCGGAAATCGGGCTGTTCGGTACTCTGGATAATGCGTTCTATTTCCAGTTTGTGTTGGCGGATGCCTTCACGCAACGCCGGTTCAAAGTGTGTGATGAGTATCTTGTCAAATGGAATCGTACCATGCGGAGTGTTCCGACTGGTTAAAAAGGGGTTATTCATTATTTGTTCTCTAAAAAGTATGTACTTAGAATTCTTCTACAAAAATGCTAAAAAAAATCAGTATTTGCTGTAGATTACACCTTCTTTTAACAAAGTATATTACTTTTGCGGGCGAAATAATACAGGCTGCTTGCAGTGGCCGGACATAGTTATGAAGAAAAGTATTTGTATCCTCCTTCGCATATATGGTATCTTATTGGTAGCTTTTGCACTGCAGAAGCTGCTCTTTATGGGGTATTACCACTCCATATACGGGGTTTTCCCTGCTCTGGAGTGGGTGAAGGTGCTGTGGCATGGGCTGGTGATGGATGCCAGTGTGGCCGGGTATTTTACGCTGATCCCGGGGGTGATGCTGGCGGTGGCTCCCTGGCTGGGCAAGCGTTTTCTTCCGACTGCGTTACGCTTCTATTTTGGGGTGGTGAGCGTGTTGTTGGGGCTTGTGTATACGGGGGATCTGCTGCTGTTTGAATACTGGGGGTTTCGGTTGGATTCCACTCCGCTGTTTTACCTGGCTACTCCCAAGGAGGCCTTTGCCAGCGTGGGAATGGGGGAGTTGTGTGCCGGGGTGCTGGCTATGATTGTGGAGATGATCCTCTTCTATCTGTTGTTTCACTTCTCGGTGGTGCGTTACAGTCGCTCCCGCAAGGAAGGGAAAGGTGTGCGTCCCTACTGGATTTCTCTGGTGATGATCCTGCTTACAGGGCTGTTGATCCTCCCCATCCGGGGCGGGGTGTCGGTGTCTACCATGAACGTGGGAAAGGTGTATTTCAGCCCGGAGATGAAGTTAAACCAAGCAGCAGTCAATCCCTGCTTTAGCTTGCAAGATTCGATGCTTGATAGTGATGATTTTAACCATTCCTACCGCTTTATGCCTGATGCAGAGGCAGAAACGCTGTTTGCCCGCCTTGTGGATGCGCCTGCTGCAGATAGTATACCTGCGCTCTTTACCGTGCAGCGTCCGAATGTGATACTGGTGATTCTGGAAGGATTCATGGCTCCCGTGGTAGAACCACTGGGAGGCAAGCAGGGGGTAACTCCCCATCTGAATGAATGGTGCGGGCAGGGGGTGCTTTTTGCCAATCTGTATGGCAACAGTTTCCGTACCGACCGGGGTCTTGTTTCCATCTTGAGCGGCTATCCGGCCCAGCCCACCACTTCTATCATGAAGTATCCCAAGAAGAGCCAGTCGCTCCCTTCTATTCCCCGGTCCCTGGTGAAGGCCGGATATGAAACCCGTTATTATTACGGGGGCGATGCGGATTTTACCAATATGCGCTCCTTCCTTGTGGCGCAGGGCATCACGCAGATTGTCAGTCAGGATGATTTTCCGCTGGACTATCGTACTACCGACTGGGGAGTGCCCGATGCGCGTGTGTTTCAGCGTGCCGGGGCCGATCTGGCCGCCTCGCGCAAGGAACCTTTTTTCGACGTGATTCAAACCAGCAGCAGCCACGAACCTTTCAAGGTGGATGTGCAGCGCTTCGCTGATCCCTACCTCAATTCAGTGTATTATGCAGACAGCTGCCTGAATGTGTATATGGAGGAACTGCGCCGCTCGCCCTACTGGCAGAATACGGTGGTGCTCATGGTGTCTGATCACTATAACCGACGTTTTCAGATGGACGCGGAGTACGCCGATGGACGCGAGCGCCGCATCCCCGCCCTGATCGTGGGTGGTGCCGTGCGGCAGCCGCTTCGCGTAGAGGCCTGTGCCGGGCAGATCGATCTGGCCGCTACGCTCCTGTATCAGTTGGGCTTGCCACATGCGGAGTTTCGTTTCAGTAAGAACATTGTAAACCCCGCCTCTCCGCATTTTGCGTTCTTTACCTACTCCGACGGTGCCGGAATGGTCACAAAAGACAGCGTATATATGCAGGAAAATGCAATCAGCGTGCCTCCTCCCTCCAAAGCGAATGGCCTGAATATACCCGGTGGTGAAGCGCCCTCTTCTCCCGATCCGCGCCTCTCTCCTTTGTACCAGGTAACCCGCGCCTACCTGCAAACGCTGTACGGCGATCTGGCAGGGCGATAACGCTGCAACAGCAAGGCGTGCAAGTATGAGTCGGCGGCGCCGACTCGCGAGTTGAGCCCCTCGACTGGCCAGTCGGCGCCCTCGAACGGCCAGTCGGCGCCGCCGACTCATAAACAGCTCGTCCCACTTTCGTTGAAGAAGTGCTAGTCGGATTTTCGTCTTATAAACACTGCCGGCCTCGTCAATTAGCTATGCAGCAAAAAAGTTACTGCATACTTGCTGCATACCTTACTGCATAGTGCTTATTGTTTGATATTCAATGATATATATCGACATTATGCAGCAATGCAGTAAAATCACGGAAAAAACATTTTTGAGCGGAAAGTTCCGAAAAATAATCTTAGTTATTCCGTGAAGCTACAGGCTATATAGAAATAACTATGGGGTTTGTAGGAATCCTGCCGCAGGTCTGTCTTCCCTCTCTCTTGGCTATGTTTTTCCGATAAAGAACAGGAAACTATAAAAAAGTTGTATCTTTGTCGGTCGATATAAAAACTAGAACGATGGACAAAATAATCAAACATCTGCCAATCTTATTCCTGCAAGGGATGAAGTGCGTAATTCTCCTGCTCCTTGTGCAAGGCCTGAGTAGCTGTGCCGATAAGAAGGTGAAGTATCTGGATGACTTTGCCGAGCTGGTAAAAGTAGCCCAGTTTCATCCCGCCGAGAAGACGGATAGCGACTGGGAAGATGTGGTAGATGACCGTCGTGACTTTATGCGCGAAAAATTCGTGGAGATACATTCCGAACTCAGCTTAGACGAGCTGAAGAGAATCGACTCCCTGGACAACGTGCTGAAAGCAACCATCCTGAAGCATACCAAAAGCCAAAAAGTATTTGAGGCTGTCACCAAGGAGTGAAAACCGGGTATGTCTTGGGCGACTATTTAGTAAAGTACATAAAAAGAGAAAGAAGAAAATATGGCAGCAGAATTGAAAGATCTCACTAAACGCAGTGAGAACTATTCGCAGTGGTACAATGATTTAGTAGTAAAAGCCGACCTTGCCGAGCAATCCGCCGTGCGTGGCTGTATGGTGATCAAGCCTTACGGCTATGCAATCTGGGAAAAGATGCAGCGCCAGCTGGATGATATGTTCAAGGAAACCGGTCATGTGAACGCCTATTTCCCCCTGCTGATTCCGAAGTCTTTCCTTAGTCGCGAGGCCGAACACGTAGAAGGCTTCGCTAAGGAATGCGCTGTGGTAACCCACTATCGCCTGAAGAATGCCGCCGATGGCAGCGGAGTGGTAGTAGACCCTGCCGCCAAGCTGGAAGAAGAGCTGATCATACGACCTACCTCCGAAACCATCATCTGGAATACGTATAAGAACTGGATACACAGTTATCGCGACCTGCCCATCCTATGCAACCAGTGGGCGAACGTGATGCGTTGGGAGATGCGTACCCGCCTCTTCCTGCGTACTGCCGAATTCCTGTGGCAGGAAGGTCATACCGCCCACGCTACCCGTGAGGAGGCCGAGGAAGAAGCACGCCGCATGCTGGAGGTGTACGGCGATTTTGCCGAGAACCACATGGCGGTGCCTGTAATAAAAGGTGTGAAATCAGAAACCGAGCGCTTCGCCGGAGCTCTGGATACCTATACCATCGAAGCCCTGATGCAGGACGGAAAGGCCTTGCAAAGCGGCACCAGCCACTTCCTAGGACAGAATTTTGCCAAAGCCTTCGATGTGCAATTCGTCAACAAAGAAAACCAGATGGAATATGTGTGGGCTACCTCTTGGGGTGTGTCTACCCGTCTGATGGGTGCGCTCATTATGACGCACAGTGATGATAACGGACTGGTACTTCCTCCGAAACTAGCCCCCATACAGGTAGTCATCGTACCTATTTATAAGAATCAGGAGCAGCTTGATAAGATCGATGCCAAAGTGGCCGGTATCGTAGCTGAACTGAAAGCATTGGGCGTTTCTGTGAAGTATGACAATGCCGATAACAAACGCCCCGGATTTAAGTTTGCCGACTACGAACTGAAAGGGGTACCTGTACGCCTTGTGATGGGTGGCCGCGACCTAGAGAATAATACCGTGGAGGTGATGCGCCGCGATACCCTGACCAAGGAAACCATTACTTGCGACGGCCTGCCTGCGTATGTGAAAACCCTGCTGGATGACATCCAGACCAATATATTCAAGAAAGCTCTGGATTTCCGGGAGAGCATGATCACCACTGCCGATACCTATGAGGAATTCAAGGAGAAGATCGAAAAAGGTGGATTCATCCTGGCCCACTGGGATGGTACTGTAGAGACAGAAGCCCGTATCAAGGAGGAAACCAAAGCTACCATCCGTTGCGTGCCCTTCGGTTATGAGAAAGAACCGGGACAGTGTATGGTCACAGGGGCCCCCTCGGCTTGCCGTGTGCTTTTCGCCCGCTCTTACTAATCGCCGCGGATGATTCGATTTGCAGTAATAGGGCAGGGGCATATTGGAAAACGACATGCCGAAATGATTCGCCGCAACCCCGATACGGAGCTTGCGGCGGTTTGTGACATCCTTACTCAGGAGGAAACAGGAACGGCCGGATTTACTGAATCTTACTATCGCTCTGCAGCTGAAATGATGACTGCGGAACCGGATATTGATGTGGTATGTGTGTGTGTGCCTAATGGCTTGCATGCGGAAATGGCCGTAATGGCCCTCGAAGCCGGCTGCCATGTGGTGATAGAAAAACCCATGGCGCTGACCCGTGCGGATGCACAACGGATTATCGACAAGAGCCATGCCGTGCAACGACAGGTGTTTTGCGTGATGCAGAATCGTTATTCGCCTCCTTCCGTGTGGCTGAAAGAATTGGTGGACAGCGGCCGACTCGGAGATATTTATATGGTGCAGCTTAACTGTCTGTGGAATCGTGACGAACGGTATTATCACCCCGGCGGATGGCACGGAACAGCTGCCCAGGATGGGGGGACGCTCTTTACCCAGTTTTCACATTTCATAGATATTATGTACTGGCTCTTTGGGGATGTCATTCGTATTCATGCTGCTTTGTACGATTTTAACCATCGTCATCTGACTGATTTCGAAGATAGCGGTATCGTGACGTTTGACTTCTTACGGGGTGGCTCCGGATGTCTTACCTATTCCACTGCGGTGTGGGATCGTAATCTGGAGAGCAGCCTTACCATCGTGGCGCAGCACGGCTCTATAAAAGTGGCCGGACAGTACATGAATGAAGTGGCTTATTGTCACGTTCAGGGCTACCAGGTACCCCAGCTTCCTCCCTCCAATCCCCCCAATGATTATGGCCCTTACAAGGGGTCTGCACAGAATCACCACTATGTTATTCAGAATGTAGTAGATGTACTTACCAATCGTGCTGAAATCACCACCAATACAGGGGATGGGCTGAAGGTGGTAGATATTATCGAACGGATCTATCAGGCTGCAAATTTCCGAAAATAGATGTTTCGCAACATGTTTGCACTTTTTTTGAGCCTTTATCTCTTGCTTCTTTTCTCTCTTTCCGTATCTTTGCCAATAGTGTTGCTTTAACACTTAACTACTTACTGTATTTTTTAACTAAATCACGAAAGACATGAAAGGAAGAAAATTATTTCTTTTGGGTGCTATGTTGGTGGGCTTACTAATCCCGGCAGCAGCACAAACGGATGTGACGAGTCTTTACGTCAAAAATCCGGGTTTTGAATCTCCTAATGACGTTACTACCACAGGGAATGGAACTGTGGACAGTTGGAATCGTAGTACCACGGAAGGGTACAACTGGAGTGGTTGTAACGGCGACTGGAAAACGGAAGGCGCTCGTAGTTTTGGTATCTGGAAACCGGCTATCGAAAGCGATTTTGAGTTTTGGCAGGATCTGACTCTGCCAAATGGTACTTATACCGTTACTGTGCAGATGACTGTGGGGATGGCAGGAGCTACAAGCCGTGTAAACGGACAGCGCTTGTTTGCCGGGGATCAGGAGGATTATTATCCGCTTGAAGCTGAAACTCCTAATGACAACGGTGCACCGTATATGCTTTCTGTGACCACTGATGTAACGAATGGTACATTGAAGATTGGTATACGTACCGACGGTGGTGAGGCGAGCGGTATCGGATGGTTTAAAGTGGACGACTTTAGATTGTATGGGTACACGAGTGATAAAGACATGATTGTATTGTTCGAAAAGATTTTGAGCGGCCTTTCTGAGGATATGGAAGAGCTGACTGCTGAATTGCCCGGTGGAGAGGCTACTGCACTTCTTGCTGCAAGAGATGCGATTATGGCTAGTCTGGCTGGATCAGAGGTACTTGCCGATTATCAGACTGCAAAAGCTGATTTCGATAAATTGATCGAAGATGCTCAGGTAATTGCTGTGAAGTATCAGGAATTATTTACTGTGTTAAACGAAACATTCGATGAGCTGAAAGCGCTTGGATATGACGGACTTCCTGCTTTGGATGCGGCTCTTGGTGATGCGATTGCTGTGACTGAATCGGAAACATCCATGTTGGCTGATGTGGAGAAAGCGCTTGTTGACTTTGCAGCAGCTACCATTGAATACAAGAAGAGTGGTTTCCCCAAAGCAACGATGGATGCTCCTATTGATGCTTCTTTCCTTGTGCTCAATCCCAATATGGATGATAAAACAGAAAATTGGACAATGAGCAACTTTGGTTGGATAGATACAGGTGCAAAATACCCTCCTTTTGCGGGTAATTTCTTGGAAAAATGGATAGGCCAACCTGCTTCTTTGGCAGATTGCAGCGCGTATCAATTGATTACCGGTTTGACTAATGGTATTTATAAGTTTGAGGCTGATGCAATGGCTACACAACAAGGGGATGCCAGTCTGGTTATCACAGGGGCTATGCTGTTTGCCAATACTGCTACATTGGAAGTTTCTACTGCGGCCGGCGTACCTGAGCCCAAAGAAGTATATGGTGTGGTAACTGACGGTACATTGAAGATCGGTATGAAGACCGTAAGCACAAATGGTAACTGGGTAGCATTTGACAATGTAACCCTGGCATATTGCGGAAAGACTGACTTGGCTACTTATACCGAAGCTTACAATGCTACATTGGTGTACGCCCAGGCATTAACGGAAAACGAGTTCCTTCCCAAGGATAAGAAAGCTATTGACGCAGCTGTTGCTGCCTTCCAAAGCGCTCCGCATGCTACTATCGCCGAGATAGAAACTGCACTTATCGCTATTCAACCTGCAATAGAAACTGCAGAGGCTCTGAGTAAATCATTCAAGGCTTTCAAAGCAGGTCCGCAGGCTAAGGCCATTGTTATATCTGCAAATGAAGATGTAATCTATACAGAGGAGATCCAGAATATCATGACAGCGGTACTGGACGAACAAGCTCTTGTGCTTGCGTCTGATACAACTTCTATTGCTGTATTCCCTGTGTTGAATGCTGAATTGAATAACTACCTCGGTTTTGTAACTGCTTACCAAAGCTGTGAAACATATGCGACTACTTTGGTTGACGGTGACTTGATCGAAATCGTTCAGCAGGTTCTTTCTTTTGCAGTTCAAGGCGTAGCTGAAAGCGTGGATGGTATTGCAGCTGGAAAGCAGGCGTTCAAGAACATTATGTCTTTCTGTGAATCCTATATGATTGGATACGAGTATGCAACAGAAGCTGAAGATACTGACATCTTCACAGTGTTGAGCACTCAGCTTGCACTTGTACAGGGTGATCCCAGCACTGCTCTGCAGGCTGAAACAGCAATCATGCTGGCTGTGGCTGAGAAGAAATATGAAGGAACTGTGTTTGGTGACGATGAAGATATTACTTGGGTAATCGCCAATCCGGGCTTCGAAGCCGAGGAAGACGAGACTACTACAGGAAATGGTACTGTGTCTGGATGGAACCGTTCTACTACTGAAGGTTACAACTGGAGCGGATGTAACGGCGATTGGAAGACTGAAGGTGCAAGAAGCTTTGGTATCTGGAAAAATGCTATCGAAAGTGATTTCGAGTTCTGGCAAACGCTGGCTTTGCCCAATGGCGTGTATACGTTGACTGCGGATATGACTGTATCTAAATCAGGTTCTACAAGCCGCGTAAACGGACAGCGTCTCTTCGCTGGTGATAAGGAGACTTATTACCCCGCTGAGGCTGAAACTGCTGCTGATAACGGTCTTGCCTATGAAATGGTTGTGAATACCGAAATAATGAATGGTAAGTTGAAGATTGGTGTACGCACTAACGGAGGTACTACTGCAGGTATTGGTTGGTTTAAGGTAGACAACTTCAAGTTGATCCATGTAAGCGGGCCTACTGGTATTGAATATGTAGATAGTGATGCCGTGGATGCACTCATCGCTTATGCTGTAAACGGATATATCGTAGTACCTGGTGTGGAAAAATTCGCGGTAACTACTATCGATGGCGTGGAAGTATCTGCAGCCAGCCAGTTGATACCTGGTACTTATATTGTGAAAGCCGATGGTAAGGTGGCGAAAGTGTTCGTACAATAAATAAGTGTCACACCTTAATTTAAGGTAATGATGATAATGAGGGTGTGTCATTTTGAAGTGAACCCTAAAAGTTAGACAAAAAACTTTTAGGGTTTATTTTTATGTCACATACATTTGAAGAACGGCTTCTAATAGTTAGCCAAGTAAATTTGGGCAAACCGATTTCCCACCTCTCCAGAGAGTACCATATCAA
>JAVBMN010000019.1:0-51924 GCA_031552405.1 Bacteroidaceae bacterium | reverse complement strand
CATGTGGGTTTTATGGGAGGGATTTAAGGTCTTCATACTGTTTTTAGTTCTAAAAACAATATGGTAAAGGGTTTGGTGATAACTCATAGTTTATACTTAGATTTGGACAAAGGAAATACTATTTTATGAAATCTGCAAATTCCGGTTCATCCCTTTCAGGGAAGGTGAGAGGTGGAGATTTCCATCCGGAGGTTACGCTGCGCTAACCCCCGGTTACCAAAATTCATCCCTTTCAGGGATGGGGCTGTTCCGAACTATTGAGGAGGACTACCATCCACCGGGAAAATCCGCTGATCCGTAACAATCGGGCAAAAGAGGCATATATAGAAAAGAATGAGGGGCTTATCCAAATGGATAAGCCCCTCATCTTTTGTCAAATAAACAAGCGATCTGAATTAGTTCGGATGAATAGCTTCAGAAGGACATGCATCAGCGCAAGTACCACATTCAGTACATACTTCGGGATCGATGCTATAGATATCACCTTCGGAAATTGCGTTCACCGGACACTCATCAATACAAGAACCGCATGCAATGCAGTCATCAGTAATTACGTAAGCCATTTTTCTTTATTGTTTAAACGTTAGTATTTAAAATCGTAGGACAAAAGTATATCTTTTTTTCCTATTCCGGCTCAAAGTTCCATTAAAAAACACAAATTTGGACACTATCTAAATAGTGCGAAAAACAGGCAATAAGGAAGAGCCTTTCCCGTTATCATGTATAGTAAATAATGGTAAAAAGAATCCTGATCCTGTTTTTACTCTCCGTTCTGATGCTTCCTGCATGGAGCCAGAAACGAAAGATACAAAACCGTCCCTACATAGACCAGAGGCGATTTCACTATGGTTTTTCCGTAGGGCTCAACTTCCAGGACTACGATCTGATCAATACTGGCTACAAAACGCCCGACGGGCAACAGTGGTTTGGCGATGTGCCCAACTACTCACCCGGCTTCAGCGTAGGCGTACTTGGCGAACTATACCTCACGCCCTATCTGGCTCTCCGCCTCCTTCCCTCCCTGCACTTTGGCGAAAAGAACATCACCTTTATGGATTATACAGGAGAGGGAGGAAAGATTACCCAGAATGTAAAGTCTACTTACATCACCCTCCCCCTGGAACTTAAATACAGCGCCCAGCGTTACAACAACTATCGCCCTTACCTGATGGCAGGCATAAGCCCCGCATTCGATATGGGACTGAAAAAGAACGACGTACTGCTGTTCAAACCTATGGACTGCTTCCTTGAGATCGGCCTGGGCTGCGATTATTACTTTCCCTTCTTTAAGTTTATCCCCGAGCTGAAGTTCTGCATCGGACTGGCAGACATACTGAATAAAGACCGTAGCGACCTTACCGACGAGACCCTGACCAAGTTTACCGAGTCCGTAAGCGCCACTCGTTCAAAGATGTTCGTGCTCACATTCTACTTTGAATAATCGGCTGCTACGAATTATTCGCCTCATTTCCTTGCCCAAACAGAAAAAAAACTGTTACTTTGCATCCGCTTTCGCGCAATCGCTGTCAAAGAAGTGTAATTTGATATGTTGCGTTGGACGATATTACAATTTAAAGATCTCATAGAAGATGGACTTCATTAAAGTTGCAGAAGAAGCATTTGCTACCGGCAAACAGCATCCCGCCTTTAAGAGCGGTGATACAGTTACCGTAGCTTATCGTATTAAAGAAGGTAACAAAGAGCGTACTCAGTTGTACCGCGGCGTTGTTATCAAAATCGTTGGTCACGGCGAAAAAAGACGTTTCACCGTTCGTAAAATGTCAGGTACTATAGGTGTGGAAAGAATTTTCCCCATCGAGTCACCGTTTATTGACAGCATCGAAGTGAACAAGGTAGGTAAGGTACGTCGCGCTAAGCTGTACTACCTGCGCAAACTGACTGGTAAGAAAGCTCGTATCAAAGAGAAAAGAGTGAACTCGTAAGCTCACCCTTCTTTCCTACAAAAGAAAAGAGAACAGGAGAATGATCCGCAAAGGATACATTCTCCTGTTCTCTTTTTAGGCTACTTGCCGCCCGCTATACGAAACGACAACAAAACAAAATGCGGCTATTCGAACAACAAATCTTCCAGATCACCGCTTTCCATCATCTCAGTCAGCGGCAGGGTAAATTCAAAGGTGGTGCCTTTACCAATCTCAGAACGCACCTCGAAATGCCCACCCATCAGCTCCACCAGGTTGCGTGAGATAGCCAGACCAATACCTGTCCCGCCGTATTTTGAAGCTTTGGAGCGATCGTGCAACTGTAGGAAAGGCTTCCCTACATCCTTGATCTTCTCCGGAGATATACCGATTCCCGTATCTTCCACATAAAAACGAAGGCCGTCAGGAGTTGGTGAATAGCCATATTTCACATGACCCTGGTCGGTAAACTTGATGGCATTACCTATCAGATTGGTCAGGATCTGGCGTAAACGCACATAATCCAAAGCAAACATTCCTAGGGGATCTTCGCCGCTCTTATCCACAATCAGCTGCATATCCTTGTCATGCGCAATCACCTTTGAGGCTAGGAAAGAGGCACAAATATCCTGCAACACAGTATTCAGGTTACCCATCTCAGGCACAATTTTCATTTGCCCAGCGTCGATCTTGGAAATATCCAGGAGGTCGCTGATGAGTTTGAGCAACTGATTTGCATTCTGGTTTACTATGCGGATGTACTCCTGCTGCTCATCTTGCGGCAAGTCCTCTTCACCGGAAAGCAGTTCTAGGAAACCGATAATGGCATTCATAGGCGAGCGCACCTCATGACTCATGTGCGCCATGAAAAGGCTCTTCATCTTATCGGATTCCTCCGCCTTGTTACGCGCCTGGATTAACTGTTCTTCCATCTGCTTGCGCATGGTTACGTCCATTGCAATGCCATCCCATACCACTTCATTATCTTCGCGTAAGCGAGGCATCTCCGAGAGATCAAGCCACACCATCTTACCATTTGGCCGGATATAACGCAACTCAAGCCTAAATGGCATCTCCTTCTTTGTTTGAGCATGCAACATATCCAGATCCTCCGGATGCAGCCTTTCCAACAATGGACCGAAGCTACCTCCCAGCTCTTCCGGACTGAGGCCACAAACAGCCTCCACTCCTTTACTTATATATAATACTTGAGGCGATTTACCTCCTTTCAAACGCTGAAGTTGAAAAGAGAAGGTGTTAGGCATATTATCGCTTAGTACCTTTAACTTTTGCTCGCTTTCTGTTTTTGCAGACAAAAGCGTTACCAACTCTTCTTGATATTCTTTGAGCTTTAGTTCATTTTGCTTTACTTTTGAGATATCCGTAGAGGTAATCAGATGCACTTTCCGGCCATCAGCCCATTGAACAATCGAGTCGTTCATCTGAAGCCACATGTCAAAATCCGGGTTGTAGTTTTCCCACACATAGGGTTTTCCAACGGGCAACTTGAGTACATCATGGAGTTTACAATACGGACAGGGACCTCCAAAATTGGAGAGTGCTTCCCAGCACTTCCGCCCTTCTATTTCATGAGGCACCATGGACTTGAGCGCTTTATTGGCAAATACGATTTCGTATGTATCAATATCGCAGACGTATACGGTAGCCTGAGTGTTATCCAACACGATCTGAAGAGGATCCTTATCACGCAATTTATCGCTCATATCTGAAATGGTTTTTTATAGATTCAATATTACACTTAAAAGTTCTGTTATTACACTTAATACGCACGTTCTTCACCTTCTGTAAACTGATCGAGATAGAATGTATCTCCATCAAACACTGCATACGAGAAGTGAGTAATCCAGTCGCCCAATATAGTCATGCGGGCTGTAGCACTAAGCATTAGGTCCAGCATAATATGCCGATGCCCATATATAAAGTAATTAATATCCGGATGGCGATTAAGGTATTTTTTGGTATACAACACCAGATGTTCCTTATCTTCTCCCATATAATCAGGCTCCTTTCCATCTTCCCGCTTCAGGCGGCTGCGCTTTGCCCAGTTGAGTCCAAAAGTCATGCTCCAACGCGGGTGCAAACAAGAAAAGAGGTGACGCAACGTGTTACTATGGAACATCATCCGCAGGACTTTAAACATCCGGTCGGGATCACCCAGCCCGTCGCCATGTGCCATGTAGAAGAGTTTCCCCATGATCTCCACTGTCAGGGGGGCTTTATGAAGGATGAGTCCGCACTCTTCTTGCAGGTAGTCATACACCCAAATGTCATGATTACCTGTAAAGAAGTGAATCTCGACACCAGAATCTGTCAGTTCGGAAAGTTTACCCAGGAAGCGGGTATATCCCTTAGGAACTACGGTACGGAATTCATACCAGAAATCAAACATATCGCCAAGCAGGTAAATAGCTTCTGCATCGTGGCGAATGCTTTCCAGGAAATTCACCAGTCTCCGTTCATGCATACGGCGGTGGGGAATGGCCAAAGACCCTAGGTGGGCATCAGAAAGGAAATATACTTTTTTCAAATTTCCATTGTTCTTAGAAACACTATGCAATGCTGCAAACACTTAAAAACAGAACATTGCCGGAGGTATTACCTGTCTACAGGAATCCCAGCTCCAGCTTAGCTTCTTCGCTCATCAGGTCTTTATCCCATTCCGGCTCAAAGACAAGATTCACGATTACAGATCGTACCCCTTCCACCGACTCCGCCTTCTGACGTACATCTTCCATAATGAAATCGGCTGCCGGGCAGTTCGGAGCTGTCAGTGTCATATCTATTGCCAGTTGCCCCGAATCTTCCAGATCAATTCTATAGATCAGGCCCAGGTTATAGATATCCACCGGGATCTCCGGATCGTACACTGTTTTCAGAACAGCTACTATTCGTTCTTCTATTTCTACACGTTCCTCTGCACTCATTGCTTTATGAATCTGTATTATTTCGCAAATATATGAAAAAATAAATCAAGCCGATTCTTTTTTACATTTTTATTGTTTCCTTACCGTAATCGCACAGGGGTGCTGAAGGTACTCTTTCCAGAAGCGCACATGCTCGAACCAGTCTTCCGCATCGGAAAAACCAAACGTTTCACGCTTTGAAGTAAACGAAAAATAATATGTAAAATTGCGACGACCGGAGGCTTGGATAAGAAATACCTCATTCTGTGGGTTAGCCGCTTCTTTCAATACGATTTCGGGCGGTACACTGACGGCCAGACCTACGGTATCCCGTGCATACTTTACAGTATCATTCTGAGGCCAGTCAATGCTCCATCCGGCCACCACTCCTTTATGGTCGGTATACATCTTATCGCCTGGTTTGCGAAGGATACCAGTACAGAGTATCTGATCATCAAGCGGGTGGTCAAACTGTATCTGCACTTGTACATCCCGGTGCCCTGCATACAGGGTATAACGGGTACTCATATTGATCTCCGTTCCCTGAATCTGCCAGTTCTCATCCAACACCTCCACAATACTTCGCACCGGGCCGGAGGCCACAACCGTTTCTGTACGATAGTCAACCGGGGAGATGGCGGTAACCATAGAGTTCACATTGTCCCACCCTTTCAGGGTACCCACACTGACGGTTTGCCCTACGCGAAGCACATCATCACCATAGCCTGCTGCAAGCTGCTCGGGACTGGTATAGAAACGGGTGTCTTCCATCTCCAGGCGTTTGTGGCGTTTCCCATATGTATCTATTGTTTGCCAGTCATTAAAATACACACGATAGGCTACCAACTCACTCTCAAAAGCAGGCCCGTGATGATACAACGCACTGTATATATTAGAGTTGCCGGGAGTGGTTACGGAAGTCAGATAATCGTGCGCCCCAGTCTTATCATAGGCATACATCTGCGCATGGGTACGGGGTTTATACGTTTTCGAGGAACGATCCGGCGAAAAGGCTACAGAAAACACTTTATTCTTTCCGGCGGCCACGTCTGTTACAAAGACCAGCTCATCTGCACGGCGGTCACCATTCGTGTCATCCAGCTGCGAGGGTATTTCTTCCCCTTCACAAGTCACTACAACCGAACGCACCTGAAAAGGCAGATGCAACTCATCCAGGCGCACCACTACCGGTTCATCAGTACGGGGTTTATCCCAACGATTGTGCACCTCTACCGTTATATTCCCTACCTGAGCCCATGCATAAAGGCTGATGAGAGAGGTACAAAGTAATAATGTAAACTTTTTCATGCTTCTTATTTAAATATATCTGTTATTCGATTTGCCCTTCGTCGGCATAACTATAATAACCACTCTCGCACCACACCAGATGATCCAACAGGCGTATATCCACTGCGCGAGCCGCCTCGGTCAGGCGGTGAGTTAGTCGGTTGTCATCCGCACTTGGTTGCGTATTTCCCGAAGGATGGTTGTGTACGAGTATGATAGAGGTAGCCCTGTACAACAACGATTCACGCAATACACAACGTAAATCAACAGCCGTGGCAGTAAGCCCACCCATGCTGATCTTTACCCGTCCGATGACGCGATTGGCCTGATTGAGCATCATTACCCAACATTCTTCAATGGCCAGATCACACATCAGGGGGTAAAAATACGTAAATATATCTTTCGACGCAAGAATCCGGGGATAAATCTCATGGGATGCACTCTCTTCCATACGCCTCACAGCCAGTTCACATGCGGCTGCAAGGGTGATTGCCTTAGCAGGCCCAATGCCTTTATAGTGGCACAATTCTTGCACGGAACGCTGTGAAAGCTGAGAGAGTTGCTGGTTGCAATCGGCCAGGATCCGCTGCATCAGAGCCACAGCACTTTCGTCTGTACTCCCAGAACCGATGAGTATGGCCAACAGCTCGGCAAGAGAGAGCGTTTTGGCTCCATTCCTCAACATTTTTTCCCGTGGGCGATCGTCTTCAGCCCACGCTTTGATGTGTTTCTTTTCCATAAATATGATTTGGTTAACAATCTAACAACAAGGCGTTTAAGAACAGCCTTTCTTTTTAGAAATTGGTGCGCACGAGTTTAAGGACCGGCGCGCATCAATTGTTTAACCGGAGCGCATCAGTTTATCAACTCGTGCGCACCAATTTTGCAGCCCGTGAAAAGGGGTATATTTCCCCTTCTTTAAGGAAGAGAGAAGGCGCCCTACTTATAAAAATTTTTCTCGAAAGCAGTAAACTCATCTTGGCCTAGGACACAGCGTTTCCACCATGCCAGAAGAAAGCCTGTCCCGTATCCGGTAAGCTGTACGAAAGAGGCACCTATACTGAGCAGGCCCACCCGCAAACTACCTGCCTGCCAGGTAGCATCCACAGCAATCAGCGCTGCATAAAGACACAGCAGCGAAGGACTGAAGAGAGTAAGCGAAGAGCCCAGCAGCAACAGCACCACTCCCACAGTAAACACCGCAGGAAGCAGATGTACCAGCTTCAACGACTCCGGATATTTCTTATAAAGATTGATGCGTGCAATGCCCGAGTTGTGTACCTGTTTAAAGAACTTTCCAAGATCCGTACGGCGTTTGTGATACACCCACGCACCGGGGAAAAGTCGACAAGAATACCCAGCCTTAAAAATACGGATGCTGAAATCAATATCCTCGCCGAAGCGCATACGTGAAAATCCTCCAAGAGCTTCATACACCTCACGACGCACACCCATATTAAAGCTGCGGGGATAAAACTTATCCATCTTCTTCTTTCCCCCGCGAATGCCGCCAGTGGTAAAGAAGGAGGTCATGGAGTAGTTGATGGCTTTTTGCATGGGGGTAAAGGAATCGTCGGCACGATCAGGGCCTCCAAAGGCATCCGCCGGACACTGCCGCAACTCTTCAAGCACGGCCTCAAAATAGGCGGAAGGAACAATTACATCCGAGTCTAAGATAATAAGATAGTCGCCACTGCTTCGTGCCGCGCCGTAGTTGCGCGATTGGCCAGGGCCTGAATTTGGCTTCTCATAGTACTTTATATCCAGCCGGCGGGCATATTCGGCCACCACCTGCCTGCTGGAAACAGAAGAGCCGTCTTCCACTACAATTACCTCGAAGCCGGTGTAATTCTGGTGGGAGAGGCTCTCCAATAACTCTCTTACCTCCTGCGGCCGGTTGTACACCGGTATGATTACGGAGAAAGTCATCCTTATATATAAGGTTATACCTTCACGCGGTTCAGGTAAGAACCGTCACGGGTATCCACTTCTATCGTTTCGCCTTCGTTGATAAAGAGGGGCACACGCACGATGGCACCGGTTTCCAGTGTAGCGGGCTTAGTAGCATTTGTGGCGGTATCGCCCTTCAGGCCCGGCTCGGTATAGGTAATGAGGAGGCTCACCTTTACGGGAAGCTCGGCATAGAGTACGGTTTCGGATTCGGCATGTATCACCACTTCCACTACCATTCCCTCCTTGAGGTAATCCACTCCGGTGATCAGATTCTTGTCGATAGAGATCTGCTCGAATGTTTCCTGATTCATGAAGTTGTATCCCAGATCATCCTGATACAGATACTGGTACGGACGGCGCTCGATGCGCACTTCCTGCAACTTCACGCCTGCATTGAATGTTCTTTCAAGCACACGGCCGGTAGTTACACTTCTCAGTTTCGTACGTACGAAAGCGGCACCCTTACCGGGTTTCACGTGCAAGAACTCAATGATGTAAAAATACTGCCCATCAATGTCGATGCACATCCCGTTCTTAATGTCTGCTGTAGTAGCCATAATAAAATTGTTGTTCTATGATTTATATTAAATTATCTCAGAATCAAGAGAATCAAAAGTTGGGGGCAAATCACTACCCGCACCCGGTTATGTTCTCTATAGCGTGTGCAAAAGTAATCCAAATCGGTAAAAATCACAAAACTTTAAGCTAAAAAGTGGCCAAAGCTTGGTTATTTTAAAAATACTCACTATTTTTGCAACCCGATTTCAAACCCTGAACAATAATAATAAATAAATAATAAAATGAAAAGGACCTACCAACCCTCTAACAGAAAGAGAAAGAACAAGCATGGCTTCCGCGAGAGAATGGCCAGCGCTAACGGACGCAGAGTGTTAGCCTCACGTCGCGCTAAAGGAAGAAAGAAACTGACCGTATCCGACGAGTTCAACGGTAGATAATCCTTCTTCAGAGGAAAAAACATCAAAGAGAAGTAAAGGTTTTCAATAAAGCTTTTGCTTCTTTTGTTTTTTATCTATCTTTGAACCGCTTTTTAATAGACTATAAAGTATGACGTTTAAGGAGTTTTTCTCATTTCGTGCCAATATCACATTGTGGGGCAACCTGTTAGCTGTCTTCATCCTTACGTGTGTACTGATCCTGGGCGTATGGCTGGGACTGGGCTACTACACCCTTCACGGCGACTCCATAGAGATACCCACCGTAAAAGGACTGGCAGAACAGGATGCGGTGAAGCTGATTGAATCCCGCGGACTCAAAGCGGAGATTTCCGATTCCATCTATGTAAAAGGGCAATCGGCCGGGCGCATCGTAGATCAAGACCCCGTGTCCGGGGCTCGCGTTAAACAGGGACGTACCGTATATCTTACCATCAATTCACTGAGCGTGCCCATGACACGCCTGCCGGATGTAGCCAACAACAGCTCGGTACGCCAGGCCACGGCCAAGCTCATCTCCTCGGGATTCCGCCTCACGGAAGAAGAGTATATTAATGGCGACCGCGACTGGGTGTACGACGTCAAGATGAACGGACGCACCCTGAAAGAAGGCGAATCCGTGCCCATCGGAGCCACCCTCACCCTGGTAGTGGGAAGCGGAGGATCTATGGCAGCGCAAAGCGACCTCAGCACCACCTATGACGAGGACCTGATTCCGCTCGACGATAACGCAAGCGCATCAGACCCCGAACCTCACAAGGAGCCCAAGAAAGAAACCCAACCAGCCTCTACACGCGATAAGCACGAAGACTCATGGTTCTGAAAGATCTGACAGCCAACATGGAGCAAGACCTCCTGGACGAGAACGATGAGCTGCTTGACGATGCAGAACCCGTTGGCGAGGGCGCCTCGCTCCACGAACATCACCGTTTCGTGGCCGACAAGGGGCAAGCCCTGATCCGTGTAGACAAATACCTCTTCGACCGTATCGTCAACGCCTCGCGCAACCGCATCCAGAATGCCGCTGCCGCCGGATACATCATGGTCAACGGAAAGCCTGTAAAGAGCAGCTACCGCGTAAAACCGCTCGACGTGGTTACCGTCATGATGGACCGCCCACGCTACGAAAACGAGGTCATCCCCGAAGACATCCCGCTGGACATTATCTACGAAGACACCGACCTGATGGTCATCAACAAGCCCGCCGGACTGGTAGTGCACCCCGGGCACGGAAACTACACCGGCACACTGGTCAATGCCATCGCCTGGCACCTGAAGGACCATCCGGAGTATGACCCCAACGACCCGGGAGTAGGACTGGTACATCGCATCGACAAAGACACCTCCGGCCTGCTCGTAGTAGCCAAAACACCCGACGCCAAGACCCATCTGGGCATGCAGTTCTTCCACAAAACCACCAAGCGCCATTACAATGCCCTGGTATGGGGAACCGTAGAACAAGACGAGGGAACCATAGAAGGAAACATCGGGCGCAACCCCAAAGACCGCATGCAAATGGCCATAATGGACGATCCCGAGCAAGGTAAACATGCCGTGACCCACTACCGGGTGCTGGAGCGACTGGGGTACGTAACCTTCGTGGAGTGTATCCTTGAAACCGGACGCACCCACCAGATCCGCGTGCACATGAAACACATCGGTCACACCCTCTTTAACGACGAGCGGTACGGGGGCCATGAAATACTGAAAGGCACCCACTTCAGTAAATATAAACAATTTGTAAACAACTGCTTTGACATCTGCCCCCGGCAGGCACTCCACGCACGCACCCTGGGCTTTGTGCACCCGCGCACGAAGAAGGAAATGTTCTTCGAGTCGCCACTGCCCGATGACATGGTGCAGCTCCTGGAAAGATGGAGAAGCTACATATCCAACAGAGATTTAGAATGAAACGTACCATTGCCATCATAGCCGGAGGCGATTCCTCCGAGCTCAGCGTTTCCCTGCGCAGCGCACAGGGCATCTATTCATTCATCGACCCCGAAAAGTACACCCGCTATATTGTAGAAATAGAAGGGCTGCGGTGGGAAGTACAACTGCCCAATGGCGAGAAAGCACCGATCGACCGCAACGACTTCAGCTTCACCTGTTCCGATGGAGAAAAGGTAAAGCTTGATTTCGCCTACATCACCATCCACGGTACTCCGGGCGAAAACGGCATCCTGCAAGGCTACTTCGACCTGATGCGTATCCCCTACTCCTGCTGTGGCGTGCTGGCGGCAGCACTGACGTTCGATAAATTTGTATGCAACCACTACCTGCAAGGCTTCGGCGTACGCATCTCCGACTCCATTATGTTACGCCAGGGACAACGCATCAGCAGCCAGGATGTGACAGATAAGATAGGCCTACCCTGCTTTATCAAACCCAATGCCGGAGGTTCCAGCTTCGGTGTCACCAAGGTAAAAACCCCTGAACAGATACAGCCTGCCATTGAAAAAGCCTTCGAAGAGGCCGATGAAGTCATGATCGAACAGTTCATGCAAGGCACCGAGATTACCTGCGGATGCTACAAAATCAAGAATAAAGCCGTGGTACTCCCCATTACCGAGGTGGTCAGCGCCAACGAATTCTTCGATTTTGACGCCAAGTACAACGGACAAGTAGAAGAGATTACCCCCGCCCGTATCAGTACTGCGCTAACCGATCGCGTGCAACAGCTCACCTCGGCCATCTATGACATCCTCGGCGCTAAAGGCATTATCCGCATTGACTACATCATCACCGAAGGCGAAAAAATCAACCTGCTGGAGGTAAATACCACCCCCGGAATGACTACCACCAGCTTCATCCCCCAGCAAGTACGCGCTGCAGAAATGGACATTAAAGAGGTAATGACGGACATTATTGAAGACGCTTTCACCGTTTAAAAAGAGGATCTACCACTATAATGTGCAAAAAAGAACAAAAATTTCGCTCTTTGAATACTTTTATTACATACCTTTGGAAAATATAAGACAATGAATACCGACATGGAGAATATACCTTCTGAGTATGATGAGATACGTCCCTTTTCGGACGAAGAACTGCCCAAGGTCTATGAAGAGCTCATAGCCGACAAGCATTTCCGCAATGCTATGGAAAGCATTTTCCCATTCCCTTTTGAGGAAATTGCGGAAAAGATGCGGCATTGTAATACCGTAAAAGAATTCCAGGAAGCGTTTTGTTACGTGATCCTGTACGACATAGCCCACAAGCATAGCAGCGGACTGACCATCCACGTTCCGGAGGAATTTGACCGAAAGAAGTGCTACACCTATATTTCCAACCACCGCGACATCGTACTGGACTCGGGCTTCCTGTCCATCCTCCTGGTAGAAGAAGGAATGGATACAGTGGAAATCGCCATTGGCGACAACCTCCTCATCTACCCCTGGATCAGGAACATTGTGCGTATCAACAAATCGTTTATCGTACAACGCAGCCTCAACATGCGGCAAATGCTGGAATCGTCCATCCGCCTGTCCAAGTATATGCACCACGTAATCAACGAGAAAGGACAGTCCATCTGGATCGCCCAGCGCCAGGGACGTGCCAAGGATGCTGATGACCGCACCCAGGAAAGCGTGCTCAAAATGTGCGCCATGGGAGGAGAAGGCGATCCTATTGAGCGGTTGATAAGCCTGAATATCGCCCCGGTATCTATTTCGTATGAATTTGACCCTTGCGACTATCTGAAAGCAAAGGAGATGCAACAACTTCGGGATGATCCCAACTTTAAGAAAAGCGAACGGGACGACCTGAAGAATATGGAAACAGGGCTCTTTGGATACAAAGGGCGAGTGCACTTTGAGATAACCCCATGCATCAACGACCAGCTACAAGCCCTCAAGACAGAAGGTATAAACAAGACAGAAGTCTTTGCCCGAGTGGGCGAGATCACCGAAAGGTCCATCCATCTGAATTACAAATTCTATCCCTGCAACTACGTGGCACATGATATGCTCATGAACGAGCAACGCTTTACCAGCCACTACTCGCAAGAAGACTATGTGAAATTTGCCAGCTATCTGGACTCACGACTGTCAAAGATCGACCTACCCAACCGGGACATCCCCTTCCTGCGCCAGCGCATTCTGGAGATGTACGCCAATCCGCTTACCAACTACCTGACCGTAATAGAAGAAAAATAAGGAATATACAGGCCTGAGTTTCCTCAAACTCAGGCCTGAGATTAAAAAACGCAGGCCTGGCTCTATGCCACCGCAGCGCTCCAGTTTTTGTGGGCACGAGATAAATATCTCGTGCCCACCTTTTTTTGACCCCTATCAAGCTTTATTTTATAGCGCAACCGCCTTTAGTAGAACGTGGAGGATTGATGCAAAAACAGCTGCCAAAGACATACTGCAGCGGCGTGAAGGCCAAGTACTTTACATTGCTCTTCTTTCATACATTTTGCTCCCTATTATAAAAATTATCACAAAAAACACATTTTACATTACATATCACAATTATTTTTATTTACTTTGCGAATAATTCCTAACTACAAGGACGCACCTATTACATCATCTGAGTTACATAAATGCCAGCTTATTTATGCTGTGCCATCTTAAGGACAAACAGATTACTGGAGGATATGAAAAACAAACAATCCGTGGGAACAGACACCCTTCAAATGCTTCTCGATAGCATTTACTCTTTCGTATATGTAACGGAAGTAGATTCGTATAATATTATTTTTGCCAACAAAGCCTTTAAAGCACAATTCGGCGACAAGGTAGAAGGAAGAAAATGCTGGGAAGTAGTTTCCTGCGGGCATTTTCAGGACATCTGCCCCTATTGCAAACTAAAAAAGCTACGAACCCTTCCAATGGGCGAACCTTGTATATGGGAGCATTACAACCCTGGAACAAAATTCTGGACACACGTAAATGAAACCATTACCAAATGGTCTGATGGAAACCCGGTACATGTGGTAGTGTTAACAGATATCAGCAGCCGAAAGAATGCGGAAAAAGAACTGCAACGCTCCCAGGAAGAGCTTCTCCTGAATGCCCGACTCACCAAAGAAATCAGCGACAACATGGGAAACAGCGCCATGTACCGCAGCCATATCAACAACAATGGAGAGGTTTGCATAGACTATGTCAGTAGCCAGATAGAGAAACTCATCGGGGCATATGTACCCAATCTGAAAGATTTCTTCCAGTACTTTGTGCAGCATATACACCCCGACGATGTGCAGCACTTCACTACGCGTATCCTTCAGACTACCGGAAGGATGTCCTCTGAAAGCACCGAATTCCGATACATCAAGGATGACTCTATCCGTTGGTATAAGCTGCAATCGGTAGGATTCAGACAGGATGGTACCATTTACCGTGACGGGGTGGTCATGGATATCTCCGAACAAAAAGAATTTGAGCTCGAGCTAATCAATGCCCGCAAGAAGGCTGAGGAATCAGAAAAACTCAAAACTACCTTCCTGGCCAATATGAGCCATGAGATACGCACTCCGATGAATGCCATTATCGGCTTCACTGATTTCCTGCTCAACGAAGAAGACATTCCCAGAGAAGAGCAAAAGGAATACATGCGAATCGTATCTGATAACGCCAATCAGCTTCTCAAACTGATCGGCGATATTCTCGATATTTCAAAAATAGACGCCGGGCAGATGCGCATCATACCGGAAGAAACCAATATCAATGTATTGCTGCAGGACGTTCACACCTCCTTCATGGCTTCAAGCGTAATGCAACAAGGCAAAGAAATAGAGTTGCAGGTCTGCAAAAAAAAGCAAGACCAATGGGGCATGTTCACTATCGACAATGTACGCGTGCGGCAGATCCTAAACAATCTGATAGGTAATGCCATTAAGTTCACAGAGAAAGGACATGTAAAATTTGGCTATTCTGTCACACAGGAAGGCTTGCATTTTTTTGTGGAAGATACAGGAATCGGTATTTCCAAAGAAAAGATCGCACATTTAGGAAAGCCGTTTCACCAAGCCCATGACCGGTCGTTAGCCTCCAAATACGGAGGAACAGGCATCGGGCTTGCCATCTCCTTTAACCTTATACGCCTGATGAACGGCAAATCTTGGGTAGAATCGGAGCCCGGAAAAGGGTCTATTTTCCACTTCTGTATCCCCTGCAAAGAGATAGCCCTGTCGAAAGACATCCATTACACCGAACCCGTCACCGCACAGGAAATACCGGAGTACAAATTGAAAGGGCACACCATACTAATTGCAGAGAAGAAATCCACCAATCTGGGATATACAAAGATATTGCTTCGGCCTACAGAGGCCACACTCCTCTTCGCCCACACCGGTGAAGAAGCAGTTAAAACAGTGGAGGCACACCCCGAAATTGAGCTTATGATCATAGACCTTAATATACCCGGAATGAATAGCATCGAAGCTACCATTCACATCAAAGAGATGCGTCCTGACCTGCCTGTAATTGGCGAAACAGTTTCCCTGACCGAAGAAGAAAAAGAAGGGATCATCTTTGCCGGTTTCGATGATCTTATAGAAAAGCCTGTCAAAGGAATAGAGCTGCACGAGAAAATCAATTGGCATCTGAAGTAAACAGGCGCTCACACCACTATTTTCATGTATCACATGCCTGAAGTAGTGCGGAAAACTCCCCTTATAAACCCATAAAAGAGCGGATAAAAGATATTTATCTCGCTCTTTTTGCAATATCTTGTCGCGTTTTTCCATTTTTAACAAAAAAGCGGGTTAAGAATAAGGTTGTTCACCTTTTTTTTACTTACTTTGCCATCCCCTATGCTTGAGGTGTAATAATGTTATACCTCCTGTTTTTTAAAATTTCAAAGTGTAACATAACTTCTCTCAAGAAGCTAAGCAGACTATAAAACCAGTCCGAGATGAATAACAAGAAACCCATCGGAGTAGAGACCCTTCAAATGGTTCTCGACAATATACAAGCATTGGTATATGTGACTGAGGTAGATACCTATAATATCATATTCGCCAACAAATTCCTGAAAGCAAAATACGGCGAGGATGTAGAAGGAAAGAAATGCTGGAGTATACTATCCGGCTGTGCTTTCACGGACGCCTGCCCCTTCTGTAACCTGCAAAATATACTTCATAAGCCTCTTGGCGTACCCACCGTATGGGAGCATTACAACCCCGGTATGAACGCCTGGATGCATATCAATGAAACCCTCGCCAAATGGCCGGACGGGCGCCTGGCCCACATTGTAGTGCTATCAGACATTACCGACATTAAGAAAAATGAGCAAGCCCTTAAAGACTATAAGGACCAGCTTGAAACCCTGTTGGTGGACAAGACCGAAAGCGAGCAATCCTTAAAGGCCATGAGCGACAATCTGCCTTCCAGCTTTGTTTTCCAGCTTAAAGAGGTACCGGGCAAACCTGTTCCGGACATTGCATACATTAGCAAAGGAGTAGAAAACATCTGTGGCCTAAATCCGGAACAACTAGGAAGCGATATCATGCCGCTGCTAAGCCTCTTTCACCCCGAGGACTTAGGCAAGCTACAAGAAGAGATCGCAAAAAACACCTCGTTCCACCTTGAAGTGCGCCTTCAAGTCCCTAACAAAAAAGGGTATACATGGATACTTTTCTCCGAAGTCCCACGCATCAACCATCAGAAAGAAGTCATCTGGGACGGTATTGCAATGGACATTACCGACCGTAAGAACACTGAAGAAGAGCTGCAACGTTCTCAGGCGAAGTTACTACACAACGCTAACCTCCTGCAAGAGATTAGTGACAACATGGTAAACAGTTCCATGTATCGCTCGCATCTCAGCCAAGAAGGACGAATCATCTTAGACTACGCAGGAAGCCGGATGGAAGAAATTACAGGCATCCCTCTGGAAGAGTTTTTAAAAGGGATTGAATCCTTTGTCCAATATGTGCACCCCGACGACCGGGAGGAGTTTGTAGACCGTATAAAAGCCACCACAGGAAAGCTGAGCACTGAGAAGACCGAGTTCCGCTACATCCTCCACGGAGAAACTAAATGGTACAGAATGCAATCTGTAGGTGTAGAGCAGAACGGCACAGTGTACCGCGACGGATTCGTAATGGACATTACCGACCAGAAAGTATTTGAGCTGGAACTCATCAATGCCCGCAAAAAAGCAGAAGAGTCCGAAAAGCTCAAATCCACCTTCCTGGCGAATATGAGCCATGAGATACGCACCCCCATGAATGCCATTATAGGTTTCCTGGAATTCCTGACCAATGAAGAAGACATAACGCCGGAAGAGCAGAAAGAGTACATGCGCATCGTTTCCGACAATGCCAACCAGTTGCTAAAGCTCATTGGCGACATCCTGGACATCTCCAAGATTGACGCAGGGCAGATGCATATCACCCCAGAGGAAACAAATCTCAACGTCCTGTTACAAGATATCCACGCCTCTTTTATGGCTTCAGGCGTGATGAATGCAGAGAAGCACATCGAGCTGCTGGTAAATGAAGAAGGACAAGACCAAAGAGAGCTTTTCTCCATTGACAGCGTACGGGTACGGCAGATTCTCAACAACCTCATTGGCAACGCCATTAAATTCACCGATAATGGATACGTGAAGTTTGGGTATAAAGTCATCAAAGAAGGCCTGCACTTCAGTGTAGAAGATACCGGCATCGGTATATCCAAAGAGAAAATAGAAAGCTTGGGAAAGCCCTTCCATCAGCTGCATGATCAGTCGCTGAGTTACAAATACGGAGGAACAGGCATCGGACTTGCCATCTCCATCAACCTGGTACGTCTGATGGGTGGAAGATTCTGGGTAGAGTCCGAACCAGGGAAAGGCTCTACATTTCATTTCTACATCCCCTGCAAAGAGGTGGAGGCTATCAATGGAGCGCATCCATACTCTGAAGTCTTCAAAAACCAGGAGGTGCCCGACTATGACCTGCACGGACATACCATCCTTATTGCTGAGGATGTGAGCACCAATCTGGGGTATCTGAAAGCTCTCCTTCAACCCACCCGGGCTACATTACTAATAGCCTTAGATGGAGAAGAAGCCGTAGAGATGGTGCGCACCCACCCCGAGATAGAGATCGTTCTGATGGACGTGCGCATGCCTGGAATGGACGGACTTGAGGCTACCATCCACATCAAAGACCTGCGCCCTGAGCTGCCGGTTATCGGGCAAACCGCTTTCATGTCAAAAGAAGACCAGGAAAGCATGACTCTTGCCGGCTTTGATGATTTCATAGGGAAACCCATCAAAGGAATGGAGCTTCATGAAAAGATCAACTGGTTCCTGAAATAGGCCTTACCGGATAAAGTAATATCCCCAGCCGTTCTTCTGAAAAATGGATCGGCTGGGGATATTGCTTTACAGAGGGCATTTAATCCCTTGGCTCTGGTTGATTGGGATTGTCATAGATAGCAACCGGGCACACCTCTATGTAGTCCATCATAAACTCTGCTGCCTCATTAGTCGTTGCATTCCGAAAGCGTAAGTAGATGCTCCCATCCTCCTGCAGGTTGACTACCCCCACCACACAACGGATTACCCATTCGTACTGCCGCAATGTACGTGACTCTTTACCATTGGCGCATAATACAGAATTCGGACCCTTCATCCAGCCATTGGCGTGGAGCAGTTTGTCCGACTCGTAATCTTCCAGCGCACCTCCACCCCTATCTGTCTTCCACCCATAGTTTGAGGCACTCTGTGTCAAATCTACCGGAATACCACAGGGGCGCATATTATCGCGTGAAGTTCCCATATAAATCTGGGCGCATCCACGATTGCCATTGGCTGTATATCCAAAACGCACTTCATATTGCCCGGCAGGAACAGGTGGCAGTTTAATATCAAAATCGAAATTCCCCAAGGCCATCATCTCATCACCTTCATAGTTACACCAACTACCAGAGCTTGCACCGTGTTGCGGATTCAGATAGAACAAACGTGTTCCCAAACTTCGGAACCAGATATTGGACAAATACCCACTTTTAAAGTACACCTGCTGCCCATTCGTAAACTTAGCGCGAATGGCATTACTCATGATCTCCGGGAAAAGCGAGGCGTAATCATGGCGAAAGCGGATCTTCTTGAAGTCGGCACGGGGAAATGTAAGCACACCCTGCAACTCATGAAAAACACCGTTTGAAGAGTTTCCTGTAGGAGTAGCAGCAAGCAATACTCCGTTCTTTCGTGGGCGCGACCAGCCAATCGCCTCATCCATCCCTGGCAAAAAGACCTGATCGGCAGAAGGGTTCAACTGCAAAGCATCCGCATACTCATCGCTCTCCGCGCAATTCTTTCCCGCCGCCATGAACAACAGCTGGTTAGGAGCAAGTGTTTCGGTATACTCCTGATACTTATCATACGCTGTGGCAAAACCGGTACGGTAGTATGTAAAGTCGGTCTTATCAATCAGTTTGTTCACAAAATGGTACGCTACAAAGCGATTGAAGTAATTCATCGAATCCGTCCATTGGCTAGTAAGTCCCGCTTCCAGTATCTTGGTTTCATTTGCATAAGCCTCCTCAAACCATTTTTTTGCGTATTCCTTCATATCATTCAAAGAATGAATGCCTGCCTCCGCAAACACCTCATTGGTTTCCAGGAAGCAGGTATAGTAAAAGAAGCGACGCTGAGGTGTAATAGCCACCGATGTCACCCAACTCCCGGTAATATCCCCAAACTGGGTAGCAGGAGTGAAATACAAATCCTCTGGTTCTGTTTTCAGACGTGTAGCCACATTGGTTTCGTTTACCGCTTCATGAAACAAGGAATATTCCGGATTACTTTCCAGGAAAGTTCCCAGCTGCAGGTCGGAAGGCTCCAATACAGAGTCGATCCGATGAATCACTCCATTTTGAACCATGATATCTTTCTCCGTTACCACAGACATCTCATTCACAAGATAAGACGACTCATAAGGAGAAAGATAGATGGTTTTGTTGTACATGTTCTGATCCGCAAGCTTGGTAGCAAAGTTCTTGCTTTCGTACACCACATTCTTCAAAGAAGAGTTGATAAGATGCATTCTACAGATTACTGATATGGCCGAGTCTGTCATCTGGTCTACTGAAGCCAATTCATATCGTTTCAGGTATTTTCCCACCGCCTCATTATCCGGAGCAAAACAGGTGAATGATCCATATGCATTCAATAACGGCTCCAACGGAGAGGATGAGGCATTGCTCAACATACAGCGTTTCAACATCTTAGAGAATTCCGAATACCTATCCGGATTTTCGTCCAGATACTCCCCCAGCATCCAACCGGTAAAGGTGTAATAGCTTTCATCCGCTATATCATCATTCTTACATGATGATGCATTTCCTGCCAGCATGACGATCATCATCATCCATCCCAGCCTAATATACAGACTCTTTTTCATAACTATTTTCATGGTTTAGTTCAATTGCATTATATATCTACCAGCATCTGCTTTGCATTATCATACATACCCGGTAATAGATGTGACAAAAATACGCACAGACAGCACTTATACCGATGCACTATTTATTCTATATTGTACATTATTTATTCGGTTTGCCTGGCGCAAAAAAAAGAATCTCCCGCTTATGAGCTCAGCAGCCCATAAGAAGGAGATATAAAACCAGGCTCTTCTCAGCAGCCATTTTAATCAATCCCTCGGCTCAGGTTGATTGGGGTTGTCATAGATAGCAACCGGGCATACTTCAAGATAATCCATCATAAACTCTGCCTGCTCATTGGTGGTGGCATTGCGGAAACGTATGTAGATATTCCCATCCTCCTGCAAGTTGACCACTCCTACCACACAACGGATCACCCATTGGTTCTGTCTCAACGTAGTTGATTCCCTTCCATTGGCATTAAACACAGAATTCGGCCCCTTCATCCA
The DNA here is from genome assembly GCA_031552405.1 of Bacteroidaceae bacterium. GTDB lineage: Bacteria > Bacteroidota > Bacteroidia > Bacteroidales > Bacteroidaceae > UBA1794. The sequence goes on along the minus strand of JAVBMN010000019.1, from coordinate 31,055 downwards.
ACCATTGGCATGGAGCAACTTATCCGATTCATAATCTTCCGTACCACCGGTATCCGCTATCCAACCATACCTTGAACCGCTTTGGGTCAGATCCACCGGAATACCACAGGGCTGCATATTATCACGTGAGGTTCCCATGTAAATCTGGGCACATCCACGATTTCCGTTAGCTGTATACCCAAAACGCACCTCGTACTGGCCAGCAGGAACAGCCGGAAGCCGGATGTCAAAATCAAAGTTTCCTTTAGCCATCATCTCATCGCCCTCATAATTACACCATTGGCCAGCGCCTGCTCCGTGCTGCGGATTCAGATAATACAAGCGGGTACCCTCACTACGGAACCAGATATTGGATAGATACCCATTCTTAAAGTACACCTGCTGACCGTTCGTAAACTTAGCACGGATGGCATTGCTCATCAACTCAGGAAAGAGTGAGGCGTAGTCATAGCGGAAACGCGTCTTCTTAAAATCGGTTCTGTTAAACGTCAGCACCCCTTGCAGTTCATGAAATATTCCGTTTGAGGAATAACGCGTGGGAGTTGTAGCAAGCAATACTCCGTTTTTCTGTGGGCGCGACCATCCGATCGCTTCACCCATTCCTGGTATAAGAACCTGGTCTGCGGAAGGGTTTAACTGCAAAGCATCTGCATACTCATCACTCTCCGCACAGTTCTTACCCGCTGCCATAAACAGCAACTGGTTCGGAGCTATCGTTTCGGTATATTCCTGAAACTTTTCATACGCTGTAGCCACCCCGGTACGATAATACGTGAAGTCGCTCCTGTCAATCATTTTATTCACAAAATGATAAGATACAAACCGGTTGAAATAGTTCAAAGAGTCTGTCCATTGGTTGGTAAGTCCCGCTTGCAGTATCTTGGTTTCGTTTGCATACGCATCTTCAAACCATTTCTTTGCATATTCCTTCATATCATCCAGCGAGTGGATTCCTGCATTGGCAAATACCTCATTGGTTTCCAGAAAGCAGGTATAATAGAAGAAACGGTACTGGGGCGTAATCACTGCCGTACCCCCGCCTATGTCTGTAAACTGCGTGGCAGGAGTAAAGTACAGATCTTCCGGCTCAGTATTCAGACGCGTGGCCACATTCGTTTCATTCACCGCCTCATTGAATAAGGAATATTCCGGATAGCTCTCCAGGAAGGTACCCAACTGCATGTCAGAAGGCTCCAGTACGGAGTCGATCCTATGCACCACACCGTTCTGAACCAGAATATCCTTTTCTTCCACCACTGCCATCTCATTCACCCGGTAAGTAGTACCTTCCGGAGAGAGATAAATCGTCTTATTATACATGTTTTGATCCGGCAGCTTGGTGGCAAAGTTCTTGCTCTCGTATACCACATTCTTCAGGGAAGAATTAACAAGGTGCATTCTACAAATCACTGATATGGCCGAGTCTGTCATCTGATCTACCGAGGTCATCCCATATCGTTTCAGGTACTTTTCAACCGCTTCATTGTCCGGGGCAAAGCAGGTAAATGACCCGTACGCATTCAACAACGCATCCAGCGAAGAAGACACTTCATTCTTCAACACACAACGTTTCACCATCTTAGAGAACTCCGAATACTCATTCGGGTTTTCTTCCAGGTACTGTCCCAGCATCGCGCCGGTAAAGGTATAATAGCTATCATCTGTGATATCATCGTTCTTACACGACGTGATACTTCCTGCCAGTATAACAGTTATCAACACCAACCCTACCTTACAATAATACATACTTCTTCTCATAATCGCTCTTATGTTTTTGGTTTAATTGTATTACAAACAAATAATAGTAGAAAGACTCTTTTCAGTCATATTCAGGGTAATAGGAACACACACAGGCCTACATTCGGTTCATCACTATGAACTCACAATCGCAGACTCTCAAATGTACTGAATTCGGATAAATCAAAGATTTAATGGATGCAAAAAATAAAAGCCGACCAATTCATGTATGGTGAAACTTCGTTTATCACTATTTTTTTTTGCGCGGATGGGGAGTTAAGGGGCTTACCGGGGCATAATACGTTCAAAAAACATCTCCTTCCCACAAGGTTGTGTGCCTTGTAGGAAGGAGATAATAAATAGGACAGCAGAAAAGCCTGCCTCCGAAACGATACGGTACGAAAAATTATTTCAAAGCTTCCAGCATACGTTTCAACACCACGGTAGCGGAGATCTCGCGATTGGCAGCTTCGGGAATTACGATAGAGGTAGGAGCCTCAATCACCTCATCCGTCACGATCATATTACGGCGTACCGGCAGGCAGTGCATGAAGAAGGCGTTGTTGGTTACGGCCATCTGGCGGTCGCTTACCGTCCAGTTACGATCTTTATTGAGTACCTTGCCGTAATCCTCGCCCATTGCTACCGACCAGTTCTTGGCGTATACGAAGTCGGCCCCTTCAAAAGCTTTCATCTGGTCATACTCCACGCGTGCATTCCCTACAAAGCGTGGATCCAGCTCATAGCCTTCCGGGTGTGTTATTACAAAATCCACATCGGCCGCATTCATCCACTCGGCAAAGGAATTGGGTACCGCCTGCGGAAGCGCTTTGGGGTGAGGCGCCCAGGTCATCACTACTTTGGGGCGTGCAGTACGCTTGTACTCCTCGATGGTAATGAGGTCGGCAAAGCTCTGCAAAGGATGGCGGGTAGCCGCTTCCATAGAGAAGACAGGGCGACCGGAGTATTTGATAAACTGCTCAATAATAATCTCGTTGTAATCATCTTCGCGGCTCTCGAACTGGGCAAAGGAACGTACCCCGATAATATCGCAGTAGCAGCCCATCACGGGGATGGCTTCAAGCAGATGTTCCGGTTTGTCGCCGTCCATAATGACGCCACGTTCGGTTTCCAGCTTCCAGGCACCCTGGTTGATATCCAGTACCATTACGTCCATCCCCAGGTTAATCCCGGCTTTCTGGGTGCTGAGACGGGTGCGCAGACTGGAGTTGAAGAAGATCATCATCAACGTCTTGTTGCGCCCCAGCTCACGAAACTGGTAACGGTCTTTCTTAATCTCAAAGGCTTCGTCCAGGGCGGTCTTCAAATCGCCGATATCCTGAACACAGGTAAATTTCTTCATATCTATACGAGTATTTGAGTATTCATTCAGTTAGTTTCTCACCTGTCCATTACCGTCGATAAGCCACTTATAGGTGCATAACTCCTCAAGCGCCATAGGGCCACGGGCGTGCAACTTCTGAGTACTGATGCCGATCTCCGCTCCCAGGCCAAACTGGGCGCCATCGGTAAAGGCAGTAGACACATTGACATATACACAAGCCGCATCCACTGCCTTGCAGAAGAGATCGGCGGCCGCCGCATCCTCAGTCACAATACATTCGCTGTGCTTCAGACCGTAGCGGTGGATATGATCCAACGCCTCTTCAATAGAAGCTACGGTTCGGATGGACATAGCATAATCCAGGTACTCCGTTCCGAAACTGTCGGGAGTAGCCGCATTCAGCAGAGAAGCTGGATAATGCCCTGAAAGCATCTTCTGCGCCGGTTCATCGGCATAAATCCGCACGTTGCATTCCGCCAGCTTTTTGCACAGTGCAGGCAGGTCAGCCAGACGATCCTCATGAACTATCAAACAATCCAATGCATTGCACACACTCACCCGGCGGGTTTTTGAGTTAAAGATAATAGGTGCGCCTTTCTGCAGATCCCCGCTTTTATCAAAGTAAGTGTGACACACTCCGGCTCCGGTTTCGATAACCGGGATGGTAGCATTCTCGCGTACATAGTTAATAAGGGAGCTGCTTCCTCGGGGAATCAACAAGTCTACATATCCACGGGCATTCAGCAAAGCCGCTGTGGCCTGCCGATCTGCAGGCAATAATGCCACGATATGCGGATCCACCCCCTGCGCCTCAAGCACCCGGTGGATAAGCGCTACGATGGCCCGATTGGAATCGTCGGCATCGCTGCCTCCTTTCAGGATGCAGGCATTGCCACTTTTCAGACACAAAGAGAACACATCAAAGCTTACATTCGGCCGTGCCTCATAGATAATGCCTATTACTCCGAAGGGTACGGCCACTTTACGCAGACGCATCCCGTTGGGACGTACCGTTTCGCCCAGCAAGCGTCCCAGCGGCGAGGGCAGGGTTACCACATTCCGTATGTCGGCAGCTATTCCGCCGATACGTTCTTTCGTCAGCTTCAGGCGGTCGTACTTGGGATCTTCAGGGCTCATCCGGGCCAGATCTTTTGCATTGGCTTCAAGGATGGTGGCGCACTCCTGCTCGGCCGCATCGGCCAAGGCCAATAACACCTTGTTTACCGCCGCATCTTCCAGCAGAGCCAGTTTCCACGAGGCTGTCTGTACCTCTTCAAATATTCCTTGCAGTTCCATATCTTTCATACACCTTATTCTATATATAAATAATCATAGTGGACGATGGGCTTTCCTCCGCGCTTACCTATCAGTTCACGGGCACTCTGGTCGTCATACGAGGCTTTGCCCACGCCTATCTGCCTGCCTTGGTAATCGAAGATGCGCACAATATCATCCTTCTCAAATTCGCCTTCCACCTTTGTCACCCCTATCGGGAGGATGCTTACCGCCTTCTCGCCCAGCAGCACTTTGGTGGCCTGTTCGTTGATATGCAGTTCACCTTTGGCAAAGCCTGCACTGTGAGCAATCCATTTCTTGATGCTTGACACCCCTTCCCCAGAAGGAACAAAGTGTGTACACAAGGTAGTATCCGGATGGCTCAGCAAGTCCACCAGGATATGATCGCGTTTGCCATTGGCTATGAATACGTGAATACCCTCTCCGGCTACTTTATGGGCGATGGAGGTCTTGGTAATCATGCCTCCCCGGCCAAAGTTGGACTTCCCGGCCTGGATATAGTCGGACAGGTCCTTGCCCTGCTCCACTACGCGGATCACGTTGGATTCGGGGGCCGTGGGAGGGCCGTCATACACTCCGTCAATATTGCTCAGTATCACCAGTACTTGCATATCCATCATGCTGGCCACTATTCCGCTCAGCTCGTCATTATCGGTAAACATAAGTTCCGATACTGACACGGTATCGTTCTCATTAATAATGGGAAGAACTCCACACTCGAGCATCACCGACATACATTTCTTCTGATTCAGGTAATGGCGGCGGGTAGCAAAACTTTCCTTCATGGTAAGCACTTGCCCCACAGGGATGTGATGATCCCGAAACATCTCATAATAGCGGTTTATGAGTTTAGCCTGCCCTACGGATGAGTATAGTTGCCTCTGCTCCACACTGTCCAGCTTCTTGTCTATATTCAGTTCACTGCGGCCGGAGGCTACGGCTCCGGAAGAGATCAGCACCACTTCCAGCCCGGCTTTATGCAGTTCGGCAAGCTGGTCGACAATGGCCGACATGCGTGTCACGTCCAGAGATCCATCCTTGCGGGTCAGCACGTTACTACCTACTTTTATGGCCACTCGTTTATAGTAAAACTTCTGTTTCATTATTCTTCCTATTCAATATGATACACAAAATTCCGGATCTTCTACAGCGGACGACCCGGAATTTCCGTGATGAATATTTCCTCGTAAATTACTGGAACACGCTGTAATACACTTCCATTTTCAACCTTCGGGCCTCCGGGTCCTTCTCGCCGCCGTGCAAGCGCACATACGAGGGTTTCAGGTAGTTATTCATACCTATTATAGTGGAAGAGTCATATGTAATCTCTACCGGGATAAGCAGCACATTCAAGTACTCAGGCACGCGGTCCGTTCCTCCATACTCCTCAATGACCGCTGCAATAAGCTTACGGATATCAGAAAATTTGTATGTGTAACTGCTGATGGAAGCTACAAACGAGGTACGCTTATCCGGCACGTTGTTATCAGCAAAGAAGTCTTTCTGGTAGTTATTGAACACACCATTTATGGTAGCGGTATCCCTTACCATCAGGAGATTGGTGGGAGGTGTAATACCAGAGATGTCATACAGCGAATCGGCCGTAAAGGCAATGGATACTGCGGTAAGGCTGTCGCCCTGTGCAATAATCGAGTCGGCGATGGCCTTCAGGGGAATGCTCACGCGGGTAAACAGTCCTGCCGGCGATTTAATATAGCTGCATGTATCATTATTCAGGAAGGAATCCGGGGTATTGTTCCTGAACTTATTCACCTGCACTATCTCTTTTGTGGTACTAAAGCTGAAAGAAGTGGTAACAGTAGAATCCTCTATACCCGCATCGGTCCGATACGGTCTTCCGGTTTCCTCGTCTATTACATATTCATCCATATCGAAGGACAGGCGTACCTGGTCCAGATATAACATGGCTCCGTCACCCTGCACCTGCTGGGCATAAATGCCCTTAAACTGTTGTAGGAAGTTACTGCGGAAGCTAAGACCGTTCTTCTTGCAATTCTGATACAGTTGTATGATTTCCTTTCCCTTTGAGATGGGGAGGTCCACTATGACGTACTGGTAGTTATCCTCACGGGTGGTGGCAGGAATGGAAAGGTCTGTCGGGGCGTACGAAACACTTCCCAGGAAATCGGAAGTGCTGTAGAAGTCGGACGGGTTCACATTCGAGTAATAGATATCATCACTGTTATAAAGATCCTTATTCAACTCGTACACATCCAGAGTACCCACTGCGGTAGAATCGCCGAAGTAGCTGGTGTACAACCCTGCCACATACACCCGTTTGGGGCTTATGGAACGGTCATAGGGAGGCTCGGTCAGGCCCGAATTGTCATCCGACACGAAATTCTCAAAACCGGGTATCTCATACTTCTCCGTCACGTTAAACTGAGCCATGAAGCTCGACTCAAAGCTACCGAAATCCGGATGGGTATATTTCCCCAGATATGCCGTACTGCTGCGTGTATATACGGTATCAGCCTTTACGGTGCTGCTCAACGGGAAAAAGGTGGCTACTCCTGCTTTGATATAATCGGGCCCTGACACCACTGAGGAGCCGATAAAATCCGTATTATCGTCACAGGCTGCTACGCACAGGGCCAGAAGCGCTGCGCACAAATATTTAATTCCAGTTATTCTTTTCATACATCAAAAAAAGGATTGTTATTCTTCTTTTCCGGCCGACCAGATGCGGTCGTAGAAATCCAGACATTCATCCACAAAGCCCTCTCCTTCGTGATACTCCAACAATGGCACATTTTTAGAAGCGGCAAATTCAAGCAGTTCGGGCGTAGCGGCATTAGGATGCAGCATCACACCGTCTGAATATTCAATGGCCAGTTTCAGCAAAGCCTCTTTTGCATAGGGCGGTTCGCCAAGTGCTTTCAGCAATTCGGGAGAAACACCCCTCATCAGCAGCTTCTCAGGCAGCTGGCTCGAAAAGTCTTTCGTAAGGGGCTCGTCAAACAAGGAAAAGACTACTTTCGACTGCATAAATGAAGGTTCTTCCCGATAGGCAGTCTTGATATACAGCGGAGCCAGTGCCGAGATCCACCCATGGCAATGCACCACTTCGGGGCACCAACGCAGTTTCTTCACCGTCTCCAGCACCCCACGCGCATAGAATATAGCCCGGCAGTCATTCTCCTCGTAAAAGCCTTCTTCATCGCATACGTCGTTCCCCACATTCTGAAAGTAGTCGTCATTGTCGATGAAGTATACCTGCATTCTCGCCGCCTGTATGGAGGCTACCTTTATGATCAGGGGATGGTCCGTATCGTCAATGATCAGGTTCATCCCGGAGAGGCGAATTACTTCATGCAGTTGATTCCTGCGTTCGTTGATATTGCCCCACTTCGGCATAAAAGTTCGGATTTCTCTTCCGGATTCCTGTATGGACTGAGGTATTTTTCGTCCGGCATCGGACTTTGCTGATTCAGGAAGATAAGGGGCAATCTCCTGGGTGATAAATAAGACTTTTTTTGCCTTCATTTTGTTTTCTATTCATTCTCAAAATTGAGGCAAAGATACGAAAAAACAACCAAAAAACGCCCGCCACGAGTGAATAATTTAAGTTATTTCTTTAATATGTGACAAATAATGGTTTATTTTGCACCGAAAAAACCAACCCATCCTTTCAAGAGGAGTTCTCAAGGATAATGAAAATTATACACACCATACATGAGCTTCAATCCGAGCTCAAGGTACAAAGAGAAAGTGGAAAAAGCATCGGGCTTGTACCCACCATGGGTGCTTTACACGAAGGACACCTTTCGCTGGTCGCACAAAGCACCCGCGAGAATGAAATTACCGTTGTAAGCATTTTCGTGAACCCCACCCAGTTCAATGATAAAAACGACCTGAGCAAATATCCCCGTACGCTGGAGAAGGATTGCAAGTTGCTGACAGAAGCCGGATGTGACTACGCATTCGCCCCTTCCGTTGAGGAAATTTACCCGGAACCGGACACCCGTATTTTCAATTTTGCCCCCATCGACACAGTCATGGAAGGGCCACGCCGCCCGGGACACTTTAACGGCGTTGCACAGATCGTCAGCAAACTATTCTTCTACACCGAGCCCCAAAAGGCGTATTTCGGCGAGAAAGATTTCCAACAATTAGCCATTATCCGGGAGCTGGCGAAACAGCTAAACCTGCCCATACAGATTATCGGATGCCCAATCCTGAGAGCCGAAGACGGACTAGCCCTTAGCAGTCGCAACAGCCTGCTAAACCCCGAAGAACGCACTACCGCCCTCACCATCTCCCGCACCCTGTTTGAGAGCGTAAAATACGCCGGACAGCATAGCTTGGCACACACCCTGCAATTCGTAGAAGACGCCATTGCAAACACCCCGGGACTGGAACTTGAATATTTCGAGATCGTGGACGGCAATTCCCTGCAACCCATTCAAGACTGGGAAGACAGCAACTATATCGTAGGATGCATCACCGTATATTGCGGCAGCGTGCGACTAATTGATAACATTAAATACAAAGCCTAACAACAACCCCTACCCTCATGATAATAGAAGTTCTTAAATCAAAAATCCATCAGGCCCGCGTTACCGAATCCAATTTATACTACGTGGGAAGCATTACAATTGATGAAGATTTGATGGATGCCGCCAACCTCATTGCCGGAGAAAGGGTATTCATAGTGGATAACAACAACGGCGAACGCTTTGACACCTACATAATCAAAGGCGAGCGTGGAAGCGGAAAGATATGCCTGAACGGCGCCGCCGCCCGCAAAGTACAGGTGGGAGATAGTGTCATCATCATGGCCTATGCCCAGATGGATTTTGAAGAAGCCAGATCCTTCAAGCCGGCCGTCATCTTCCCTGATCCGGCCACCAACAAACTTCCCTGACCGGAACCACATCCACCCTATCCGGCGGATTACAAAGAGGTTACTCAATAATCATCTTCCGGATTCAGCAACTGCCAGCCATCCGTGGAGTGGTCGTTGTAGAAATCCCATAGATCTTCCTCATTTTCCGCATCCTCCAACAAGTCAATATTGGTCTCTATCACATTGGCAAAGTTACGGAAACGAAAGGCCTGTTGCTCAGTATACATCTCCGACTGTTCAGCCATCAAACGATAGTGGGCTATAATATCTTCTAATTCCTGGTACGTCATTTTTCTATTATACAGCGGTTTATATTTATGTCAGCTCTCTGGCGCAAATATACAATATAATGCGAATATCCACAGTCTTTCACCGAAAACTTTTTCAGGAAGCCTTGTTTTTTGTATCTTTGCCGCATTGAATCAAAATATCAACAAATCACATGAGTATATTATCGAAACTCAACCGCAAAAAGGAAGAGCGGACAGAAGAGATACAATCCCGCGTTGAGGAATACATGACCCTCATCCGCGTGTATTATCAGTCGGTCATGGTTAGCACTCTGGGCATCACGAACATTAACGCCGCACCCGATATGGCCTTGTTTAAACGTACCCTGAAAATAGCCACTGCCAACGGCCGTCTGGGCGTAGCCGAGAAAGCTCGCGCCCGCAAGATTATCATGGAAGAATACGGCCTGTCTACCGATTTTTTCAACGAGATAGACACCTCCATTAAGCGCCACTGCAAAAAACAGCAGGACGTGCAAAGCTACCTGTACTCCTTCCAGGCCTTCTCCAACGACCTGATGACCGTGATGGGCTCCGTGATGCAATGGAAGCTCCGCATCCCCGCCATGTTCAAAAAGACGCTTTACACCATGACCGCCAAAACCATGGAAGAAATAGCCGACCCCACTAAAGACTGGAAGAAAGACGATGTAAGAAGCCTTTGCACCGAGACCCGCAAGCTTAAAGAGAAGCTGGGATACTCCGCCTCCTGGATGACAGAGTTCGTATTCCCGGTGATCCTTCTGGCCAAAAACAGCAAGAAGGCTAAGATCTGACAGACAAACCATCCGCCCTCCATGGGCATACCCCTAAAAACACAGGCCTGCAGCGACTCGGCCACAGGCCTGTGTTCTCAAACTCCAGGCCTGAAGTTTGAAATCTCAGGCCTGAGATTCCCCACACACAAGCCTACACCCCCAAGATCACCGCAAGAAAAAGATCTCTTCCGTATGGCAAAAAAAGAAGACTCATAAAAACGCATATATTTTTATTTATTTATTCTATATTATTCATTACTTCTTCTTATAGGATGTGCGCCAGGCAGAGCGGCAAGTGGAGCGGTTATGAAAAAGAAGCCCCCACAAAACACCTTACAGACAACAAGTTAAACCCATAGAAAGCAGAGCGGCAACTGGAGCGGTAAGCAGAGCGCCTAAAAGAAAGCCCGGATGCCCCCCATTTTACCGGCAGACATCAACTCAGCGGATCTCCCAGTGGAAACGCCTATCCATCTTGCCTTCAAAACCCAGAAGCAGCCACTACAGGTGGCGCAGGATCGATGAAACCTCTATCTGCCGGGGGTGCAAACCGGGCTGTATAAAAAGTCAAAAGTCACTATGTTTGTATTTGGAAGCCGTTTCGCTCGTCGGGACGGGTGGTCCCGCCCCTTGCCGCTGGGCGCTCCCCGACCGAAGATTTTTTATTTAAAAGAATAGGTGTAATAATTGAATTGCTAAATTTGTAACGATCAAGTAAACAGAATATTAGTAATTAAAACTATCACACCTATGGAACAAAGTAACAGAATTAATTTTGAAGGTCAAAATATCTACGTAGGTATTGACGTTCATCTGAAGACCTGGAGTGTTACAATCATCACCCAATCGGGTTACAAGAAGAAACATAGTCAGAATTCTTCAGCTAAAGAGCTCTTTGAATATTTGAAGAAACATTATCCAAATGGGAATTATCAGGCAGTCTATGAGGCTGGTTTCAGCGGTTTTTCCACTTACTACGCATTGGAAGAGTTTGGGATTAAATGCATGGTTATCCATGCTGCTGATGTTCCGACCACTCAATATGAGAATGTAATGAAGTCTGATCCTGTAGATTCGGAAAAACTGTGTAAGGCATTAAAAGCGGGCACTTTGAAAGGCATCCATATTCGCCGCAAGGATAATCTGGATGATCTTAGCGTAGTTCGTTTTCGAAAGACCTTACAGAAACAGCTTGGTGGCTACAAGTCCCGTGTGAAACATTTGCTTTACAATAATGGAGTAAGACTCCCTGAATGTTTTGAGAAACCGGGTACGCATTGGTCAAAACGTTTCATGCGTTGGCTGCGAGAAGATGTTGTTCTACTGTCCGATACTCGTAATAGTTTGAATTTATTGCTGATGCAAGTAGAACTGTTCCGTAAGAGTTTATTAGAGGCAACCAGGCAGATTCGTATGTTGTCAAAAAGTGAACGATATGCAGAGATTTACAATAATATGCTTTCTGTTCCAGGCATTGGCATGCTTACCGGAATGTGTCTACTGACGGAGATAGATGATATCACTCGCTTTCGTAATGAAAAGCAGTTTGCCTCTTATCTTGGCCTGATTCCAATTTCGCATAGCAGCGGCGAGAAGACAAGTCACGGAGAAAAAACCTTCAGAGGGAACAAACTGCTCGGGCCAATGATAGTGGAAAGTGCATGGATAACCATACAACATGACAGTGTTATGGCGGCCGCTTATGGTGAATATTGCAAACGGATGAAACCACAAGAAGCCATTATACGCATTGCCAGAAAATTATCCAGCAGAATACTGAGCGTGTTAAAAAGTGGAAAGAAATACGAGTATGACAGATGTCATTAATATAAAAAATAAAAGCCTGTTAGGCAAATTCCAGTTTGGGTGACTCCTATTCGCCACTGATGAACTTTTAGTTGCATCTTCCAAAAGTTTGTTGCACCCATCCTATTATTCTGAAGAAGTAAATTGTTGCCTACACATGTGTAGGTCAACTCATAGAAGTTTGTCTAATAGGGCTTTTAAAGAGAAAAAGCGTTAAAGAGACATGTTGTCTGTAAGGCTCAAAAGATTGGAGCGTTCGTCCCAGTCTAGTAAGATATTGTTGGCTTAAAAGAAAGGATAATCAGCAAGTGACTGAATTACAGTGTTAAATACAAATAAAAAATAGTTCAATTATGTAGAATACAACATAGAAGTGGCGAAGAATCCTCTATTTGTCTAAAAACACGGGTTACCCTTCACATCCTCTACAACTATCTATCACACAGACACTTAAGTGTGAACCCCACCCTTCACGGAAAATCTGTATAATCCTTATTGTCAAGCATTTATGCGTGAACCCCACCCTTCACACAAAAGGTAGAAAAAGGGATCAAGCCGAAATTCCGGTGCTAATAAACTATCTTCAAACCGCGGATGCGGTGTGTCCTAGGTAGACATGGACGCAAGTCCATGGTATAGAAGTGTCTATAACCAGAGCTGCAGCGCAGCGACATCTCGGTTATGGATGACTTTCTAAGGCATGCACCGGAATTACGGTTTGAGCCCAAAAAAGGCTTATTGGGAGAGAGTAAGTCAGAACCCCACCCTTCACAGGGTTCACACTCGCCCTTCACCCGCAAATCCTTTGTGGGAAAGGCTTCCAGAAGAGGTGAAGGGCGTGAATAGCAAAGCCCTGAAAGTCATGGACAAGAGTCTGGAAACCAGTGCCCACCAGTTTAAAAGTGATGCCCACCAGTTTTTCGGCTGATGGGCACGAGTTTCAGAGGAAGGCAGGCCTGAAGTTCAGGCAAGTCAGGCCTGATATTTCAAAAACCAGGCCTGAGTTTGTGGAACTGCAGGCCTCGGCGGATATACTATTATGTGATAGCATGACTCATTATCTCAATTTAAAGGGGAAAGCATCCACCGGAAAAATCCGCTGAGCCCGGGCTTTTTAGAGAGATTTTGTAATGCTCAGCACACAAATGACAGGATTGTCACTCATCTTCACAGTATCTAACACCGTGCGTATTGCTGCAGGAGTTTTTTCCAGATAGCGTTTAGCATCGGATGTATGCGTGTCTTTTATACTTTGATAGTTTTCGTACGTAGCAGATGTCAATGGTATTATCAAGTGTTCTCCTTTAATTTGATGGATATCTGCAGGAATGATACAGTCAAACAAAGAAACACCTATCCTGCTTCGTTGATCTTTTTTATTCCGAAGATAACTCATCCGTACACTTCCGTAAGGGAAACTCAGGTAAAACCAAGTATCGCTTTCCATTATATCACGCAGGCCAAATACATAAGTTTGCTCCTTTATAAGTTTCACATCAAACTCTTCTTTCAATTTCTTCCTCAACTCTTTCGGCATATTGTATTTCCCAAAATCAAAATAAACGGCACTCGTAATACCGTTCGTATCCAGTTTACATGCCAGATTACTGAATGTGGGAGTAAAATAGGTGGTTCCTCCATTCTCCATAATAGGATACTTATTGGTGTACGCCAAATAAGTATCTAATTTGCCAAATGTATACCAGATTCGATTGGGTGGGCTGACAATTTCTAATTCACATCCATCTTGTTTCACCCTGTAGGCGAACGCATATTTTTCCGGCATCAGAAGTGCAAACGCATACGCCCATTTATCACGGAAACTAATCTCCCGTATAAATTGTCCGTCCCAGTCGAATAATGCAACTTTCTGCGATTCTGCCTCGAAAACGTGTATCTGTTTCTGTACCGAATCTACAGCAAAGTCAAGCGGAGCCCGGAAAAACTCTCCAGGCCCGCTCCCCATTTTGCCTATTTTGAATAAGTACTTCCCTTTCGTATCAAACACTATCAACGCCTTTGCAATATCCGTATTCAATACGTAAATACGATCATTCTCCGTCCTTATTTTTGAAACCGTACCAATAAGAGACTCCTGATTTGTCTCTAAAGGAATAACTTTCTCAATTCTGATAGAATCAGAAGGAATAATATTCTCCGGAGAGGCTGCTAAATCCAGGTTGATCTTTATTGTATCAATGGGAAAGTCATAACTTTCAGGCCTCACATGATTGGTATCACATGAATATACGAGTAACAAGAATAATGGGGATAAAAAACAACTTTTCATACCACTTACTTTACATCATAGATAAATAGAATAGGGTTGGGTTCTTCTTCTGTTGCCAGTAAACTACGGGCCTTTTGGGTTAGATATTCTGGTTTATTGTCTCTCATATCTAATAATCCAGAAAGCTGTCCTTCTGCTATTGAAAATATAATTTTATTATTATCGCTTATTTGATATCCTATATTAGAAAAATGGAAATTATATTCTCTGTTAATGATGGTGTTAACTGTCAGTTGCTCTATTGTCTTCTTGTATGCAAATACTCCAGGTTGATTGCTCGCAAAAAAGAAATAGTCATTTGCTGCTGTTAAATTACCTATAGCAAATATGTAATTATGCTTTCTATACTCTATTGAAAAATCATCTACTTCCCATTCTTTATTAAGCATTTCTTCTGGTAATGCATATTTTCCTAAATTGAATCTGAGCAATGGTTTACAATTTTCAGAATCAACTTCAAACAATTGATTCTCAAATAACTGAACGAAATAGATCTTGTTTCCGGAAGAAAACCGGAAACAAGATGTCAAGTGTTTTACAGGAATACGTCCAGATGGTATTTGCTTAAATGATTTCTTGTTTTCCGGAGAAACAGTAAGAATGTCATATCCCTGTTGATCTTCCCCAAATAAAGCAAGATGTTTGTATCCATTCTCAATTGCTAATTCAACTGCATCAATAGGTAAATCTTCTTTTTTAATAAATTCACCAGAATAGTCATAATAGAAGATGCTTTTATTGCACAAAAACGCCAGCAATGATTTGTCATAATCTATAGCTACATCATATATATCAAGATACTCACCAGGCCCCATTCCTCTTTTCCCTATACGCTTAACATAATGTCCCAAACTATCAAAAAGGAATACACTTTTTTGTGCTTTATCTAAAATGTATATTTTATCCTCTAATAGAACGACTTTAGAAAGTCGCTTTAGAGCAGAGTTCTCCGTCAACTCTAATTTAACAACCCTACAATTAGTAAAAAAAATTGTATCATCAACAAAACGTTCACTTCCATTTAAGAAAATTTCCTTCATGGAGATTCTCTCTGTGGTTTGGCAATTCAATAGCAAAAACAGAGATGCAAAGCCTATTGTAAATCTCATAAGGGTTGTCATGGCTCAAGGGGTGTTAAGGGTTCATTATTCAGAAGTTTCTTCATCTCGGCGCGCATCTGGCGGATGGCGGGCGAGGGGATTTTCTCTTTTTGGGTAAGGACAATGTGTGCCATTTCCCGCGCTTTATGCGGATGGCTGTAATGGGGGTTGCTGTACAGGCGGGCCAACAGATAATATGGATAGATGCGGTTAGGCAGGCGATGTGCAGACTGCCACAGGTATTGTTCGCTTTTAGAGAAACACCGTTCGGATACCCCCTCCCACCCAAGCTTGTGCTGCTCCACGGCGAAGTCTTCGTAATTGCGTGCGATAATATTCAGGATCATGGGGTCGCCGCTGTATTGCGAAGCTCTCTGCAACAGTTCTGTCGACTTATCATACTTCTTCAGGTGCCGCATAGCCATGCCGTATTCAAAAAGGTAGGCAGGACGAGTCTTCAATCCGGAATACAATGGTTCATACTCGCGGGCAGCGACCTCGAACGACTTCGAAGAATAGAATAAATGTGCGGTTCTCCATTTATTGCCGGCAGACTGAGTCTGGTTGTAGTCAATCGTTACAAATGGTAGTACGATGACCAGTAACAAGGAGAGGGCATATATCCCGTATACTACAAAGTTATCACGCCGTGTGAAAGATGTATATATGCTCATATTGTGAGGAGGGCTTACACAACAGGCCAACAGTACAAAGAACAGGAGTAACATAAAAGGTAACTGTGCCGGATACGCAGAGAAGGCAAAAACCCCGTAAGCCACAAGCCCCGCTACTGCCGCTATCCTGCGGTAAAGAATGCCCTGGTATATGCACCAGCCACAGAACAGGAGGAAAACCAACGCCATAGGAATCCCCACATTGTATGCCAGTTGCAGGTATTCATTAAACGCATATTCCGGAGTTCCGGCCACTTGTTTTTCCCACTCACTACCCTGTCCAGAAGCAAAATACGCCTCCTGTGCTTTGCCATACTCAGCGCTGAAAGGTGCAAACCGGTATCCCAGCAAGGGGCGTTCGGCAATCATGCGCGTAGTAATCTTCCAGATAAACAACCGTCCATTGGCCGAGTCCTGCTTAAGGAAATACATGCCACCCAAAAGGGATATGGTCGCTACGAGTGTCGCGATGGGTATAACCAGACGAAGGCGGGTATGTGTGTTCCACCACGTACGGATGCGTTGACGAATATCCGAATGCAGGTACCATGCCACCGCACTACCCACTATAGCTGCCAACCACGCCGAACGACTCATTCCCGCCGGAAGCAGGCATATCATAAGCGCCAGCGCCACACACAAGATATACCGCAGCCAACGATTCTTCATCGTGCCATACAATCCCACTCCCATTGCAATGCATATTGCCAAAAAACCAGAGTACGGGCCCGGATTAAAGAAAGTCCCCGTCAGCGTAAACATACTATGATTAGAGGCTGCAAAGCCGTATACCTGCTTCAGGCCCAGCACCGCCTCAAACACGCCAAATCCCAGAATCACCCCACATACACAATGAACTAATGCAGGAAATATTCCAAATGCCAGTCGCAGCAGGCTAAACACAAGAAGACAGATCGCACACAGGGCTACATGTTCATTCTCTGTTGTGCCCAAAAGAAGAATAGGAAGAGAAACGAGGAAGAGAAGGAAGAAAAAGCCTTCAAACCTTTCAGAACAATCATAGAAATAAATGTCTCGCGGGCATATCAGGAACATCAGCCAGATAGCCCCAAGGAAAGCAGCACTGCCATAAAGGATCCAGGTAATCTGTCTGATTGTTTCTCCGGCAGGGTATTCATCCGCACTGATGCATACCACTCCCAGCAGGGCGGTGATCATTCCGAGCAGTAAGATAAAGCCTGTTGTTCTTCGTATTTTTCGTATCATAACTTTGATGCATGTATTTCTTTTATCGGATTTGTTTCAGAAATCGGTCCCAACGAAACTCCTGCTTCCAGGGATCAATGGAGCGCCAGATAATCCAGGCCTTTCCTACAATAAACTCTTCGGGAACCAGCCCCCAGTAACGTGAATCCATGGAGTTGAGACAGTTATCTCCCGCCATGAAATAATAATTATTAAGGAAGCAATACTTGCGGATGATCTCGCCATCCAATCGCACGGTATCCCCGCTCACGGTGAGTTCCTTTCCACCCTGCTCCCAATTGATAAGATGTCTGTACAGCAGAGCGTTGAGGTGGTTCATCCTCACCACACTTCCCTGTGCGGGAATCAACAACGGGCCAGCCTCCTGCAGTGTCCATCCTGTTTCGCGCGGATTCCAGTGAGCCACTCCGCCATCCAGATCCTTCAGCCGGATATCCCGCATGGCTATTTGCTGAAGCGTATCTCCCCAGGATTTATCCGTACCACGCACCCTGTACATGCTATTCCGCACTTCCAGCGTATCACCCGGCAAGGCTACACAGCGCTTGGCATAGTACAGCATCACATCAAAATGGATATGACTCCAGTCTTTCGACAGGGGAAAATTGAACACCAGCACATCATTGCGCTCTACCCGCCCCAGGCCGGGAAGGCGGTGGATGGAAACCTTCTTCCCGTCCAAAGCATCCCATACGTGAAAGAGCCTTGCTCCCATTGTCAACTTCTGCACCAGTATATTATCACCCGGCTGCAAAGTGGGCTGCATGGAATCCGTAGGAATCTTGAATGAGCTGACAAAAAACACGATACTGATCAACCACAACACCACCAACCCAAAGGCAAATAGCGTGAGGTTGACAAGCCAGTCGGCCAAGCGCATTGCAATGCGTTTGGTACGGATCAACCGGCGGAGGGTACGTATTCTTCGCATGCAGTTTCTAATTTAGAATTTGTTGCTATTGCCAAGTTTCAGCAC
The DNA here is from genome assembly GCA_031552405.1 of Bacteroidaceae bacterium. Taxonomy (GTDB): domain Bacteria; phylum Bacteroidota; class Bacteroidia; order Bacteroidales; family Bacteroidaceae; genus UBA1794. The sequence continues at coordinate 12,686 of JAVBMN010000019.1, read as the reverse complement.
ATACACATTATCGTCATCTTCCATGCTTCGCATATATAAGGTATTGTTCAGGAGCGTGGCTTTCGTTACATGTACATCAAGTTCAATGCGACGGATGGCATTTCCATCCCAGCCGTATATGTCCACACAGGTATACTTTTTGTCTTTCAGAGGAAACTGATTCAACAGATAGATATAGTTTGCATCACAATTTATATCCTCAATATAGTAATAATGTGTTTTATTATTAGATGCATCATCAGCCGATGCATTGTTATGATTTACTATTACCCGTGGAATAAATTTGTGTTGTTTGATATCTATATCATAAATCTCAATCTGATCATAACGCATTTTGGCTGTTACCAATTTGTTTTCATATACAGCTATAGCACATTCTTCGCGGTTAATACCATATTGATTGTAATTTTCTTCCTTGGCAATGCTGTCATACACATGATAGTTGTACAAATTGGCTAAATCAACCCTTGTTTCTTTCCGATCGGTATAACTTACGCAAAATAGCGAATCGTTAAGAGGATACATATATTGGTATAAACCATACCCTCCCACGCTTTCTTTCTGAGTTTTCAAATTCGGACTCCCATCCTTAACCGTATAGAAAGTACAAAGCTGCCTGTCATATACCCCAAGGATATTATTCATTTCTTTATTCGATTGTTTCATTATAGTGGGATATTTCGTAAACTCTCCCGGCCCCTGCCCCACTTTACCGGCCTTCCATTGTATCTGCATAGTAGCAGGGTTCACAGCATAAAACAGGTGATCCGTTCCCTCACTTTTTAGTAAAAGTGAATTCCCTATTGTCCGCAAGTCCCATACATTTAGCATATCCGGAAAAGGCACTTTTTGGGGAGATTGTTGCACTACTTCTTTCCATTTCGGATCATTCAACACCAAAAGCTGAGGTGTTTTTTCTTTTCTTTCGCACCCGCTCATTCCCACCAGCAGGAGAATGAAAAGGGAATTAATTATGTTCTTTTCCATATACTTTGTTATTACGCTCATCAGACCTGTATTTAGTTTCTTCTTTTCTATTCCGACTAATCTAATTCTTTCACAAAAAAGAGCACTGGATTGGACTCTTCTGTAATATCATATCCATGTGTAGAAAATGCTCGAATGTCTTCACTCTCCAAGGAGGTTGGGTCTACTGGATATACCGCAATATCTCTGTAACAAGCTTTGGGTTCCATCAAAATCAAATGCTTGACTTCTATGGGTTTTAGCAGCTTATCATGATACTCTCCATAACTACCGTATGTGATAGTTCTTTTTTGTTGTACATTATATTCTGCACTATATCCCTTGTGGTTGCCATTCAATTCGTAAAAAGAAAAATAGAAGCGATTATCCGAGTGGCACATTCTGCTAATGCCTCCTAAATAGTCTCCTGCTTTACGGTACTCCTCGTATTCTTTTTTGTCAGTCAGGTTTATAAAATCATTATACGGCAAAGTTCTATCCTTAAAATCAATAACATAGAGTGGAATAGCGTTCTTTCCTTTTAGCTCATATATAATATTCCCAAATGGGGACATAAAGAAGGATTTCTGATCATTGTTGAAAAAGTAGGATTGGAATAGTTCTGGAAAGAATTCCGCTTGCGGCAAGAATTCCGCAAGTATTTCCTTAAAATTGTGATCCACCAAGCGTAAAGCATGACTTGTTTCATACCCCTTTTTAGTAGGGGTATAGATCCAATATCCTACTCCTGTTCTCCGAAATGACGAGAACCAATATTGAGATTTCACCTCTTCAACGAAAGTTCCGTCTAACCGGTATATAAACACGGACTGTTTCGTTCCATCATACGCGTAAAGCAGTCCTTGTTGAAAATCCACATCCATATCGTTCCAGTAAATATATTCTCCCGGTCCGTTCCCGATTCTTCCTATCTGTCTCAAGAACTTCCCTGTTTTATCAAAAACAAGAATAGCATTATCTTTACGATAGTCATGCATAATAATAATCAAAGAGTCATTGACTACAAGCTTATAAATTGTGCCAATAAGACTTTCATCTGTCGTTTCTAATGGCACAATACGCAGCAACTCTGTTTTTTCGCTCGTCTTTGTTGTTGCCGCATCCACATTGGTACGAATGACTATTCCTGCGTCACTAAGTACGTAATTTGTCCCACTACAGGAGCACAAAAACAATAGGGTTATTAGATAAATATACTTCATATTATTTATAGTATTAAGAATTAAGATATACTCAAAATAGCAATTGAATAAAGATACGCGGCATGGTATTTAGATTTTAGAAACACAAATAAACTAAACCATTCACGATTCTGCAAATATTTAAGCCTTTTTGTGTAGAAATCTGTATTCAATAGGCGTTCTCCGGGATGTTAGGCATCCATATCAAAACACTTGGTTTCCTTTGCGGATGGGGATGCAAGACATCCCCGTTTTGTAACTTCGGGATGCGTAACATTCCGAAGAACAGCCTACTTCTTATCAGAGGTTACCATCAGCTTATACTCCTCGCGTCCTAAGCGGAGGAGTTTGAACTGTGGGAAATCTGCCAGCGCTTTTCGTAAATCGCTGATGGCACGATATACATTTTCATCTCTGCTTTCAAAGGATTCCCTTCTCCAAAGCACATGTGTGATCTCCTGTTTGTTCAGGATGTGTGAGGGGGCTTCTATAAAAGCTGTATAGAGCATGGATGTCTGTGGACGAAAAGCAGGGTTGTTTTCGCATACAGCCGGCAAATCCCTGTTGCGGGTACTTTGCTGTAATATGCGTAACTGTTCCTGGTACATTTGTACCTGCCTGGTGAGTGTACGTACCTGGCGGCGTAATTCCTCATTCGTAATAGGGGTATGCATATATTTGTTCATGATGCAAGTGGGTTTAAGGGTTCATCTTGAAAGGATAATCACGGAGTTACCGCCATCCCTTTCAGATGCAGTTTGAAAGGAGATGCCGCGGCATTGCAATGCACCGTAACAACTTTGTGGAAGAAACCTTCCTCTTCGGGGGTAAAGTGTACGGTAATCTTTGTTTCTTTTCCGGGGGCGACAGGTTTTTTCTCAAAGTCAGTTTTTGTGCAGCCGCAGGTAGTGGCGATATCAGTGATAAGTAGCGGATTCATACCCGTGTTTTTGAGTACAAATACCGCTTCCTTCTCACCTTGTGCAAGGGACACCTCACCTAAGTTGCATTCTGAGTTCTTCACTTCTATCTGTGTCTGTCGCGGCCGGGCATCTGATTTCTTTCTGGTGATTTGCCCAATGTATAGTTTCTTAATAGCCGGATTATGTATAGGATTTCCTACTACAAGTACCTTGTTGTCTTTATCTAACAGGAATGCATGGAACATTTCATTCTGCGGGAAATGGTTTAATTTGTTCAAATCATCGTTCATGTCGATACAGACAGGATGGGTAAAGTCTTCCTTACGCAATAAATGCTGGATTTCTTTTATATCTTTCAGGAAAAGGTAAAAGTAGAATGGTATTGAACCATTACTGAGTGAATCTACTTCTTCAATAAATTCGCTCCATTGCGAAAGTTTCAACTTACAACTGGTACATCCTACTGTATCTACATACAACAAGATCTTGTAAAGAGCATCCATTTCAACATACTCTATTGTATCTTTTCCCTGGACTGTAAACACACTTTGCAGGGGAAAGGATATTTCTTTTCCTCCCCATTCTTTCACCAAACGATTTATCTCTCCCTTCCCCTTATTTTCGCAATTGCTAAAATTCATAAGAAGACACATTACATATAGTTTTATTATATATCGCTTCATTTATTAGAAAAACGTGTAAAGGAACCATAACTGATCTTTTGAACTTTTGAACTATCATTTGTTCTCTGCTCATATAACGTAAGAAAGTACTCGCGCAGGATATTATATTCTTGTGTCACATGGAAATATTTTCGTACAATAAGATTGGTGTCAAGATAGAACAGGCAAGGAGTTTCTAAATCCAATTCATCAGCGATTCTAAAAAAAATCACATTACTGCTATTGTCAAACTTGCTGGCCTTTATTGATTTCATCCTTGCATAACTTCTAAAATCAGAAATAACAACAAGGTCCGCATGACTGGAATACTGTTTCAAGTAACTATAAACAGAATCAATGCAACTTGAACAATCATAATTGTTGTAATAAAAAACCATTTTTTGAGAAGAAGATAAAGAATTTAATAACGTACTTTCCTTCCCCTCAATAGTTCTACAACTTAGATTTTTCAATCTTTTCCCCTCATTTTTCAGGGCAAAATAGATTGTTTTCTTATAGGATGATTCTTTCAATCGTAAAGCATCATATTGTTCTTCCATCACGTTGTTCTTTTCTTTAATCTTTTGATTTTTAGATAATAAAATAACATTAAATATGATAATGACGACAGATAAAATATATAGAATCTTTCTCATTTTCTCTATTGTTTGAATTTATATATGCAAAGAACAGGATTATCATCCATCTTCAATTTATTTGCAAACTTTGCAATAGGGTCAGCATAATCCTCCTTACTATTATATTCCAAGTAAGCATGAATAAATTCGGGCTGTATATGTGTTAGAAAATAGCTCCCATTCACAAAAAGAAAGCCTGTGTTTGCAAAGGGAAAACTATTTGTCACATCCATTGATCCATATCTTGCTTTGTTATTTATTCTGTTTAGAAAGTAATAAGAAGGAATACATTTATGAACAAAAGTGAAGAATAACAGACTATCTGTTACAGATAGATTATTTATTCCTGCTATGGGCCTATCATATAAGCTATTGTATTTTGCCTTTATAAAGTCTTTTTTTTCTTTTTCGGTATATTTACCAAATTCTGAAGGATACATATTTTCTGAACCAAAATCAATTTTCATCCAGACTGATTCTGTATTCTCTGTCAATCGATATATAGAATAATCATACGGATAAAACATAAAGATTGATTCACTATCCGTTGAAAAAACAGTACGCCTATAACCTACCCCCAATTGTTCTCTTCCAAAATCAGCATACTTATTTTTCAATTTCCCCGATTGGAGATCAAATACGAATACATTTTTTAAGTCAACCGAGAAGAAATTGGTATATATGTAAATGTCTGTATTTGTACATATTAGATTTGCGGCATATGTATCTATTAAGAGTTCTCTTACAAACTTAAGACTTCGATCATAAACCACGATCTTTTGATTAGCGGACGACAATACATACAGCTGCTCATTTTTCACAAAAAAGTCTTCTATTGAAACATATTCTCCTGGACCTCCACCCATTTTTGATAATTTACGTAAAAAAATCCCTTTACTATTGAATAGTAGAATTGTATTCTGTTGTTTGTCCAAAATGTAAAATACATTATCCACTAACTGTATTTTATCAATCTCACCAACCAATGACTGCTCACTAGTTTCAAGTGGAATATAGGTAACAGAAGAAAAAACCGAATCTGGACATATCTTTGGATTATTTTCTAAAGATATGGAAATATTCCCACCATAATAATGTGTCGTTTCAGAGACAGAACAACCTCCTATTAAAAGCGAAATGGGAATTAAAAGGAATTTTATCATATGATTCTTTTTTTATAGTTCAAGAGATAGTGATTACTATCTCCTGAACCAATAATTAAACACTAAATTATAGTCTAATTGCTACTTCTTCTTCCAAAAATCAGCGCAAGTATATTTTGTACACGAGTCATGTGTAGTTCCAATAGGGCACTCTGTCGTAACATCTGTATAAGTTTCTTCATAAGTTGAACCTGCTTTTAAACCAAGTATTTTTTTTATGCCGAATAGAGTTACATCTCCATTTCCATCTACAGTCGACTTAAAGGTGCAATCTTCATGATCTTCATTATATCTTTCTTTAGGTGGTGCTTCTGGAGTTTCTGGCTCGTCAGGGAATTGTGCCAATGCATTCGCTTGAAAAAGAGCTATCTTATTGCTGTCTTTTTCATGCAAAATATAAACATTCATAAAGGCAATTAATCCCACAATAATTATACTAATTTTTAGTTTCATAATTGAATATTTTATTTTTATCTACTATTCCTATTTGGCAAGTAGATTTAGCCTTTAAAAAAAAATAAATCCGTACTTTTATTGTCTGACACCTCCTTTCTTTGTTTTAGTGAGGTTTTGAAGGGGAGCATTGTGATGGATCTTTGCAAGAGATGGATATCACTTTGTTCCTCCTTTCTGATTACTACTACTAATTAAACTGAAAAATCTATATATATTCACTATTGGGGTTGTTCACTATATTTGTCAGGAGCTTCTTTTGAGTGATACGGGGTACCGGGCTCAGGGAGGGAGTATTCGATAATGGGTGGTCGTTGTTGACATCGAGGGCGATGATCTTTTGGCGCTGGAAGTCGAGGTGGATGGCGTAGATGAAATGATCCAGCTCGTAGCGGTGGACGGGGTTTCCTTCGAGGTCGAAGATGTAGTGTATTTCCCGCCATCTGTTGTATCGCCATTACGGCCGATGTCGGCAAACTTGCGACCGTGGAAGGCGATGTATATGTAATGGTCTGCGATGTGTATATCGCTGAAGCCCATGATGCCGTTGGGGATGGCTTCATCGCCGTGGGGATGGGAGGCCGGTTCGCAGTTGGGGCCCGCTACGATGAAGTGGCGGGTGGTATCATGAAGATTCACAATTTCAAGTACTTCTCCAAGCTGCGCGACCAGAGCCAACACCCCGTTGCGGGGATATAAAACAATCGTTTCCATAACTTAGTCGTTTTCAATTTGGACAAATATAAAGGCTAAACAATATTTCCACCAAATTTTAAAACCAAAATAACACCAAAGTACAAGTCTTAGTTGGAAATTTTGGTATTATTTTGGCTTCAGAGGACTAATCATGTTATTATTTTTAAACCTTTCTTGCACAAAATAATATAGTTTTCTACTTTTGTACAGTAAAAACAACCTCCAAAAGATAAAGACATGAAAAAAAACGTTCATAAAAAAGTATCTCTTATTCTCAATTTTGAGTATTGTACTTACACAGGGTATCGCACTGAGTGTGATTTATTACCTGTGGACAACAGAAAACAGAAATGCACAAATCAGCACTCTGACATTTGCATTACGTAATTCTATTTATCCAGCCTGCCGAACGGTGGTTGATTCGATGAAGATACCTTATTATAGCGGCGGACTCAGCCACAAACGAAAAGCAGGCTTTTGGGTTACAAGAGAAGATTACAATGCATACATCAAACATACAACAGCTTACCCACAAAAGGAGGCCTATGAAACCCTGGTGGAAGAACAGATTTATTTCCGGTTGAACGATCAGACTTTGGATCTGAATGTGCTCGCCGGAATTATGATAGACAGCCTGAAGCAGGCAGGGCTTGAAATGCCCGCAATAGGCTTTAAATTGTGGCAGAATCCGGGTTCGTACTTACGAGACACAGTTCATGCCTCCATAGACTTCTACCCTGCAGAGAAGAAAGATTCAATAATCGCTTCATATTGCTATCAGGATAGTATAAAAGGGTTTGATTATCAACAGGCCAATGTGATCAGTGACACCCTACGGATAGGAATACGCAATGAAGGAAAACTTGTGGCCTATATGATTGCACCTTACTATAAAGCAGCAAATACATTCATGCAGAAACAGCTAAAGGGAGAACTTACGTCCACCTTTCTTTATACGATCCTGGCCCTCTTTGTTTTCTTTCTCATCATTTACATCTATCGCCGAAAACCCGAAGTCATTACCCACACTATTGTAGAGACTAAATCGGTATACATTGCCAATGGAAGCCACCTTCCACCAAGAGAGGAGCTGGTGTATGAATGCATGGGGGTACGTTTATATCCGAAAGGCAATACGCTAAAAAATGACACCGCCGTGGTAGAGAATGTTCAAGGGATACCGTTCAAAATACTGGAACTTTTGTTCCAGAGCCCGGAACATTATGTAGACAAAAAGGAGCTAAAAACTGCAATATGGCCGGATGAGGAAATTAGTGAGAAAACTCTCAATGAGCGATTGGCCACACACATCAGTTTTTGCAGGGGACATTTGGAGAAGTTTCATCTGAACATTGAAAACGAAAGGCGCAAGGGATATTTTATCAAAGGCTCTTAACCCTCTTAAGCTACATTATTCATACTGTAATCATCTGACAACAACCTTTAAATACTGTATAAACCATCCGTTTTTTTCTTCATTCTTATACCTTTGCGGATAGAAACCAAAACAATTAGATCGATGAAGAGAATTCTTTTTGCCGGAGCCCTGCTTGCACTCCTTACCATGAGTTGTAATAGTCAGAAGAAAACAGAGAGCACCCCCGACAAAGTGGCCCTCCAAGCTAAAAGCTCCACAGCCTCGAAATTGGTAGGTGGAAATCGTGATGCGCACGGTTGCATAGGATCTGCAGGCTACACTTGGTCAGAAGCCCAGAAAGATTGCATCCGTTTGTTTGAGAAGGGAATACGGCTAAGTGTAATCAACGAGACCAGTACCAATTCTGCCTTCCTTGTATTCAGCCCCGATTCTTCGAAGGTGGAAGTGTTTCCACCAGACGGAAAACCCGCTACTATACTGGAAAAGAATGCTCTCACAGACGGAAAAGTGGTTTGGAAGAATGCTAATGGAGGCTCTTTAGTCCTCAGCCGTACAGACGGAGAATGGATAGTAAGCCAGAATGGTACAGCAATCTACCGGAAGAACATTCCCACTGGTGAAGGTGCAGCTCAAACGCGCACTTTCACAGGTTCAGTGACCGACCCATCCAGCGGACAAAGAATATCCGGCACACTTGCCATCACCAGCCCTCAATACAGTGGCGACGGTACTTTTGTAATTACATACAGCAGCCCGAACGACGCCCAACCTCAGACCATTACCGGGAAACGCTACACCCAGCGCGGCACTCCGGATAATAATGACGCCACTGTATGGCAGTTAGTAGGTACTGACGGAGAAGTCATCTGCAACCTCCTCGTAGAGCAGGAAGAATCCGTCCTTACACTACTGGATCACGCATACAAACCTATCCCTTCTTCCAAACTGACTCGCAAAGTAACGCAGTAAATCCAAAGTCATCCCCAACCCTTACAAATACAAGGCAGGTGGGGTTTCTTCATTTTACTTATATTCAAACCAGTCGAAGGTCGCCTTGTTATTTGAAGGCTGCCCGTTACTGCTTGCATACATACCCACGTAGGGACCTGTAAATCCAGAGGCCACATTGCTGCTGCAAATGGTAGCATCCTGAGGAGCTGCCATTGGGTGAAGAGATGTTTCGGACTCGCCATAGAAGAATTCATATTCCATCCCCTTTCCCTGAAGGCTCAGGTATACATTTTCCGTGTGTATCGGATGTTCTGCCAGGATGGTTTCCTTACCAGCTTTCACCTGGATAAGTTTTACTACCCTGTCCTTTGATTCGGGCTTCCGGGCAATTATCAGGCGATACTGGAAGCGATCATTTTGCAACACGATAAGCCCGGCTTCTTCCTGCATATTTTTTGGAAAGAACTTCATGCACAGTGTAGCCTGGAAGGAGAATTGCTCAATACGGCGGGCAATGAGAGAAGGGTTCACCCACTCGGTAGACTTCTCTGGGCGTAGTTGCATGGAGAGGAAGCCGTCCTTCAGAGTGTACCATTGCTCAAAGGGAGTCCGGAGGAAGTTCCAACAAGAGGCCAATTTATCAGCTGTAAAATCATCCCGGGAAGCGGGCGCAGGAAGGGGGCAGGATGGTAACCTGGGAAATGCATCGCACATCAATACGCGGCCTATACCGGGATTAAAGACAGGGCGGTCACCCTGAAATTCCAAAGGGGTAAGAAATGTTTCACGCCCAAGCATGGTGTATCCATTCAGTGGACGCACCCCCAGCATGACAGCATACCAGTCACCATGCTGAGTCTCCACCAGATCGGCATGGCCGATGGTAGTAATATCCATTCCTTTACCCAGATGACGGTGAGTCAGTGCGGGGTTAGCAATAAGCGGGATATAGGGGCCTGTTACCTTATCTGCTTTAAACACAGTCACGGCATGCTCTTCCCAGGTGCCTCCCTCAGCTACAATCAGGTAATACTTCCCTTTTATTTTGTAGATATGGGGAGCTTCAGTGTAGGGGCTATTAATGGCGTAGCCGCTGGTTACAACATGGCGTTCGCCAAAAAACTGCCCCGTATTCACGTCGATCTGTTGGATATAGATTCTATCTTCAAAGGGGTATCGACGGGGAGGTTCTTTGTCGCCCCTGTTATCGCTTCCGGCATACCAGGCTGTGCCGTCGTCATCAAAAAACAGGGAAGGGTCAATACCCGGTGCATCGGGCAAAAAGATGGGTTCAGAATAAGGTCCTTCGGGCTTTTGGGCAGATACGATAAAGTTACCGCCACACCCGGTTCCGGTACACACCACATAAAAAGCTCCGTTATGATAACGAATGGTAGGAGCCCAAAGCCCGTCAGAGGGGCGTACTCCTTTCTTTATCGCAAGCTGGGAGGGACGGGTAAGCACATGGCCTATCTGCTGCCAGTGTACCAAATCCTTACTATGATAAACGGGTAATCCGGGAAACCACTCAAAGGAAGAAGTTACCATGTAATAATCATCCCCTACTCTACATATAGAGGGATCCGGATTAAAACCCGGCAGGATCGGATTCGTAAATGTATTCCCAACAGTTGTACACAATGATACAAGCCACAACGAAACAAACAGAAAAAACCTCATAATCAGACATTCTTAAGTAAATTACCATAGCCTATTTCCCACAGTGAGGATGCCTCACAAAACCGAGCGGCAAATAAAAAGGCAAAAGTAATAAAATCCCGTTAAGGCACACGATTTTATCCAAAAAAAGGCATATATATGAATGATAATTCTCCTTCCACGTTCCACAAACCTCTGAAACCCTTTATGGAAAAGACTTTCCGAGTGGAGGCCTCAAGATTTTCGTGGAAGGACACTCTGAAAAAATGGAACGTGGAAGGAGTTTGTTTAATCGCAACACAGGTACGCACTTCCGCAATTTGCACGCCTGCATTTTAAAAAGCCAAGCCTGTATTTAGAGAAACGCAGGCGTGTCTTTCCTTAACTTCAGGCTTGCGTTTTCCCAACTCATGCGCATGAAAACTGGTGCGCACAAAGCAAAGAACTGATGCCTACCAATTCTAAAACTGGTGGGCACCAACCGTTCAGTTCGTGCGCACCAGTTTACGGTACTACAATACACGGAGAAAATGATTGCGGAAACATTTCTCACATCTCTCACGAATCGTCCTAAAGCACTCACAACCAGTTGAAAACAAGTGATGAATGACTGTTTTTTATTTCTCACTGTGTCTATTATCCCTCACTGCAAAGACGGGTTAAGACAAGCCTGTTTTAGTGAGAAATAAAACACTTGGTGAGAAACAGGAACGCCCATCTCTCACTTTTAGTTAAGCCTGAATATCAAGCACATAAAATCATTTAGTGAGAGAGTGAGAGATGATCTGGAAAATAATGGTTCTTTGCGACTTTTGGTGCAGGTAATTCCGCTCAAACCCTTTGCTATTCGATATTTCAGGCGTTTCTTAACCTTGCCGCATCCCGCCTTCGATACTAATTATCCCGAAGGAGAAAGCTATATCGGCACCGCGTAGTGGTACAGTTCTGGGTAGACGGGGTGTGCTTGCACTCCCGGGTAGATAAAGGTTGCCCCCATTCCGAGCCACCTATAGTGGCTGATTCTGGGTTATGGATGCGCTGCAGAGTAGCAATGAAATGGTTTTGGGGCCCCTTAGATAAAGTACAACCGAAGAGCAGCCGCTATAGGTGGCTCTTGTAGAGGCTACATCTTTACACCGGGGGTGCAAGCACACCCCGTCTACCCAGAACTACACCACTACGCGGTGCCGATATAGCCTACAGTACCAAAATTGGTGCCAAAAATTGGGATCAGCGAATTTTCCCGGTGGATGCCTTCCCCTTAAGCTCTGAAAGAGCGATATAGGCTAGCCTGGGGTCAATGAGCGAAGCGAATGCAGCCCCAGGATAAACCACCGGCAGGCGCATGAGTTCTGTAAGAACGATATACACATTCCATAGAATATTCCCCTGCCTATTTATATTAAGATGTGTCCCAATCGCTTTTGAAAGCAGACTTTCTCTGCTATTTCGATGATTTACCCCTCTATTTGTCTAAAAACACGGGCTACCCTTCACATCCCCTACAACTATCTATCACACAGGCGTTTAAGTGTGAACCCTGCCCTTCACGTGAGATCTGTATAACCCTTGTTTTTAGACGTTTACGCGTGACCCCCACCCTTCACACACCCTTCACGTTGAAAGGTGAAAAGGGGCTTATTGAAAGAGAGTGTATCCCACGGATCAGAACAAAGGGCAACAAACCTGCCCCTGTGAAGGGCGCCCTTTCACGGGGTTCACACTCACCCTCCACCCGCAAACCCTTTGTGGGAAAGGCTTTCAGAAGAGGTGAAGGATGTGAATAGCAAAGCACTAAAAGTCATGGGCAAGAGTCTGGCAACCAGTACCCACCAGTTTAAAAGTGATACCTAGCAGTTTTTCGGCTGATGGGCACGAGTTTCAGAGGAAGGCAGGCCTGAAGTTCGGGCAAGTCAGGCCTGAGATTTTAAAAACCAGGCCTGCGGTAGTGGAACTGCAGGCCTCGGTGGGTATATTATTATGCGATAACACGCT
>JAVBMN010000041.1:0-35031 GCA_031552405.1 Bacteroidaceae bacterium | reverse complement strand
CCTTATTTCTCCGGGTGAGGTGAAGGTTATGCGGCTTTGACATATTCGCATCGGGAGAAAGATGGGATTATAAACTATATCAAGAACCAGGAAATCCACCACAAAACAATCTCCTTCCGGGAAGAGCTTGTGGCTCTGATGATGGAGCAGGGTGTTGATCTTGATCTTCGCTTTTTTGGGTAATCCCGGTTTATCCCTTTCAGGGAAGGTGGGAGGTGGAGGTTGTTATCCGGAGGTTACGCTGCGCTAACCCCCGGTTACCAGAATTCATCCCTTTCAGGGAAGGGAGGAGGGGTGGAGATTTCTATCCGGAGGTTACGCTGCGCTAACCCCCGGTTACCAGAATTCATCCCTTTCAGGGAAGGTGGGAGGTGGAGATTTCTATCCGGAGGTTACGCTGCGCTAACCCCCGGTTACCAGAATTCATCCCTTTCAGGGAAGGGAGGAGAGGTGGAGATTTCTATCCGGAGGTTACGCTGCGCTAACCCCCGGTTACCATAATTCATCCCTTTCAGGGATGGGGCTGTTCCGAACTATTGAGGACTACCATCCACCGGGAAAATCCGCTGAGCCCTATCTCCTCCGGCGACTCCTTTTGTAATGCTTCTCAGTAAAAGCAAAGAAAAGAATAAGGGTGATGAGCGAGATATAAAGAAGTATGTCGCTCTCTATCAGACTGGCAAAGCCGATGCATACACCCACTCCGCAACCCGTTTCCCAACTGAACAGGTATGTGCTGTTTGCCGTTGAACGCTGGCAATGATCGGACATCCGGATGAATAGATTGAGGAATTCCGCCGAAGAAATCTCTATCCCCGCACCCAGCAATAGTAGCGAAAACGACGATAGGTAGATATTATTTGCCTCGTAAAAGAAGAAACATCCCACTGTGATCATTGCCAGGCCTATGCCGATTTGTTTCTTGCTCTTTAGTTTTCCGCTCTCCATATGACGCTGGGAAAGGAAGGCTAGCAGGAAGCCTGTGATAAAAGCCACCCACAGCACCCAACGAAGGGTGGGAAGATCATAAAACTGTGTAGACAAACGCAGGGAAACACTGATAAGTCCGCCTAATGGAATGGCCAAAAAGAATGTGTTAACAGCTTCCAGCCAAGTACCAGGAAGGAAGAAACGATCGGATGAAACAACCGGAAGCTCCATCGGCGCCCGGAAGGTTAAACTCGTCATACACAGACATAAAAATGCCAATATTCCTGTTCCTATAGAGAAAAAATGAATGCCCTGTGCCCCCATGAAGTGGTATGAGATCCCTGCCCCGGCTACGGCGGTGCAGATGCCCAATCGGCCTATACGCGCAAGAGTCCCATTCGCCTTGCTTCGCAGGGAAGAAGTGGTAATGTCTATCATGAGTATATTGCACAGGTTGATAGCTATTCCATAGCACATTCCTTGTATCCCTCGCAACAAGTAGAAAAGCTCCTGTTTTTGTGTCAGGTAAGGCAGAAAAACGGTGATGGACAGGCAAACAGCCAACACTAGGAGGAGTATGCTTTTTCTGCTGAAACGGTCCATAAGGTAGGCCGTAAAACAGCCTGGAATCCATATTCCGGCAATGAAACTGAGCGTGGAGAATATGAGGATGCCATCTGTTGCATAAGGCATAATAAAGGGAAGACCAATCAAAAGGGCATACAGTGAGTTGAGAAGCCAGAATAGCGACTCGCTGATCCACTGGAAGTTATTGGTCCAAAGCTTCATAATAACAGAAAAGGAATGTTAGTACTGCTCTTTCTCATTCGGGAAGTCCCCGCTCTTCACATCTTCTACGTATTGGCCGATGGCATCGCACATTACGCGGTTCAGGTCGGCATAGCGGCGAAGAAATTTTGGGCTGAATCCCATATTCATACCCAGCATATCCTGCAGAACTAATACCTGCCCGTCTACCTCGCCTCCGGCGCCGATGCCAATCACGGGGATGACTAGTTCGCGGGCTACACGAGCGGCCAGGCTGGCAGGTATCTTTTCCAGTATCAGGGCAAAACAACCGGCATCTTCCAGCAGGTGAGCATCACGAACCAGTTTTTCTGCTTCTACATTATCCTTGGCGCGTACGGTGTAAGTACCATACTTATTAATGGACTGCGGCATAAGTCCTAAGTGTCCCATAATGGGGATGCCTGCAGATAAAATACGTTTTATGGAGTCAATCACTTCCTCGCCACCTTCTAGCTTTACAGCATCGGCATGGGATTCTTTCATGATACGTATGGCAGAGTGAAGCCCCTCAGTAGGGTTGCCCTGGTACGTTCCAAAAGGAAGGTCTACCACTACAAGCGCACGGTTTACTCCGCGTACTACACTTTTGCCGTGGTATATCATTTGATCCAGAGTAATGGGGAGAGTGGTTACATTTCCCGCCATTACATTGGAAGCGGAATCGCCCACAAGGATTACATCAATGCCTGCATGGTCTACAATCTTGGCAAATGTGTAATCGTAAGAAGTCAACATGGAAATCTTTTCACCCCTCTGTTTCATCTCCCAAAGGCGATGAGTAGTCACTTTGCGGGTATCTTCATTGACATATCGGCCCATAGCTTTTTCATTTAATGATTGAACTGCTGCAAAGGTACAGTTTTTGACAGGAATCCGACAAGGATATTAAAAAAAATATTAAAATCGAATAAGTTTTGATTTCTTCACCTTATTATATATATACGCATTTGTATCTTGCGGTAACTTGAAATACAAATATGACTTGCGAACCCGTCTCAGACCTGCGGATAAACCTTTGTATTACTAGTGGAGTGAAAGTACTTTTCTCGAGGTGGAAAATAATTTGCGAATCTGGACTTTGAATGAAAAGGCCCAATTTGGGCTATTGATGGCCTAAAAGTGGATAAAACGTTGGATTCCTTAATATGTTAATGTAACTTTAACAACCTGTGAGCATCCCTGTTTGGGAATAGTGACGTAATCTTCTGTATATAAGTGGTTCATGACGATCGAGGGAAAATCATTTGTGAGCATGAAACTTTGGAAAATAGAAATGTTACCTCGTATCTTTGCAAAGTCCGGAAACACTGAGGAATCAGGATGTGCAGATGCTTGCATATAGGCAGGTAAATCCACTCTGATATTTTATGAATCAGGTAAGGCGTTGGACTTATTTATGTGTACCAGATGTTTTCGGTACTAAAAGCAGGAAGAAGGCCTTGCATGACATACTTCATGAAATAGCAAGTATGGTCTCTGGCTCTGGAAGCATATTTTTTAAAAGATCATCTTGGGTGATGATATAACAGATAGGATATAAGTAATTTAGTTTGTGATGAATAATATAGTAGTAATTTTCTTCTTTTTTGTGTTGGGAGGTGCTTTATGGAGCGTTTCCCAACACTTCGTGGAGGCGGAACTTACTGCGAAGTGGTATTGGACTGCTTATTCGATCACTATTGCAGTGCTTTTGTATGTCTTTTCGGGATATGTATTATCTCGGAGAGGTGCAGCAGGCAAAAAGAGTAACACAAGCATGTCTCTATATAGTAAAGTGGAGGCCATGAATGAGAAGGAGAACAAACAGCCGTTCTCCTCTCTCTTCATGGTAATTGTGGGATTGGCTTGTTCGCAGGCTGTATATGGCCTATTGCAGTGGGCTGGTATTTGTGCTGCACGAAACGGGTTTGGGTTGACAGGCAGCTTTGACAATCCGGCAGGTTTTGCCTCGGCATTGGCGTTTTCGGTCCCGTTTGCGTTGGCATTATGGACTACACGCCCGAGATGGATGTGTTGGATCGTTCGCTTGGCGCTGGCTGTCATTGTTCTTGCAGTGATAGCATCTGAGTCAAGGGCCGGAATGGTTAGCATCGCTGTAATTGGGGTGGCTTTCTTATGGATGAAGGTTCGCCGTTACAAGAAAGTGGTGTATGGAGGTATGGCTATAGCGCTTGCTGCATTATTGCTGACTCTTTATTTCTACAAGAAAGACTCTGCGGATGGACGTATGTTGATTTGGCAATGCACCTGGCAGATGATAAAAGATAAGCCGGTACTAGGATATGGACCTGGCGGTTTTAAAGCGAATTATATGAATTATCAAGCTCAGTATTTCAGGGAAAACCCGGGAGAGCATGGATATATGATGTTGGCGGACGATGTGAAACGTCCTTTCAATGAATACCTTTGGATAGTAACGGATTATGGCTTGGTAGGTGGAGCGGTGCTGTTTTTAGCAATATTAGGAGTTGTTACATTGTGGTTGCGTCGTCCGGTTTCTACTTCCCGGATTGCTGCGATGCTTTGCTTGCTGGCCATTGCCGTTTTTTCCATGTTTTCGTACCCCTTTACATATCCGCATACCTTGATATTGGGTGTATGTTCCCTGGGTATATTGCTTATGGGGGTTGTGGCAGTTCCTGTCAAAGTACGAAATGCCTCTCTGGCCTTTTGCACCCTGGGATTGTGTGTACTCTCTGTTTTCGCTGTGAAACGGATGTATGCTGAGCTGCAATGGTGCCGGATCGCAAACCTTTCTCTTTGCGGGCAAACCGAAAAGGTGTTGCCTGTGTATGAGGAGCTTTGTACGGAGCTGAGTAATAAACCGCTTTTCCTCTATAACTATGCTGCAGAACTAAATGTATCAGGCCGTTATGAGGAAAGTATCCGTATAGGAAAACAATGTGAGGCACGTTTTGCCGATTATTTTACGCAACTATTATTAGCCGATAATTATAAAAAACTGAAAGAGTATGAGAAAGCTTGTAAACATTGGATGTTGGCATCGGAAATGTGTCCCAATCGCTTCCGGCCATTGTATGAGATGTATGTCACTTACCAGGAAACTGGTGATGTACAACGTGCCCAGCAATTAGGAGACATCATAGTTAATAAACCTATTAAAGTAGAATCTATGGAGATAAAAAGAATGATTGAGAAGGTAAGAATCTCCACAACCCACGCACTTTCATATATTTTCCCCTACAACACACACACATTTCCATATATTTTCCCTCACAACACACACGCTTTTATATATTTTCTCCCACAACACAGCACTTTATTATATATTTAAATTTAGAAGAAGTAGAAATATGAAAAAGTGTTTTTTAGGAATGGTTTTATTGGCTGCAGGTCTATGCTCCTGTGGCAATGATTTAGACAATGAAGTGTACAGCTGTGATGAACAACTGGATGAATGGGCACATGCCAACCTTCGTTCCATACAATCTATGGGACGCGAAGGATGGTTACAACTCGGAGAGGAATATAAGATCGCTGCATTTAATGCAATGACTCCTGCGCAGAAAGTAGATTTTTGGAAGAATAAGATTCAAGAAGTTATGACCCTCGATTGGACAAAGAAAGAGAAACAACACATACACAAGCTCTATATATATTTGCAGAATAACCCCAATATGTTTGAACCCGAGTTCTTAGCGGACTCTACAAAGACCGCAGACCTCCGCGCCCTCGTGGCCCAATGGGAGGTGGATGCACTTTTTGACTACGGCTTTACCGAAGCTCAAGTCTATGCCATCCTTTACACTGGTAACAAAATGATCAATAAAGAAGGCGAATACGAAAGTAACTACACTGTCCGCTTAAGATCAGATTCGGAAGCTCCTAATGAGAGTAACAAGTGTAACTGTAATTCAGAAGAAAAAGGATGTGATGCAACGTGTACAAATAGAACAGGTACTGGTTGTGGTAAATGGTTTTATGAGCCGTGTGATGGTAGGTCATAAGAATCGAATAGCCTTTCTATTGTTATACACGCTGATTGTATTTTTTCCAATACTGATATCAGCGTGTATAACTTACTATAGTTCTTCTCTTTTTGAATGGGAAAAACTATATTCATATTTTCCTTATCTAATTCTTGGAGTTATATGCTCATTTGGAAAGGCAAAAATGAGAAATCTAGTGTTGCTTTTTCAAATCGGACTATCGACATATTGGTTGATAGCTGTTTTGGGTGCATTGTTATTGTATGATGATATAATAATTTTTTGTTCTGTACTTATTATATCATTTCATTTTCTATTCTGTATCTGGTATTATTGCTATAAACGATTTGTCCGAAAAGGAGAAGTCTATCTGTCATTAAGTTTTTCAGTACTTCTTCCTTTAGTTGGTTTGTTCTTTGGAAGCTCCTATGACTTTTCATCTTTTATTTGTAAATATATAGATTCGATTGCTAATAGTATATTAGTAATCGTGGGATTGTTCTTTTCTTTCTTAATTTGTTTATTCGCTACAAAACGAAGAGTTTTACTAATGATTGTCGTTCCTTTCATAGTATCTTTGTTGTTGTCTATTTATTTACGAACTTGGATATGTAATTATGTACTTTATGACTCTTTTAATGGGGAAGTAGAAAAGCGGGTTTCATTGTCTTTTCAGGATCGAAATCTAAAAGAAATTAGTTTGGGAAGTTTTCAAGAAAAGTATGAAGTAATTCTAGTTTGGACTGATTTTCTTAATTTGTATAAGGAAACGGAGAACTTGCAATACTATTATTGGAAATACCAGAAAAGTAATTCGGTAAGTTTTTATGTTGTTACAATAAACCAAAGTAGACAGCCTGATAAAGCGGATCTTTTTCAGCGATATGATTCTTATCATTTTGATGTACCTTTTTATGTGGCAACAGATTCTGTGGCTTTTTGTAAACAACTGAGAATTCCTAAAAAGACAGAGTTTGTATGTTTACTGCGGAACGACACATTGATCTATCGAAATACAATGTTGAAAGTAGGAGAGTATCTGGATGAATTATTGGGAGAAACCCAGTCGAAGAAATTATATAAACGGCCTGTTAATTAAAAAGAAACAACCATGAAACACATCTTGATTATATTATTTGCAGCTTTATCTTTTGCTGCTTGCCAACAGGGTGATTCTCATTCTGTTGCTCGGAGTAATTTGGAAAATGCGCGTTACTATCATGAGGCGGGGAATGCTGATTATGCATTGCTTTATTATCGTTTGGTAAGGGCGAATATAAAAAACGCTGTAGATAGTTTATCGTATTGGATGCCTGCGGTTGCCGGGGAGGGTGAATTATTGATTGGCCGGAAAGACTTGAAGAGGGCCAAGAAGGATTTTACGGAACTGGCTAAGTTTGCGGCTCGGAAGAGGCTGCCTGATGAGGAGTGTCTGGCTTGGCATCGGCTGGGGCAGATTGCCATGTTGCAGTATGATCCGATACTGGCTGATTCTTGTTATCAGCGCGCATTGGTTTTGGAAAAAGGGTTGAAGAAGCCGCCTTTGTCATCTTTGAAGGAAGAGGCTGTAATGGCCCGGGCCAGTGTTCAGGTTATAAACCAGCAGGTTATCTCGGATTCTACTTATCGGCAGTTGATTGCTATTCAGGATACGGACCGATTAACTTTGCGAACTCTTGCATTGAAACTCTTGGCGATACGCGCCACGCAGTTAAGTGGCTCCCAAAGTGAAAAGAATTGGCTTGCTTCCTACATCAGCGCAAAGGACAGACTAGGACAGGAAACACTTGAAAAATATGCAGAGCAGCAAGAAAGCGAAAAGGCACAGCTAATCCTGGAGCGCGACCGGGAAACTGAAGCCCGTCAACTGACTTTGTTCATATCCTTATCTATATTGGCATTGCTAGTTGGGATAGGTATCTATCTGTTCATAAGTTATCAAAAGAAGCATGAAATGGACAGGATCCAAAAGCTTTTGTGCCAGAAAGAGGTGGAGATTGTCAAATTGGAACAGCAGGGTGATGAGCTACATTCTGTACGCAGAATGCTGGTGGAGAAAGAACAACGTATGTTGCTTTTGGAGCGGCGCAGCCATGAACTGGATACGGTTCGTTCTCTGCTTGAAGACAAGGAGCAGCTTCTTGACGAACTTGAACAGAAGTATGCCGAGTTGAACCAGATGCATGACGATATGATACTGATACGTAGGGAGGTGGATCTGGCGGAGAAGAAGTATCGTGAAACCAGTTTTTACAGAAAGAAAATAGGAATGCTGATGCCCACCGAGAAGAATCCGAATAAAAAGCTCAGCAACAGCGACTTTGATGGAATATTCAAAGAAGTAGAGAATCAGGAAGAGTTGATAGAGGAAATGGACACCTGTTTTGCCAATTTTGCAACCGGGTTGCTGCGTACCACTCCCAAATTATCCCGAGAAGATGTGGTATACTGCTGTTTGTTCCATCTGGATATACGTCCTGTAGATATTACTGCAATGATGGGAGTATCCCGCAATGCTGCTACCATGCGCCGTAGGCGTATTGAAGAGAAGATGCAGGAATCAAAATAACGTCTTTAGCTTCTTGCATCGTTCTCTGTAAAGTTTTAGATTTTCTTATTCAGAGTAATAGTGCCGGTGATGCCCAGTTCCTTCGTGAATTGGGCATCGTGCGATATAACCCAGACGGCTCCTTTGTAATCGCGAATGGTGCGACTGAGGATTTCTACGCTGGGGATGTCGAGGTTGTTGGTGGGCTCGTCCAGTATGATGAGGTCGGGCGTCTGGTTGCTGATCATGAGGCAGCACAGGTATAACCTCATCTTCTCTCCGCCGCTGAGGATGCGGCAGCTCTTGTCCCAGGTTTCACTGGGGAAGAGGAAGCGGTTCAGGCGCAGTTTTACTTCGTGTTCTTTTAGGTGGAAGAGATTATACTGCTCGGCAAGTTCGGCGATGGTGCAGTCGGCATCTACCTGGCTGTATTCCTGATCCAGATAGATCCAGCGGAAGTTATTACGGGTGAGGCTGCCTTCGGAAGGTTCAAGGCTGCCTGTCAGGAGTTGGATGAGGGTACTCTTTCCGGAGCCGTTGTCTCCTTTCAGATGAATGCGGTCGTGGCTGTACAGGGTCAGTTCCAGCGGATTGCTCCATAGCATGGCTTGCCCCGGGTAGCCGAAGTTGAGGTGTTCGGCTTTGACCAGCAGCTTGCCGGGATGGAGGGAGGTATTGTCGAAATCAATCTTTAATTCTTTCAGGGCTTCCCTTTGCTGCCGTAGTTCGGAGAGTTTGCTTTGTCCGGACAGGATGATACCGGCATGTGTATCCTGCAGGCGTGAGGCGGTTTGCTCGGCCGAGTTATGCAGGGCATTCAGGGTGATGCGGGGAATGTTTCCTCCGGCCTTATCAGCTTGCGAGGCTCTTCGTTCCTGGCGTTGTTTTACCTCTTGGGCTTGCTTACGGGCCAGGCGCAGGGCTTTTTCCTGTTCATGAATAGAACAGTCGAGGGCCTGGGTCTCTGTTTCCTTTTGAGATTTGTAGAAAGAGTAGTTGCCGCCGTAGAGCCTGATGCCGTGGCCGGACAGCTCGTAGGTAGTCTGTATCTGATTCAGCAGAGTGAGGTCATGACTAACCACTATAATTGTGGCGTGGCTCTGGCTGATGTAGTGGTACAGCTGTTCCCGGCTGCTTTGGTCCAGGTGGTTGGTAGGCTCGTCCATCAGGATGATTTCAGGGCTGTGGATGTCCAGCCCGGCCAGGTACACCTTGCTCTTCTCGCCTCCGCTCAGTGAATCCATTGGGGTGTTCAGGGCAAGGTGGTTCAGTCCCCACCGGGTCAGGGCAGTGATGCTGCGGGCCTCGATGTCCCAGTCGTCCGCCAGTGTGTCATACTCCTCCTGTGCTACGCTACCTTTCAGGATGGCATCCAATGCGGTCAGCTTCCTGTGGATATGCAGGGCTTCGGCTACATTTTGTCCGATCTGTCCGGTATGTTGCGGGATGTAACAGGGTTGAGACGGAGTGATGATACGTCCTTCATCGGGCGGAAGAAGCCCTGCTATAAGCCTCAGGAGGGTAGATTTGCCCGTCCCGTTGCTGCCTACAAGGGATACATGTTCGCCCGGTTTTACGGAAAAGTTAAGACTCTGGAATAAGGGGGATTGGTTGGGGTAGTGATACGTCAGATCACTTATCATAATACTCATAAAAATGCTAATAATAGTGCCTGCAACGGGGCAGGCCGTTCTACGGAAAGGGATACCTAAATCGCGAAAGATGTCGGTTTAGAGCCTTTGTAGAAAGGACGTAAACCAACTATTAGTTGCTAATTTTCATTGGAGTATTATTACATTTGCGTGCAAAGATAGGAAGAAGAATTGATTTAGACAGGCATTCTCTTCGATTTTCCGGATACGGAGAGGATGTCCAGACGGAGAATCTCCGTGCGATGGAAGGATTTCTCGGCATACTTCAGTCCGGTGAGCTTGTCATTGGGGGAGTATTTATCCAGAATCAGTTCCAGGGCATGCATCCGTTCCTCATCGGGAAGGCCGGATGTAATAGTTCCTTTTACCAATACACTTTCATAAGCGGTAGTAAACTGGTGGGAGATAACCTTGGTTTTACCCACTACGCAAAAGGATACCCGGTTGTTACGGCTGAGTACACGGAGCTTTTCACCCTCCGGGGCACAGTGGAAATAGAGGTGGTCTGCCTCCTGTACATAGCTAAGCGGGATGCCGTAGGCGGCATGGTCTTCGGTAGTCATAGAGAGAATACCATATTCTCCATTTTTCAGCAGCAGAGCCGCCTCCTCTTCAGAGAGAAGGCGGTCCTGACGGCGGATGGGGCTGTTATCGTAATTCATAAGAATCAATTGGATAAGGGTTTCCATCCGTAAAGATAGGGGTTTCTGCTGAAACGGGCTGGATTATAACGCCACATTTATAGGAATGGACAACTTACACACTATATTTCGGCCGATATTGTAGATCCCCTCCGGTTTGTAACGGGAGAGGTGGTCGTAGTAGGCTTTGTCGAACAGATTGTTCACGGTCACATCCGCCAGCAGGCGGAAGGTACGGATTCTTAGTTCCAGATGGATGCCGGTATTGACAAGGGAGTAATCAGATGTAGGCGTTTCATAGGTGGCAATGCGGTTCTGCGGCAAGGTGTACTGATACTGTACAAAGGCGGAGAAGCGATGGAAGGGGCCCTTTCCCTCGAAGATCCCGCTCAGGGTAGAGTGGATTTTGGGAGCGGGGATCAGTGGCAGATCATTACCATGTATATCATGTCCGTACGTGCCGGAGTAGGAGGCCTCCAGGTGCAGCCAGTGGAGCGGATGCGGATGGAGGTGAAATCCGGCTTCGCCACCGAAGAGGTAGGCGTTATCTTGGGTGTATTGATACACCGGCAGTTCCTCGCGGATTTCGCCTGTAGGTTGCAGGTAGATGTAATCGCGGATGTAGTTGAAGTAGGGATTCAGGAACAGGCTGATATGCTCGCCCTGCCATTGGAGGGATACGTCTGCCTGATAGCTTTTCTCAGTCTGGAGTCCGGTGTTTCCTATTTCATAGCGGTTGGTGCCTTCGTGGGCGCCGTTGCTGAGGAGTTCAAACATATTGGGGGCGCGGTATCCGGAGGAGAGGGAAGCCCGCAGTGAAAAGGGATCGGAGAACGAGTGGAATATTCCGGTGGAGAAATTGAACGCATAATAGGCATGATCAAAGGCGGAGATGTAGCTGCTTTCGCCTGGAGTGCCGTATTGCGTACCGTCAATGAAACGTCCATCCACCCGCAGCCCCGCCTGCCAGTAGGACTTCCGGGTGTAATAATAATCCGAACTGACGAATGCACCGATCTCAGTGGTAGAGGCATCCGGTATCAGCACTTCCTCACCCTTGTTGGTATTCGTTTGGTACATCCCCTGGCTTCCGGCGATGAGTGTCCAATGTTCACTCAGGGTGGGGGAGTACCACTTCAGGTTGTACGACAGGGTGCTGAGGTTCATCCATAAGGCAGCTTCTTCGTCTTCTGTATGGGTATGAGCCTCTTCGTGATCGTGATCTCCTTCATATTCATGTTCATGCTCATGAGATTCAAATTCCTTCCGGCTGTTGAAAAGGTAACCCAGATCGAATTTTAGTTTGGAACTATTTTCGAAGAATAGGGTGTTTTCAGAGCTTACCAGATGTGTGCCCAGTTCCTGATAGGGAAGCCCTGGGGTGCGTCCGTTGGGGGAGGGAGGTGCGTCCGCTTCTGCGAGTCCATATTGTTCGTCCAGATAATTGTATTTGAGGGACGAGGCAAACCGGGTACCGGTGTACCCAAGGGTGGTTTTGAGGTCTCCGGTGCGAAAGCGGCTGTTAGGTACCCGGTGGTTGTTTCCGTCTTCATAGTCTTTGTGGGTGGTGTAGCCTCCGAAGAGGTTCCAGTGAAACCGTCCTGCGGAAAGTTTCAGAGCACCGGTGTTTCTCCAGCCTTCTGTGTTGGAGTTGTACTCGGAGTTGAGAGTGAGGTCCAATTGGCGGTCGGCGGCATAGCGTTCGTCCGAGAAATAGAGTACTCCGCCTAAAGCATCACTTCCGTACAGCAGGGAGGAGGGGCCTTTGATGACTTCTACCTGTTCGTAGCCGTTTTCGTCGAGGCCCAGCCCGTGCTCGTCGCCCCACTGTTGGTTCTCTACCCGTATGCCCTGCGAGAACACGGCGATGCGGTTCCCGGAGAGTCCGCGGATCACAGGCTTGCCAATGCCCGTTCCGGTGCTGTAGTTGCTTACTCCGGCAATGCCTGTCAGTTTCTGGCCGAGGGAAGTACCTTGCAGCAGGGGATTTTCCTTCAAACGGACATGTTCCACGGGAGATACATTCTCGCCTTGTAGCTTAGAACTACTGGCGGAAACACTTATCTCTTTCAGGGTGTGAGCAGAAGATTCCAAGGATACAGTCAGGAGGGTGTCTTCAACAGAGAGCATGCCTACCCAGGTCTTGTAGCCGGGAGTGCTGACTTCGGTTAGTATGCTTCCACGGTGAAGGGGTAAGGTGAAAAAACCGTTTATATCACTTTTTGTGGCGCTCTTTGTTTCCGGAAAGAAGACGGTAGCGGAGGACAATGGGGCATGGGTTTTTCCGTCAATGACCCGAACACGGGATTGGGCATATAAGGAAAGTTGTGCCAGACATACTAGCACAATTAAATATATTGTTTTCATTTATGAAAGAATTAAATAGTGAAAGAATTACCTGCCTTCTTCCCTCTCTCAAAACAATACTGAGCAAATTAAACACAGCTTCTTAGCGGAAAGGAAGGCTATAACCCGGTAGGGGCGGACCTGCGTGTCCGCCCTTTGAATGGGTTTATTGGGGCGGACACACAGGTCCACCCTTACTAGGATATAACGGGAGGCCCCCTTAAAAGGGCGGAATGATAGAAAAGAAATGCATAGTGCGCCGCATGTTTCTCGGAAATGCAGGCGGCTATGTGGCGGTAAATGCTTTGACAAACAGGAATACCAAGAGTAAACTCGGAATGTATATTCCATTGACAAAGCACACATGAATGAGGCTTACCCGCCTGCAAGGAGACTTTCTCCTGAATGATAAAAGCCTGCTGATCCGTCTCGGAAGAGTTACGGACAGTCATTTGACCATCCCCGCAAAACAGAGAATGTATGTGTGACAGTGGGTGAAGCACCCCGGTCACCGTCAGCCCAAGCAGGTATATGCAACACAGAAGTGCGGCAATACGGGAGCAGATGGGCTTCGTTTTCTTCATTGTGGAGAATGATTGTTTATAAATAACCGGGTATAAAGACGAAAGCTTATTCCTGGTTGAGGTTCCAGCAGTATCTGTTTAGGTCTACACAACCGTTACTTTTGAAGGCAACCCCTTCATTTTGCAGCAATTCCCGCTGCTGCTCCCAGCCGGGAGCAGTGCGGCCCTGGCTGTTTACTACCCGGTGGCAGGGGAGATTCAGCCCATCGGGCACTTGCGACAAGGCTTTTCCCGCCAGACGCGAATGGCATGGCGCTCCTGCCAGCGAGGCTATCAGCCCGTAAGTAGCCACCCGCCCAGGCGGAATGGCTGCTACGATCTGATATACTTCCTGATAGAAAAGCTCTTTGTTTATCTGCATAACCTTGGATGGAGGCCGTATTATTCCAGATAGATCATTTTCTTCGTCATGCCTCCGTCGATGGTCAGGTTCTCGCCATTGATGAAGTCGTTCTCTTCCTTACAAAGGAAAAGCACAGCGCGGGCTATGTCCTCGGGTCTTCCTACGCGGCCGGAGGGATGCTGCTCATGATCCTCGGCACGCAGGGTACCGTACAGGTTATTCATCACCCATCCGGGGGAAATGGAGTTTACCGTGATGTGATAGGGGCTAAGGGAGATGGCCAGCGCATGAGTCAGAGAGCGGAGCCCTCCTTTTGAGGCGGCATACCCCTCGCTGCCCGGTTCGCTCATCTGGTAGCGGGTAGAGCAGATGTTTACAATACGCCCGTATGAGTTGGGCGCCTGCATCCCCTTCCGATGTCTGGCCACCAGGCGGGCTGTGACGAAAGCCGGGCGGAGGTTGGTAGCCAGCACCTCTTCAAAATCTTCCACGGAAGCTTCTGTAATGGGCTTAAATCCACTTATACCCACGTTGTTGACAATCACATTCACATCGCCCCACAGTGCAAAAAGTTGTTCCATGCAGCGTGTCAACGCTTCAGTATCCTTTACATCCATAGGGAAGAAGATAGCTCCAGTTTCCGCAGCAAGCGCCTCGCCCGCCTCTTGGTTCAGGTCACAAAAAGCTACTCGCGATCCTTCTGCACAGAAGGCCTGCACTACAGCGCGTCCGATGCCTTGCGCACCGCCGGTGATAAAAACTCGTTTATTCATTTGTCTTGTTTTAGGCTCTCAGATTTTTCTGAAAGGCAAATGTACAGGTTTTATTTTAGATTTTCATCGGTTTGACCATACTGATTGAAAATCCTCTTCAATCGGCAACTGTTTCGCCAAAACCGTCAGGTGCAAATTTGTTTTGGGGCACTATCATTGTAAACGCAGTAAAAATCCCGGCTATCCCGTAAATCAACATTATAATTACTTGTACCGTTATCGTAGCACTATTTGTTCTGCCGATAGCATACAAAGCCATCAAAACAACAATAATGGAAAGTATTTCTAAAAGTACAAATAAAACGTTACCCAAGGCTTTGCTTCTCCAAAAAAACTGACCGATAAGGCAAAACAATAGAGGTGCAAAGATAGAAACGAGAAGAATATCCACCCCGTTCATTGTGTGCCCAAGTATCACGGCTTTGGCTAATGCAGCTAATGCTAATACTATCGGAACTACAAAAAAGATTTCCTGCCAAAATCTCAGAACTGATTTTAATGATTTTATTGCCATCTCTTGTGTTTTTTAAAGGTTAATATATTGTTTAACGTCCTATTTGCTAGTTTATTGCCATGTGAACACCGCCCTTCACACCCTTCACACGTGCCCTTCACCCGCAAAGCCTTTGTGTATCGGGGTTGCAGAGGGTGTGAAGGGCGTGAATAGCTGCGGAGGAAAGTCTTGAGAGGAGGAGGGGGGCGTTTTAAGCATGCTTTTGAGCCTTGCAAAACTCAGGCTTGCGGTTAGGGAAACTCAGGCCTGGAATTTGAAAACTCAGGCCTAAGATTAGGAAAGTACAGCCTTACGGTTGAATAATTGGCGGGCACCAGTTTCCAGGCTGTCCTCGGGCAGCGGTGAAACAGGTTTCGAGGGGTTCCGATGGCATGTTGCCTGGCTTATTTCTCCTCGTCTTTCCCTTTCATATCCCCTATGACATACTTTGCCATCTCGTATCCTTTTTCAATAGGTTTGTCGGATATAAACCTGTAACAATCTTCCGGAGGTGTGGCATACTCTTTCGTTTCTTCTAAGATTTTATCCGTTGATTCCCGCCATTGCGTATACATACTATCTTTTTTCTCAATGAGTACTCCCTTGAGAATTGTCCTGAAAAATAATTGCATATCTCTATCCCATTTGCTTTTTATAGTAATGAAAAGAGTGCTATATGTATTGTCGGCATGCATTAGTTTTTGAGCGTCAAGTAATTCTCGACGCGCATTCCTTACACAAATCTCTGCAATGTCGAATAATAGCTGATCTACTTTTAGGCATAAAGAATCCTCGGAAATGCAACAAGAGCAGTTCTTGCAAAAAACAGGTGCTAAATAGAATTTTTCGAATTTCCGGCTGCGCTTTTTAGGTGCATCCACAATGCCTCTGCTTCCTATGCTGGCAGACATCGTTATCCCGTACTTTTCTTTATATTTAACGCAAGATGTATCAGATGATGATTGATAATCAGAAAAGTTTATCTTGGTGCCGGGCTGCCAATAAATATCATTCTTATCTCTTGTCAGATACTCTGTTTGTGCGCTCAATTGCAGGACTGTTATACATAGTATCGCGATTGTAATTATTCTGTTATTCATACTCGGTCTTTATATTAGAGGGTTTGAACTCCCCAAATATACGGCTTTTTTCGAATAACACATTCCTTAGTTTATTATTCTTGCGATAATTATTTCCTGATAGCGTATTTCTCTACCTCCTCCCTCCTCAGGGTGCTTTCGTTTCTGCAGGCGCAGTTTTGGGAAGTGTGCTCTCATTTCCATCGCGCATAGCCACATAGTGGGGCGACATGATCTCGATACCAGCCCGGTTGAATACGTCCTGGATGTGTTGGTGCAGGTCGGAATAAATCTGAGCCAGCTGATCGGCATCTTGGATGTAGGCATTTATCTGGTACACCGGATACCAATCGTGCAGGGATGTTTCCAGTACGAAAGGCATCGGATCGGGCTGTACGCCGGGAGTTTCCAGAGCTGCTTCAATAAGTAATTGATGCACTTGTTTCCAAGGTATATCGTAACCAATGGATACCTCGGAGTGGATAATCAGACCATAATTCCGTGCCGAAGCGCTGTAGTTTACCGTATGGGAGGACATGATGAATGAGTTGGGAATGGTGACCAGCTCATTCTTGGGAGTTCGGATGCGGGTGACAAAGGGTGTTTTCTCGATGACATTACCCACGGTATCATTAAGCTTAATCCGGTCGCCCAGCTTGAAAGGGCGCATATAGGTGATGATCAGCCCGGCAATAATATTGCCAATCACCGTGCTGGAGCCCAATGAAACAATAAGCCCCACGAACACGGATATCCCTTGGAATACTCCGGAGTTAGCCCTTGGCAGGTAGGGGTAAATCATGGCTATCATGAACGCATACAGCAAAAAACGGATGATGTGAAAAGTGGGCATTGCCCAGTCGGGGTAGAAACCGTTGATCTTTAGTTTCTCCGATTCGATTTCCCGGGCGAGGTACTGCACCAGTTTTACCATATATCTCACGGCAATCCATATCACTATGATGGTGAATAGATTAGGTATGTAGTCAACAATTCCTATAATAATCTTTTTCGCCGGATTCCATATATAGGAGAATAGCTCGTAAGCCAGGTTCTTGGTCTGCGGGAAGATGGAAAAAAGAAGCGGAACGGTGATGAGCAATTGCAGCAGCATAAAGAGATACCGGCCGAGATTGGTCGCAAGCAACAGCAGTTTTACCTGCTTTTGTGTATCTAGGAGCTCATAATCCTGAATCGTGAAGGCCTTTAGATGTGTCTCTTTCAGTCCTTGTATGCGCATTTTCAATTTGCGGAAGAGCCAGTTGGTACCCCGGAACAAGAGATACTGCCCGAGTAGCACTCCTACGAAGTATAGTATGCGTAGTACCAATCGCCAGAAGCTATGTTCTTCTTTTAGTTCCTTTAGTTTCTGAATAATGATCTCGCGTTTGGCCGCAGCCAGCTGGTCGCGTGAGCAGTTTTCCCACAGGCCATCCTGATCGGTAAATGTGACTATGACCTTGTCACCATACATGAGGTCGGTCACTATGTCACTGCTTTCTATATATAGGGAATCCGGTTTCAGGTTGAAGCGTTTTCCCACTTCCAGTATGGCGGCACTCACCATCGTGGCGCGCTGCTGCGGAGTATGCCCGCCGCGCTTTGCAAACAGGTAAAACAAGGTGTCCTCCTCTACTACTACGGGGATGCCCGGTGTATGTTGGCGCAAGGAGTCAATGCGGACTTTTTGCTTTGCCCGTTTTACCGAGTCTGCAGTATATGCCTGGAGCTTCATCTGTTCAATCTCCATCCGCAGATTAGCCTCATTCAGTCGCGCCTCTTCCAGTGCTTTCTTCATTTCTGTCTCCACTGCATGTATGGAGTCAGCAGGCACGGAAGTACTGCTGTCTGGGGTTATAAACTCGCGTACTGTCTTGGATATCTGCCCGGAAACTGGGGCAAAGACCGCTAAAAATACCAGGGTAGTCAGGATGTATTTATGCATATTATAACTGTTTTGTCAGGGAATACATATTTTTATTATTGACGAATAAGCAAATATAAATACTATTTTCGGGCTGTACAAGTAAAAACGCTTCTGCATCATGTGTATCTGCATCATTTTAATTAGTAACTTTACTGCGTAAAACAGAATGTTGGATAGAAAGCATATTGATTTTCTTTTATGATAGATAAAGAATTCCTGGATCGTTTTGAGAGTAAGCTGCAGGAGGAACTGTTGCGACTGTGTACCTCGTACAAACTGCTGGACGGCACATTGCTTGCCACGGATGACATCACCGACCGCTGGAATGCGCTTGCCCCTGAATATATGGTAGATGCGGTAGCGCAGATCAAAGAATATCCTACCGTATCCGTGGCCTGGGCGGGTTATCTGGGTTTGGCCATTGCGTATGGATGGGATGCGAACTGGGATACCTTTTCCCGGGCTGAGTATACATCCTTTTATGGTGAGCAGGGCTTTGACGATATGGACGAGCATATAGTAAAAGACTTGTTAGGCCTGCCTCTGGACAGCCACGAAGCCCAGGATCTGGAAGCCATGATCCGCAGAAGTGCACAAACGGCAGTAGCTTTCATCAGGCACGAGCAGATAGAACCCCAAAGCCCGATGGCCTTTTATGTCTTTGCCCGCGCCGTAAAGGTGATGTTTCGTATAGGCGCCGCCATCGAACTGAAACGCCTGGGATATGTGTTCCAGAGGATGGATCCGGCAGATTGCTAATCAACCAAATACCGCAAGAAGCAGTTATGAAGAAATGCAGAATCACCGTCATGCGAATAACTTGCTATCAAGACCTGATGACAAGATACGAAAATCCCATTGAA
This sequence comes from Bacteroidaceae bacterium, assembly GCA_031552405.1. Classification (GTDB taxonomy): domain Bacteria; phylum Bacteroidota; class Bacteroidia; order Bacteroidales; family Bacteroidaceae; genus UBA1794. The sequence continues at coordinate 16,092 of JAVBMN010000041.1, read as the reverse complement.
CACGCCTGCCACATGAAGGAGGGCCAGGTGTTTATCGCCAATGGCTGGGAAAAACCCGATGGCATGTGCGACAGCGCCTGGCAGAGCATGTCGCCCTTTGTAATGACCTTAGCCCATGGTGGTGGCAACTTCTATAGCGGCTGGATGAAGAACGAAAAGTCCGCCATGATTTCGTGTAATGACGGATTTCGCCCGGTCAGCTTCCTGATCGAAGCACTGGATGAAGAGGCGGATTAGGGGTTAAGGCTTATAATTGACTTGGATAATGCGCTTAATTTAAATGCTTTGGAGTATTGAGGACTCCGGAGTGCCTGCTCTTTTCAGCTTGCTTTATGCGTTCGGCAAACTCGGTGATTTTGTTGCAAATCCACATCGAAGCGGTGGTCTTATCGTTATAATCGGCTTCTCCAAACATATCGATACGACCTTCTTCGCGCAACTGCTCCACTTGTTTAAATGCCCTCTCATTTCCTTTTGGGTAAATGGCAAATGTGGCACCGCCTCTTTCTTTCACCACCGAAAATGCGGGGACATCACTTGGCCCGTCTGCGATATAAATCATATTGTTGAAAGCGATTCTTCTTTGTTCGCCGGATAGTTTACTGTTCACATTTATATCCGGGTTCTTGTTTATGCCTTTATTGATCTCAAAGATAGCTCTGGTCTTGGTGGTATTGTCAATTGTGTATCCTATTTCGCTGATCACAGGATTACCTTCTTGATCGGGGGCTTCGATCAACTCACAACCCCAGATGTCTTCTACATATTCCATAACCGAGGAGCCGCGTATGACTTGGGCAAAGCCTGTACTTACGATATAATGCTCCACCTTTATATTGTATTCTATGCATGCGGGGTCTTTTTTGAGCAGATCCTTGGTTGCCTTGAGAATGTCGGGTATTCCCGGATAGAACTTCAGTTTCGCGCCAAATGATCTCAACTTCTCATTGTTCAATCCCGGAAATTTCCCTTCTTGAGTATATCTGATGAACTGATTTAAGTAGATCGTATCAGGATTTACTTTAACCCCTTGTTCTTTCCAGTATTTGGATGGCAGATTATTTATTTCTTCCCAAAACAGGCTGGAGTCTATCTTGTATTCCTCAAAAATAGGATCTTGCATGTAACCATCTACAAGCGTTTTGTCAAAGTCCCATATAATTGTGATAATATTTTGCATACTACTTATTTTATACGTTTTCTACTTACTCTGCATTCATTCGATAATAGCCTGTTTGATGAGGCTCATCACGTATTCGAGATTCTTGGCGTCGGATACTTTTAGCTCATAGTCTCCCGTGCTTAAATGCCCTACTTTGGATATGTCCCGAGCCAGATTCTTGGGATCGTCCAAATCACCGTATTTCATGTTTATATACATTTTGAGGCATTCTCTTTGTATCTCGACACTAACAATATTTCGATTGTTCTTTTTGAATACTACGTATAGCTTTAAAGGTTTCACCTCAATATCGTCGGCCAGGTTAATAATTGCTGCTTTGTATTTCTCGTACAACGAAACAATATCCTCTGATTTGTGATCCCAAAGACGCTCTTCTGTGTATTCGATGATCTCATCTGCAATGCTTTTATACTCTTTGTCCTTTTGGGTAATGGGCTTAATGCTTTCTGCGGCCTTACTCTTCTTGATGGGGTCAATCAACAAGTGATCTCCATAACGCTTCACTTCATATAGCTCGATTGCAATGTCTTTGAAGTTGGTAGCCTCTATTTGATTCTCTGTAAAGTCGGGAGATACAAATACAACCCGGCTTTGCGACCAATCTATCGCATTGCGGTTAAGTTGATTATCGGGGTTTTGTTCGTTATACTCCAATATAAAGTCCGCTTTGTTTTGCAGCATCAGGCTCAGATAAGTAAAGCCTTGATCTACCACACTGCTATTCCGGTCACGTTTGTATTCGATGATCACAAATGCCTTTGATTCCTGGTCGAATGCAAGCGTATCAATCCGTTTATTCTTGATTGTGAATTCTGATTTTACAAGCTTTAGCCCCATAATCAATGGTAAATTAGCTTCAAAGAGGTGTTGAAGCTCACGCTCTTTTTTAAACGGTGTTTCCTTTAAAACTTCTAGATTTTCGAGATCTTTGGATATCTTGTAAAGTGATGATTGCATACTGTTTTTATTTGACAGGTTGAAATAAGGGTGGCTACATATCTTCAAGAGTAAAGCGAACTGTCTCCTTGTAGTGGCGCAATTTGATTGCAAATATAGTTATTCTTCAGAATTTTTCTTCTTTCCGGTGACCAATTCTTCTGCAAGGTGCAGCATTCTCTTCAAGAGTTTCTATTGCGAAGTTGCCAGAAAGCCACCGCAGAGGCAGCGGCTACATTGAGGGAATCTACACCATGCGACATAGGAATGCGAACCACATAATCAGCTTCAGCAATTGTTTGGGATGAGAGACCATCGCCCTCTGTACCCATTACAATGGCCAGCTTGGGTTCAGTCATCAATACAGAATTGTCGATGGAGATGGCCTCATCAGTGAGGGCCATAGCAGCGGTGCGAAATCCCCATTGCCCGAGTTGGCTGATGGAGCCGTCTATCCAAGCCCATGGCACGAGGAATACCGCCCCCATGGATACTCTGATCGCCCGGCGGTTTAGCGGATTACAGGAGGAGAGGGTAAGTAGAACTGCATCAATACCCAGAGCGGCTGCCGAGCGGAAGATGGCTCCGATATTGGTGGTGTCAACGACGCCATCTATTACTACGATACGTTTTGCTCCCTGGCATACTTCCTCCATGCTTCGTGGCTCAGGACGGCGCATGGCACAAAGAACGCCACGGGTAAGGGTATAGCCGGTGAGTGTAGCAAGTAAGTTTCGCTCACCTGTATAAACAGGAATAGTACCGCAACGTTCAATGATAGTGCTGGCATCACCGCTAATATGTTTCTGCTCACACAGAATGGCTAACGGCTCATAGCCGGCATCTAATGCCACATTGATAACCTTGGGACTTTCTGCAATGAAGACGCCTCTGGCGAAATCAATGTGACTGCGCAACTGTGCTTCGGTGAGGGTGCTGAATATTTCTACCCCTGGGTGGGATAACGATGAGATTTCTATTATAGGCATATCTTTGTACTTGAACTTATAGGTTATTTCCCGATGCAAAAGTGGGAGAAGATATGTCCTAATACATCATCTGTAGTGACGTCGCCGGTGATGTCGGAGAGGTGGTGGATGCATTCGCGGAGGTCCTGGCTGATGAGATCGCCGGGGAGGGAGGTGAGGAGACCGTCCTGGACGCGGTGGATGGAGGAGAGTGCGCGGGTAAGGGCTTCGTAATGGCGAATGTTGGTGACGATGACGTCGTTTTCGGCAAGGTTAGGGAGGGCGGCGGCTTTTACCAGAAGGTCGCGAAGAAAGGGGAGGCCTTCGCCTTGCTTGGCGGAGAGGAACAAGCGTTCTCCAGGGATGTGGGCGAAGTGGGCGAGGAGTTGCTCGCCTTGTTCCGGGCTGAGGAGATCGGTTTTGTTTAGGATGAGGAATAACTCTTTGTCCTCAATGTGGGGGAGGATTTGAGATTCGGTGTAGTTATTGGGGGTGGAGAGTAGGGCAGGGGAGTCTACGAGCCAAAGGATGATACGGGCTTCCTGAAGTTTACGAAAGGTACGTTCGATGCCGAGGTTTTCGATGGTATCGGTGGTGTGACGGATACCGGCGGTATCAATAAAGCGGAAGGTGATGCCTTGGAGGTTGATGGTATCTTCGATAACGTCGCGGGTGGTGCCGTGGATGTCGCTGACAATGGCGCGTTCTTCGCCGACAAGGGCGTTGAGAAGGGTCGACTTTCCGGCATTAGTTTCGCCAATAATAGCTACAGGAATGCCATTCTTGATAACATTACCTACGCTGAAACTTTCGGTAAGGGTGGTGATACGGGTAGCAATGGCATCAGCCAGTTGGCGGAGACGTTCACGGTCGGCGAATTCAACGTCTTCTTCACTGAAGTCGAGTTCCAGCTCCATGAGGCTGGTGATTTCGAGAAGTTGTTCGCGAAGTATGCGCAGCTCGCGACTGAATCCACCACGCATCTGACTCATGGCCAGGCGGTGAGTGGCAGCAGAGCCGGAGGCAATCAGGTCGGCCACGGCTTCGGCCTGAGAAAGGTCCATCTTACCGTTCAGGAAGGCGCGTTGGGTGTATTCGCCGGGAGTAGCCAGGCGGCAACCTTCGGAGAGGAGCAGTTGTACTATTTGCTGCAAGATGTATTGTGAACCATGGCAGGAGATCTCAACGGAGTCTTCACCCGTATATGAATGGGGCGTGCGGAAGAGGCTGACAAGCACTTCGTCAATGATCTGTCCGTGCTGTCGGATCTCGCCAAAGGTGAGTGTCCCGGCCGCGCGTTTCTGCAAGGGCGTGGAGCTTGCCGGATAAAAAATGCGATTGGTGATTTCAATGGCTTCAGGGCCGGAAATACGTACAATCCCAATGGCACCGCCCGGTGCTGTAGAGATGGCGCAAATAGTATCTTGGGTATTCATACGGGAAAATCAGATGCGTTCGAGGACTTTTTCTATCAGTTGATCAATCGTGTTTTTGTAGCTGGCATTCATCTCTTTGGCTCTGCGGTTGGCAATAACCATACAAACAGTCATGGCTTTGTGGCCGAGAAGACGGGAGAGTCCGGCCAGGGCTGAGCTTTCCATTTCAAAGTTGGTAATGCGCAGGCCTTCGTACTGGAAACCTTCGATCTTCTCATTTTGTGTCGGATCAGCGAGAGGAATGCGAAGTTCTCGCCCCTGAGGGCCGAAGAATCCGCCGCAGGCTACGGTAATTCCATTGACCATATCTCCCTGATTAATACGATGGAGAAGATCACTGTTCGCACCGATCACATAGGGAGCTCCCAATTGTGGGTTCCAACTCATGTGGTTAGTAAAGGCTTTTTCCAGTTCCAGATCGCAAACCTCATTGCGTCCAGCGTAAAAATTGAGCAACCCGTCGAAACCGATTGATTTCTGCGAACACACAAATGTCCCGATCGGAGTATCCGGCTGCAGGCCGCCACAGGTACCAATACGGACGAGCTCCAAGGTACGGTGAGTCGGATGTTCGGTACGGCTTTCGAGGTTAATATTCGCTAATGCGTCCAGCTCATTCATTACAATGTCAATATTATCGCACCCAATACCGGTGGAGAGTACGGTGAGCCGTTTCCCTTTGTAGCTACCGGTGATGGTGTGGAACTCCCGGCTCTGTATCTCGCACTCAATGGATTCAAAGTGGGAGGCTACGAGAGGTACGCGTCCTGGGTCGCCAACCAGGATCACTTTATCGGCAAGTTGTGCAGGGAGTAAATGGAGGTGGAAGATGGAACCGTCTTCATTCAGGATTAGTTCCGAGGGCGCAAAGTATTTTTCCATATAAACGAGTGGAGGATGTTTTTTAACTAACAGGGACCGTTGTTAGTACGGTCCCTGAGATATGTTTATGTAGTCGGTTTACCGGTACCACCGCCTCCGGGGCGGGCAATGTTTTCACGCATGGAGGTATCTGCTTCGATGTTCTTCATGCGGTAGTAATCCATGATACCTAGGTTGCCATTGCGGAAGGCTTCGGCCATTGCTTTAGGTACTTCGGCTTCGGCCTCGATAACTTTAGCGCGGGCTTCCTGTGCTTTTGCTTTCATCTCCTGCTCGAGGGCAACGGCCATAGCACGACGTTCCTCAGCCTTGGCTTGGGCGATGTTCTTATCGGCGTTAGCCTGGTCGATTTGTAACTCAGCACCGATGTTCTTACCGATATCGATATCCGCTATATCAATGGAGAGAATCTCGAATGCAGTACCGGAGTCAAGTCCTTTTTTCAATACTACTTTGGAGATACTGTCAGGGTTTTCCAATACATGTGCATGACTCTCAGCTGCACCGATAGAGGCTACAATACCTTCGCCTACACGAGCCAGTACGGTTTCTTCACCGGCACCACCCACCAAACGTTTGATGTTGGCGCGTACCGTTACACGGGCTTTGGTGATCAGCTGGATTCCGTTTTTGGCTACAGCATACACTGCCGGAGTGTCGATTACCTTCGGGTTTACCGACATCTGTACCGCCTGAAACACATCACGTCCGGCCAAGTCGATAGCGGTTGCCATCTGGAATGAGAGTTCGATATTTGCCTTTGAGGCAGAAACTAGGGCGTGTACCACCTTTTCTACATGTCCTCCAGCCAGGTAGTGGGCTTCAAGTTCATCACGCGTGATCGTGTTCAGCCCAGCCTTGTGCGCCTCGATCATCGCAGGCACGATAATGTAAGGAGGCACGTTACGAATACGCATCAGGAAGAGCTGAATCAAGGAGATGTGCACTCCCGCCACTTTGGCCGAGAGCCAGAGGAAGAACGGTACGTAGTGAAAGAATATGCCCAAGAATATGAGCGCACTCACTACAATGATAATTAAAATAATAGGACTCATAATGTTTATTTATAAGGGGTTATCTATTTACGGGTTACAAGAATGGAGCCTTCATCAATTCGAGCTACTACAATAGGGGTATGTTCGTCTATGAAACCATCAATAGACTTTACCTCAGCGGTGCGTCCACCGAAGTCGGCCATTCCGATTAGCGCCAGACGTGTGGTGGTGGTGCCTTCATCGCCTACCTTGACGCTACGTTCTGCCTGGTTGTCTACACTGGCCCGAAGTTCTTCTTTTAATGAAATCTTATCCAGTGTACGGGAACGGATAAACCATACAAGTGCCACTGTACTAAAGATAATAACCGTGAAAAGAGTGAAATATCCCTGAGTAACCCCTAATTCGGTAAAGGCATAGAAACAAGCATATGCCATGCTACAGAATGAGGCTATCCCGGCAATGCTGAGTCCGGGTATCAGGAAGATCTCTATTAGGAAGAAGATGATCCCCAGCAGGATAAGGCCAATGATTATCAGATACTCCATAGTATATAAATTATTTGGTAAGTTTCTTAATCTCCGTATTACGGATGGAAAGTTCCATTTGCGCTATTTTGGTTTGTAGTTCCTCTACCCGTTTCTCCTGGTTAAGGAGGCTGAGCGACATGTTTTTCTTCTGGGAAACTGCAGCCTTGGCATATTGTTCACGCGCATTGTCTAATGCCTGTTCCATGCCAGAGAGCGTTTTTTGCTGCTCCAGCCAGGTGGATGCCTGCTTACGAGCCTCGGAAGATTTAAAATCATTCAGGGTAGTATAGGTATGCTCATCGTTGATGACAAGCTCAAAGTCGATTTGTTTCTTAATGACTACTTCCCGTCCGGAATCGGTACGCGCCCTGGCAAGTCGGCTTAACGCTTCTTTCACTTCCTTCTCGCGGCCTTTCCAGCTTTCTTTCAGAGCAGTAATGCGGGCAAAGCGAATGAGCTGTTTCTCGCTATAGGCATCAATGTCGTAGGTCTTCTTGCTTTCGTTGGGAATGAAGATGTAGACACAAACCTTTCCGTCGGGCTGGTAACGGTCCGAGGCAAACCATCCGAGCTGATAGTTTTCATCAATGGCCATCATGTAATCGTTGAAGGGCGAGTTAAACGGCATTCCCACATTTTCCGCCTGCAGATAGTTGTTGTTATCTGCGTCATACCGCGTCACAAAGATGTCATATCCTCCCAGTGCACCGTGTCCCATGGAGGCAAAGTAAAGTGTCACTCCATCCGAGCATAAAAAGGGATAATTATTGTTGAGAGGGCTGTTTACATGGTCGGATAAGAGGGTAGGGGTACTCCATTCATTAAGCTGATGGGTACTGACACTGATTTTGCCGTTGTTGCTGAACAGGATATGGTTCTCCAGCTCGGTTTGATATACGGTTCCCCAGTTCTCGTCCTGAGTATTGAAAAAGTCTTTGTACCAGAACAGTCTCCCTGCATCGGTTCCCAGTTTGTAAGCGCTTAAGAAAGAACGTTTGTCGGTTACCAGGGAGTCAATGATAACCACATCCTCTACCCCCAGCATCATTTGCGTGCCGGTGCTGGCCTGTTGGATGTCCTTTTCGTAAGCGGATATGTCTTTCTTTGCTTTCAACGATAGGGCTTTGAATGCGCTGAACTGCTCATTGGCATCTTCAAACCGATACTCTTTCAGGTAGAGCTGTGCTAAGAGCAAGGTGGCTTCTGTGTTTTTCCGGGAAGCTAAGGTTTTTAGTGCTTTTTCTGCCTTGGCGATATCTCCGTCTTGCAGCATTTTCTTGGCTTGCTCCAGTGTCTGGGCATGCAGAGACGAGGCTAAAAGACAAAAAACAACAAAAAACAGTTTCTTCATTTTCTTTTGAGGATTATACTTCAATGGTCAAAAATACAAATAATATGGTATCGCGGCAATTATTCTATCTCTTTTTTAACAGAAAAGCCTTCACCGAACTGCGATGAAGGCTTTATCTATAAATGATACAGGGCTCGGTTGAAGCTGTCCTCTGTTTGCTTACTGCTTGACACTAAGCTGCTTATCCATGGCAGAAGCGGCGCGCCGTCCGTCTCCCATAGCTAGGATCACTGTGGCGCCTCCGCGTACAATATCACCACCGGCATAGATGAGGGGGATGGAAGTCTGCATGTCTTCATCTACATTGATAGTGCCTCTACGTCCCATGTCCAGTCCTTTTATGGAACTTGGTACAATAGGATTAGGAGATACGCCAATACTGACAATGGCCATGTCGATATCAATGGTTTCAATGGCACCGGGGATGGCTACCGGGCTACGACGTCCCGACTCATCCGGTTCTCCAAGTTCCATTTTCTGAAGCTTTACCTGTTTTACCTTTCCTTGCTCGTCGGCAATGTACTCGATAGGGTTGTGCAGCGTAAGGAATTCTATGCCCTCTTCTTTGGCATGCTTGATTTCTTCAAGACGTGCCGGCATCTCTTCTTCTGAGCGACGGTAGATAATCATGGCGCGTTCTGCACCCAGTCGCATCGCTGTACGCACAGAGTCCATAGCGGTATTACCACCCCCCACTACTGCTACCCGCTTACCGAAGAATACGGGGGTATCCGAGTCTTCACTGGCTGCATCCATCAGGTTTACACGCGTCAGGTATTCATTGGAGGAGAGGATGTTAATAGAGTTCTCACCAGGGATATTCATAAAGTTGGGAAGTCCGGCTCCGGATGCAATAAAGAATCCTTTGAATCCTTCGGCTTGCAGATCTTCTACGCTGATGGTCTTACCTATGATGCAATCTTTTTCGAACTTAACACCCATCTGGGCGAGGTTGTCGATTTCTACGTCCACCACCTTGTTTGGAAGGCGGAACTCGGGAATTCCATATTTCAGTACGCCGCCAATTTCGTGGAGCGCTTCGAATACTGTTACATCATACCCCATCTTGGCCATATCGCCGGCGAAGGACAAACCGCAGGGGCCAGAACCAATGGAGGCTACTTTGACTCCATTCTGTTCAGCTACTTTGGGTACAGAGATCTGTCCGCTTTCACGTTCATAGTCGGCAGCAAAGCGTTCTAGATGCCCGATGGCTACAGCCGGTTTGTTCATTTTGAGGTGGATACATTTGGATTCGCACTGTTTCTCTTGTGGGCACACACGGCCGCATACGGCGGGCAGGGCGCTGGTAATCTTCAGTACTTTGGCGGCTTCCAGAAACTCGCCACGCTCGATGTTTTTTACAAAGTCGGGGATGCGAATCTCTACCGGACACCCGCTGATACAGGTGGGGTTGGCGCAGTCCAGACAACGCTGGGCTTCTGCCATGGCCTGCTCGGGGGAAAGTCCCAGATTCACTTCTTCCTTACGGCTGTGTGAACGGTATTCTGCGTCCAGCTCCGGCATGTGTACACGTGGAAGGGCTGAGCGTTCTTTGGCTTTCATGGATTTGCGCAGCTCTTCACGCCATGCGGCAGCACGACTGTTTTCTTCTACTTCGGGCAGCACTTTGCAGTCTTTTCCCTCTACGCTGTTCTCATCCAGTTTCTGCATTTCGTTTTGTTCGATCTGGCGGAATGCCCCCATGCGTTTCAGCATCTCGTCAAAATCCACCTGATGGCCGTCGAATTCGGGGCCGTCTACACATACGAATCTTGTTTTTCCGCCTACTGTAATACGGCAGGCTCCGCACATTCCTGTGCCGTCTACCATGATGGTGTTCAGAGATACATCGGTAGGTATTTCATATTTCTTGGTGAGCAGACATACAAATTTCATCATGATGGCGGGGCCGATGGCGAAACACTTGTCTACTTTTTCACGCTTAATCACTTCTTCGACCCCTTCGGTCACTAGGCCTTTCCGGCCGTACGAACCGTCGTCGGTCATAATAATAACCTCATCGGAGCTTTCGCGTACTTCCTTTTCCAGGATAATCAAGTCCTTGCTACGTCCGGCCAGTACGGAGATTACCCGGTTTCCGGCGGCTTTTAAAGCTTGTATGATGGGCAGCATCGGAGCTACGCCCACACCTCCTCCGGCACATACTACGGTGCCGAAGTTTTCAATATGTGTAGCCTGTCCCAGTGGACCTACGATATCGGTTACATATTCTCCCTCGTTCAGATCGCAAAGACGGGTAGAAGACAGTCCTACCTTTTGTATTACAAGGGTAATCGTACCTTTCTTTTCATCGGCTCCGGCGATGGTGAGCGGCATGCGCTCGCCTTTTTCGCCTACGCGTATAATCACAAAATGTCCGGCCTTGCGGGAGCGGGCAATGAGGGGGGCTTCAATCTCGAATTTATATACTTTTTCGGAGAATTGTTCCTTGCTGAGTATCTTATTCATATTATTAGTTTTAATTAGTCGATAATATCAAATCCACAGTAGGGCGCCAACGCCTTGGGAATGCGGATTCCTTCAGGGGTCTGGTTGTTTTCTAACAGTGCAGCCATAATACGGGGCAGCGCCAGGGCGGAACCGTTCAGGGTGTGGCACAACTCGGGCTTTTTCTCGCCACTGCGGTAGCGGCATTTCAGGCGGTTAGCCTGGTAGTTCTCAAAGTTGGACACGGAGCTCACCTCCAGCCAGCGCTGCTGAGCTTCGGAATATACTTCAAAGTCGAAACACAGTGCTGCCGTGAAACTCATATCGCCGCCACACAGGCGCAGGATGCGGTAGGGAAGTTCCAGTTTTTGGATGAGGCTTTCTACGTAGTTCACCATTTCTTTCAGGGATTCGTAGGAATGCTCAGGAGTGTCGATACGTACGATTTCCACTTTGGAAAACTCATGCAGTCGGTTCAAACCGCGCACATCTTTTCCATAGGATCCGGCTTCACGACGGAAGCATTGGGTATAGGCGCAGTTCTTAATAGGGAGCTGGTCTTCACTGAGGATTACGTCGCGGTAAATATTGGTAACGGGCACCTCGGCTGTGGGAATCAGGTATAGGTCATCCACTCCGCAGTGGTACATCTGTCCTTCTTTATCGGGCAACTGTCCGGTGCCAAAACCGGAAGCCTGGTTTACTACCGTAGGGGGCATGATTTCCATATATCCGGCATTGCGAGCTTCATCCAGGAAGAAATTGATAAGGGCACGTTGCAAGCGCGCACCTTTACCTTTATATACAGGAAATCCGGCACCGGTGATCTTTACACCGAGGTCGAAATCAATCAGGTCGTATTGCTTGGCCAGATCCCAGTGGGGCTGGGCATTGGCGGGCAGGGTGTTTTGGGTTCCGCCGGAACGCTCTACTTTATTATCCTCTGCACCGGCACCTTCAGGAACCTCGGCGTGAGGAATGTTGGGGATGGTATAAAGCAGCTCTTGCAGATCTTGCTCGGCTTGCACTTTCTCTGTCTCCAGGGTTTTATTGCTTTCTTTCAGACTGGCTACTTTTTCTTTGGCGGCAGTGGCTTCATCTGTCTTACCTTCTTTCATGAACATGCCAATAGATTTGGAGAGAGTGTTCACCTCAGACAGTCCTTTGTCAAGTTCATTCTGTGAAGTGCGGCGCTTCTTATCCAGTTCCAGTACTTGGTCAATAGTCTCTTTTGCATTCTTGAAACGTTTCTTTTCCAAGCCTTTGATTACTTCTTCGGTCTTCTCTGTAATGAGTTTGATGGTAAGCATATTTAATCTTTATCTATGTGAATCTAAAAATGCCACAAAGTTATAAAAAAATAGGCGGCGGCAAAATAATAATTTATAATATCTTTCTCTTGGATAACTTGAAAAGCAGGTGTTGGAATAACGGCTTTTGCTATTTGAAATTGTACACCACACTACGAGAAAACTGTTCTAAGAGGCTTTTAACTTTCTTTGATGAACGTTTGGGATATTTTATGAGTTGGTTCTTTTTGTCTTTTTCTGGATTTTTATAAATTTGTCAACAGAATATATCTCATAATATTAGTATGATTATGGAAAAAAAGACTTTCCTTCTTAAAAAAGTGTGCCGGGCTCTATTTGTTTTGGTCACACTGTTAGGCGGGGCGGGAGCGTTCTCTGGTTGTGTAAGCGATCCGGAGCAATTAGGACCTAACCCGGGCAATCTGAAACCCACCGAGAATCCGATGTCAGAACTTACCATCCCCAACGGTTTTGATTGGGCCACGATGTATACTTTACAGCTCAGTGTACAGGCCAATGATGAGTATTTGGGCGAATATTATTACGTAGTGGAAGTGTGGGATGAGAATCCTTATGATGCTTCAGTCGAAGCGCATCTGCTTAGTAAAGGCGTTTCAAAAAAAGGCGAACCCTATCTTGCATCTCTTTCTATACCCAAAGGAGTGGGCGAACTGTTTGTTTGTCAGATAGATCCACGAGGGCGTAAAGTGATGCGAAGCTATGAGGTTGCAGATGGGATGACAGAGCTAACCTGCGACTTCTCTGCTTCCGGTTCAAGTTCAAAACGAAGTTTGTCTTTGCAGGCTGCAGGCGACGAGATTGTTCCGCCTGAGTATCGTTCGCTTCCTGATGGTGCCACAGAAATCAGTGTGCAGGTGGCAAAACCCGTTGCTGAAAGGGCGTTGCAGAATCAGGGTGTATATAAAATTACCGAAGCGTACTCCGGCGGATTTATGTATGCTACCACCATGACTTCGGCCCAGCTGTTTATTACCGGGACTTGGACATTAAGCAGCACTTTCCAGATCGAGAAGGGGCTTGAAATCATTGTGCTCCCCGGAGGTAAAATTAAGGGAGGAAGCCTGAATTTTCAAGGTTCTTCCCAGCTTGTTATTATGCCGGGAGGAAGTGTGGATATGGTTGAAATCCAGTGCTCTAATGCCAATAAGGTGTATAATCTGGGTGCTCTTAAACTGGATAAGTTCTATAACAATCCGGATCTCTTCTACAATGGAGAAAAGGCGGTGGCTACAATTAAAACTTTCCTGTCGGAGAAGAATCGGATCTATAACTACGGAAGTATGAAACTGGGGCAGAGCATCTGTCAGGGAAGTACCAAATGGTATAACTATTGTCTGGTAGAGGTGCAAGATCAGTTTAAGTTCTACAATGGCGAATTAGTACTGGAGAAAGGTACGATACTGGCCGATCGCATCCAGCTCAGCAGTAATACGGTCCAGGTGCTTGATGGCTCATTGCTCTCAGCCCTTAGTGCTCTCGAATTGGCCTATACTGTGACATTGAATGGAGGTGGTACAGGGGTGGCCCGCTCATTGGTGCAAAGCCCCAAGCTGACTTATAATTCAGGCAATGTCTTTAAAGGGAATCTGACAGTAGAATGTGATAATTACGATCCCAAGACGCAGGGATGGCAGTGTAAGTTCGAAGTGCCTGTTGAAATAACTGGCTATAAGGAGTCTGCCTTAACCATCGCTTCTTGCGATACAACCACCAATGAAGGAAATCCGGGTGGAGATCCTCAAGACCCGGTATGGCCTCTTATTACTGAAGATTTGACTACTTATAGCTATGCCTTTGAAGACAACTGGCCTATTTATGGCGATTATGACATGAATGATGTGGTGGTTTATATCACGAAACGACAGTTGGCTACTCAGAAAAGTGGTGCCATTACCTCCTATACGGTACAGGGGAAATTGATGGCTGTTGGAGCCTCCAAGCAGATTGCTGCCGCACTGCGCTTGGCGGGTATTCCAGCTTCCAAAGTAAAAACTGTGCAGTTGAAGCATAGTACTACCCCCGGTGCTAATCTTAGTTTCTTTGATCTGAACTCAGCCAATGTAGAGAAAGGACAAACAAATATCGTGATTCCTGTTTTTGGAAATGCGCACGAATTTCTCACAGGAAAGCCGTCTAAGGGATTGATTAATACCTATGCAGGTCAAACCTCTGTTCAGCCTCAGATGTTTGAAATCGAAATCTCTTTTGACGAAAGTGCTGCAATTACCGAAAGTAATCTTCGTATGGAATTCTTCGATCTTTTTCTGATTACCAATCAGAAAAACGCCAAACGCCAGGAAGTGCATCTCCCCGCCTTTAATCCTACCGATCTGGCTAATCCTCAGTGGCTTGAAACTGGTAACTGTGTAGGGAGTGCTGCACCTTATCTTTCTGCCGAAGGGTTGAGCTTTGGTCTTATGGTGCCCGATGTCTTTCGGTGGCCTATTGAATATAATACCATTAGAAAAGCCTATCTCAACTTTGCCCCGTGGATATTATCCGGTGGTACAGCTCATCAGGAATGGTATAAAGAAATACAGGAAAACGAGGTGTATCCCGTTATTCGCTGATTTGTTTTTTTTAAATGATTATCCGCATCCTTCCCCCTCCCTTTCGTGAGGGCTATATCGTGTTGGGGCGGATTTAATCCGCCCGCTGTTTTTGTTGTTTTATGATTCGGGCTGATTCAATCCGCCCCTACATGTCGCACTTCGTTCATAGCTCCCAAGTGTTTGTCTGCTTACCCTTCACCCCTTCACCCCCTCTGTAATACCCATGTACAACGGCTTTACGGGTGAAGGGTAGGTGTGAATGGTGTGAACCCCACTCTTCAACGTTTTTTTCGAACTAAAGGTATCGCACGTTTCTTTACTCACCTTCCCCGCCAATGAAGTTTCCCCCTTCACGCCCTTCACACCTGCCCTTCATCCTGGCCCCCTTTGGCTGTCGGTATTTCAATGCCTGTGAAGGGTGTGAATAGCCTCCCGGTATACCCTGTGGGGTAGGGGCGTTTTATCTATTTTCAGTCCTCCAGTTCCCTCTCCTGACTGATGCGCACCAGTTCCCCGGCTCGTGGGCACCAGTTCTCCAACCCGTGGGCACCAGTTCTCCAACCCGTGCGCACCGGTTTTTCTCTTCGTGGGCACGAGTTTCCCTCATCTTCAGGCCTGTGTTTCTCTCATCTCAGGCCTGTTTTTTTCAATCTCAGGCCTGTCTTTTCAAATCTCGGGCCTGCTTTTCTTTTGTCCCTATATATAATATATAATGTGTGCCTTCTCGCTTGTTTTCCCCTCTTTCTTCTTCTTCAAAAGTTTCTCTTCTCTGTTTCCCCCTGATTACAAGCCTTTTTCATGTTTTACGGCATATTTTCTTTCAAAATAAAGTTGATTATATTTTGCTTGTATTGAATATTCCCGTACTTTTGCACCCGCTTTCGAAAACAAAGCAGGCGTTCTACCGATAAAGAGTTATTGCCCGAGTTTCCCTCCCGCATCTTTTTTTTCAAAAACTTCTCCAATAATTTGGAAGTTATTATAAAAAGTCTTTATCTTTGCATCCGCTTTCGCATTTTCGGGAGCCGTTTTTTTTGAAGGTTTCCTTCTTTAAAAGACAAAAGCGCACTTTGACATATTTACATAAACAATACAAGTAGTACAAGAGCTTTTAGTTCTTTATATATATAATGTATATGAAGCAACTTAAAAAATCGAACCGTCAATTTGTATCAAAATAACAAATAGATTTATGAGATATCATTTTGCAGTCCGGGAAAGAAACTAAGAAAAAGTAATTATTACAAAGAAGAGTTTGATCCTGGCTCAGGATGAACGCTAGCTACAGGCTTAACACATGCAAGTCGAGGGGCAGCAGGGTCTAGCAATAGACCGCTGGCGACCGGCGCACGGGTGAGTAACACGTATCCAACCTGCCGTATACTCCGGCATAGCCTTTCGAAAGAAAGATTAATTCCGGATGGTATTGATTTCCCTCATGGGTTTTCAATTAAAGATTCATCGGTATACGATGGGG
>JAVBMN010000007.1:0-25642 GCA_031552405.1 Bacteroidaceae bacterium | reverse complement strand
AAATTTTTCTGCAACAACTGATTCTAATGAATAGGCAACAATATTTGCAGCGGGCAGCTCTTCCATCAATGCCGGATAGGTTATAACCAATGGTTTTGGTATCACCACATCGCCAAATCCTATATCCATTTTCATTACCTGTTTGATAGAATCCAAATGCGCTACAATCGACACCCGGACACCTGCATAGGCTTTATTTTCGGTAATATCTTCCGTAGCAATGGCACTTGTATCGAATTTGATTCCATCTTCTTCACAGGACAGGCTGCAAATTTTAGTAAAAACATCTTTGATGTGTGACATGTCGTTTTTGATTTTCACACCTAAGAAGTCAATATCCAATGTTGGGCGGGGAAATTCCTTTTCAAAAGCATACAACAAAACACCACCTTTAAGGTAGAACTTTTCACGGTAATCACTAATGGACAAGCGATAAAGCAACCGTTCGTAAAGATACCGTATAACAAGCAATTGATAGTCCAATTGTTCTTTTTTTGACAAGTTAAGCAATTTTGCTTTAATTGATTTTGCAATATCTTGTGTCATAGCCCGATTTCCAAATATGTTTTAAGCGTTTTTTCAACTCTCATTTCCTTTGCGTATTTCATTAGCTTGGAAAGATTACGGTCTTTCCGCTTCAAATAGCTTTTTAGTATTTCGGAAGTAACATCCGTCCCTATCTTTGTTCTGTATTTGACAGCATCACAAACCGATTTTTCCAAATCATATATTTTCACCTCATATCCACCTATTGTTTCTGTAGTAACGCCCAGCTCTTGATACTCGCGCTGCCAGTAATACAAAGTAATGGGAGGATAGTCAGGCAACGATACTTTCCGACTTTTCTCTATCGCAATATTAAAGGATTGTGGTATTTGCATACTCAACTCGTAATATGCCCAAGCCGAATACATGCAAAGCACTCCATTAGGAACTATTTTTGATACATCAAGCATCATACTGTTGAATTCAGGGCTTTCATAGCAATACACACCCCGCTTAACGCGCAGCACAATGCCTTCTTTAACCAACTTCAATAGTTGATAATAAGTGTAAGCATCAGGCAAATCCATCTTTGTCAGATAGCCCTTATGCTCACTGAATAATATTTGAAGCTTATTGTTCATGTTTGCAAACATACTGCTTTTATTTAAATCAGCAGTATAATAATCTAAAAATAGAACTATTTACCGCCGAAAAGATTACCTACACCCGCACGCCCAAAGTGTACGCAAGCACCACCTCTAACGGTTGGCAGACTATCGTGCTTCCTTTTGATGCGATGTATTATGAGACTAAGATAGGGGGAGAGATCTACCCCGTAACTACAACTGACACTGGCGGTCACTTCTGGTTGCGTGAGCAAAGCGCCTCTGATAACACCACTCTATATTTTACAAGTACAGCAAATGGAGTAATGGATGCCAATACGCCTTACATCATCTCCTTTCCGGGTGCAGCCTTTGCTGCTTTCCTGCAGGATGAAGGAGCCGTTATCTTCTCGGCAATTGAGGCGATCGTACATAAAACGGAGAACCTTTCCAAAGAGAAAGATGGTTTCCTCTTCACCGGCGTATACTTCATCGAAGGACAGAAATTCTTCGTACAATAATATCGTATATTCATCGTTTAATAATAAAATCACACGGAAAAGACCCAATACCAAGCCCCCACCGTCGAAGTGATAGAGCTGGAGGTGGAAGGAATGATAGCCGATTCGGGAACCAGCGCAAAGAATTTTAATGCCACCAGAGGCTCCCTGTCAAATGATGACAACAGCGGCCCTGATACCAACTTCTGGAGCAGATAACCAGCTACCCCGAGGACGTACCCCCTGCCAGTCTCCCTTGATTGCAGGAAACAAAGAAATATCAAGATAGGATAAGATGCCCCCGGTGAGCGCCGGAATTAGGTTACCCTATGACCGTACTCCTATGCCTGTACAAAAAATTCCCCGCTCGGAGCCCCGCGAACGACATTGGATTTGCGGGGCTCACTATTTCCAGACCACTCCCGCAGGCTGCCGTACCTGCGTCACCCACCGCATCCACCTGTGCATCATCGCATCCGCGTGCCGCACCTGCGTCATCCACCGCATCGCACCACATTGTACTCTGCGTCAAAACCGCGTATGCGGTGCTTCCCCGGTAGCCCAGGGCGTGAGCCCTGGGTAGACAATGTGCCCACAATATTGAGCTGCAGCGCAGCGACATCTTGGTTATTCATCCTTTTGAGAGCGATAGAATGGAGGTATAACCCAGATGTCGCTGCGCCGCAGCTCTGGTGCTAAATGCCTTCATAGACCCAGGGCTCGCGCCCTGGGCTACCAAGGGAAACACCGCATCCGCGGTGTTGACGCAGAGGACAATGGACGCACCACTCCGCGGTGCCTGAATGGCCTGCATTTCTTCCTCGCTGCGTCCAGCCACCTCGAATGGAGAATCTGTATGCGATCATTCCGAATGGAGAATCTGCCTCCAGTCACCCCGAAGCGGGTGAGATTTGGGTAACCCCCAGTAGTGCGAAACGCAGTGAAGCTACTGGGGGTAAGAACGGCTCTCCCTCCCAGATACCCCGAAGCGGGTTGAACAGAGGTTCAACCCGCTTCGGGGTAGTACGGTGTGTAAGTGTCATCCTCCCCCAGTAGCTTCGCTGCGGACTGCGTCCTTGCTTGCGCAACTGGGGGTTATTCAAATGAAAGCCCATTCGGGCTATCCGTGCGGATCACTTGCAAATCGTAACTTAGACCCAACTTGGAAGTCACAAATTGTGACTTCCAAGTTTGAGTCTCTTCAGCGGTCAGTTGAAACATGAAATCTTCGGGAAAGCTGAATAATGACTAATATTCATAGCAAGATCATTGAAAACCTCGAAGTAATGACTATCTTTGCGTAGCGATGATATTGTTGAATCTCTTTCACAAGAGGCATCTTGTCATAATACCAAGGAGGTATAGAATGAAACAAAACAGAGAATCCGTTTACCCGTTATCTGCTCTCATTGACCCAACTGATAAACAATTGTCGGAACTGATGAGTACGGTAGCCAGGAATGTAGCAGAGAAAGGCGAAACAGCCCGCCACAGCTTTATCCGGGAGATAAATGATAATGCAGAACGCACCTTCAACAAATGGAAAGCCCGCATTAAGCGCCTTGAATCAAAACAAGGAGCGTAGATTTCTGTTGCTCTGAAGAGGGAGAAAACCAGTATTGCAGATGGAAGATCACAGACCTGTACTAATTGTCATTGCCGGGCCGAATGGTTCGGGGAAGACATCCATTACTTCCGAAATCCTGAAGCATGAATGGATGGAGAATTCTGAATACATCAACCCTGACGAAATAGCCGAAAAGCGGTTTGGAGGCTGGAATAATGAGGAAGCAATAAAGAAATCCATCCAATACTGCGAGCAGCTGCGAGAAGCATGCCTGGAAGAACGAAGAAGCCTTATTTTCGAAACAGTGTTATCTCGGGAAGACAAGCTTGATTATATCTACAGGGCCAAGAAGGCTGGGTATTTTATCCGCTTGTTCTTTATCTGCCTGAAAAATCCTACTATAAATGCTTCCCGTATCGCACAGAGAGTTATAGAAGGCGGGCATGACGTGCCAATCCCTAAAATCATCGACCGGTATAAGAAATCAATAGCCAATTGCAATGTGGCATCTTACATTGCAGACAGGACCTATGTCTTTGATAACTCCGAAGATAATAAGAAAGCAAAGTTATTGTTCCGCCTGAAAGAAGGTAAGATCGCAAAAACCTACGTGAGCAAAATACCTGAATGGACCTTCCCCATATATAAAAGGCGTACTCTTTAGTATAGCTGCGTCCTTACTTGTGTAACTGAGGGTTGTACAAATTAAAGCCCGAACGGGCTTTCCGTGTGTCATCCACCTGCATCCTCGCACCTGTCTTGTCGCACTACATTGTACTCTGCGTCAAAACCGCGTATGCGGTGGTGCCTGGATAGCCTACATTCTTTCCTTGCTACGTCCAGTCACCCCGAATGGAGAATCTGTATGCGATCATTCCGAATGGAGAATCTGCCTCCAGTCACCCCGAAGTGGGTGAGATTTGGGTAACCCCCAGTAGTGCGAAACGAAGTGAAGCTACTGGGGGTAAGAACGGCTCTCCCTCCCAGATACCCCGAAGCGGGTTGAACAGAGGTTCAACCCGCTTCGGGGTAGTACGGTGTGTAAGTGTCATCCCTCCCCCAGTAGCTTCGCTGCGGACTGTGTCCTTGCTTGTGCAACTGGGGGTTATTCAAATGAAAGCCCATTCGGGCTATCCGTGCGGATCACTTGCAAATCGTAACTTAGACCCAACTTGAAGTCACAATTTGTGACTTCAAATTTTGAGTCTCTTCAAATTATGCCGAGAACCATGATTTGCAAGAAGTGAGAGCCCGACAGAATGAGATACTCGATGCGTACCGGCGCGATATCTCTAAACATGCCACTGCTACCGAGAGCATGCACATTGGGCAAGTGCTGCAATCCCTCCCTTCTCAGTTGGTCAAGGAGAACAAGAAATTCATCTATAACGTACTAAAAAAAGGTGCAAGGGCTACCGAATATGAATTGGCTATTCAGTGGCTGATGGATGCGGGCATCGTTCATAAAGTGTGCCGGGTAAAGGAATTGCAGATGCCTGTGAAGTTTTACGAAGACTTGGGAGCGTTTAAGCTATTCCTCCTTGACTGTGGGCTGTTGGGGTGTATGGCTGATGCACCAGCCAGTCAGATGTTGGTAGGAAACAATGTGTTCAAGGAGTTCAAGGAAGCCTTCACTGAGCAATTTGTTCTCCAACAACTTGTGTCCATGGGCATCTCTGCTTATTATTGGAGTAGCGAATCAACCCCCTTCCGAGATCGATTTCGTTATCCAAAACAATACGCATTGAAGGGCTTACGCATGTCGATGTTAGGCTATCAGGATCAAGACTGGATAGAAAATATTCCCCTGTTTGGTATTACTAAGTACTTTACGTAGTATCCCCTCTCACACATTGCGTTTCATCATCAGGATGCTGCACTCGTACAACAGATAGAGGGGCAGTGCTACGATGGTCATGGTGAAGGGATCGCCTGTAGGGGTGATGATGGCTGACAGGATCATGAGCACTACGATGGCGTGGCGGCGATGGCGGGTGAGCATCTGGCGACTGAGGATGCCCAGGCGGTTCAATACTGTGAGCAGCAGGGGGAACTCGAAAGCCAGTCCCATGAGGAGGATGAGCATCAGGAAGTTATCCATGTAGGAGGTCAGCGTAAGCTGGTTGGGTACCAGGGTGCTCAGCTCGTAGGTGGACAGGAAATGAAGCGTCAGCGGGAAGATGAGAAGGTATCCCAAGGCCGCTCCCATGTAAAAGAACAGGGAGCTCAGCAGGAAGGCGCTCCTCACACTACGTTTCTCTTTGTTGTAAAGCGCAGGGCTGATAAAGCTCCATACCTGCCACAGGATGAAGGGCATGACACATACCAACGACAGCCAGAAGGCTGTGCTGAGATGCAGGAAGAAGGGGGTAGCCAACTGGATGTTCATCAGTTGTACCTGAAAGGGTTTCTGAAGAAATTCACTCTCGGGCATCACCTGTGTCACGATTTGCCTGAGCAGGCGGTAGGTAGGGAAGTCATTGTTACAGGGGCCCAGGATGAAGCGGTCGAAAATGGACGGCATCCAGATAAAGAACCCCACGAAACACACTGCAATGGCCACTGCCACGCGCACCAGCACACGGCGTAACTCATCCAGATGGTCCCAAAAAGTCATTTGAGGCATACGCAGAATTTACGAAGCGACGCAGGATAGGGACAATATTCATGCATCCTTTCATACCCTTGTGGGTATGACAAAACAGCCATCGGATGCTCTAAATTTGTCCCTATCTTATGTCGTATTTAGTCTTTCTTCTCTTTCTCGTCTTTATCTTGAAGAGAGTCCTTAATGTCATTTTCGGCCTCTTTCACGCCGTCTTTAAAGCTTTTTACCCCTTTACCCAAGCCACGCATGAGTTCGGGAATCTTCTTTCCTCCGAAGAGGAGTAATACGATAAGGGCAATCACTAATATTTCACCCATGCCAATCGTTCCAAGGAATAATGATATCATAACAATCAGTTTTTGTTTTTTGTTTTATAATTAGACGCAATTATAGCGCTGTAGTTTAACTTTGTTGGAAATAAACTCGTTTTACACGGTCGGACACGCCCGTAAGTATCTCATACGGAATGGTGTCCAGCAAATCGGAAAGTACGGTTACGGGTTGCTGCGTACCAAATATTTCTACCGTATCGCCTTCCCGGCATTGGGGGATGTCGGTTACATCGATCATGGTGATGTCCATGCAGATATTCCCCACGATGGGGGCTTTCTGTCCGTGTACGATGCACGAGGCGCGGCCACCTCCCAGGTGACGGTTCAGCCCGTCGGCATACCCGATGGGGATATCGGCAATGCGTGAATCGCGCTGTAGCCGGCCCTTGCGGCTGTATCCCACTGTTTCGCCTTCGGGTACCTCGCGTATCTGCAGTATGGTGGTGCGCAGGGAGCTTACGGTATGCAGGATGCGGTTGTCTACCGAGCTGACCCCGTACAGCCCGATGCCCAGGCGTACCATATCCATCTGGTGCTCCGGGAAGCGTTCGATGCCGGAGGAGTTGAGGATGTGACGCAGGATCTTGTGGGGGTAGGCGCGTTGCAGCTGTGCGGCCGACTCCTGGAATATACGGATCTGTTGACGGGTAAAGTCGTCGAACTCGGCACTGTCGCTTCCTGCCAGGTGTGAGAAAACGGACCGGGGGATCAGGGCATACTGCTGGCGCAGTTCGTGGATCAGCTGGGGTACTTCCTCCGGTGCGAACCCCATGCGGTGCATGCCGGTATCGATCTTGATGTGGATGGGAAAGTTGGTAATGCCCTGTGCGCGTGCGGCATGGATCAGGGCGCGCAGCAGGCGAAAGTTGTACACCTCCGGTTCCAGCTCGTACTCAAAGAGGGTGTGCAGGGCGCTCATCTCGGGGTTCATCACAATGACTCCAGTGGTGATACCGGCATTGCGCAGGGCGGAGCCTTCATCGGCTACGGCTACGGCCAGGTAATCTACACGGTGGTCTTGCAGGGTTTTGGCTACTTCCAGACTTCCGGCTCCGTAGGCTGAGGCTTTGACCATGCACACTACCTTTGTCTCGGGGCGCAGGTGGGAGCGGAACCAGTTGTAGTTGGCCACGAGGGCATTCAGGTCTACCTCCAGTGTGGTTTCGTGTACCTTCAGGGTGAGCTGTTCACTGATGCGCTCAAAGCGGAAGGGGCGCGAACCTTTCAGCAGGATCACCTCATCGCGGAAGGAGGCGCACAGATCAGATCGCAGGAAGTCTTCCGTATGGGTAAAGCAATGCACCTCTGGCGCGGTTACCGCCTTGACTTCCATTCCGATGGCTATTACCTTGTGGATGCCCCGGCTCTCTATCAGGCGTGATACCTTGTGGTACAGTACGGCGGGGCTTTCGCCGGTTTCCAGCAGGTCGGACAGGATGAGGGTGCGATGCATGCCTCTGGCCTCTGAACGGCGGTAGAGGAAGTCGAGGGCGATGTCCAGTGAAGACAGGTCGGAGTTGTAGCTGTCGTTGATAATTACGCAACCATTCCGCCCTTCTTTTACCTCGAGGCGCATGGCGATGGGGTCCAGTTCCTCCATCCGTTCGGCTATTTCTTCGGGCTGAAGGCCCATTTGCAGGGCGGCGCACAGGCAGTGCAGGGCGTTCTCTACGGATGCCTCGTCGGTAAAGGGGATGCGGAAACGGGCGTTGGGTATCTTCTCGGTGCGGTATTCAATCAGGGTGTATTCCTCCTGCGTGGTTACAGAGGGTACGAAGACGGGTGCTTCTTGCGTCTTGCGCGACCATCCCATGAGCTGTGCCTGCAAGTGGCTCTGTGCAATGCATTTCTGTAGCAGTGTATCATCCGCGTTGTATATCATCATCTTGCACCCGTGCATCAGCGCCAGCTTCTCCATGCACTTCTCCTCTACAGAGTGGAAGTTCTCCTGGTGGGCGCTGCCAATGTGGGTAAATACGCCCAGGGTGGGGGTCAGGATGGGTTGCAGGCGGCTCATCTCTCCGGGTTCGGAGATGCCGGCTTCGAAGATGCCCACTTCCGTTTGGGCGTTGAGTTGCCATACAGACAGCGGTACTCCGATCTGTGAGTTGTAGCTGCGTGGCGAGCGGGTAATGCGGTACGAGGGACGCAGCAGGGCCGAGATCCACTCCTTTACGATGGTCTTCCCGTTGCTTCCCGTAATGCCGATCACGGGGATGTGGAAGCGTGCACGGTGGTGTTGTGCCAGCCTTTGCAGGGCCTCCAGGGGCGAAGGGGTAATGAGGAAATTAGCATCTGTCCACGAAACCGTTTCTTTGGGAAGCTCCGTTACCACAAAGTTACGTACTCCGCGGGTGTACAGCTCGGGCAGGTACTTATGCCCGTCGTTCCGTGTGCTGCGGATGGCAAAGAACAAGGTCTCTTCGGGGAAGCAGAGGGAACGACTATCGGTGAGTAACCAATTGATGGTGGTCTCGCAGTTTCCGCTACGCCCGGCCTGTATAATCTGGGTAATTTCGGCTATGGAGTATCGCATGATTCGATTTCTTTTTGGAAGGAGAGATAAGGGTATCTCAGTTGGAGTTCGGTAATTTTGAGCCTTGTGCGCTGCCTGAATTCCTGCCAGGCAGGGCTGTCCGGGTGCAGGGGACGGTGACTGAGCATGCGGCTCAGCTCACGGCATTCACGGGCGGCACGCTGTGTGTCGGACGGAAAGCAGCAGGAGGAAAACTGCTCATAGATGTATTCCACCGTTACGGGGGAGGGGTGGAGCATGTCTGCGTCGTAGAAGCGGTAATCGCGCAGCTCATCCATCAGTATCTCGTAGGCGGGGAAGTAGTGTACCTGTCCGGGAAAGGCTTGTTGCAAGGCGTCGGCCGCCAGCAGGAGGGTGGCCTTGCTGAGCTGGTTTTCGTGCAGCCCGTCGCGCAGGTGCCGCACAGGGCTTACGGTGAGCAATACCCTTCGGCCCGGGCGTTCGGCCAGCCATTCCTTCAGAAAGGGGGTATACGGCTGTATAATCTCTTCCATGGAAAGGCGCTTTTGCTGAAAGTGGCTGGCAGGCAGCTTGTGGCAGTTGGCCACCACCGTTCCTTTTTCTTTATGGATGTATACGTAGGCAGAGCCCCAGGTAAGGATCAGCAGGTCATTCCCGGCATAGCGTGCAGCCGCTTCCGGGTAGCTTGAACGGATATGCGCCAGCGTTTCCTCCTGGGAAGGGGCCGAGAAGCTGCCGTGATGCATCAGGCTGTGCCACAGACCTTGGCCTGGCACCAACTCACTGGCCTGGAATGTGTTATTCTCTTTTAACCGTTGTAAGGCTTGCAGGATGGAAAGGGGGTTGAATACGATGCCGAAAGGATTCAGTGTACAGTCGAACTTCTCTTCCTTCATCCGCCTGCCGATGTGTTCCGAAAAACACGAACCCATCATCAGAATGTGCTCAGTGTGCGGAATCTCCGTCAGTACGGACGGAAGCGCTATGTCAGTCTTGAATTTCATCTTTTCGGAGGCGCCCTTTTGGAGGGATGAAAATATTTCTGCAAAAATACATATTATGCTGAATTTATTGTAATTTTGCGGAAATTTTCTGCTAAATAGTAATGACTGACGATTCCAAATATAGCCTACTTGGGAAGATAGATTCACCGGACGACCTGCGCAAACTTGAAGAACACCAGCTGGAGCAGCTTTGTGCGGAATTGCGGGAGGACATCATCGATGAGTTGGCGCAAAATCCCGGTCACTTTGCGGCCAGCCTTGGCGTGGTGGAGCTTACCGTAGCATTGCACTATGTGTTCAAAACTCCTTACGACCGCCTGGTGTGGGACGTGGGGCATCAGGCATACGGGCACAAAATACTGACCGGACGGCGTGATGCATTCTCTACCAACCGTAAGCTCAACGGCATTCGTCCGTTCCCTTCCCCTGCCGAAAGTGAATATGATACCTTTACCTGTGGACATGCCTCGAACTCCATATCTGCTGCGTTGGGTATGGCAGTGGCTTCGCACAAGAAGGGGCTGAAAGACCAGTATGTAGTGGCAGTGATCGGCGATGGCAGTATGAGTGGCGGACTGGCCTTTGAGGGCTTGAACAATACCTCGGCTACGCCCAATAATCTGCTTATCATTCTCAATGACAACAACATGTCCATCGACCGCAGTGTGGGTGGCATGAAAGATTATCTGGTGCATCTCACCACGAGTGCGCGGTACAACAAAGTGCGTTTTAAGCTCTCGCAGATGTTTACCCACTGGGGATGGCTGAATGATGCACGCCGGAAGGCTCTGATCCGCTTTAACAACAGCCTGAAGTCTATAATTACCCGTCAGCAGAATATCTTCGAAGGCTTGAACATCCGATACTTTGGCCCGGTAGATGGGCACGATGTGGAAGGGCTTGTGCGTGTGCTTCAGGACATCAAAGAGATGAAAGGTCCTAAGATCCTGCACATCCATACCACGAAAGGGAAAGGCTTTGAGCCCGCCGAGAAGGCTGCTACCCTGTGGCACGCCCCCGGGTGCTTTGATCCGGAAACAGGCGAGATCAAGTCGGAAGACAGGCATGATACCCCTCCCCGTTTTCAGCACGTCTTTGGTGAAACCCTGTTGGAACTAGCCAAAGAAAATGAGAAGATCGTG
The DNA here is from genome assembly GCA_031552405.1 of Bacteroidaceae bacterium. Taxonomy (GTDB): domain Bacteria; phylum Bacteroidota; class Bacteroidia; order Bacteroidales; family Bacteroidaceae; genus UBA1794. The sequence goes on along the minus strand of JAVBMN010000007.1, from coordinate 14,901 downwards.
GGAGTAACCCCAGCCATGCCGTCCGGTTGTTCCATGAACATCCTGATGGAAGCCATGCCCGACCGCTCCTTCGATGTGGGCATTGCCGAAGAACATGCCGTGACCTTCTCCGGAGGAATGGCTTGCGAAGGGCTGATCCCTTTCTGCAATATCTACTCTTCCTTCATGCAGCGCGCAGTGGACAACCTGATTCACGACGTAGCCATCCAGAATCTCAACGTAGTGTTGTGCCTGGATCGCTCCGGACTGGTGGGCGAGGATGGCCCTACGCACCACGGTGTCTTTGACATGGCATTGCTGCGCCCGGTACCCAATCTGACCATTGCCTCGCCGTATGACGAGCACGAACTTCGCCGACTGATGTATACGGCACAGCTGCCCGACAAGGGGCCCTTCGTAATCCGTTACCCGCGGGGAAGCGGCTCGCAGGTGGACTGGCGTTGTCCCTTTGAAGAAATCAAGATCGGCACAGGCCGCCGTTTGAAAGAAGGAACGGATGTAGCCGTACTTACCATAGGTCCTATCGGAACCCTGGCCACCTGTGCCATAGCTGCTGTGGAGCAGGAGACAAACCTTTCCGTAGCGCATTACGATCTTCGTTTCCTGAAACCGCTGGATGAGGATCTGCTGCATGAAGTGGGAAGGAAATTCCGGAAGATCCTTACCGTAGAGGATGGAATCATAAAAGGCGGTATGGGCAGTGCCGTACTGGAGTTCATGGCTGCACACGGTTACACACCCGCAGTGCAGCATATCGGTATCCCCGATGCGTTTATCGAGCATGGTACCGTACCTGAATTGTACCACATCTGTGGAATGGATGCAGAAGCAATAGCCACCGCAATAAAGGAAGTATGAAAATCATCATTGCCGGCGCCGGGGAAGTAGGTACGCACCTGGCAAAGTTACTGTCGTCGGAGAAGCAGGACATCATCCTCATAGACGATGACCTGGCCAGGCTCGGAGCATTGGATACCAACTTCGACCTGATGACGGTACACACCTCGCCCACCTCCGTCATCGGACTGGAAGAGGCGGGAGTGAGCAGTGCCGATCTCTTCATCGCCGTTACCCCCGACGAGAGCCGGAACATGACCGCCTGCATGCTGGCTACCAAGCTGGGAGCCAGGAAGACCGTAGCCCGCATCGACAATTACGAGTACCTCATGCCCCGCAACCGCGAGTTCTTTGCCGGAGTAGGGGTAGACTCACTGATCTACCCGGAGATGCTCGCCGCCAAAGAGATTGTGGCCTCCATCCGCATGAGCTGGGTGCGCCAGTGGTGGGAGTTTTGCGACGGAGCACTGGTGCTCATCGGCGTAAAGATGCGTGCCAATGCAGAGATACTGAACATACCCATCAGCGAGTTTGGTGGAGCGGCACCCTACCTCATCGTAGCCATCAAGCGTGGCAACGGCACCATTATTCCCCGCGGTAATGATGTGGTGAAGCTGGATGATATCGTGTACTTCACCACCACAAAGAAATACATCTCCTACATTCGTAAGATCTCCGGAAAAGAGGAATATCCGGACGTGAAGAATGTGGTCATTATGGGGGGCAGCCGCATCGCCGTGCGCACCGCACAGCTCGCTCCCGATTACATGAATGTCAAGATCATCGAGAAAGACCTGGCCCGGTGCGAGCGCATCGCCAACCTGCTCGACGATGACGTGATGGTGATCAACGGCGACGGGCGCGACCTGGACCTCCTGATCGAAGAAGGTATCAACAATACCGATGCCTTTGTGGCGCTTACGGATAACTCCGAGACCAATATCCTGGCCTGCTCTGCCGTGAAGCGGATGGGGGTGGAGAAGACCGTAGCCGAGGTGGAAAACATCGATTACATAGCCTTGGCCGAGAGTCTGGACATCGGTACGGTGATCAACAAAAAGCTGATTGCCGCCGGACACATCTACCAGATGATGCTGGACAGCGATGTGAGCAATGTAAAGAGCCTTACCTTCAGCAATGCCGACGTGGCGGAATTCACCGCTCACGAGGGTAACCTCATCACCAGGAAGCCGGTAAAAGACCTGGGACTTCCCAAAGGCTTCAACATCGGTGGTGTGGTACGTAACGGCGAGGGTATCCTGGTAGACGGTAATACCTTTATCCAGCCTGGCGATCATGTGATCGTCTTCTGTCTGGGTTCCATGATTAAGAAGATCGAGAAATTCTTTCATCATTAGCCTCTTCTTGAAGTATGATTAACGGGAAACTGATCAGTAAGATACTGGGCATCCTCTTATTAGTTGAGGCCTTTTTCCTGTTATTCTGCGGAGTGGTGTCGGTGTGTTATGGTGAGAATGATCTGAAATACTTTGTATATGCCGCCCTTCTGAACGCCGTATGCGGCGGGATAGCCTGCATAGTAGGGTGGAAGGCAGAGCGGAAGTTTAACCCGCGCGACGGGTACTTCATCGTCACTGCCACCTGGGTGCTTTGTTCGCTGGGTGGGGTGCTTCCTTTTTACCTGGGTGGGTATGTGCCCAGTATTACCGATGGTTTTTTTGAATGTATGTCGGGCTTTACCTCTACCGGCTTCACGGTGATCGAGGGGATCGACAAGCTTCCTCATGCACTGCTCTTCTGGCGAGGCCTTACGCAGTGGATAGGCGGACTGGGCATTGTGTTCTTTACCATTGCGGTACTGCCCTTCTTCGGGGTTACAGGAGTGCACTTGTTTGCAGCGGAGATGACAGGCCCTACAAAGGACAAGCTGCATCCGCGCATCGGAGTGACCGCACGCCGTATCTGGGGGCTGTATGTAGGGCTTACACTGGTGGAAACCGTGGTGCTCCTGCTGGGTGGAATGCCGCTTTTTGATAGCCTGTATCACTCATTCTCTACGACGGCTACCGGTGGATTTTCCATGCATGCCGACAGTATTGCGCACTACAATTCGGCGTATGTGGAGTATGTAATCAGTCTGTTCATGTTCCTTTCCGGAATCAACTTTATCACACTTTTCTTGTTTCTGAAAGGGAAACACGATAAGCTGTGGCATCACACTGAGTTTAAGTGGTACCTGAATTCGGTGATTATCTGTGTAACCATTGCTACTGCCATCCTTTTCTTTACCTCGGAACGAGGCCTTGAAGAGTCATTCCGGGGTGCATTGTTTCAGATTATTTCGGTACATACTTCTACCGGATTTGTCACGGAAGATTTTACGTTGTGGCCTTCCAGTATCAGTGTTATACTGTTGTTCCTGATGGTGTCGGGAGCCTGTTCCGGGTCTACCTCGGGCGGAGTGAAATCAATTCGTCTGGCCATCCTTTTCAAGGCGGTACGGAATGAGTTCCGCCGGATATTGCATCCCAATGCGGTACTGTCCATCCGTGTAAACCGCAATGCAATATCTTCCACAGCGGTTATCACCTCGCTCATCATGTTGTTCTTGTTTCTTGGGGTGGCGGTGATAGGTACGATTGTGTACATGGAGATGGGCTTCAGTTTCGAAGGCTCGCTGAGTCTGGTGCTTTCCTGCATGGGAAGTACAGGGGTCGGGATGGCTGAATTCGGTCCTTCTCATACCTGTAGTGCCTTGCCCGAAGCAGGTAAATGGCTGGCCTCATTCCTGATGTTGCTGGGACGCTTGGAGCTGTTTACCGTACTGCTGCTGTTTACCCGCGGTTTCTGGAAGAAGCAGTGAAAAAAGTAAGGGCTGTGCACTGTGCAGATGTCCTTTTTTTCGTACCTTTGCACGCGGATGGGGCATACAGTCTCACGCTTTGAATGAAAGAACAATACAGTACTTCGTATTTATTTCCCTTTAGTCGTATTATTATTTGTAAGATTTCTCTTTTCCATAAATGGGGAAGAGCCAACTCTGATTAATAGCATTCTGCTTAAGAACTTCCTTCTTACTTATTAAAATCGTTTTCCTGTAGGGGTGGATTGAATCCGCCCGGTACACAGTGAATAATCGCATTCAGCGGGCGGATGCAATCCGCCCCTACTTATATAGAGAAGGGGGAAGATCGTTATTCTTATTTATTTACCCATACATTTTTCATAATCAGTTATGAGCAAATTTATTTTGTCCATAGTGGTGCTTTGTGCATCCCTACGGACGGTGGGCGTGTACGCCCAGGAAGTGCGGTGGCAGGTCTTGTCGGTCGACGAGATGTTTTCCCTGGCCGACCAGCACAGTAAGTCATTACGCCCCGCTGTGACGGGCGTGCAGGAAGCCCGCGAGGCCGTCCGCGTGGCCCGCAATGCGAAGCTTCCCGAGATCAATGCCTCCCTGACACTCAGTTATTTGGGCGATGCGTATATTACCGATCGCAATTTCTCTGACGGTACCAATGCACCGATGCCCCATTTTGGCAATAACTTCGCGCTGGAAGTATCGCAGGTACTATATTCCGGAGGTGCCGTTTCCGGTACGATAGCCCTTGCCGGATTGCAGGAGGAGAACGCTCAGTTGGCTTTGGATGCCGGGCGTAACCAGTTGCGGTTTAGCTTGATGGGGTATTACCTCGACTTGTTCAAACAACGTAACATGCTCCGTGTATACGAAAAAAACATCGAGCTAACCCAGCAGGTGCTGCAAGACATCCGTGTACGAAGCAACCAGGGCATTGTACTTAAGAATGACATTACCCGCTACGAGCTTCAACTCTCCAACCTGCAACTGGCGCGTACCCGCATCCGCAACTCCCTGTCCATCCTCAATGAGCACCTTATTACCACCCTCGGTATGTCTCAGGGCGTGCGCATAGAGCCCGATACCACCTTGCTGGCAGTGGCTCTTCCCATAGAAGCCGGTGCTTATTGGCAAAGCTCTGCCACGGAACATTCCCCCTCCCTAAAACAGCGTTCCCTGGCCCGGGAGATGAACAAACAGCAGGAACGGTTGATCCGTTCCGAGCAGTTGCCCAGCGTAGCCCTGATTGCAGGCGACCACCTGGACGGCCCCATCACCATCGAGGTGCCTCCCATCAATAAGAACCTCAACTATTGGTACGTAGGAGTGGGAGTGAAGTACAGCCTTTCTTCCCTGTACAAGACCGATAAACAACTCACCCGTCACCGCCTCACCACCCGTCGTGTGCAGGAGGAATACGATGCCGCAAAGGAACAGACCGAACTGGCTGCCCATTCGGGATTCATCAATTACATGGAGGCGTATGAGCAGCTTGCCACCCAGCGGAAGAGCGTAGAACTCTCCCGCCAGAATTATGCCGTAGTGAGCAATCGCTACACCAATGATATGGCACTGATCACCGACATGCTGGATGCCAGCAACTCCCTGCTGGAAGCAGAAGTACAACTGACCAATGCCCAAATCAACGTGCTTTTCAACTATTACAAATTACTTTATATTTCAGGAACTTTATAAACAAGATTATGATGCGTAAGAAGACAAAAAAACAGATATTCAATATCGTAGTGATAGCCCTCCTGCTGGGAGGCCTGTGCTGGGTGTGCAGCCGTTTCGTACACCTGGGCAATGTGGAATTTACGGACAATGCCCAGGTGCGCCAGCACATCGTACCCGTGCACAGCCGTGTACAGGGATTCATCAAAAGAATCTGCTTTGAGGAATACCAGAATGTACGCAAGGGCGATACCCTGGCCATCCTTGAAGATACCGAGTTCCGCCTGCGTGTGGCACAGGCTGAGGCCGATTACCAGAATGCCCTGACCGGAAAGACTGCCATGGGTACCACCATCTCCACCACCAGCAACAACCTGTCTGTCTCCGATGCCGGTATCGACGAGGTAAAGGTTCTGCTCCAAAATGCCGAAAAAGAGTACATCCGCTACAAGAAACTGCTGGCCGAGGATGCCGTAACCCCGCAGCAATATGACGGCATAAAGACCCAGTACGAAGCCTTGAAAGCCAAGTACGAGATGCTGGTACGCCAGAAACAATCCACCGCCCTGGTACGCCAGGAGCAGACCCAGCGTCTGAGCCAAAACGAAGCCCTCATCAAGGTAGCTGCAGCCGCCTTGGAGCTGGCCAAGTTGAACCTGTCCTATACCGTAATCCTGGCCCCCTGTGACGGTACTACCGGTCGCAAGGAGATACAGGAAGGCCAGCTCATGCAGCCCGGACAAACCGTGATAGACCTGGTAGATGGTACCTCCAAGTGGGTAGTGGCGAATTACAAGGAAAGCCAGACCGCCCGCATCCGCGAAGGGCAGCAGGTGGATGTAGAGGCCGACGGAGTGCCGGGCATTGTATTCAAAGGGGTAGTACAGTCCATCTCCCGCGCTACAGGCGCCAGTTTCTCGTTGTTGCCGCAGGATAACTCAGCCGGGAATTTTGTCAAGGTGGAGCAGCGCATCCCCCTGCGCATCGAACTGTCTTCCGGGAACAAAAAGGAAGACCTGGACCGCCTCCGCTCCGGAATGAATGTAGAATGTGTGGTGCATTATTAAATAATCTGTCATGCATCATCCTGTTACATTCTCCATCCCCTCCATCCGCGCCTTTGTGCCGGAGAAGCTGAGGCCGTGGATTGTGGTGCTTATCGTCATTGTCTTCCAGCTCTCAGGCGGTGTGTACCTGGCGGCTGTCAGTGAGATGGTGGGCTCCACCGCCCTGATGCAGGAGGATATTATGATGGCGGGGTATGCCTCCCTGGTGGGGATGGGACTGACCTTTGCCATTATGTTCCGCCTCAAGTTCCGCTTTCCCTCAAAGACCGCCCTGCAAACCTGTGCCGGGGTGATCCTCCTGTGTAATCTCATCTGCATATACACGCACAGCGTACCTGTATTGGTGTGCGCCTGTTTTGTGGCGGGTGTGTTCCGTATGTGGGCCACGTTTGAGTGCAACTCCACCATTCAGTTGTGGATCACACCCAAGCGCGACTTGTCCGTGTTCTTCTGTTACATCTATCTATTGGTGCAGGGATGTATGCAGTTCTCCGGCTTGCTTACGGTGTACACCGCCGTCTGGGCCAAATGGGAGTACATGCACTGGTTGGTCATCGGCCTGCTGGTACTGATGATGTGCGGCGTGCAGATTCTCTTCAGGCACCACCGCTCCATGCCCCGCCTGCCCCTCTTCGGAATTGACTGGCTGGGAGCATTCATGTGGGGCCTCACCACCCTGTGCGCCATCTTTGTATGTGTGTACGGTGAGTATTACGATTGGTATGCCTCACCCTACATCCGTGCCGCCACCGTGGCGGGCGTGACAGTATTGCTGCTCAACCTGTGGCGCGCCTCCTTCATCCGGCATCCGTACATTGCCCTGAACGTATTTACCTACCGGGTGGTGTATATCAATGCATTATTGTATATTGTGATTGATCTCCTGCTGGCCCCCTCGCACCTGTTCGAGCATATCTATATGGAGGCGGTACTGGGTTATGATGCCCTGCACACCATTTCCCTGAACTGGGTGGTCGTGCTGGGTGTGGTGGCAGGTAGTGCGTTTACGTACGTTACCTTTGCCCTTCGCAAATGGAGGTATAAGACGATGATACTCATATCCTTTGCCTCTCTGGCCGGATACCTCATGTATTTCTATTTCACTATTGATTACAATGCTCCGAAGGAGTTGTTGGTGATTCCCGTATTCCTGCGCACCTTCGGATATGTGATTGTGTCCATTTGTTTCCTCACGGCGTTGATACGGGTGCCGTTCCATCATTTCTTCCAGGCCATCACAGTACAATCACTGGTGAGTGCCGGACTGGGTGGAGCACTGGGCACCGCCATATTAGATCATGCCCTGCGCGGAGCCATGGCAAAGAACGCCCTGCTTCTGAGTGCCACCCTTGACCGGGTAAACCCCGTGGCTTCACACCTGCCTGCAGGCCAACTCATGAGTATGCTGCAACAGCAGGCGCTCATGGTGTCTATGAAAGAACTGCTGGGCTGGCTCACCTTGTTCAGTCTGTTCTGCCTGCTGGTACTGCTATTGACAGAAAGCGATATCCGCCCTCACCGCGTCCTACACCCCAGCTTCCGCATAGTACGGCGACTGATAAAGCACGAATTGCGAATGGGCAAAAAGGATGTCGCATAATTGATGGTGTATTGATGAAAAGAAAATATAATTCGACAGTACGGCGGGGAGAACCTGTCGTATTGTCGAATGTTATGAGATACTATCCCTGCAAGATAATTCAGAAGGAAAAGTCGGGCATCAGTGAAAGGAGATAAAAACGCAGCCTTACGCTTACGGAAACACAAGCCTGAATTATGCCCATCTCAGGCCTGAAATCTGAAAATGCAGGCCTGTCTTCCTGTAACTGTTGCGCATAAGATTTTCGGCACCGCGAGTGGTGGCATTCTGGATCGAGTAGGCCGCATACGTGGCTCTTAGGTGCTTACTGCATCCCCAGCATCTCCTCCAATTCTTCCTCTGTTAGTTTGCGGAGACCGAGGGAGGCTATGTCTATTTTGAAGAGCTCGAGTTGCTGGGGTGTGAGCTCGAGGGCGTTGTTTCCTTTGAGGCGGCCGGTGGTCAGGAAGCCGTAGCGTTCAAAGTAGGGTGTGAGGTCGATACCGGCAGTTTGCGAGGCTTTCTTTACGAAGTTGAGCTGATAGAGGATCTGGGTATGGCTGCGGCTCCATTCTACTTGCAGCCAGTTGTAGTAGTTGGCGGCCCAAGGGGGCATCTGCTTCTCTTGGCGGGTATGGCGCAGGCGCTCGTAAAGGTCGGGGTAGAAGTCGGCATATCCTTTACTCTTGAAGTAGAGGTACAGTTGCCAGAAGGGTACCAGACGCTGGAATACATCGCCTGGTTCCATGAGGGCCATGTGGTTTTGCAGGTAACTGTGGAAGGCACCTTCGTATCGTTTCTCATACACTAGGCGGTTGGGTAGTCCCAGTACCTGGGTTTGGGTGTACATGGAGCAGATGTTGTTGCTTACCTCCCCCAGTCCGGCCCAGGTGAGGTAGGGGATCATCTGGTGCACATGGCCCAGCTCGTGGGCGATGCCCCAAGTGTCGGAGTCTCTCAGCTCGTCGGGGTTACACACGTGATCGGCGGTTTGGAGGCTGAAAGAAACGCCCTTCCCGTCGCGAAACATATAGAAGGCGTTGGTGTTTACCACCTTGCTCTGGATGCGGTTAGGGGGTGTGTGGCCGTACTTGGTATAACCCATGAGGTCGTATTGCGACTTTACCTGAAGGTCATATGCAGCCAGCAGTTCCACTCCTTTCGAGGTGGCATTCTTCCGTAGGTTCACTACCGGGTAGGCCAGTTGTATGTGTGTGCCCACAAGGTCCATCACCGGGAACACAGCCTGTGCCAGCAGGGTGTCCCATGCGGCATTGTCCTGGCGGGAGGCATCGAAGTATCCGTTCACCGTGGCACCCACAAAGTGCACCTGTACGGGAGGGAGCTTCTCTCCTTCGGCATGGTGGTAGCTGATATAGGCCAGTCCGTTCCAGCCCGGGGTGTGGTTTATTACGTTCAGTCCGTTGCGCAGCGGGTAGCTCTCTTCCGGTTCCATCCACACACCGGGGTCGAACCATTTGGGCACGTTCAGGGCTACACTGTGCCCTTCGGGTATGCCTTGTACCAGTACCAGTTGCCGGCCGGGGGCTATCACGATGCCCGTCACGCCTTGGTTGCGGGTGTATCCCTGCTTTAGTATCATCTTGCGTTCAAAGGCTCCGGGGTCGGATACTGCCGGGTAGGAGGCCATCCGGTAGTTTGTTTGATACTGTCCTGTGCGTAGTTCCCCGGCCAGTTTCCGCAATGCGGGATAGGGGAGGGCTTTCAGGTCTTTCTCGCTCACCGAGGGTTGGAGGCTGGTGCAAAGCGGGTCGGCAAATACCTTGCTGAGGTTTGGTGCATCGGTCTTCCGGAAGAACTGCATCTCGGCACAGGCCACGAATCCCTGCCCGTCGCCCATTCCGGTTCGCACTACCAACCGGATGCTTTCCGGGCGAGCGTCTCCATTGCCCAGGCTTACGATGGTAGCGTTGGAAGTGCCTTGAAAATCATGCGTTTTCAGGAGTACATAGTTGGGGGTATTCTTATTCTTCACGTACAGATCCACCTCGCCGAAGAGTCCGTTGGCGCTCCCATCCCTTCGGGGTGTATACACCAGATAGTCCACTTGATCCGTGCCATGGAAGTGAAAGGTGAGTGTGATGGGGAAATACGCCTTGTGGACAATTCCGTTATCGAAGGGCGAGTGGTACATCGTTTTCGGATTTCCGTCCACCATCAATTCCGCCCCTGCGCCAGGCTGGGCGGAAGAGGCGGTGGCATAGAGAGTTTTCACCTGACGGTCCTGGGCGTATGCGGCGGAGCCGCAGGTCATCCAGCAGATAAGCAGAAGACAGGGGATAATTGTGCGCATCAGAAGCTTATTTATAGATAGTGCTCGCAAATATAGTAAATCTTTTCCTTTTTTGGGAAATAGGTTTGGCGTTTAGGGTAAAACCGTTATTTTTGCCTGTAATATACAAAACCAATGATTGTCCACATCCTAAATAGCCTCTTTGGCCCCTTTGTGTTTACCTCATCTGCCGTTATGACGGCGTTGGGCTTTTGCTTTCTCTATCTGAAAGTACCGGATTACCCTGCCTTACGAAACTACCGCATCTCGCGTAGGATACTGGCGGCTTCTTACCTGTCGCTGGCTGTTGCCAATGCATTGGAGCTATGGATCAATCCTGATCTGAGCAATGGGGGGCTGATTGTGCTGGTGACTCTGATCATAGGGGCTTTTCAGGCGTTTCTGTTTACGTATACGTTGATCACGCTGATCAATGCTACGTTTGTCAAGTTTAGGAATGTGCTTCTTGAGAGTGCTCTCTTGCTCCTTTTTGCGGTGCCTTGGGTGGTTGCTGCAGTATATGGATGGTCGCAGATGGAGTGGTGGGCCTACATCGTGTTTTGCCTGTTTTATATCATGCAGCTGGTGCGTTACACTCTTTTGTTCTTCAGGGTGGAACGGGCCTGTCGACGGCAGAGCGATGATTATTTCTCGGATCTGGAGTCCCGGCGTCTGGACTGGGTGCGTGTGGCGTTTCTGGGGGCATTGACTGTGGGGGTGATGGTATTCCTGACACTGTTGCACCCTGGGAGTCTGTTTATGCGGATCTTTGTAATCATGTATGTATGCTATTACCTGTATTTTGGGATCCGCTACATCAACTATGTCCACACATTCCATATTGTGGAGCCGGTGGTAACCGGGCAGGATGCGTTGGATGATCCCCCGATGGAGAATACTCCGGATGTGGAGGAAGAATTGGCCCTGAGCCTGGAGCAATGGATCAGTTCCGGGCAATACCTGTTGCCCGGGGTTACACTGGGCGAGCTGGCTGTGCTGCTGAATAGCAACCGTACGGTGCTCTCTTCCTTTGTCAACAAGCATAAGCAGATGAACTTCAAGACCTGGATCAATTACCTGCGTATCGAGGAGTCTAAACGCCTTCTGGTACAATTCCCGGATCTTCCCTTGGGGGAGATCGCGCAGAGGGTGGGATATATGGACCCGAGCAGCTTCAGTCGCCAATTCTCCAAGTTCGAGGATATCTCTCCCATAAACTGGCGCCGAAAGGCGCTGTACGCATAGCGTGGGCGATTTTCCCTTGTTTTTTGTCTTTTTTTGCCCCATTTGGCAAAACGTATGTGAAGAAATGTACGTTTTGTCAAACAACTAATGCCCCTTCCCCTTTACATTTGCAAAAAAAATAATGAATCTATGAAGTACAAACTATTACTTATGATGCTTGCGCTGATGGTGTCGGTGCAAAGCTGGGGTGCTGTGGGAGAAACATTCCTGTCTAACGTGATAAAATACAAGATCCTGTCGGAAGGAGAAGATGGGAATACGGTGGAGGTGACAACTGGTGGTGCTAATATCATCGGAACGGTGACTATACCTGTAACGGTACAGAAGGGAGGAAGCGGTACTTCGTATACCGTTATAAGGATAGGGGATCGTGCTTTTGATGGTTATTCCAAATTGGTTCTTACTGAGCTTCCTTCTGGTGTGACGAGTATTGGGGTTTCTGCTTTTGAGGGCTGTACCAAATTGGCTCTTACTTCGCTTCCTTCTGGTGTAACGAGTATTGAGGTTTCTGCTTTTGAGGGCTGTACCAATTTGGCTCTTACTTCTCTTCCTTCTAGTGTAACGAGTATTGGGGGTTATGCTTTTGCAGACTGTAAGAATTTGGCTCTTACTTCTCTTCCTTCTAGTGTGACGAGTATTGGGAATAATGCTTTTTATGGCTGTACTAGCCTTACCTCTGTCACCTTTTCTGCGGATAGCAAACTAATGAGTATTGGGAATTATGCTTTTGCTGAATGTACCAGTTTGGCTTCTGTTGTTTTTCTTGAGGATAGCAAACTAACGAGTATTGGGGATTATGCTTTTTTTCGCTGTACCAAATTGGCTCTTACTTCGCTTCCTTCTGGTGTGACGAGTATTGGGAATTATGCTTTTCGGAACTGTATCAATTTGGCTTCTGTTGTTTTTCTTGAGGATAGCAAACTAACGAGTATTGGGGATTATGCTTTTTATGGCTGTAAGAATTTGGCTCTTACTTCGCTTCCTTCTGGTGTGACGAGTATCGGGAGTGCTGCTTTTTCTGAGTGTACCAGTTTGGCTCTTACTTCGCTTCCTTCTGGTGTGACGAGTATCGAGAGTTCTGCTTTTAACAGCTGTGCCAATTTGGCTCTTACTGAGCTTCCTTCTGGTGTGATGAGTATCGGGAGTTCTGCTTTTTCTAGGTGTATTCGTTTGGCTCTTACTGAGCTTCCTTCTGGTATAACGAGTATCGAGGCTGATGCTTTTTCTAGTTGTATCAAATTGGCTCTTACTTCGCTTCCTTCTGGTGTGACGAGTATTGGGGATTATGCTTTTCAGTACTGTTCCGGTTTGGCTCTTATTTCGCTTCCTTCTGGTGTGACGAGTATCGGGAGGAATGTTTTTAATGGCTGTACCGGCCTTACCTCTGTGACAATCCCTGCCAGTGTGACGAGTATTGAGACTCAGGCTTTTGCTGAATGTTCTAAACTTATCTATGTTACATCATTATGCCCTAATCCGCCAGCTCTTACGGATGTTTTCCCTTCCGCCAGCTTTCTTTACGTCCTATTGGGTTCGGAAGAATCTTATTCCCAAGCCACCAACTGGGGATCCATCCCCACCATCGTTGGCATTAGCGCTGATAAAAAGAATATAACTATAGGGAAACCGATAACTCAGGAAAACTATAACGGGGTAATGGCAGGATTAGATGTAGACAAAGTAACCTCCATCGACCTGCGCAATGTTACGCTCGGGGAGGACTTCACAGTGGAAACTGCCGGGTTAAACCCCAACTGTCTGGTGTACTTAGCCTACGGAGGTCCGACAGCGATGAGGAACGGTGTTTATGGCTATGACACTCGAACCGCTCCAAAGATAGAACTTACCGATGGCCATGATTTCTATTGTCCGATACCATTTACCGCCGATGAAATCAGCTATACCCGCACCCCGGATGTGTGGGCCGACGGTGCCAAGGGCTGGGAAACCATCCTCCTTCCTTTTGATGTGGAGGGCGCTACCGGTTACCAGGCTTCCCTGAGCGGACCTATCCATCCTGTTTCGGGCGCTGGCAACGGGTACTTCTGGCTGCGCGAGCTGACAGGCTCCAGCAACGGGGAAGTCAATTTCCAGAGTACTGCCAACGGCAGCATGACGGCCAATACACCTTATATAATAGCCTTCCCCGGCGACGTGCTTGGCAGAAACAACAGCCTGCAGGGTGAGTCTATTACATTCAGCGCCTCGGGCAGCGTGCCTGTACCCGAAACCCCAGATAAACTTACGGTAGGCAGCACCTATTATGCCTTCCACGGACTTTATGCCCACCTCAGCCCCAGCGGCTGGATGCTGGACGACGAGGGCGGCAGCTTCCTGTCACAGAATGACTATGCCATGCAGCCCTTCCGCGCTTATCTGAGCGCCGTAGTAACAACCTCTCATCCCCAGTCCATCCTGATAAGTGGCAATGCGCCCACCTCTCTTGAGCCTATCGGTGCGAATACAAATAGTGGTGCGGACGGTATACAAATCCTCTCCACCCCCGAGGGTGTGACCCTTGTGGCTGATTCCCCCGTGGATGTCATTATCCGCAACGCTGCCGGAGTAGCCGTTTCTACCCTCAGCCTGCAAGCAGGCAGCACGGTAGTAACCCATCTTCCTGCCGGCGTGTACTTCATTGGCCCACAGAAGTTCATCGTAAACAATTGATTCACCTGATAAATAAGACTGTGATATGAAAAAAGCAAAATACCAAGCCCCTTCTGTCGAAGTGATAGAACTGGAGGCAGAAGCTACAATAATGATGATCACCTCAGGTGGCGGCGGATTGTCGGATGGCGACCAAGGCGGCCCCACTATGGGCGGCAGTATTCAATACTTCAGGAAGTCGGACGGCATCCTGAGCGGCCCCGAGGAGTAACCCTGTATACTGGCGGTAGAAAGCTCCCGCTACACCCTACCTAAGGGGGTATCTTAGGTCTAAGCAGCATAAGGACGTATTTGTTCCTTATGCTGCTTTTTCCGTCTTACCGGATATGGTATTATGGCTCAGCGGACATCCACCGGAAATTCGTCTTGATCCGGAAAAAGCTATTTGGAAACCACGGAGTGGTGCGTCCTTGGTAGCCCGGGACGCGAGTCCCGGGTATGTTAAGATTATATCTTTTCAGAGCTGCAGCGCAGCGACATCTGGGTTATCTTCTGTCCATTCGTGTTGTCATGGTTAACGTATTCCACTTATATCACAGCTCTGGATTCCTTCATTAAAGAGAACTTATAACCGGGATGCCGCTGCGCTGCAGCTCTTGTTATAGAGAACTTCTATACCCAGGACTCGCGTCCCGGGCTACCAAGGACGCACCACTCCGTGGTTTCCAAATAGCTTTTTCCGGATCAAGACGAATTTCCGGTGGATGTCCGCTGA
>JAVBMN010000057.1:0-29852 GCA_031552405.1 Bacteroidaceae bacterium | reverse complement strand
CCCCCTCCCACCCTTTCTAGAACGCAGGCGGTATGATGTAGGGGCGGATTGCATCCGCCCGAATAAAGGACCGCCTATATCGCGGGCGGATGCAATCCGCCCCTACAAGAAATAGCCTTCCAATCACAGAGAGGGGGGAAGAATGCGGATGATCATATAACCGATAAACTGTAGCAAATCCAGTAAAGGTCACAGCCAGCGGAAAGAGATCAAAAACACAGGCTTGAGTTTAAGGAATCTCAGGCCTGAGATTTGAAAACACAGGCCTGGTTTTAGGCAACTGCAGGCTTGTGTTTACGCAACTTGTGCGCACCAGATTTCGTGCGCATGAGGCAATTATCTGGTGCGCACCAATCTTTCAACTGATGCGCGCCAACTGCTGAACTCGTGCGCACGAGTTTCCATAGAAGGTTAAGGCAGGTGCTCTATGCAGCAAACTCTAAAAACCCGAGTTGCTGCATACCTTGCTGCATAGTGATAAGTTATTGATTATGATAGTAATAACCCTGTTTTATGCAGCAAATGCAGCAAAATCTACAAAAACATTTTCTCGGTGGGATTGTCTGTTGTGGAAGTTTCGTTAATGCTTCGCGCGAAGAGCAGCTGATACACAAACAAAGCACGAAATTAGATGGAGGACTGTTCTCTTTTTCATGCCCAGAGCCCGAAAGATTGTATAAAATACACTTATTACCCGAAATAAGCACTCTAATTCCTTGCCGCTCCGAGGAATAATTGTATATTTGCCCAAAATAATTATCATTAACCCCAAAATTATCAAGAAGAACCTATGAGAATTTGCAAGACAATGCTTGCTACCCTGGCCTTGAGTGCCGGAGTTGTGATGCAGGCGCAGACTACTCGTGAGTTAGTGGTCAATACCGCAAAGCTGGGCGCTGAGATACAGCCTACCATGTACGGTATTTTTTTCGAAGACATCAACTATGGTGCTGACGGCGGATTGTACGCCGAAATGGTGAAAAACCGCTCTTTCGAGTTTCCCCAGAGCTTTATGGGCTGGGACACATTTGGCAAGGTAGAACTCCGCAAGGACAAACCCGCCTTTGACAAGAACCCCAACTACATCCGTCTGACCAATCCTGGTCACAAAGAACGCCGCACAGGTATCCAGAACCAAGGCTTCTTTGGCATGGCTATCAAGGCGGGTACAGAGTACCGTTTTACCACATGGGCACGTGTGGCTGAGGCTGGAAAAGGCGAACAGAAGATCCGCGTGGAACTGGTGAACCCCGGAAATGAAGTAATTGAGTCTAAGGAAGTAACCATCTCCGGACAAGACTGGAAAGAATTTGAGGTAGTGTTGACCCCCAATAAGGGAATGGAACGTGGTATCCTCCGTATCTTCTTCCTGGGTGCTGATGCGGTGGATATGGACCACATCTCACTGTTCCCCACAGACACCTGGAAAGGCCGTCGTGGTGGTATGCGTAAAGACCTGGCACAGGCATTGTATGACCTGAAGCCCGGTGTATTCCGTTTCCCCGGTGGTTGTATCGTGGAAGGTATCGACCTGAATACCCGTTACCAGTGGAAGAACACAGTAGGTCCGGTAGAAAACCGCCCCTTGAACGAAAATCGTTGGAATTATACCTTTGCGCACCGTATGTCACCGGATTACTACCAGACTTACGGACTGGGCTTCTTTGAGTATTTCCAGCTTTCAGAAGACTTTGGTGCAGAACCCCTTCCCATCCTGAGCTGCGGACTGGCCTGCCAGTACCAAACAAATGATGAGTCGGGCCGTGTACCCCTCGATCAGCTCGATCCTTATATCCAGGATGCACTGGATCTGATT
The DNA here is from genome assembly GCA_031552405.1 of Bacteroidaceae bacterium. Lineage (GTDB taxonomy): Bacteria > Bacteroidota > Bacteroidia > Bacteroidales > Bacteroidaceae > UBA1794. The sequence continues at coordinate 28,036 of JAVBMN010000057.1, read as the reverse complement.
GAATTTGCCAACGGTGATGCTTCCTCCAAGTGGGGTTCCGTACGTGCCAAGATGGGACACCCCGCACCCTTCAACCTGAAGTTTATCGGTATTGGTAACGAACAGTGGGGTTCTGTATATCCCGAGCGTTTGGAACTTTTCACGAAAGCTATCCGCAAGGCTTATCCGAATATCCAGATCGTAGGTTCTTCCGGCCCTTCGGCAGATGGTAAAGACTTTGATTACCTGTGGCCGGAGATGAAGCGCCTGAAAGTAGATCTCGTGGACGAGCACTACTACCGCAATCCGGAATGGTTCCTGGGCAATGCCGCCCGCTATGACAAGTATGACCGTAAAGGCCCGAAAGTATTTGCCGGTGAGTATGCCTGTCATGCGAAAGTGCCCAACAGCTTTGAATCTGCACTTTGCGAAGCCGCCTTTATGACCGGTCTCGAGCGTAATGCCGACATCGTACCAATGGCTACCTATGCACCGCTCTTCGCCCATGTAGACGGATGGCAGTGGCGTCCCGACCTCATCTGGTTCGATAACCTGCGTAGCGTACGTTCTATCAACTACTACGTGCAGCAACTATACGGCCACAATAAGGGTACTAATGTACTCTCCCTGACCGAGAACAAGAAGCCCCTTACCGGACAGGAAGGACTCTATGCAAGTGCTGTATACGATAAGGACGAGAATGCGTATATCGTGAAAGTAGCCAATACCTCCGAAGCCGCTCAGACCCTGAAAGTAACGTTCAGCGGGATGAAGAAGGACGAGAAGTTTGCCAAAGGTACCATGACCCTGCTCCATGCCGACAATCAGAGAGTAGTGAATACACTGGAAAACTCAGGCGCCGTAATGCCTTCAATGGGTGTGGCACATGCCGAAGGACAGGTGTTCAATACCGAGATTGGAGCAAAGACATTTGCTGTATACAAGTTTGTGAAGTAATCACAACCCTGACGAGAATTTAGAAAACGGAGGCCTTTGGTCTCCGTTTTTTGTTTCCTTCTTTCCTTTTTTGTTTTTTTCGCAAAACGGCTCCAAACAAACAGAATGAAAAGATTGTTTGACTAGATATACAATTCCCCTAACAATTATGGTTATGATGGACAAAGTAATTATTGGCAGGGATGCCGGAATTATCTGGAGACTGCTAAATAGCAGAGAAAAATGGTGTATCGCCGACTTGTTGAGAACTTCAGGACTTGAGGAGAGTCAATTTTACACGGCGATAGGATGGCTTGCCCGAGAGGACAAGATTGTGTTTGGGCAAGGTAAGAACGAGGAACATTGTTCGATTAAATTTGATTTTTATTTTTAATTAAACTGTATTATTTATGTCAACAACCGCATTTAAAGGAACACCGGTACATCTTTCCGGAGCGTTCGTGGAAGCAGGTTCGGTCGCTCCCTTCTTCCAACTCGTAAAAGGCGACCTGAGTGAGTACTCCTTGCAAGACTGCAAGGGGAAAAACGTGGTGCTTAATATTTTCCCCAGTATCGACACAGGGGTATGCGCTACCTCCGTGCGTAAGTTCAATATGTTTGCTGCCGGTTTGCCCAACACGGTGGTGTTGGCCATTTCGCGCGATTTGCCTTTTGCACAAGGTCGTTTCTGTACCGCTGAAGGGATTGAGAACGTCATTCCTCTCTCAGACTTTCGTGCCGGTGAGTTCGGAAAAGCCTATGGCCTCTTCATGGAAGACGGCCCGCTGAAAGGCCTCCTGGCTCGTGCCGTAGTAGTATTGAACCCGGAAGGAAAAATAGTGTATAGCCAGCTGGTACCCGAGATCACCTCGGAACCTGATTACGAGGCTGCACTTCAGGCTCTGAAATAAGCCATTTAGGTCTTGTTGAAACAGTGGTTTCATAGGCTATAAGAAAGATTTTACTGTCTCCGGAAGAGCATTCAGCTTCTTCCGGAGATTTTTTGTGCAATTGGGAAAAGTCACATTCTTATTCAAGAAATATTCGTTATCTTTGCCCCCCAAATAAGAATACTCATATTAGTAAGGTACAGATACGTATATTGTTATGGAATATAACTTCAAAGAAATTGAGCAGAAGTGGCAGAAACGATGGGTTGAACAGAAGACCTATCAGGTAAAAGAAGTCCCCGGAAAAGAGAAATTCTATGTATTAAACATGTTTCCGTATCCTTCTGGAGCCGGCCTGCATGTAGGACATCCGCTGGGATATATCGCCTCTGATATTTACGCCCGTTACAAACGCCTGAAAGGATTTAACGTACTGAACCCTATGGGGTACGATGCCTATGGGTTGCCTGCCGAGCAATATGCCATTCAGACCGGACAGCATCCCGCCCTTACCACTGAGCAGAACATAGCCCGTTACCGGGAACAGTTGGATAAGATTGGTTTCTGTTTCGACTGGAATCGTGAGGTGCGTACCTGCGAGCCGGGATATTATAAATGGACCCAGTGGGCCTTCATTCAAATGTTTAACAGCTTCTACTGTACCGAAGCGAAGAAGGCACGTCCCATCAGCACCCTCATTTCCGCCTTTGAAGCCAATGGTACGGAGGGAATAAACGTGGCCTGTTCCGAAGAACTTAGCTTCACAGCTGCCGAGTGGAAGGCCAAATCGGAGAAAGAACAGCAGGAAATCCTTATGAACTACCGTATCGCCTATCTGGGTAATACGATGGTGAACTGGTGCCCCGCCCTGGGTACCGTACTGGCCAACGATGAAGTGGTGGACGGTGTGAGTGAACGTGGCGGACATCCCGTGGTGCAAAAGATGATGCGCCAGTGGTGCCTGCGTGTCAGCGCCTATGCCCAGCGCCTGCTGGACGGACTGGACACCGTGGACTGGACAGACTCCCTGAAAGATACCCAACGCAACTGGATAGGCCGTTCACAAGGAGCCGAGATGCAGTTCTGCGTAAAAGACAGCGATATTGAATTCACCATATTTACCACCCGCGCCGATACGGTATTTGGTGTGACCTTCATGGTGCTGGCACCGGAAAGCGAGCTGGTGGCACAGCTTACCACCCCCGCCCAGAAAGCTGAAGTGGATGCCTATCTGGAACGTACCAAGAAACGTACAGAGCGTGAGCGTATTGCGGATCGTAGCGTGAGCGGTGTGTTCTCAGGCTCTTATGCCATCAACCCCTTAACGGATGAGGCCATCCCGGTGTGGATCAGCGATTATGTACTGGCCGGATATGGTACGGGTGCTATCATGGCAGTGCCTGCGCACGATAGCCGTGACTATGCCTTTGCCCGCCATTTCAATCTGGAAGTACGCCCCCTCATTGAGGGTTGCGATGTCAGCGAGCAGAGCTTTGATGCCAAAGAAGGCATTATGATGAACTCCCCCATGCCGGGACAGGAGAAGGAAGGAGGCCTGGTGCTCAATGGCATGACCATTACCGAAGCCATTGCTGCTACACGCGACTATGTGACCTGCACCGGGTTGGGGCATGGCAAGGTGAACTTCCGTCTGCGCGATGCCATCTTTTCCCGCCAGCGTTACTGGGGCGAACCGTTCCCCGTATATTACAAGGACGATATGCCTTACGTGCTGGATGAGAGCAAGCTTCCCCTTGAACTTCCTGAGATAGATAAATACCTGCCTACTGAAACTGGCGAACCCCCTCTGGGGCGTGCCCAGAACTGGAAAACTGAAGATGGATATCCCTTGGAATTGTGCACCATGCCTGGCTTTGCCGGATCGTCGGCCTACTACCTCCGCTATATGGACCCGCATAATAACGAGGCCCTCCTTTCTGCACAAAAGGCTGCTTACTGGCAAAATGTAGACCTCTACATCGGCGGTACGGAACACGCCACAGGGCATCTTATCTACTCTCGTTTCTGGAATAAATTCTTGTATGACATAGGTATCTCGGTAGCGGAAGAGCCTTTCCGCAAGCTTGTGAACCAGGGTATGATACAGGGACGCAGCAACTTTGTATATCGTATCAAGGATACCAATAGCTTTGTATCTCTCGGCCTGAAGGATCAGTACGAGGTAACTCCCTTGCATGTGGATGTGAACATCGTATCGAACGATGTGCTGGATCTGGATCAATTCAAAGCCTGGCGCCCTGAATACGCCAATGCCGAGTTCGTGCTTGAGGATGGTAAGTACGTGTGCGGATGGGCTGTGGAGAAGATGAGCAAGTCCATGTATAACGTGGTGAATCCGGATATGATCGTAGAGAAATACGGTGCAGATACCTTGCGTATGTATGAAATGTTCCTCGGGCCGCTGGAGCAGTCCAAGCCTTGGGATACGAATGGTATCGACGGGGTGAACCGCTTCCTGCGTAAGTTCTGGCATCTCTTCTATGATAAGCAGGGAGCTTTCCTGCCGATAGACGAGGCGCCCTCGGCCGAAGAGATGAAATCTCTGCACAAGCTGATCCGTAAGGTGAGTGTGGATATAGAGGAGTTTTCCTACAACACCTCTGTCAGTGCCTTTATGATCTGTATCAACGAGCTGAGCAATCCGAAGTGTAACAAGCGTGCCGTGCTGGAGCAACTTGTGATACTGATTGCCCCGTTTGCCCCGCATCTTGCCGAGGAATTGTGGGAGAAACTGGGACATGCCACCTCTGTGTGCGATGCCCAGTGGCCCGTCTTTGAAGAGAAATACTTGGAGGAAAGTACCATCAGCTATACCATCTCATTCAATGGAAAGGCACGCTTCCAGATGGAGTTCCCGGCGGATGCAGCGAACAACACGATTGAAGAAGCCGTACTTGCCAATGAGAATGCGCAGCGTTGGATAGAGGGGAAACCTATCCGGAAAGTAATCATAGTACCCAAAAAGATCGTCAATGTCGTTGTATAGCACCCCGGATTCGATCAAGAATCTGCACCTGAAGGTTTGGAGAGAGATAAAGGATTATATCTTTATCACTTTCGGCTTGGCCTCTTACGCATTGGGCTGGGCAGCCTTCCTGATTCCTTATCAGATCACCCAGGGAGGAGTTACTGGTATCGGTGCGATTGTATATTATGCCACCGGAGTGCCCATGCAGATGACTTATCTGGGTATCAACGCGGTATTGATGATCATGGCGCTCCGTTTCCTGGGTATTAAGTTTTGTATAAAAACGGGATACGGTATTCTTTCTTTGACCTTCCTTCTGTGGCTCTTTCAGGAACTTATCAACCCTAAGAATCAACTGTTGGGACCGGGGCAAGATTTCATGGCCTGTGTGATGGGAGCAGCGCTTTGTGGAATCGGGCTGAGTATCGTGTTCCTCAATAACGGTAGCATGGGGGGGACGGATATTATTGCCGCCACGGTAAATAAGTACCGGAATGTAACACTGGGTCGTGCGTTGTTGTATTGTGACATTATCATTATCTCGTCTTGTTATTTCGTGTTTTATGATTGGCGCAGGGTACTATTCGGATATGTGGCGATGATGGTCAGCAGTTTTGTGCTGGATTATATTGTAAATAAGCAGCAGCAGTCGGTACAGTTTCTCATCTTCTCCAATAAGTACGAAGAAATAGCCGATCGTATCACCAGAAAGATGCACCGAGGTGTTACCGTGCTGGATGGGCAGGGATGGTACAGCAAGCAACCCATGAAGGTGTTGTGTGTATTGGCCAAGCTGCGCGAATCGGTCAGTATCCTTCGTACTATCCGGGATATTGATGAGAACGCATTTATCTCGCAGTGTAATGTGCATGGCGTGTTCGGCAAGGGATTTGATACGATAAAGATAAAGAAGTCGCGCAAGGACGTGGAGAAGCCACCTCAGGAGGCTTAAATTAAGCCGGCATCCGGCGGATAGGAAGTACGCTCCAGAACCGGGTATTTCCGGATTCCGGTATGATGCAGAAAGTAGCGGAAAGAGACGCCTACTACCCCCCAACCATAGACAATACTGTTCCACAGGTTGATTGAAGAGGCTTCTGGAAAGTATTTGGTCGGACAGGTAATTTCGGCAATCTCATAACCGGCGTCAAAGATCTGAGCTATTACTTGGTTGTCAAAGACGAAATTGTTCGAGCCCCGATGGTAGGGAATCTTTCGCAGCACTTCGGAAGAATACGCCCTGTAACCGCTGTGGTACTCAGACAACTTTTTGTTCATTAATACGTTTTGCAGAAAGGTCAGCAGGCGGTTGCAGATGTATTTATAGCGCGGCATCCCATTCTTTAGCGCGCCCTGCCCAAGAATTCGCGAGCCGAAGACGACATGATATACCCCGTTTGCAATGAGGTACGCCATTGAATGAATCAGGCGCGGAGTATACTGGTAATCCGGATGCAGCATGATCACAATGTCTGAACCAATCTCAAGCGCTTTGTCATAACAACTCTTTTGATTTCCGCCGTACCCTAAGTTCTTCTGATGCCGGATTATGTGGGAGATTCCCAGTCTCCGGGCCTCCTCCACTGTGGCGTCCGTACTCCGGTCATCCACCAGAATCACATGGTCAACAATATCGAAAGGAATTTCCTGATAGGTCTGCTCCAATGTTTTCTCTGCATTGTATGCAGGCATTACTATGGTTACAACTTGATCTTTTATCATACTCTGATTTTTAGTCCTGCTCTCCTGCGGGCCATGATCTCCAACAGGAAAGGCACGGAAAATAAATAATACGATATATCACTACGTCCATTGAAATAAGCCTCCGTGAATTCTTCCCGTCCTATCCAATAACCGAAATGTGTGGTAATCATTGCAAACAGGACCGCTGCGCTGTAAAAGAATACATCCGATTCATTCTTTGCTAAGAAACCGAGCAGAAAGGCTATTCCTAAAAATACGCACACATACCCAAAGGGGATTAGTACGGAGGACTGTATCACAAAAGGATTCATCTGCCGGAATTCATCCGGCCAACGCAAGAGGAAGGGAAGAAACGTCAGCCCGAAGGTCACCACAAATACGCTTCCCCACCGGATCAATTGCAGCCAGGTAATCTTCCGGGTGCGAAGCGCGTATACAACCCACACCAGCATACACAGGACAAACACCGTACGGATCGAAAACAAAAGCCCTCCTGCCACGGCCGATCCGTAGAAAGCCATCCGCCCGGGACGCTCCATCTTCAATAGATACAGAAAGAAGTAACAAAACAGGCATGCATTCAGCAGTATCGTGCTGCGCGTAAAAATCTCCCAATACAAAAAGGCAGAGGAAAAAAGTGCCACACACATCATACCGGCTATCGCGCGCGGGAACCTTTTGTAAAAGGAACACAACCAGAAAACCACTAACAGCAATGTGGCGTATCCAACTTCGCCAAGGACATAAAACGGGTAATAGAGCAGGAAGTACACTGGCATCGGGCCGGGGTAATTGCCGACTGAGTTCCGCACGCCATACGGATTTGTCCCGTCGGCAGCTGCATCCCAAAAGACCTGAATCACTTCCCAGCGATCCACGTTCAAGAGCTCCTTGGGAATGTAATACAAGGCTCCTGCACAAAACACAAGAAAAGCCCCCATTACCAGAAAAAGGACTTTATTGGAACAAGCCAGCGGCAAACGAAGCGGCGCCTTTCCCCATAAAATCCACGCCATTAACAGATAGCCTCCCACTCCGGCGCAGGCGGCCCAAAGGGAGATTCGGCTGAAATATTTAAAATAAAAAAGCATGTTTATCGTTATAAACATGAAGATAACCCACCTGTATTGATTCTTAGAGAAATTCATGATATGGTTTTTTGCCTCCTGTTTTGAAAAAAAGATGCAGAGAGGATACAAATATAATAAATAATAAAATGCTCAACAAACGGAGATTGGTTTTTGTCACGAACAACGTCCATAAACTGGAAGAAGTTTCTGCGATGCTCGGAGACAAAATCGAATTATTAAGCCTAAAAGAGATTGGTTGTACGGCAGACATCCCGGAAACAGAACATACATTCGAAGGAAATGCCCTGCAAAAAGCTCGTTATATATACGATCGCTATGGGTTGGATTGCTTTGCAGACGATTCCGGCCTGGAGGTGGATGCCTTGCAGGGAGCGCCCGGAGTATTCTCGGCGCGTTATGCAGCTATGGAAACCACCGCCGGAGAGGTAGCTGCTACTGCCGGCCATGATGCCGAAGCCAATACCCGCCGATTGCTGAAAGAGTTGCAGAGCACTCCGGAAAGAGGAGCACAGTTTCGTACAGTGATTGCCTTGTTAATGGGTGGTGAGACGTATTTCTTTGAAGGAATAGTGCGTGGTGCCATTACCGAGGAAAAGCGCGGTACCAACGGGTTTGGCTACGATCCGGTGTTCATTCCCGAAGGTTTTAACAAAACTTTTGCCGAATTACCGGCAGAGGTGAAAAATAAAATCAGTCATCGGGCCGTTTCTATAGGGAAGATGCGTGGATTCTTAGAAAGCGAAGTAACCGGCAAATAAAAAACGTGATCGCTTCGCCCGGGAGTTACAGGGTTATTCTTAGAAACGTATCTATACTCCCGCGCGAAGCGATTACTGTATATAAACGTCTTTTTACTAAAAGAATAATGAAGATGAAGTTCCGTGTATTGTTTCTTATAACTCTTCTTTTGACAGTTCTTCCACTGTCGGCACAAACGGCTATTGGCAGTTGGCGTACCCATTTGTCGCATGCCAATGTAACGTATGCAACTCCGGTGGGCAATAAGATATATGCCCTTGCCTCAGGTTCCCTCTTCTCGTACGATACGGAAGACCAGTCCATAACCACTTATGACAAGACTACCCTGCTCAACGACCAGACTATCTCGTTTATCAACTACTGCAAACAGGAGAAATGCCTGGTGATTGTATATAGCAACCTGAATATTGATTTGTTGTATGACAATGAAGAGATGTATAACATCCCCAGCTACATGGACAAGCCCATGTCGCAGGATAAAACTATTAATAAGATTGTTTCCTCGGGGAATACAGTCTATCTATGTACCAACTTCGGTATTATAACCATAGACGCCCGCAAGGCGCAGGTGGCGAATACTTACATCCTGAGTAAAAAAGTATATGGATGCACGGTAAAGAATAATGTGGTGTATGCCGTAACGGATGGGGGATTGCTGAAAGGAGACCTGAACGATAACCTTCTGGAAGTAGCCAACTGGAAACAGATAAACGGGACAGTATATACCAATATACTTTTGTATAATGACAACTTGTTTGTGTTTAAAGCCAATGATGGTATTTATCAGTTTGATGAACAAGCGCAGACATTCACTCTTTCCAACTCCGGAAATTTTCCCATCAGTGAGTGTAGCGGTGGAAAGATGATTGCTACAGATGGCTATACTATTCGGGTGTATACCAGTCTTACCCAGTCTTACAGGTGGGGCACAGGGCAATATTTCTCCTCAATATGCTGTCTGAACGATGTGTATTGGGGTGCAAACAGCAGCCAAGGGCTTAACAGTTATACGCTGGATACAACTGCTCCTATATTTGTGAAGAAGGAGAGTGTGGCATCTCCCAGTGGTCCGATACGTAACCTAGCGGCCTATATGCTGGTGGATAACAACCGTTTGTTGGTATGTGGCGGTGGATTTTATACGGACCGGTATGGCAATGCCGGCACCATTATGCAGTTCAAGGATGAGACATGGACGTCTTTTCAGGAAAATGGAATTAAAGAAAAGACAGGTTTAGACTACAGGGATATTCTTACGATAGCTGTAAATCCGGCAGATTCTTCGCATTGTTTTGCTGCTTCGGCTGGTGAAGGGGTGTATGAGTTCAAAGGTGGAAAGTTTGAGACGCTGTATAAAAAAAACAACAGTACCCTGCGGTCTGTGACTCCTTACCCCAACAATCCTAACTTCCTGCGTACAGGCGGTACAGCGTTTGACAAGTCGGGCAATCTGTGGGTAATGAATATGTTGGTGGATACGGTGGTTAATGTGTATACGGCTCAAAGTAAGTGGATCCGCCTCTTCTACCCGGAACTGAAAGGGAAGGAAGCGCCTACCCGCATGCTTATCGATTCTAAGGGAAGAGTGTGGATAGCCAGTATGCTAGGTGCCAACGGCGTGTTCTGCATTGATACCAATGGCACATTGGAAAACACGGCCGATGACAAGACGGCCTTCCGTACTTCCTATACCAATCAGGACGGTACCTCTGTGGCTGGTGAATCATTGCGTATATATGCTTTAGCCGAGGACAAAGACGGTGTGATCTGGATTGGTACCGCACATGGACCTCTTGTGGTAAGTAACCCGTCGAAGTGGTTTGATACCGATTTTCGGATCACCCAGATCAAGATCTCAAGAAATGACGGTAGCGGCCTGGCGGATTATTTATTGGCTGGCGAGCGTATCAATACTATTGCCATTGACGGGGGAAACCGAAAATGGCTGGGTACACAGAATAACGGTGTATACTTGATGAGTGCTGACGGACAGGAGGAGATTCATCACTTTATGACTACTAACAGCCCTCTGTTATCAAATACTATCCAGAGTATTGCCGTGCATCCTGTTACCGGTGAGGTATTTATAGGTACCGATAAAGGTATTATCTCCTACCAGGGCGATGCGGTGGAAGCCGAAGAAACATTTTCTTCTGATATCCACGCTTATCCCAATCCCGTGCACAAGGATTATACCGGAGTGATTACCGTAAAAGGCCTGGTGTATGACAGTGATGTAAAAATTGTAGATGCAGCCGGAAAGCTGGTAAGCGAAGGACGCTCCATCGGTGGTATGTATACCTGGAACGGTCGCAATAAGAACGGAGACCGCGTGGCCAGTGGTGTGTATATGGTATTTGCTGCCGATAGCGAAGGAAAGGAAGGCATCGTGACAAAGATTGTCATGATACGTTAATCCCGTCCCTTCTCCCTTCTTAAAGTCTTGAAAGAAAGAATGTGCCAGGAGGTGCCTATTGCAATGCCTAAAAGGATAAGCTTTATCCAGAAGTAGGGCACTACCTCCACGATGCAGTACAGGATGCTGATCCAGATGAGGCTTACTGAGATGATTTTTGCATGCAACGGAATGGCCTTATGCTCCCGGAAGTTACGGATGTAAGGGCCTAAGTGTTTCTGTCGCAGCAGCCAGTCGTACATTCGTGGTGAGCCCCGGAAATACAAAGCTGCCGTAAGCAGCAGGAACGGGGTGGTGGGAAGCAGGGGTACGAAGATGCCCACGATACCCAGTATCAGTGAGGCGGTTCCCAGGATGATATAGAATATTTTCATGTTTTTTTTACTTGTAGAGGCGTGCGTGGCTTGCTGCGCCTTTACATAAAAAATCAGCGTTCAGAGGCTTTGAAACCTCTTGAACGCTGATTGTGTTATTGGGTTTCTTACTTGCGGAAGAAGTCCATATCCTCTTTTGTCAGACGGAAGATGTACATGGAGTGCTTGTCTACTTCAGCCTCGGCATAGCGCAGGAATACCTGCGCGGGTGAGCCGAAGAGTTCGTGGTTCTTCGAAGCGTCCTGCAGCATGAGGTAACCCATGAGGATGTATCCGGCCATCTCTACCAGGCGGCGTGCGGTGAAGTCGAGCATCTCTTGGTCTTTCATCTCTACGATCTTGGCTACGGAAGCGGCATAGCGGTCGGTCATGTCCTTCAGGCGGGTCTTAAGACCTTCCAGTTCGGGCATTACGGGCAGTGCTTCGAAGTCCTTGATGGTGTTGAGGTACGAGCCGTTGGTGGCGTAACGGATAGCCGCTACGGTTTGCAGCTGGGTAGTACCTTCGTAGATAGAGGTGATGCGGCTGTCGCGGTAGATACGTTCACAGGCGTAGTCTTTCATGAAACCGGAACCACCGTGGATCTGGATACAATCGTACGCATTCTGGTTGGCAAATTCACTGCCGATACCTTTGGCCAGCGGGGTAAAGGAATCTGCCAGTTTGGAGTAGAGCTTCTGTTCCTGGCGTTCTTCGGGGGTGAGCTTGCGCTCTTTGGCGATATCGTCCAGTGCTTTGTAGATGTCTACGTAGCGGGCAGTCTGATACAACAATGTACGCGAGGCTTCCAGCTTGGCTTTCATCACGGAAAGGATCTCTGCCACGGCAGGGAATTCGATGATGGCTTTGCCGAACTGGGCACGGTCTTTGGCATACGCCAACGCCTCGTTATAGGCAGCATGCGACAAGCCCACGCTCTGTGCAGCGATACCCAGACGGGCACCGTTCATCAGGGCCATTACGTATTTGATCAGACCCAGCTTACGATCGCCGCAAAGCTCAGCCTTGGCATTCTTGTATACCAGTTCGCAGGTGGGTGATCCTTTGATACCCATCTTGTTCTCGATGCGACGTACGTTTACGCCACCGCTGCGCTTGTCATAAAGGAACATGGAGAGGCCACGGCCGTCGCGGGTGCCTTCTTCAGAGCGGGCCAGTACAAGGTGGATGTCGCTGTCACCGTTGGTGATAAAGCGCTTCACGCCGTTCAGGTACCAGCACTGATCTTTCTCGCTGTAAGTAGCTTTCAGCATGACGGCCTGGAGGTCGGAACCGGCATCCGGTTCGGTAAGGTCCATCGACATGGTTTCGCCGTTGCACACACGGGTGATGAAGCGTTGCTTCTGCTCCTCGTTGGCAAATTCGTAGATGGTCTCGGCGCAATCCTGCAATCCCCACAGGTTTTCAAAACCTGCATCGGCACGGCTCACAATGTCAGCAGCCATGATATAAGGTACTACGGGGAAGTTCAATCCTCCGTAGCGGCGGGGCATTGCCATACCCATCAGGCCGGCCTTGCGGCAAGCTTCCAGGTTTACGCTGGTACCGCTGGCGTATGTTACGCGGCCGTTTTCACATACGGGGCCTTCGTGATCCACGCCTTCGGCATTGGGGGCTACGATGTCGCCCACGAGTTCTCCCACGATTTCAAGTACCTGGTCATAGCTGTCCATGGCATCTTCGAAATCCAGCGGAGCATAGTCGAACTGCTCTTTATCCGTGTAGTTGCGTTCTTTCAACTCCACGATTCTCTTCATCAGCGGATGGCTCAAATGGTGCTTGAGTTCCGGACTGTCATTATAAAAATTTGCCATTACTTGCTGTTTTTCTTGTAATACTTAATCATTTTTGGGATCACTTCTTCCACAGTACCGTTGATGACATAGTCAGCGATGGTGTTGATGGGGGCGGTGGGGTCATTGTTGATAGAGATGATGATACCGCTCTCCTGCATACCGGCAATGTGCTGGATTTGTCCGGAGATACCGCAGGCAATGTACAGTTTGGGGCGTACGGTGACTCCGGTTTGGCCAATCTGACGGTCGTGGTCGGTGAAGCCGGCATCCACGGCGGCGCGGCTGGCACCTACCTCGGCGTGCAGTTCCTTGGCCAGGTCATACAGCAGCTTGAAGTTATCCTTGGAACCTACTCCGTATCCTCCGGCAATGATGATGGGGGAGCCTTTCAGGTTGTGCTTGGCTTTTTCTACGTGACGTTCGATGACTTTCACTACGAAATCGGTGTCGGGCACAAACTTGCTTACCTCATGGTTGATCACTTGGCCTTTGTAATGCGGATCGCATATTTCTTTCTTCATCACACCTTCGCGAACGGTAGCCATCTGAGGGCGGTTGTCGGGGTTGATGATGGTAGCCACGATGTTACCACCGAAGGCGGGGCGGATCTGATACAGCAGGTTTTCATATACCTTATCGGCTTTCTTGTCCTCGTGTGAACCGATTTCCAGAGAGGTACAGTCGGCAGTCAGTCCGCTCACCAATGCCGAAGAAACGCGGGGACCAAGGTCACGGCCTATTACGGTAGCACCCATCAGGCAGATCTGTGGTTCCTCTTGCTTGAACAGGTTTACCAGTACCGAGGTGTGGGGTAGTGAGGTATAGGGATACAGTCTTGCATCGTCAAATACATGAAGTTTGTCCACACCGTAAGGGAATGCTTGTTTCTCGATACCTTTCAGGTTGGCACCCGCTACTACGGCTTCCAGTTCGCATTTGAGCTGGTTGGCCAGTGAGCGGCCTTTGGTGAGGAGTTCCAGACTCACGTCAAGGATTACTCCGTCTTCTATTTCGCAATATACAAATAAATTATTCATCTCCTTATCCTATTGTGTGGTTCTCCAGCAGTTCAACAATCAAATCTTCCACATCACGGTCGGTGCCGTTCATGGTTTTGTTCTCTTTGGCCTGGAACACGATGTTCTGGATGGTCTTCACCTTGGTGGGTGAGCCTGAAAGGCCGCATTGTGCCAGGTCGCCGTTTACATCGGCCACGCTCCATTCCACGAGGTTCAGGTAATCGCGCGTGTTGTACAGCTCAGTATAGTCGTCATTACCCTGTTGCTTTTCGGTAATGGTCTTGGCATGCTTGTACTTCATGATCAGCTTGGCGTTACGGGGGCGGCAGGGAGCAGCCGATCCGTTTACGGTGATCACGATAGGCAGCGGGCCTTCTACGGTTTCAATACCGCCGTCGATGCAGCGTTTCACCAGGATGCGTCCGTTTTCTACTTTCTGGATTTCTTCGGCGTAGGTAATCTGGGTGAGGCCCAGTTTTTCAGCTACCTGGGGGCCTACCTGTGCGGTGTCCCCGTCGATGGCCTGACGGCCGCCAATGATGATATCGAAATCTTTGATCTTACGGATGGCCATAGACAGGGCATAGGAGGTAGCCAATGTATCGGCACCTGCAAAGGCGCGGTCGGTCAGCAGATATCCGCCGTCGGCTCCACGGAAGAGGCCTTCGCGGATGATGTCTGCGGCACGGCCGGGACCCATGGTCAGTACTGTCACGGTAGAACCGGGATGTGCATCTTTTAGTCGGAGTGCCTGCTCCAATGCATTAAGATCTTCAGGATTGAAGATAGCAGGCAGTGCTGCGCGGTTAATGGTACCGTCAGCTTTCATGGCATCTTTCCCCACATTACGTGTATCGGGTACTTGCTTTGCCAGAACTACGATTTTTAAACTCATTTCTTGCTATTATTTTTTTTGGTATAAATATCTTCTGATACAAAAGAATGAATAGTGTGCAAATGTAGCAATTTTCGCTGGTTTTTGCCTTAATAAAGGGGAAAAAGATGGGTTTGCAACATGCTTCCACGTTGTACTACACTCTGAAAGCCTTTTCGACAGAGCGTTTCATAGAGTAATGAGGTGTGTGAGCTTCTGAAGCTCATCCCAATAAAAAAGGTGCGCACCAGTTATTCTGCTCGTGCGCACCCTTTTTTATAGTCTCTTTTGAAGTGTTTCTTACTTCTTTCCAAAAGTTTTGATAACTTGGTTTACAGTGAGGAAAAAGGTGTTTCCTTCAGTGCGGTTTCGTGCGCCGAACTCGGTCAGCCAACGGAATGACAAGGCGGTCTTTGTCTTGGGATAAATGATATCTGCCTGCAGTCCGGCGGCAAATACTTTGTCTTTGGTCCATTCGTAAATGTCATGATCGGCAACTTCTATTTTATCGTCTGATACCTTAAATTGCATATAGTATATTCCACCTACGTTGAACAACATGCCGTTAAATAGCTTTGGGGTGTAGAAACTCTTGTTGAGTCCTCCTTCCAGGGTGATAATATTACCAGCTCTGTTATCGGTACCTTTCTTGTCGCTGTGGATTTCATAATAGGCGATTGTGGAGAAGTTGAATGTTTTCTTGGCATCGAAGTACACCGTGCTTCCTGCCGAGAATTCATTGCCCCACATGCCCAGTCCGCTATTATCCGAAGCACCGGCTTCATACTTTCCGGTAGGGATGTATAGGGCGTATCCGGCTACGAAGTCGGCATGTTTTGTATGCCATCCCAGCTGGATAGGTTGTACGTAAATATCACTAAATGCCATTGAGCCTCCGCCGGATACCAAGGGGCCTTCTATCTGGCTCTTCACGAAGGGTAGAAGGATGGTGGCTCCCAGGTTGGCGTTTAGTATTTTCAGGTCGGTAACTACACTTGCTCCCAGTCCGGTCAGGAAGGTGGTGACATCCGGATTCGCTGCTAGTCTTTCGCCGTTTCGATCCATCAGTTTATCGGTTGTATACCAATAAGCCGGTACCGCTATCACCAATGAAGGTGCGGTTTGTGTACCTGCGTTCAGTCCATTATCCCCAAGAAGGTGTACACCTTTCATTTGTGAATACGCCTTTCCGCTGAACAGAATCATCAAGATAGCTGTCAGTACAGTTGTTTTGAGATACATTTTTTTCATAACCCAGTCATTATTATGTGTTGTACATTCTTTTGTGTGTAAACAATATGGGTGCAAAAATTGTTTTGAAAAGGAGTTAAAAAGGCCTGACGAGAATGTATTTCAAAAGAATTATGTATTTTTGCCAGCTAATTTCCTTTAGAATTGTATTAAATCATGAATGTTTTGATGATAGTGCTGGGATCGGCACTGATATTTCTTCTGGCATACCGGTGGTATGGCCGGTTCTTGTCTAAGAAAGTTTTTGAACTGGACGATGAAAAAACAACCCCTGCGGTAGAGATTAATGATGGTCAGGACTTTGTGCCTGCCAAGAAAGGTATGCTGCTGGGCCAGCACTTTTCGGCCATTGCTGCCGCCGGGCCTATTAACGGTCCCATTTTGGCTGCTACCATGTTTGGGTGGCTTCCTGCGCTGTTGTGGGTGGTCATTGGATCCATCTTTGTGGGCGGGGTTCATGACATGGGTTCGCTCATAGTCTCTGTTCGTACGAAGGCGAAATCGATAACTGAGGTGATCCGCCAGCAGGTATCCCGCAGGGCGTGGCTGTTGTTTATGCTTCTCATCTGGATTACTCTTGTGTATGTGATTATTGCTTTTACCGATATCACGGCCAGCGCTTTTGTGGGCGATGTGGAGTTGGAATCAGGTGAAGTGGTGGCGGGCGCTGCCATAGCCTCTTCCTCTATTATGTATCTGATTCTTCCGATGATAATGGGGCTGTTGATCCGCTTTGGCGGAGTGAAGGAAAATACGGCTATTCTTCTCTTTCTCCCGTTGGTGGGACTGGCCATCTGGGGTGGCAAATTTCTGCCCGTGGAACTGCCTTTTGCGGATGCGATGATGGATCAGAAGGTATGGGGATTGCTTATTATCGTGTACTGTTTTATTGCGGCCAGCATTCCTGTATGGCTCTTGTTGCAGCCTCGTGGGGCGCTTGGAGGATATTTCCTGTATGCGGCTTTGTTTGTTTCGGCTGTCGGAGTGATTTTTGGCGACTTCTCCATAGAATATCCTGCCCTGTTGAACTTGGATGTGGAAGGCCAGGGGATGGGTAGCAGCTTTTGGTTTCCCATGTTCCCCATCCTGTTTATTACTATTGCCTGCGGGGCTTGTTCGGGCTTCCACTCGTTGGTATCCTCGGGTACCACCAGCAAACAGTTGAGATGCCAGAGCGATGCCAAACCGGTGGGCTACGGCGCTATGTTGCTGGAAGGTATGGTGGCGGTGATAGCCATTGCCTGTGTAATGGTTTTACCATTCGATTCGGCCATGACGAGCAAGGCGCCGAATTTTATTTACGCCTGTGGTATCGGCCAGTTTATGGAGCTGATGGGCGTCCCGGCTGTGTACGGTATTAGTTTCGGGTTGATGGCATTCACTACTTTTGTGTATGATACGCTGGACGTATGTACCCGTTTGGGACGTTATATTATAGAAGAAGTAACAGGCTGGAAGTCTATGAAGGGTAAGCTTTTCGCTACATTGCTTACTGCCGGAGTTCCTTTGTTTTTCCTGTTTCAGACCTTTACCAATGATCAGGGGATTACGATTCCTGCCTGGAAGATATTCTGGAATACCTTTGGTGCCTCTAATCAGCTTTTGGCGGCTTTAGCGTTGATTGGTGTAACGGTTTGGTTGTTTAATACGAAGAGCGGTCGCGGAAAGAAATACTGGCTGGTTCCGTTTATTCCCGCAGTACTGATGTTTATCATGTCTAATTGGGCATTGGTGATTGGAGTATATGAGGGATGGGTTCTGGGGAAAGGACATCCGGCCATTCCCGTGGTTTCATTTATCCTGATCGTGTTATCTATATTAATAGCGGCGGAAACGTTTGTTGTCTTGGCTAAGGGCAGCAAGAAGGAACTTGTTGGAAGCAAACTTCCACTATCCGAGTAATACATTAAGAACTTTTTAAAAACCCATTCGCATGAAAGTATTATTGGTAAACGGAAGTCCGCACCCAAAGGGCTGTACATTCACAGCCCTTTCCGAGGTAGCGACTACATTGGAACAACAAGGTATCGAGACCAAGATTATCCACTTGGGTGCGAAACCCATCTCCGGATGTCTGGGTTGTGCCAAGTGCTTTGAAACGGGAAAGTGTGTGATTAACGATGTGGTCAATGAGTTTCTGGATATGACAGCGGAGTATGACGGCTTTATCTTCGGATCGCCCGTGCATTATGCAGCCGCATCCGGGGCTATTACCTCCTTCATGGACCGCACGTTTTACGGACGCAAGGGTGAGCTGGCTTTCAAACCGGCAGCGGCCATTGTGAGTTGTCGCCGCGGCGGTGCTTCGGCAGCGTTCGACCAGCTAAACAAGTACTTCACCATCAGCAATATGCCTGTGGTATCCTCGCAGTACTGGAATATGGTGCACGGCACCAATCCCGAGGAGGTGAAGCAAGATATTGAAGGCTTGCAGATCATGCGCACCCTGGGCCGGAACATGGCTTGGATATTGCGCAGCATCGAAGCCGGAAAGGCATCTGGTATCCCCCTGCCCGAGGTAGAGCCGTGGACACCCACCAACTTTATCCGGAAGAGCTGAGTCAGCCTGTATTATTCTTTACTTTGCGTACTTGCGGAAGTCTTTGACCCGGTGAAAAGTCAGGTAATTGGCATCATGTTGGCGAGGAGGTTCCCCGGTTGAATCTGTCCATGCAGTGCGTGAGACAAAGACAATATCTTTCCCGTCAATTTGCCAGTCTACGTACTGGAACCCATGGAGGTGGGGTGTATCACACGTCAAGAGTGTATCTTTGATTTCCCACTGGATCAGGTCTTTGGAACACATCAATACTTGCGTATTGCGTATAGACCCGTTGTCTGTGGTATGCCTGTACTTTTCGAGTACAAAGTTTGACAGGGTCCAGTACCTTTTACTCTTTTTGTCGTAACGGATTGTGAACTTCTTAGCCGCACCGGGAAGACGGATGAAGTCGGTTTTGGGATTGAAACTGATGCTGTCGTGGCTCACAGAAACCATTGCTGCCAGATCATCTGATTGGTAGGCTACACGGAGTATGTTCTTTATGTTTCCTTCTTTGTCGATCACCGCATTTCCTTCCAACCATGCGGAGGCTCCTGCTTTCCACGAGGCATCAAAGCGTATTTCATTGCTTAGCTTCCACTGATTTGCATGTAGCAAATCTCCCTTTGCAGGGGCAGAGGTCATCAGGGCAGAGAAGGGACCCCATCCCCAGTTGTTATCCATTCGCTCTATTGCGCGCCAATATCTGTTCTTATCAGCCACTACAGGGACAGGGGCACAATGATAAAGCCCTTTCCGGATCAAGCCTGTTTCTTCATTCAAAGGAGTTGTCCATGTATACCCGTTATCCAATGATTTCCTGACCACAAAGTCGCCGTATCCCATTACACATTTGGGTGATATGCCAATTAAGTAAAGTTCCTTTCCCCTGTTGAACAAGGTGGCCCAGGTCAATGATTCAATCTTTGCGATCTGTTTCCATGTTTCACCTTTGTCTTTCGAGATGTAGATGAAAGAATCGGAAAGCCTCTTGCCGAAATAGTCGTGCGAAGCCACATACGTACCATCCGGCATAATGACAATGCTGGGCGAACCCACGTAATTATGTGTAACTGCCGGTGAATTGTGTATCACTATTCCCGGAGGAATGGTGTCATTACTTCTGGTTGCATACAAACTGTGTGCAATAAAAAGGGTACATAATGCACAGATTCTGGTTTTGATGTTCATGATTATTGAGGTATATCTTGTATGATCCGTGCATTGTAAATGGCTCCTGTCCAGTTGCCGGGTACTCCTTTAAAGCGGATAGTGACTTTGTTTTTTCCCTTCAGCAATTCTTCCGGCAGAGGGTAAATGCCTTCAAAGAATGTATCAGGTTTGTTTTGATGCAACTTTTGGTTAGCAAGGAATTGGCCATCTACCAGGATGTCGAATTCGAGATGCCCTGATTCACCACCCCAGTAAGTAACAACCAGGCTCTGTGCTGTATCCGGCAATACCTTCATATCGAATTCAAACCAGCCGCCAATCCATGCCGCTCTCCATTTCTTACGATGCGAAATACCGTTACCCACACTGTGTCCATGGAAGTTATGGTCTCTTTCGGGTTGCATCTCACCCAGTGTAATATAATCCACGGTTATCTTTTCCAGTTCTTGCAAATGCTTTAGTTGGCTTTTGTAGGCCTCTTGACTGTCGGCCCATTCTTCCGATGTAAACAGGTCCCAATACACTTGGTAGTGTTGGTGGTGCATGGCATAGAAAGGAATCAAAGTAACATCTCCCGGCTGCCCTACTGATTGTGTCTCAAAGCGCAGGGGTGAATCGCTAACCTTTTTCAGCCAGCTATTAATGGGTTTACCATTGGTTACCAGTACAGGGATATCTTTCTCTAGGTCGGGTTCTTCTTTCCCCAACTCGCCTGCCAATAGGGCGGGGCCGTAGAAGATACCTATGCGTTTCTTATTGTCGGGCATTGGCTGGCTATAAAGTTTCATTTGGAAGAGTATCTCTACCTGATCTTTGTCCCGCCATTTCCGCTTGATGGACACATAGCTGTTGCTTTCGGCTTTGAAGGGAATGGTTGAACCGTTTACCTTGATTGTCATGCTCCCGGCCCATTCCGGATAACGCAACCGGAGTATAGCTGTCTGAGGTTTCTCTGTTTGTATGGTCAGAACAGACTTATCGGAAGATGGGATATCTGTATCTTGAGTGATAACCATTCCTCTGCTTCTCCATGTTACTTGCGAGGGAATGAACAGATTGATAAACAGACTGGAATCAGTACCTTCAGAGTAAATGAAGTCGCCGTATTTTACATGATTTTCCATGCCGGAGCCACTGCAACACACAAATCCAAGGGGAGCCAGGTAGGTTTTTATTCCACCAGAAATGAGTGGTGTATAGTATGTACCGATGCCTGTTTCGGGGTTTTGACCAGCCAGGATATGGTTTAGTACAGCTCTTTCATAATATGCACTGTATTCTGGGAGTGCCTGCCATGAGAAGAGGTGCCGGGTCAGTTTCAACATATTATACGTGTTACATGTTTCGGTAGTGCTGGTGCTCAGTCGCTCGTTGAGCCGTCCTGGCGCTCCGAAGTGCTCGCCGTCACTGTTACCCCCATTTACATAGGTATGGTTGGCTACTACGGTATGCCAGAAGAAGGAGGCAATTGTGGAATCACGTGTGTCGCCGGTCAATTCATACAGGCGGGCAGCACCTACCACTTTGGGAACCTGAGTATTGGCATGTTTTCCTTCCAGATCATCAATGCAGGCCTCTAACGGCGTCATGACTGCTTTTTGGTTGTCAAATCGTTTTGCCAGGACAAGGTATTTCTTGTTTCCGGTGAATGCATATAGATTGGCCAATGCTTCGTTCATACCACCAAACTCGCAGGCCAGCACTTTTTGCATTTGTTCTTCATCCAGATGCTGAAAGGTATCGTACATCCAGTTTCCCAGTTTCTCGGCCATAGTAAGCGCCCGGTTCATTTGGGCATAGTGGTACGTATCCAGTAATCCGGCCAGTACTTTGTGCATTACATAGATGGGAACCCAGCCGCCATTCAGGTCGAACCCTTGCGAGTAGATGTTACCGGAGGATACTTCTGCAAAGATCTTTTTTCCGTTGGGCGTTGCGGCAAGGTAGCCATTGCCATTGGCTTGCTGACAGCTATCCAGCTCGCTGATCATGTATTCCAGTCTTTGCCGAAATCTTTCATCTTTGGAAGCGACATAGTACATGGCACAAGCCGACAGGTAATGTCCCAGTGTTTGTCCGGCTACTCCTTCGCTTTCCCAGCCTTGGTACTTGGGTGCTTTGGGGGTAAGCCCGGCTTCCAGGCGGAAGCCGCTCAGGAAACGGTCGGCATCCAGGCCTAATATATAGTCAGCGTCTTTTTCTTCAGCATGTTTAAAGATTCCTTTGGTGAGGGTTACATCACTTAACTCAAAGGGCTTTGTAGACAATGCTGCCGGGGTATCCACCTGAATGGCTTGTTGCTTACACGCGGCAAATAATCCTAATGCGATAATTCCACAAATGTATTTCCTGGTTTTCATACATGCAAGATGGTTATTTATTCTTCTTTGCTCGTCCGGAAGGAGGTGGCAGGCAATCCTTCTTTGTTGTATAGGTTCAGGTTGGGGTTCCCGTCCCACGCATGCCGGACATACAGCGGTTCGGATATTTCATCATTCCAAACAAGTACATCTCCTTTGTCAATCACGGCTTGTGCCGGAACATATTTCTTGTCTTTCCCTGCCACTTCAAAAGTACGAAGGGGGGCATCGTCTTTGCTTATGAGTCCGCTGCCCGTACTTGTAAATTTGAGGCGGATTTTATGGCCTTCAACCTGGTACGAGCCATACACAGGGCCTTGGTAAACGCTGATGTTGTCTTTGTATGCAATCTTTTTGGCTTGCAGATACAGGCGCTCGCCTACTGGTTTTTTGTTGTTCGGGTGAATATCATAGGGATCGCCTACGTCAATTGAAACCGCCATACCTACATTGGGTAGTTGCTGCGACTCAGTTTGTGCTTCACGGAAATACTGCCATCCGTTTCCATTGATGTTGGGCAGTTGCACAAACAGGAAGGGGAGATATCCCTGTCCGAAACGGATGCGCCAGTCGGTAATCAGGGCAGGTTGCAGTTGCCTGTACAGGTTGGGATTTCCTGAGTTTCCTTCGCCCTGATACCACAAGAATCCGCGGATACCATAGGGCAGGAGAGGGGCTATTTTTGTGTTGTACATACAGGTGATTTCATTGGAATATCCTCTGCCTACGGGTAGTTTGGGCTCTATCTCGCCGTTGTATTTCCACAAACCTTTCAGTGAAATGCGCACCAGGTTGTCTTCCGAATGCAAATAGGGGTCGCTGACTTCATCTCCCACGCGTCCGTTTCCCCATTCGGACAATAGGCGAATGGCAATTACATTCTTTCCTTTCTTCAGTAGTTTGGCGGGTACGCGGTAATCCCGCACTCCGTCCCATCTTTCGCGGCCCACCTCTTCTCCATTGAAATAGGTTACATCGCCGGTCATTACTTTACCCAGATGCAGAGTCAGGTCTTTTCCTACGTCTTCTTTGCTTAGAGTGATCTCTTTCCGGAACCACACCAGGCAGTATCCACCCAGTCCCACACGGGATGGGTATATGGGGTAAGATGCTTCTTTCCAGCTCGTATCGTTGAATGAGGTTTTATGGGCACCCAGGTTTAAGCCGACTCGTGTGGTTTGGGTGATTCTTTCTTTTTCTTTGTTCTTTTCTACCCCCTCCTGATGCAGGGCGGTCCAGTCGGCATCCCCTTTATAGATCTCTTCTATCACCCTGTTCTTGAAAGTCGGGATGGTGTAAAGCATTTCTGCACTGATCCATGCTTCGCAAATAGTGCCGCTCCACGATGTATGAATGATGCCTACGGGCACATTTTTATCCAGATGCAAAGCCCTGGCAAAGAAGTAGGCTACTGCCGAAAAGCTTTTTACATTATCAGGGGTGCATATCTTCCACTCGCCACCGGTAAGGTCGTTGATTGGCGTGCGACTGATATCTTCGGGTGTACGGAACTCGCGTATGTGCGGAAAATTGGCATTCCTTACTTCTTCGGCAGCATTGAGTACACTGCCTGTACCGAAATTCATGTTCGATTGGCCGGATGCCAGCCACACTTCGCCTACCATTGCATTCTCGAATGTTTGGGTTTGGTGGTTGCTTTTCACCGTTAAAGTATAGGGGCCTCCCGCGACCATTGGGCTCATCTTAATCATCCATTTCCCACTTTCATCGGCGGTCGTCGAGTATTCTTTGCCGGCAAAGTCTATGTGGACAGATTCTCCGGGGTGTGTCCATCCCCATACTGGAGCATATATTCCCTGTTGGAGAACCATGTTATTGGTGAAGATGCGCGCTACTCTGAATTCTTGCGCATGTAAGTATTGGAAAGTAACCGGCGTTAATAGCAGGGAGAAGCAGAGGAGGATTAAAGTACGTTTTACTGACATGGTTTTTGGTTTTCGGAGTTTATAGGTTCTACTTAACGAGCACAACTTATCTGCAATATTCGCAAAAAAAACAGATATAGGCAAGCGCTTTGCTGGAAAGTGCCTCATTTTGACTGGAAGAAAGCAATTATCTTGTTCAAAATTCGTAATTTTGCACACTTTAAACGTAAAAACAAAACCTCCAAGATACAATGAGTTTACAATGCGGTATCGTAGGTTTGCCTAATGTGGGCAAATCCACGCTGTTCAACTGCCTGTCGAGCGCCAAGGCTCAATCGGCCAATTTCCCTTTTTGCACCATCGAACCCAATGTGGGAGTGATCAATGTGCCCGATGAGCGCCTCAATAAACTGGCCGAAATCGCAAAACCCAATCGCATCGTGCCTGCCACGGTGGAGATTGTAGACATTGCCGGACTGGTAAAAGGCGCCAGCAAAGGCGAAGGACTGGGCAATAAGTTCCTGGCCAACATCCGCGAAACGGATGCCATCATCCATGTATTGCGTTGCTTTGACGACGGTAATGTGGTGCACGTGGACGGCAGTGTGAACCCAGTGCGCGATAAGGAAATCATCGACACAGAGTTGCAACTCAAGGACCTGGAAACTGTGGAAGCCCGCATCCAGAAGGTAAAGAAGCAAGCCGAGACTGGAGGCGACAAAGAAGCCAAAGCCGCTTACGAAATACTGAAAGCCTATCAGGAAGTATTGGTGCAGGGGAAATCAGCCCGTACCCTTACCTGGGAAAGCAAAGAGGATCAGCGCATTGCCCGCGAACTCTTCCTGCTCACCACCAAACCAGTACTGTATGTGTGCAACGTGGATGAGGCCAGCGCTGCCACCGGAAACAAATACGTGGAAATGGTGCGCGAAGCCGTAAAAGACGAGCATGCCGAAGTAATGGTGGTAGCTGCCAAGACGGAAGAAGACATTGCCGAACTGGAAACCTATGACGACCGCCAGATGTTCCTGGAGGAAGTAGGGCTGAAGGAATCGGGAGTAAACCGCCTCATCAAAGCCGCCTTTCAGCTGCTGAACCTGGAAACCTACTTCACCGTAGGCGAAATCGAGGTACGTGCCTGGACCTATATGAAGGGCAGCAAAGCCCCCCAATGCGCCGCCGTAATCCACACCGATTTTGAAAAAGGCTTTATCCGCGCCGAGGTAATTAAGTACGATGATTACCTGCAATATGCCTCCGAAGCCGCCATCCGCGAAGCCGGAAAGCTGGGCGTGGAAGGTAAAGAATACGTCGTGCAGGATGGCGACATCATGCACTTCCGCTTTAATGTATAACCCCACCGACAGAATCATGAATTGCCTGATAGTAGGAACCGGTGGAGTAGGAGGCTCGATAGCCGCCTTTCTGGCTCTGGCCGGACACCAGGTTACGTGCATCGCCCGCGGTGCGCACCTTGAGAATATGTACTGCGACGGACTGAAATTTCATTCCGACCTGAAAGGCGACCTGGTACTCCCCGTGCTGAAAGCCACCGAAACCCACACGCCCCCCGCTGAGGCCACTACGCTTTACGCCGCCACTGCCGAAGAATACCAAGGCAAAGCGGAACTTATCATTGTGGCCGTAAAGGGTTATTCCATTGACGGCACGCTGGCGGAATGTATCGTGCGTGCCTCCACTCCGGATACTATTGTGCTGCCTGTATTGAATGTATATGGTACCGGTCCGCGTATCGCACAGGCTTGTCCGGGAGTAAGGGTGATTGACGGATGTATCTATATCGTAGGATTCATCAATGCCCCGGGTGAGATTACCCAGATGGGAAACGTGCTGAAACTGGTGTTTGGTGCCCGCCCTACCGACGGTGTGAGCCCTGAGCAGCTAATCCCCATTCGCGATGTGCTGACCCAGGCCGGAATCAAGGCCATCCTCTCCGATGACATCAACCGCGATACCTTTGCCAAGTGGGGCTTCATCAGCGCCATGGCCTGTACCGGTGCATATTACGATGTACCGATGGGTGCGCTGCAAAAGCCTGGACCCGAACGGGATACTTTTATCGGTCTGATGCGTGAAAGCACTGCGCTGGGCCAGAAATTGGGCGTCCTCTTCCGCGAAGACCCCACCACCGCCGGCCTCAAAATAATTGATGCCCTGGCACCCGAAAGCACCGCCTCCATGCAAAAGGATATTGCCCGCGGGCACGAATCCGAGATACAGGGCCAACTCTTTGATCTGATCCGCTCTGCCGAGGAACAAGGCATCGACATACCCACCTACCACATGGTAGCGCAGAAATTTTCACCGTACCGCCCACAATAGGGGTACACGTTTTACGAATTGCTCATGCCACTCCCCGCACCGTTCCTACAGGATATGGAGAAACTCCTTGGCGAGGCACAGGCTGCCCAGCTTGTGCAAGCCATTGAAGAGGGGCGGCAGCCTGTCAGCATTCGTCTCAACCGCAGGAAGCTACCCTGTGTTTCTGGAGAAACTTCTTTCGGCACGCCTGTGCCTTGGTGCACCCAGGGGCATTATCTGGAAGAACGGCTCACCTTTACCTTCGACCCCCTGTTTCACGCCGGGGTGTATTACGTGCAGGAAGCCTCATCCATGTTTCTGGAGCAAGCCCTGCGCAGGTATGTAACAGAGCCGGTAGTGATGCTCGACCTCTGCGCCGCACCCGGTGGAAAATCCACACTGGCACGCGATCTTTTGCCCGAAGGCAGCCTCTTGGTGGCGAACGAAGTGATGCACAACCGTGCCCCCGTTTTGGCCGAGAACCTTCGGAAATGGGGACATCCCGACATTGTGGTAACCTCCGCCCAACCCGCAGAGATCGGTGTACTGGAAGGGCTGTTTGATGTACTCCTCACCGATGTGCCCTGTTCCGGCGAGGGTATGTTTCGCAAAGACCCGGTAGCTGTGAGTGAATGGAGCACAGATAACGTAACCCTATGTGAACGCCGCCAGCGCGACATACTGCGTGACGTATGGCCTGCACTGAAGCCCGGCGGCTTGCTTATCTACAGCACCTGTACTTATAATACCCGCGAAGACGAAGAGAACATCGACTGGATTGTCCGTGAACTGGGGGCAGAAGTGCTACCCCTGGACACAGATCCGGAATGGGGAATCACCGGGAACCTAAGCGGAGCCTCTTTCCCTGTATACCGTTTCCTGCCTCATCGCACCTGCGGCGAAGGGTTCTTCCTGGCAGTGCTGCGAAAGGAAGGGGGAGAGGAAAACTCTGTTCCTGCTACATTTGCTTTCCCCTCTAAGTTAAGGAAGCAAGCCAAAGAAAAGGCAAAATCAAAGCAACCCCGCCGGGATGCTCCAGCCTTTTCTATTCATAAAGCTCCATACAACCAATTACCCGGGTGGATCAACGGCCCAGCTATAGAATGGACATTCAGTGCCACCGAATCTGAGCTCTGCTACGCCATCCGCAGTATCCATACCCCGGTCCTTGAAGCATTACAGCAAGCGGGGTTACGCATCCTTACGGCAGGAGTCCCCTTGGCTACACAAAAGGGGAAAGACTTGATTCCACATCCCGGCCTGGCCCTTTGCCAAAGTTTGTGTAAGGAAGTCTTCCCGCAAGCGGAACTGTCCTACGAACAGGCTGTTACGTACCTTCGGCGAGAAAGCATCCAGCTTCCTGCAGATACTCCCCGGGGCTATGTACTGGTTACCTACCGCTCCATACCCTTGGGCTTTGTAAAGCACATCGGTAATAGAAGCAACAACTTGTACCCTGCAGAATGGCGTATCCGCAGCTCGTATCTGCCCGAAGAGATCCGCACATTGACGCCACCTGTAGAATAATAATGAGGTGGATTTCACGTTTCATGAGTACACAAATTTGCCTTTCGTTTTTTATGAAGATGAAGGTGATTACCTGTAGGGGGGGGGGTTGTTAGGGCCCCACAAAGGCAAAAAAAAAAAACGGCGGGGTAGAAAAAACCCCCACAAC
>JAVBMN010000044.1:0-27279 GCA_031552405.1 Bacteroidaceae bacterium | reverse complement strand
AATATTTTTTCTGTTATTGTAATAAATAATAAACACGTCTTTTTTCTTTTGGGGGGTTTTCAACCGCCCCTATTTATTTTTTTTGGGTTGGGGGGGTTTGAAATCCCCCCCTACAGGATATAGCCTTCATTTGAATAATAGGCTGAAAGGGCGAAATACGGATACTATGACTCTTCTTCGTCGGAACTACCGTACTCCAGTTCGGCGGCTATGATGAAGAAGAGTTCTTCGGGATCATACTCGCCCATATTCTCCTTACGGGCAGTTTCTACCACGTGGTTTACGATCGCTTCCTGGTCTATTTCAATGGTTCCGTCTTTATCCGGCTGCTGATCCAGCACACCGCTTGTGGCGTAATAATCCACAATCACGTCCAGGAAGTAGTACAACTCATCGTCCGAGAACTTCTCCTTCAGCTCCTGTGGAAGGTAGTTGCGGATGAACTCGATGGTACGTGCGTCATCCTCTTCGTCTTCGAAGTAATTTTCTATCGTACTCATACTCGTCCGGTTTAGAGTAATGCAGCCATTTTCGCCTTAATGTCTTCCTTCGAGGCAGCGCCTACGATCTTATCTACCAGCGTACCGTTCTTGAAGAACAGGAGTGTAGGTATGCTCATGATCTGGAATGTTTCCGCCAGATCGTCCACCTCTTCAATATCACATTTGGCCACTGTGACCTTACCGGCAAATTCTTCGGCCAGTTCCTCTACAAAAGGAGCAATTCGGCGGCAGGGGGCACACCATTCAGCCCAGAAATCAACCATGGCGGCAGGACCGCTTACGATACTCTCAAAATTCTCTCTTGTTACTACTTGTGCCATAACTTTGTTTATTTAATTATTGATTATTACTTTATTAAAATGCCTCGAACCAGTCTGTGGTCCATATCAGTTTATGCGGTATGCAATGGCCTCATTCTCCTTGAGGAAGTTGATGAGACGTTGATTTACATTTACCTTATGATTCTTAGCCATAAGGCTCACCAGGTGCCTTTTCTCATCTAACAAATTGAAATACAAATTTGTTTTCCCTTCTTCCGTAAGAAACAACTCTGCAAAGTCGGCCACCAGTTCACTGTTCAGGAAAGAAACAGGCATGGTGATCGTGAGTTTATCGATGAGCGAGTCTTTCACATTGGGCAGCAGCTCGATGGAAGTGATCTTAAAATCAAATTCTTCTTTATTCCAGCGATTGGGCTGATAGCTTCCTTTAATATAGAGGAAGAGGCCTGGATTAAAGTATTTCTTGAGTTCAATATAATCATCTCCAAATAGAGGAAACTCCGAGCTTCCGCTATAATCCTCTATTTTAGCTATCATATAAGGATTTCCTTTCTTTGAGATTCCCTCACGTACATCCATCACAATGCCGCCCATGGTGAGATCTTTACCCACTATGCGTTCGCCCTCCAGGCGATCGGCCATGTGCGTATTGCACACATCATTGAGGATTACGGAGAACTCATCCAGCGGGTGTCCGGAGATGTAAATGCCTACGTACTCTTTCTCACGGCTCAAGCGTTCCAGATCGCTCCAGCCTGCGCATTCCGGCAGTACAGGAGTAGCTATTTCTACCGCATTCATCCCACCAAAAAGAGAATTGCGCTGTGAAGCCTGATCGGCCTGAAACTTCAATCCATAGCGTACCAGTGTATCCGAGAACGACTCACCCTTTGTATTGGTGGCAAAGAACTGTTCGCGGCGAATCCCCCTAAAACCGTCGAATACCCCGGCCAGTGCCATACTTTCAATCATTCTGCGGTTGCAGGAGGTAAGGTTGACACGTTGCACCATATCAAAGATATCCTGGAAAGGTCCGTTCTTGCGCCGTTCCTCCACGATCTGGATCACAGCACCCTCACCCACGCTCTTAATAGCGCCAAGGCCAAAACGGATATTGCCTTCCTTGTTCACGGTAAAGCGCTGGTTGCTTTCGTTAATATCCGGAATCAATACTTTGATGCCCATGAGCTTACACTCGTCCATGAGCTTGGTAAGTTCCGTAATGTTATTGATGTTCCGACTGAGGGTGGCAGCCATGTACTCCGAGGGGTAATTGGCCTTGAGGTAGGCAGTCTGGTAGGCAATCCAGGAATAACAGGTGGCGTGGCTCTTGTTGAAGGCGTAAGAGGCAAACTTCTCCCAGTCGGCCCAGATCTTTTCGAGTACCTTTGGTTCGTGGCCATTCTTACGCCCTCCTTCGATGAACTTGGGCTTCATCTGATCCAGCTTGTCGCGTAGCTTCTTACCCATTGCCTTACGCAGGGCGTCACTCTCGCCACGGGTAAAATTACCCAGCAGGCGCGACAGAAGCATCACCTGTTCCTGATACACTGTAATGCCATACGTATCCTTCAAGTACTTCTCCATGATAGGGATGTCGTACTCAATCGGTTCCCGGCCGTGCTTACGGTTGATGAACTGGGGAATATAATCCATCGGGCCGGGACGGTACAGGGCATTCATGGCGATGAGGTCCTCAAAGGTGGTAGGCTGCAACTCGCGCAGGTATTTCTGCATACCGGCCGATTCAAACTGGAACGTGCCCACCGTACGCCCGTCGCTATAGAGGCGATAGGTCAGTTCGTCGTCAAGGGGAAGGTTGTCCACATCAATGTCCTTCCCTGTATGTTCTTTAATATTGGCTACGGCTTCCTTGATAATCGAGAGTGTCTTGAGGCCGAGGAAGTCCATTTTGATAAGTCCTGTATCCTCAATCACCCCACCCTCATATTGGGTCACCAACATTTCCTCGCCGGTTTCCTTATCCTTTGCAGTACTTACAGGTACCCAGTCGGTAATATTGTCACGACAGATAATGGTACCACAGGCATGCACACCCGTACCACGTACATTCCCCTCAAGCATCTGGGCATAACGCATGGTGTTACGAAGCTTCTCATCGGGCGAGTTACAGGCATCCTGCAACTCCGGAATAGCGGCAATACAGTTCTTCAGATTGATCTTCTTCCCATCGGGTAAGCGATCGGGGATCAGTTTCGACAGGCGGTCCGATTCGGGAAGAGGCAACTTCTCCACGCGTGCCACATCCTTGATACTCAGCTTGGTGGCCATTGTACCGTACGTAATAATGTGCGCCACCTTCTCTTGTCCATACTTATCAGTTACCCAGCGGAGTACGTCGCCACGGCCGTCATCATCGAAGTCGATGTCCACATCCGGCAGGGAGATACGGTCCGGGTTCAGGAAACGCTCAAACAGCAAGTCGTACTTTATAGGGTCAATATCGGTGATTCTCAAGCAGTATGCCACTGCCGATCCGGCAGCCGAACCACGTCCCGGCCCTACGGATACACCCAGCTCGGTACGTGCCGCATTGATAAAATCCTGTACAATAAGGAAGTATCCCGGGAAACCCATCGTCTTCATAATGTGAAGCTCGAAGGTCAAGCGTTCCATGATCTCATCGGTCATATCCTTGTAACGCTTCTTGGCTCCTTCAAAGGCGAGCTTCGCCAGGTAGTCGGCTTCCAGCTTTACACGGTACAACTTGTCGTATCCGCCCAGTATATTTATCTTTTCGTGTGCTTTTTCTTCGCTCAGCACCACCTTACCGTTCTCATCGCGGGTAAACTCATCGAAGAGGTCCTGCTCTGTAAATCGCCTCCGGTATTCGTCCTCCGTACCAAACTCTTCAGGGATGGCAAAGGTAGGCATGATGGGCGCGTTATCGATGGAGTAGAACTCCACTTTGTCGCAAATCTCCACCGTGGCATCCAGCGATTCAGGAATATCGGCAAAGATCTCGCTCATCTCCTGACGGGTCTTCATCCACTCCTGCTTGGTGTAAAGCATACGGTTGGGATCATCCAGGTCCTTGCCGGTACTGAGGCAGATGAGGCGGTCGTGCGCTTCCGCATTCTCCTCGTCCATAAAGTGTACGTCATTGGTACATATCAGCTTTACGCCAAACTGGCGGGAGTATTCTATCAGTTTCTTGTTGACAATCTCCTGCAACCCAAATGTTTCGTGATTGGAACGAGGCACAGTGGCCTTGTGGCGTTGCATCTCCAGATAGAAGTCGTCGCCAAACAGATTCTTATACCACCGGATGGCTTCTTCGGCCTCTTCAAAACGACCCGCACTGATCTTACGGGCTATCTCTCCACCCAGGCAGGCAGAGGATACGATCAAGTCTTCGTGATATTTCTCCAATTGCTCGCGGTCTGTACGCGGATGGCGGTAGAAGCCTTCCGTCCAGGCATTGGAAACCAGTTTGATAAGGTTGTGGTATCCCCGTTCGTTTTTAGCCAGTACAATAAGGTGATATCCTCCGGTATCTATCCCGTTTTCTTTCTGAAAGCGACTGCGGTTGGCCACATACATTTCACACCCGATAATGGGTTTTATGCGCTTCGTCTTGTCTTCTATTCCGCCGTTTTTCTTCTTTACATAATTCCATAACTCCTTGACACCAAACATATTGCCATGATCGGTCAGGGCTATGCCTTTCATTCCGTCGGCTACGGCTTTGTCTACCAGTTTACTGATAGCCGCCTGCCCATCCAGCAAAGAATATTGGGAGTGTACATGCAAATGAACAAAATCGCGCATAAAGCAAATTCTTTAATCAAAAAAATAGAGAGTTCAAAGATACTATCAATATCCATACTGCCGAATGTAAAGTATTGAAAAGTTATCAACACAGGGCGATTTTCACATTTTTCTTTGGATGATTACCAAAATAACAGTACTTTTGCCCGTTGAACTGAAATTAAGAATGCCTCAACCTCATGAGTCGACTAAAGAAACTGAAAAAGATAAGATTACACAGAGAAGGTACCAGTATCCTAACTATCACATTGTTTGGACTTTTGATAGTAAACGCCGGTGTCTATTGCCTGTTCGAAAGTCTGATCCCTTTCTATTTGATAGCCATCCCGAGTATCATTGTTTATTGCATAATGGTCAACTTCTTCCGTTGTCCTATCCGTATTTTCGAAGGTCCTACAGAGAAAACGGTCGTAGCCCCGGCCGATGGTAAAATCGTAGTTATTGAGGAGGTGGATGAAAATGAATACTTTCACGATCGCCGTTTGATGGTTTCAATCTTCATGAATATCGTTAATGTACATGCCAACTGGTATCCGGTTGAGGGAATGGTAAAGAAGGTAGATCATCAGGACGGCCGTTTCATGAGTGCCTATTTGCCCAAGGCCAGTACCGATAATGAGCGTTCCATGATCGTCATTGAGACTCCAGAAGGTGTAGAGGTGATGGCCCGTCAAATAGCCGGAGCCGTAGCGCGCCGCATCGTGACATACGCCGAAGAGGGTGAAGAATGCTATATTGACGAGCATATGGGCTTCATCAAATTCGGTTCACGCGTGGACGTATATCTCCCCCTTGGCACTGAGGTATGTGTAAAGATGGGACAACACACCACCGGTAATCAAACTATCATTGCCAGATTGAAATAATGCAGATCCGCAAATATATCCCCAATACCATTACTTGCCTGAACCTGGCTACCGGATGCGTAGCCGTGATTGTGGCTCTTCAGGCCAATTATACAATGGCCATGCTGTGTATCCTGCTCAGTGCGGTATTCGATTTTCTGGATGGTTTGGCTGCACGTATGCTGCACGCCTACTCTCCGATGGGAAAAGAGTTGGATTCGTTGGCGGATATGGTAAGCTTCGGAGTGGTTCCGGCTGCTATGGTATTTTCCTTATACGAGGAGATTACCTACACTGGAGGTCTGTCGAGCATAGAGGAATACATCCCTTACTTTGGTTTTCTGATTGCGATATTCTCCGCCTTACGTTTGGCTAAATTCAATATAGACACCCGCCAAACGACTTCTTTTATCGGGATGCCTGTACCTGCCAATGCACTCTTTTGGGGAGCTTTGACTATGACGTATCATGAACTTTTCGCCACAAACGAATATGGGATATGGGTTCTGACGCTACTGGTGGTGGTATTCTCTTACCTGCTGGTTTCAGAAATCCCAATGTTCTCACTCAAGTTCAAAAACCTGAAATGGAACGACAACAAGGTGAGCTTCTCATTCCTGTTGGTTTGCATTCCATTGATTATCTTCTTCCATGAAGGTGCACCGGCATTTATTATTGTGTGGTACATCTTACTGTCTGCTTTCACGCAACGTAAACAAGTTGCATAAACACAGCCATACTGTTTTCTCCAAAGGGGCAGTTCGTTTTACTTAAAGAATCAATCACAAGAATGGGATTTTTCGGCTTTTTACTCCTCATTATATTCGTTGTAATCGTACTTGGATTCGCCTTGCTTCATAGCATTGTAAATGCATTGCTCCGGTTCTTCGGACTGTCACAAAGGACAAGTTCCGGTGGTGCACGTGGCACAAACAGTCAGTCGGGCACTTATCATAACGACCAACCAGGTACTTCCTCTAGAAATTCCCGTCAGAAAAGAAACACCTCCTCCCCTTCCAAAGGGAAGAAGATATTCAGTGATGAAGATGGTGAATACGTAGATTACGAAGAAATAAAAGAGCCATGACACTCACCTCCAGCTACATTTGTCTTCAGGAGATGAAGTTCTTCGCCCGGCATGGCGTACTTCAACAGGAACAGATTACGGGCAACACCTACCTTGTAGACCTTCGGCTCAAAGTGAACTTCTCCAAAGCACTCCATACGGATGAGTTAGAGTACACATTAAATTATGCGGAAGTGTATGAAGCGCTGAAAGCCGAGATGGCGATTCCTTCCCAACTCATTGAGCATGTAGCAGGCCGTATAGCCGAAAGATTATTCAGCGACTTTTCTGTCATAGAAGCGATAGACCTCATACTCCAGAAAAAGAATCCACCCATGGGGGGCGATTTACACGCTGCTGCAGTGGAGATACACTGCACAAGATAACACCCCCTCCCATCCGCATCATCTGTCTTCTCTCTACGAAAGAGTATGATTAATGCAGGTTAAGGTCTATTAAAGTCGATAGGGCCTTTCATATACATTTCCCTTTCTTTTGGCAACGACTGACAGTACCCTTTCACAGTGAAGAAAAACACGAATTCGCATACATTTTCCCGTATTTTGAATCAATTCTTCCATTTAATAGCTGGATTGGTTTATCCCAAGAAAAGCCGACTCTTTATCTTTGTGGCTTCTGCGTACAGGATTTTCTCTACATTTGAGAAAACAGCCTGTATTCAGAAATGTGTTTAATTTATCATTTTTTCATTAACTAAATTACAAAGATCTATGAGAGGACGACTATGCTTTATGCTGGCAGTTTTGTTTGTCGCATTCAGCTCCCTGCAATTGCAGGCTCAGATCCCCTATTTGTCTACAAAGGCGACATTGGGGACGACGTTGACATCAGGTGATTTTTCCGCATTTGCTCCGCAAGGTGATTACACCCTTGAGGCGGCAATGACGACAGGACAAGTCATAAATGTCGGCAATGCAAACCGTCTTGGCTTTACGTACACAGCCAAAGCTGACGGACTGCACCGCTTTATGGTGCAAGGTTTAACAGTGTATGTATTCAACGACAATGTACTTGTTGAAACCATCACTGACCACTCTGAACTGTTCCCGAACATTTTCTCCGGAACAACAGATGACTCTTCTGCAAAGACGGGTATTTACAGTGAACTCAACCTGTTTAAGAATCCCGGGTTCGAGGAAAATGACTTATTTGCAGGTTATAACACCGGAAATGCACCGCGTGGAAACCCCAAGTACTGGGATGTACCTGCAAGTTACGACATAGCCACACTGTGCCGTACCCATAACATGACTACCGACGCGGCATACACCGTTCTGAAAACCACTGCAGGAGCAGAAGGAAACTGGGCCTATATGGTTCACCAGGATGTGATACCCATGTGGCAGAAGCTTGACGAGATAAAGGCAGGCACTTGGTATAAGGCCACTTATCGCCAGATGACGCACAAGGACAACTCCAACGCCTCGGCAATGGCAGTATACCTTGCAAAGAACCCTGAAGGCGCTATTGATGCCGAAAATGCACTCTCGGTATACAACTACTATGCATCCACCGGACAGAATAACGCAATGGGTAACTTCAAGGATATTACCTATTATTTCAAGACCCCCGATGAGATCCCGGCAGATGGATTGTATTTTGTAATTAAAAGAACCGGTATCAAGAATCATCTTGCCCATTATGACCGGATGACATTGGTAGAGGCTAATCCTTCTACAGTAGGTATTACTGCTGCAGGTATTTCAGAAATTACGTACGAAGCCGGCGCAATTCCCCCTGCGCAATTGACAACCGGACAATACTATGACATGACCCGTTTCGTGAAGAACCCGAATATGGATACTGCCACCGACTGGATCAACACATCGCCTGCCCAAAACAAGACGATAGCTAATAACCAGTATGGTGATTTTACCGGATGTTTCTATGAAAACTGGAACCCGTCCAATTTCGGTACCGGCAAGATCTATCAGGTAGTAGCCGGACTTCCCAATGGTACTTACCAGTTGAAAGCTGCTGCTTTTGCTGATAAATCAGGTGAAGGTGTCTTCATCTATGGTAATGACAAGAAAACAGCTGCCAATACATCTACTCCTACCTTCCAGACTGTGAATTTCTCAGTTGTAAATGGAACGGCAGAAGTGGGCTTGGTGGTTGAACAGGCTACCAACCAGTGGATTGGCCTTGACGATGTGCGCCTGTACTATTTCGGACAAGACGCTGCATTCCTGGCAGATGCAATCATCGCATTGGATGCTGCCGTTGCAACCGCTACCGATCTGAAAGCAGAGAAGACAGGTACTACAGACCTGAACCTTCTTGACGCAGCCCTGACCCAAGCTGAAGAGGCCAAAACAGCCGCTACAGCTGCAGCTGTTGACGCAGCCCTGACAGCCTTGAATTCAGCCATTGCAAAAGCACAGGCTACCGTAGCTGTATACGCTTCACTCAATACAGCTATTGAAGCTGTAAATGCCAAAAAGGCCGACTATGCCGAATTCTCCGGCTTTACCGCCTTTGAGGAAGTTATCGCTGCTGCTCAGGATGTATACAATACTGCTACTGCAGACAGCGTAAGTGTATTTGCATCAATCACCACATTGAGTAAAGCAGAGATTACCTGCCGCTTTACTCAGGCCGCTCCGTTTGATGCTTCCTTCCTGATTGTAAACCCCAACTTTACCAAAGAAGGTGGAGATATCACACTTGCTGCCGATGCTTTGTCCACAGGCTGGACTTCTCAGCGCGTAGCTGCAGACGGCGATTTCCGTCTGAACACGTTAGCCGGTAAGAACTGCTGGAACTCCTGGTCAAACAACTTCACCAGCATGGATCTGTTCCAGAAACTGGAAGGTGTACCTGCCGGTATCTATAAGATGACTGCCTACACGCTTACCGACGGCGATCCGCACGATCAGCGTTTATATGCAGTTACTTCTACCGGTACAGCAGTATCGCCCGTGGCTACCTTAAAGACCGTGAACCCCAACCTGGCTTGGGAAGAACTGTCTACTACAGAATTTATCGTAGGTGCTGACGGTAAACTACAGATTGGTATGCGTTCCACCTCGGGTGGCGGCACTTCCGGTTGGTTTAGCGCCACAGGATTTACATTGACTTGCCTGTCGGCAGCCACTGCTCCTGTAGCTCCCAAGCTTCCTACCTTCCCCGAAGCAGCCGTTCCTGCAAGTACAGATCCTGTAGTAACAGGTGATTACGTGATCTATCACCCCGCCTCTAAGAAGCTCCTGGCTAATAATAACGCAGGTACGTATGTAGCACTGAGTGATTACAGCTACATCGAAAACAGAGAAGCGTATGAATGGACCCTCACTGTATCTGGCGAAAATAATGATAATTTCACTATGCAACAGCTCTCTTCCGGAAAGTATGCAAATACTACCACAGCAAATGCATGGGACATGGTATTTGACTCTCCAAGAGCAGATGCATGGTTACTGAAGCCTGTAGAGGGAGGTTACAACCTTGCCTCATTGGTGAAGAGCACCAGTAATGTAATAGGTGTAGATGGTTTAACCGCAAACCCACTGGGTGTATACATCAACAAGGGTAGCTCCAATAACCCATTGTTCCGCATTATTGATAAGGCTACATTCCTGGCTGTTCCCGAGATTGCTGCCTACAATACGCAACTGGAAGCTTATTTCGCTGCAAAAGGAATCTATGATACCGAACTGACACTGTATACTGCACAGAAAGATCTGGCAGATGCTATTACAGCCGCCAACGCCATTCTCCTGACAGATGCAGCCCGCTATAAGGATGCCTCTAAGACAGAGTTTACCGAGGCTATCTCTGCTGCAAGCGCAGTATATATGAATAGCGAATCAACTCTGGAAGAACTGCAGGCAGCCCTTCCTGAACTGAAAGCCGCCCAGACTACATATCGCCTCAGCATTATTGCTGCAGAAGATAATCCTGCCGACTTTACATTCATGATCGTGAACCCAACTATGGATAATACCACTGGCTGGGTAACCACTACTGACGC
Organism: Bacteroidaceae bacterium; assembly: GCA_031552405.1. Lineage (GTDB taxonomy): Bacteria > Bacteroidota > Bacteroidia > Bacteroidales > Bacteroidaceae > UBA1794. The sequence goes on along the minus strand of JAVBMN010000044.1, from coordinate 16,798 downwards.
ACAAAACAAAGGACTGGCCAATGAACCTGCCGACCGACAGATTGCCTTCAACGGCACATTCCTGGAGAACTGGAAACCATCTATAATGGGTGCCGGTAAGGTTTCACAGACCATCACCGGACTGCCAAAGGGTAAGTACCTGTTCAGAATGGCTGCCTTTATCCTGAATCCGAAAGAAGGTTTCTTCCTGATGGCGAATGATGCCGAGACTCCTATCATGGATCCTGATCCTGCTTACAATGAAGTAGAGGTAAATGTGATGAACGGTACACTGGAACTTGGCGTACGTATCAATGCCAATACTACCAACTGGTTCGGTATTGACAATGCATCGCTAAAATATCTGGGTTACGGTGTAGGTACTCTGATTGAAACTCTGAACGCCGAGATCGAAAAGGCTAAGGCTATCGAATCCGAACCAATGCAGGCTTCTGTAGCTGACGCTTTGGGAGATGCGATTGACGCCGGGCTCGAAGCTAACGAAGAGACCCCGATTGAAGATCTGGAAACAGTCATTACAACTTTGAAAGAGACTATTGCTGATGCAAAGATTTCTATCGCTGCGTATGCGGACATGAAGGCCGCTATTACTGCTGCCGAAGCTTCTGACGTAGCTGAAGAAGCAAATGTAATAGCTGCTATCGTCACAGCAACTGAAGTCTATTCCGATGCAGAAGTTGATGCAGAAGGCATTAAGGCTGCCATCACAGCCCTAAGACTGGCTGTCAATACAGCAATTGTAGCCGGCTCTGAAAACGGTGACTGCACGTTGTTGATAGCCAACCCAGGCTTTGAAACCTTTACTGGTGACAGAGACCAAAGCATTAGCGGCTGGACAAAAACAGGAACAAGTGGTACAGAATATGGAATCCGTACGAATGCAGACGGTCCCGCAGGAAAAACCGGTACCGGATACTTCCAACACTGGGGTACTAACAGACTTGATTTCTCTATCTCGCAGATTCTTGCAGACATCCCGAACGGCGTGTATGAACTCGTAGCATTTGCCGGAGGTAATGCAGGTACCACAGGTACTTATGTATATGCAAACGATAAGAATGTAGAAGTTACAGCAGACAAAGATTATTCTATCACTTTGACGGTAGTCGAAAATAGTTTGACTATTGGCTTCAAGTCGGAAAGTCGTTCCGTAGACTGGGCTTATGCTGACAACTTCCGCCTGACCTATCATGGAACTGAAGCTGAGTATGCTGCTAAGTTGACTGCTGCCCTTGACGTATTGACTGATTCACTGACCAGTGCAAAACGCATGAGAGATACAGAAGCTATCGCTGCACTGATTGTGAAAGCCGAGATGAATAAGGTTAAGAAAGCAATTACCGATGGTGAAGCTGTGACAGAAAGCACCACGCTTGCTCCGGTAACCAGCGCCATCGCATCCTTGGTGACTGCAATTGACGCTGCAAATGCTTCTATCGATCTGTGCGTTGAACTGGCTGTATTGTTCGGAAAAGCTCAAGGTCTGCTTGCAGAACACCATCCTGTAGTGGACGGCACAGCTCTGCAAACCCTGTTGACAGCTAAGAAAGAGATGTATGACAATCAGACAGATGCGACTGATAACGCCGCTCTTACTGCTGCCATAACCGAGCTGACTGCTGCTATCGAAGCATACGAAGCAGCCATCGAGACACAAGGCCCAGGTGATGGAATTATCGAAACCGGTATTGATGGCGTAGACATCTACGTAGATGGTTCCTCTATCATCGTAGAAGGCGCTGAGTATGAGCTTTACACCGAAGGTGGTATCCTCGTAGCAAAAGACGCCCAGCTTGTTTCCGGTATCTACATCGTGAAGATTGGTGATAAGTCTGTCAAAGTACAAGTAAACTAATCCTTGTCCTGAGACCCTAAAATAAGTAGAGGTGGCCAGTTGGCCACCTCTACTTTTGTTTTAAAACCTGTAACCGATACCAAGAGTGGCATTGAAGGAGCGGGAATGTAAGTCTGTGGAGTAATTCTTTCCTATTCGGGTAAAGTCGATCATCCACGCAGCATTCACGTCAATCCGGAAGTTGTTCAGGTCGTAAAAGAATCCGAATTCCGGCTTTATCCCCCACACCACCGATTTCAGGTCGCTGCTCTGAAGTTCCGGAAAGGGCTGATCTTCTCCGGCTACATTCACCGGAACATCATTGTGTACACCCAGTCGGATGTCTATTTTAGGACCTACGCCTGCGTACAAGTTCAATCCTGAAAAGGCATACTTCACACGGGCCGTTGTATTGATATTCAGATAATCCACACGGGTAGAAACGTATTCATCCGTGACATCCACGGGCGAAGTGGCTATCTCCACCAAGGCCTTTCCGCCTCTGGGCTTGTAGGTAATCTCGCTGGAAAGATAAAAGAGCCTGCCTTCCAGATAATCCACTCCTATACCCCCGGTATAGAAGGTGCGTTGCTTTTCGTATATATCATACGCATCACTCATGGCAGTGAGCACAGCCCCACCAATCACTTTTACCACCTGTGAGTAAGCACTTGTCCCGCAAAAGAGCAAGAGCATTGTTCCTATTGAGAGTACTTTTTTCATCATCTTATTCTGTTTTATGCGATAAACGATTCATGTGTCCGGTTTGTTCTGGATAAGATCTTTTTTCATACCCTGCACCTACCCTACCCGATATAGACTATCCCGCCCGATACCCGTAGGGGCAGACCTGCGTGTCTGCCCAAAACCAAAACCCGCTGAGCCCAAAATCCCCCAACAAATAAAGGGCGGACACACAGGTCCGCCCCTACAGAACATTACCGCCAGCGGGGTATTAACATGGGTTATCTACAAAGATAATCCGGAATATTCACCATCATCAGTTGCAAGCGTTTGCCGTCACTGAGGTGCCCGCTTTGGAACAGTATTTTCTTTCCGTCAGGACTGAAATACGGATGGGCATGATCGGGCTTCATCTTAGTATCGGTTACCAGGAGATACTTCTGCCCGGTTTCTACATTGATGAGCCATACATTTCCGCCGAAGGTATCACCGGCAGCCCATTTTCCATCACGCGAGGCGTTGCAATGCCAGAATCCGCGTCCGGTAAGCTGGCCTTCCATAGCCTGGCGGTCTTTCTCCATTTCCACCTGACCTATTAGTTCCACCTCGTCAGTACGGATATTGATGCGAACAATTCCGTTAACCTGTTTACGCAGGCGGGGCTGCCAGCCGAGGATGTTAAAGAACACATGGTCTTTGGTGGCGAAGGTTTCATGAGTTACCCAATCCAACGGAGTTTCCTTGTACAGGGCTTTGAATACAGAACCATCGGCGGTAAGGAACCACATACGCTGGGGGGCATCGCCTCCCGTTTCGTGACAAAACACGATCTCGCCGGGGGTAAAGAGGCTGGTCTGGATATGCCCGATGCGGAAATCGGTATCGATGATCTTCTCCACTTTTCCGGTCGTCAGGTTCATCTTGCAGATACTTCCGTAGCCGGGTTTTACCTTTACAGGCTGGTCTTCGCGGGGCTTGTAGGCTTCCTTCTTCTTGGCAGCTTTTACCTCGGCGGGTGTAGGTTCACGGCTCACGGTGATGTAGGCGTAATCATCCATACAATCCACAGCAAAGCCACCAGCCTGTCCCAGTTCTTTTGGGAAAGTACCCACAAGGGTTTCGTAGTCGGCACGCCCACCAGGGGTTCCGGCATGGGAGTCGCGCATGAGTTTATCGATATCCAGTTTGTAGAGGGATATCACACCGTCTTGTTTACGACTCAGGAAGAGCACGTTACTGCGGTGTGCCAGGTAGTAACTGTCCAGCCCGTCTCCATCAGTGGCCTGTGTAATTTCTCCGCTCTTCTCATGCAAGAAATAAAGCTGCTGGGGAGGAGTAGCGCGCTGCCTGGAGGTATCAGAAGGAACTTCCGCCACAGTGCGGGAGGAGGAACGGAAGATGATATACTGCCCGTCGGCCGTCCACATGGGATCTGTCTGATACAGGGCTTTGTCATTCTTATCCGGTGAGGTCAGCACGGTAATGGGCAGACCGGTCACTTCGTCTACGATAATTTGTTTTTCCGAGGGGGTACAATGCCCTACCTGTGCCGATGCAGTCGCAGCAAGGCACAGTACACAAAAAGAAGTAAATAAGTTTTTCATTTAGGTTGTTTTTCTATTGAGCTATACATAAAGACTGTCTAAATTTCCTTTACAGGGACAAATCCAGGCAGTTTCTTAAAAAAAGAAGTGTCCCTTACTTGGTTTTCTTAGGTTTTTTGCGGGATGCCACGCGCTGTTCCATTTCGGCCACGGCTTCTTCCACCACGGGGCGATTCTCGAAACGCTTGGTATAGGAAGAGTAATCGGGACGGATGCGTTCATATTCAGCATCGTGAAACAGGGGGCTGGATATGATATGATCCGCCGTAGAACGGTTGCAGCAGAACACGATGTTCTCCACACTCGCCAAGCGGGTCAGCGCTTTTACATCCGTATCATGCGGCTGGAGGGTCATAGGGTCGGTAAAGAAGAACAGGTAATCAATCTCCCCATCCACAATGAGAGACCCCATCTGCTGGTCGCCTCCCAAGGGGCCGGAACGAAGGATGGTAAAGTCCCACTCTACATCCGAATGTTTCTTCTTCAGAGCTTCGAGGATGAGTGTACCGGTAGTACCTGTACAATAGAATTTATTGCCAATGAGGAGTTCCGAGTTCCACACGGCCCATTCAATGAGGTCTTTCTTCATGGCATCATGCGCCACCAGACCAATCTTACGAATTGCTTTTTCCATGTTTATTGGTTTTTATTGTCTTGCGTTTTTGTGGCTGACAATAGTTTTTCTTTTCTTTGAGCTTTACAAAGATACGGCTTTACTTTGAGGTTTTAAAAACAAAAGGGGAATAATATAGCGGGGGTGTACATTTACTTACGGATTATTACAGCACCAATAAGTTCTCGGCAATCATGATAGAATGCGTATCCCTTACACCGCCATCCTGCGCATACTCTTTCCAATGGGAAACCACCTCTGCAATCTCCTCTACGATTGGCAAGGCCTCTCTTATTCCCATATTCCGGGCAACAGCCAAGAGATCCTCCCGGGTAAACTGATCCTGTTTTCCATTCAGGGAAAGTTGATGCCTGTGAGTCCATTTACCGCCGGGGGTATATGAATAACAAAGATCATAAGCCGGTGCCAGGCTCCACTTTCCGGCTTTATCCATCAGAAAAGAGAAGTTTTTAGTGTGGTCATCATGATTCCGTGTCATCACATTAAAAATCATTCTTCGATACAGTTGTTCCTGATCGATATAACTCAACCTCATCTGGCGGATGACTCTAAACAACTCCTCATATGAATGACGCTTATCACGATCATAATGAGCAATACCCGCCAATGTCTGCATGTGAACTTTCTCTCCGCTATCCAGACGGTCAAAACGCTTTGTCATAAAATGATGATTATCTTCTTCCTGAAGAAGGCGGCACTCTGTCATCTCAATTCCACAAGCTCGGGCCATCAGATAATAAGCATACTCGATATTCCCTATCCCCTGTGGATTGTCTGTGAGCTGCGCGTGTTCGGAGAATGTACCTCCGTCAAACTTTAGCAGCCAGTAGGTAAAGCCTTCCGGAGCCCTTACCTGTCCGGACCGGACTTCTTTCGTGTTTTCATTATATGCAATTACAGCCTTGGGCTTTGCGCCACCGGCAGATGTACCCACTTTCAGTACATCTAATATTGTTGTATCCTTTTGACGTATCTTTTCTTGAAAGCTTGTCCGGTCTTTAAAAACAGATTCCGCCAGCGCTGTCAGTTCCCTGACATGAATAACAGACGATTCATCTACTCCTTCAATATACTGACTGGGCTCAAACTCCAAAGCCCCCATCGCCCTCTTCCCTACATAACACAAACGATCCAGTGGGGTAACTTCTTCATCTGATAATCCCCTACCGGCAAACCACTCATCAATGATTTGATTTCCGAAATTATCTGGTAACGAATCTGCAAACAAACCAGGCAACCCCTTAAAGCATTTACTCCTGTTCTCATAAAACGAGTATGGAATCCCACTGTATTTATCCAGCGGCATAACAATTGGAGAGATATTCAGCCCTGAACGAATAAAGCTTTTCTCATAGTCAAATACAGCGATCTGACTATTCGAGTCCCAATATAGAGAACCCACACCATTCCCCCATATCTTCACATCTACAATTAGATCACTCATGGCTGTTATTCTTTAACCGGCGAACCCGATATAACTTCCTTCCTTGCATCTTCTTCAATACAATCGGACTTATCTTTGTTTCCGGCACTAAGAACTCCATATTCTCCAACAACCCAAGCGACCTTAAGACACTAATGAACAAAATATTAGAAACAGACTCCCCTTTCTCTATTTTCGAGATCGTTGACGTACTGACACCAGAATTCCGGGCCAGCTCTCCTTGCTGTATTCCGCTTCTTATCCGTATTTCCCGTATTCTGGCTCCAAGCTTAGCCAAAATAGCCGGATCACTCATTTCTGTCCACATACTTTTATTTTCCCACAAAAATAGAATATAATTCTTGCATTTGCAAGTCTTATGCCGTTTTTCACACTTTAATCATTGCATTCACAATGATTAAAACAAGAAGAAGTTACACAATCACAGGACAACAATGGGGCTATTCCTGGGGAAGATGGAAAAGTTCCGAGGCTTCTCTCAATAGTTCCAGATCAGAATCTACGCCCGACTGGGCTATCGCATTATCCTCGCAACCTGACACACACATACTCCCCAGACAAATCAACACGGGAAGCATCCATCTTTTAACACAACAAAAGCATTTCATACTAGTTACAAAGATACGGTTTTACGCTGAAACGGCCGAATAGAAAGAGGAATAAGTACAGACCAAAAACTCATGCGCGCCAGCTGATAATGACTCATGCTATCACATAATAGCATATCCGCCGAGGCCTGCAGTTCCACTACCGCAGGCCTAGTTTTTGAAATCTCAGGCCTGACTTCCCCAAACTTCAGGCCTGCCCTCCTCTGAAACTCGTGCCCATCAGCCCAAAAACTGGTGGGCATCACTTTTAAACTGGTGGGCACTGGTTGCTAAACTCTTGCCCATGACTTTTAGTGTTTTGCTATTCACCTCCTTCACCTCTTCTGAAAGCCTTTCTCACAAAAAGTTTGCGGGTGGAGGGCGAGTGTGAACCCCCGTGAAGGGTGGGGTTCACACCCAAGAAAATGTTTTTGCAGTTTTTGCTGCATTTGCTGCATAATCAGTGGTTATCTGCCTTCTTATTAGCGAGTTGACCCTATGCAGTTGATAATCTGCTAGATACTGCTGATTATGCAGCAAATGCAGCAAAATCTGCAAAAACATTTTATTGCTACTTTGCAGCGCATCCATAGCACGGAAGCGGCCACTATTAGGTGGTTCGGAATGGAGGCTTGCACCAAAAGCGTGTGTGACGCATCCTAATATAGATAAACAAGGGAATATTCTATGGGCCTGTGTATATCGTTCTTACAGAACTCATGTGCCTAACGGTGGTTTAATCCTGGGGCTGCATTCGCTTCGCTCATTGACCCTAGGCTTAGCTATAGCGCTCTTTCAGAGCTGAAGAGGAAGACATCTGCAGAGTTTAAGGGTAAGATATCCGCAGAGCACATAAGGGTAAGACATCTGCAGAGCGTAAGGGGAAGGCATTCACCGGGAAAATCCGCTGATCCGAATTTTACCTACAACTAAGAAACACAGTACATTTACAACCACCTACCTTCCAACGCTTTAAGCGACAAAATCAACCTACACTTCTTTCGGGTTACGCTAAAAAACCGACTAAACACCCTCTAATCCGAAAAAACATAGTATATTTGCACAGATATAGAAATTCCTGATTTACCCATTTACCATTAACCTGGAAAAACAAATTACGATAAATAGAAGCGTATGAAAAAACTTTTCTCCCTTTTAACCGTAGCATGTATTACCTTGACAGGGGTTGCCCAAAACTACGCCGGAGGCGTTAAGATTGGCGAGACCTACCCTACTGCTGCAGCGTATGTATTCGGCACAGGCGAACAGCTCTCCGGCCAACAGTTCCAAACAGACGGTATTATTAGCTACAAAGGCTTTCAGTATGCCGTGTATTACAACCTGAATCGCAATGTATGTATTGCCCGTCGCAAAATGCCCGTAGGCGCCTGGGAAGAAGTAGTACTGCCTTATCGCAACTCAATAGACGATGCACATAACGTGATATCAATGGGTATCTGTCACAACGATGGTAGCATCCACATGGCGTACGACCATCACAACGACCCGTTGCACTACACCTATTCCGTGAAAGGATCGGCCAATGACCCGGAAAACATGCCGTGGGAAGCCGCTACCTTTGTCGCCACGACTAACATTATGGACGCGGCGGTGCCCGACGTGACCTACCCTCGCTTCATTTCCAAACCCGATGGCAACCTCCTCTTCGAGTGCCGTTTCCACTACAGCGGATACGGCGACAGCTACCTGCGTGAGTACGACGCTGCCACCAAGAAATGGACCCTCATAGGACGTTATGTACAGGGCATGGACGTAAGCCCCGATGCCTGTGCCTACATCAACGGCATGATGTATGACCACCTGGGACGCATCCATACCACATGGACCTGGCGCGATGACTTCGGAGGCGGCAGCAATCACGACTTCTACTACGCCTACAGCGAAGACCACGGTCGCACCTGGAAGAGCTCCGCCGGAAAGCAAGTAGCCACCACCCAGCTTATGCTGCCCGTGGTAAACACCGTATCCGGAGGCTGCCTCTCGCAGAAGATGAAGGCCGACATCCAAGTGGAAGCCATCCCCTATTACCGCGGATACATCAATCAGGAGACACAGGCTGTGGACAGCAAAGGACGCATCCATGCCGTAAACTCGCACATGCCAGATGAAGTAGCTAACGACACCGACTGGAATAGATCCCGCACCAAGGCACGCCTGCATCACCGCTTCCGTAAGGAAGACGGTACATGGATGAAACGCCTTGTCACCTGCAACGGCAACTCCATCAACTCGTACTGCCGCGTGAGCCTGTCGTTCGACAGCTTTGACAACGCCTACATCCTGGCCAACGGATCCGAAGTATACACCGCCTCGCCGGATGATGACTATGCAAACTGGCGATTGATCTCCAGTGCCGATAAAGGCCGCTTCCTCTCCGAGCCCCTCGTGGACCGCACACTGCTAAAAGAGGCTGGTGTATTATCGTTCTCCTACTTGGGTTCCGACAAGAAGATCACTATTCTCGATTACCTGGTTCGCAACCCACATACACCGGACGGAACAGGACTGCTGGTTGAATACTTCTCCGACGAGGCATGCACCGATCGTATCAACCACGAAATAATCACCTCGCCTGCCATGATGCCCGCCATTCCCGCAGCTACGAAGAGCATCCGCTGGTCGGGCTCCTTTGAAACCCTGCTAGGCGAGAAATACAACCTGTTTATTGCCTCAAACGATGAATATACCCTCTATGTCAATGATAAAAAACAGATTCCTGCAACGAATACAGGCAATGAAACCGGTTTTATCTTCGACCTTGTCCCCTCGCATAAAAATAACATCGTGATTGAGGCCAAGACCTCTACACACATTGGCCTCTCGTGGGCGAGCGCCAACACCACGAAAGAATTCATCCCCTCCACCTCACTGTATCCCACAAAGGCCAACGGCCTGCCCGGAAGCATCACCCGCCCCCCTTTGCGTGAGAAGGTGGAATTGAACGATGCCCTGCTGGACGAAAAAAAAACGATAAGCGGAAGTGACAAAGATGTATTCATAGTAACCCCCTTTAACCCTCAGGGACCCTACAGCATAGAGGTGAAAGCCCGCATCGCACAGGTAGAAGGCCGCGGAATGGACATTGAAAGCGTTACGGAAGATGGAAAAGGATTTCGCGTAACCTTGAACAAGAATGCCATCAACTGGACTGCCCCGCTGAGCACCCCCCTGGAGCTGGCCAAGATAAACAATACTACCGAGCAGACCTACCGTTTTGCCGTAAACGGCGAGAAGGTAATTATCTACTGCGGAACAGAGTACCTTGCTTCCCAACCGCTAACCACCATAGGTACCATCAAAGCAGATGACACTGAAGATACAAACAACGCCACCTACGGAGCAGAAACCATAGGCAACTGGGCAGGCCCCTCAGGCACCGGCACAGCTAAGCCTACCGACTATGGATGGAATGCCTCATTATCTACCATCCCCTGGAACACCGCCAACAGCGGCAGTGGGGTGCGATACCTGGATGTAACCCCCTCCACCAACCCCCAGCATAAGCTGAATGGAGTGGCGCAGAATGCCCGCCTGCTTACGATACGCTGGGATGGGAGCAACTCAAGTGCCGTGTATTATTATCCGGTAACCCTGGAAGCCAACACTGCATACGAGCTTAGTATGCTGTATGAACTGTGGGCTAACGTAGCCGCAGGCTCACCCATGACCGTGGGCATCTGTACTGCCGACAAGAGTGCAAGCTATGAAACCGCATCCCTTATCACCGGAGCCGTTCAGGAACTCAGAAAAGGCCAGTTCCGCTTCACCTCCAAGGAAGCCGGACAGTACTATATCACCTTCACCAGCTCCGTAGCAGGTATGTTTGGCATCGGCAACCTCTCACTGAAAAGCTATACCTGCGAAAGTCACCTTGCAGTGGGTAAGAACTACAACGGTGGGAATGCCGACTTTGAAATATTCAGCATCAACTACCAGGACGGCGCATTTGCGGCTTCCGAAAAGGACAATCCCCTGATTGGCGAGACATTACCTGAGAAAGAAACACTGTCCGACACCTTACAGTCCGAGAAAGAACTGGAATCAACCGCGGGCAGCAAAGACGTCTTCTCCATAGGTTCTCAATACCCCGGCGATTACTCCCTGGAGATATCTGCCACCATACTCTCTGCCGAAGGCCGTGGAATGGATGTAGAAGCACGCTACCTTTCCGGAAAAGGGTTTAGAACCTCACTCAGCGGTAATACCTTCCTCTGGACAGCCCCCTTTACAGATGACAATCCCCGGATTGCCACTGTGACAAACCAAAAGCAGATCATCCGCTATGTGGTGAAGGGTAATGAGGTACACATCTACCGCAACGGAAAATATGACAATACCTTCAGTCTGCAAAGTTTCTACAAGATGAATGAAGCAGGTACCGCAGAGCAGCCCGATCTCATTGAGCCGACTATCAACCTCCTCAGCAATCCCGACTTTGCCGGCGATGCGCACAATGCCGCCCCCACAGGATGGACTTCGGATGCTACCTTGGGATCACCCTCGCCCAACTCCCGTATCCAGGAGAAGAGCCAGACTACAGAATTGAGCGCCTACCCCGACGGAAAGAAAGCCTTCATGTTCCGTTTTGACGGCAGCGGAGGAACTTGGTATTCATACGCCATAAATCTGGAAGCGGATACCGAATACGACTACACTTTCGACCTTATCAACTGGGGCGGAAACGGTGGCAAAAGCTTTGACGTAGTGGTATCAGGAGTAGCAAACGGATCCAGTGACATAATCGCCACCCAAACCGTAACCACCCCCGTGACAAGAGCTACCGGCGAGCTGCAAACTATCCACTTCCGCACCTCCTCCAGAAAGGGAATCTACTACTTGGTATTCAAAAAAACAGCCGATTTCGGTACCACCGCTGTTACCGACTTGGGAGTATATGCCGCTCCACTTCAATCCCCCACCTGTCCAGGTGGCCAATTCTTGTTTGGAAAGAACTACACCAACGGCAGCGCGCACATCCAGATTGATTATATCACCGTAGAAGAAGGTGCATTCGCCCCTGTATATTCCCAAGGCCCTCCTCCCGATGGCATCGAAGAAATAACCCCGGAGGAAGAAAGCGTATCGGTATACTCCGAAGGAAATACCATCTATACCACCAGCCTCTCGCCCATCAAGGCCATCGCCCTGTTTGATATAGAAGGAAAGTGCCACCTGAGAGCGACTCCGGACAGCACCACGTACTCCACCTCCGTACCCTCCGGAAAATACATCCTATTGCTTTACACAGGCGGAGCATGGAAATACAAAAAAATCAGTCTCTGATAAGATAACCCTCCGTATCCGCGGAACAACCCCAAAAAGTGTAGCGCACAGGGAATCCCCCTTCGCTACACTTTTTTTATGAGGAGCTACACAAGTTGAACTGAAATTATCATTTTTTGAACTGTTTCTGGCAAAATCAGACTAGAATAAGAAGTATCTTTGCTTATTCCATATTATATAAATCAGGCATTAAACAGTTGAATAAATTATATCATGAGAAAAAAGAAACTTAGAGTAAGCATGATCGGATTATGTATAGCCGGGGCTATGCTTGCACAGCAAAATCCGGTTCAATTGAATGTAGAAGCAGGCACACAGATTGCCACTGTATCTAAGCGGTTCAATGGTACAAACATTGAGGACCTCAACAACCAGACTAATGGAGGTATATTCAGCCAGTTGCTTCATGGAGAGGCATTTGAAGAAAACATTGACGTGGACTTCCTGAATCTGAAACGAGGAGATTACTCCAAGATATATGTGGTACTGGATGAAAGAAGAATTCCTCATCTAATCACTCAATCAGACATTTACCACCGGATTACCTGGAACAACCTCACCGAGAAATATGATTTCAACTCTAAAGATATATACAACTCTCCTCGATTCGGACAGCCCCATGTGATCTCGGGTTGGAAATTTCCCGGACGTTTCCTTCCATTCGATTCCCTGCCGGACAATATACAGAAAACCATGCTTGAAAGAATAAACGGCAATGAGCAGATATCCAAATACTGGAGCAAGCTGGTAGCCGGAAATCCCCGTTACGCGTACGAACTGGTACGCAATGGGGAAGCCTATGTAGGCCGGCAAACCCAAACCATCTCGTTTACAGAGGGAAGCGGAGAAGTAGGTGTAACCAATCAGGGTCTTTACCGTATGGGAATTCGTTTTGATAAGAATAAGCCCTACGATGGAGTACTCCGTATAAAAGCCGATAAACCGGTTTCCATCTACCTGTCGCTAAGAGATGAGCACGGAAAAGTGCTGGCAGAAAAGCCCTACTCCCTAAAAGGAAATGGCACCTATGAGAAAGTCGAATTTGAGTTAACACCCCAAAATAATACCATTCACGGAAGTTTTGGCATTTCATTAAAAGCTCCGGGCAAAATAGAGTTGGGGTTTGCGTTTCTGCAGCCGGGAGAATGGGGAAGGGTAAAAGGGTATCCCATTCGTAAATCATTTACCGATGCCCTCAAGAAACAAGGGATTACGGCATTCCGTTACAACGGTTCGATGGTAGATGTGGGTGCCGATACCTACCTGTACCGCTGGAAGAAAATGATAGGGCCGGTGGATGAAAGAAGGGTGACCATGCGAAGCGGATTCAACTTGTATGCCACACATAGTTTCGGTTTTATTGAAATGCTACAGGCTGCCGAAGCCATTAACGCCGTGGCTATTATCGGCATGAGCATGGACGAGAATTATGAAGATATCCGTGATTTTGTAGAATACACAAATGGTTCGGCCAATACGAAATGGGGAGCCCTACGCGCCAGTCACGGCCACGCCGAACCGTATAACCTGAAATATATCCAGGTAGACAACGAGCGTCTTATATCCCCCGGATACGTGGAATGTATGAAGAAATTTGCAGAAGCCGCCTGGGAGGCAGATCCGGAAATGACCATAATGACCTCACTCAACATCCGCGGCGACCGTTATAAAAGGGATACACTGGCGTATAGCATCGCCTCCGAAATGGTGGGATGGTTCATCTCGAAAGGAAAAGGCGATAAGCTGGCGTGGGACCCCCATTACAGCGGCGCCCGCAACTTTGCCGACGACACAAAATTGTTTGAGAAAGAAATGGGCATTGTGCTTCAACAGGAATTAGCCAAAGATTACCCCGGATTCAAACTGAATCTGCACCCGATGGAGGAAAACGGAAGCCGGTGCGACTGGGACCGCGGGTTAGCCCACGCCCATAACTGGAATACACTGCAACGCTACGGCGACTGTTTCCAGATGCTGGGCACGGCCAATACCTTCCAACCCCACGGTTTACAGTACATGTGGGACCAAGGCCGTATCCATTATACTGCCGATACGATCTGGTTCCAGCCTTCCGCACATATCGATGAGATGATGATGAAAACCTGGAAACCGAATGTGGTGCAGACCACAAGTAGCGACAAGGCACTGGACATCACCGCAAAAGTGAACGACCAGCACACTGAAATGACGATCTATGTGGCAAATATGAGCAATGAACCACAACAAGCCATTCTGAACATCAAGGATTTCCGCTTCAACTCAAAAGCCGAAATCTATACCATAGGTGATTGCGCACTGACTGAATACAACACGTATGAAAAGATGAATAATGTGGTATTTAAGCCCTCGCAAGCTACTATTGCCAAGAAGGACGCAAAATACACTTTTCCCAAGTATTCCTATACGGTTATTACCTTAAAAAGATAAATGAGTATCCACATCCCTCTCTCACAATTTCTTGTAAGAGGGGGATGTTTTCTGCCACTCATTCGTATATACTCTATCCATTGAATAACATATAAATAGAGAGAATATGAATAAGTATTTCAGCCTCACCCTTACAATCTGCGGACTCATTGCAGGTTGTTTCTCGACTCCCCTCAACGCTCAACGTAAGTTTACACATCCCGGTATCACCTATACGCAGGCTGATCTGGACCGCATGAAAGCCATGGTAAACGCCAAGGCAGAGCCTTTCTATTCGGACTTTCTAGCATTGAAAGCCTCGCAATACTCCACCTTGGACACCCCTATTCCCGAGCGGGGCACACAGATCAAGGAAGGTAAGTTCAACGGCACCATCGGCATAGACGGAAGGCGGGCACACGACCTAGCCCTGCTGTGGCACATCACCGGCGATACCGCGTATGCAAACAAGACAGTGGCCCTGCTCAATGCCAGTCGCCACTACACCAACACCAGCTCACGAGGCACCGGCCCGCTGGACAACGGGAAGATATACCTGCTCATTGACGCTGCCGAGATGATGCGCAACTACCCCGGATGGAAGCCCGAAGACCAACAAACTTTTAAAGATATGCTGGTATACCCCGGGTACAGCTCAAAGGAAAACTTCTACCGCAAATATGCCAGCATAGATGAAGAAAAGAACCGCATCACCTTCTACTGGAACATCTACAACGGCGATGCCGCCCGCTACGGGAATCAAGGTCTCTTTGCCATGCGTTCCCTGCTGGCTATGGGCATATACCTGGATAATGATACCATCTACGACCGCGGCTACCGCTACATGATGGCCCTTGCTCACCGGCCCGACGATCTGCCCTACCCCGCAGGACCTCCCATAAGTACATTCAAAAATGCTTCGAGAACGCAGGAGACATACGACATCTCAAGAAACACAGATGCCGTGGAGGACTATGGTTTCGATGAGCAGCTCCGGTTCTACATCTACAAGAACGGACAATGCCAGGAAGCCAGTCGCGACCAAGCTCACGTACTGGCCGGGCTGCACAACTACGTAGCCATCGCCGAAATAGCCTGGAACCAAGGCGACTCACTGTACAGCGCCCTGAACAACCGCATCCTCACCGGACTGGAATTTGCCTATCGCTACAACATGTCATTCATGGGTAAGTTCTTTGAAGACCAGCCCAGTGTATGGGAACCTTCCGGATACACCGAGAATGAAGACGAAGTGACCTATGACAACAACCTCTACCTCCAACGCCTCTCCCGCAGCGGGCGCTGGAAGAGCCTGCGACTGTCCTCGCACGGAGCCGGTGACGGGTCCGGACAAGGTGCTAATCGCGAACAAGCCTACCATCACTACAAGATCCGCGCCGGTGTGCCCGAGAACAATATGAAATGGCTGGCCCGCTACCGCCAATACATGCTGGACACCCATACGCGCGAAAGCTGGGGTGTACCCAATAACTGGTACTACGAATGGTGCGGCTGGGGCGGACTCACCAAAACCCGTACCCCCTGGATGGCAGGTGACCCCGGTACCTTCCTGGATGGAAAGCGCATCTCAGGCATTCACCAGCTGCCCGCCACTATTGCCGCAGTGGATTACGACTACTACAGCAGCACCGAAAACCCCGAAGGTCATACCTATCATAACAAAGGAACCAAGATGAGCACCCTGTACCGCACAGACGGCACTGTGGAGATAACCCGCGAGAAGGGGAAACACGTAGTAACTGACGTGACCGATGGAGAATGGATGAATTACACCGTATCCGTTCCACAAACAGCCTCCTACGATGTATACATCACCTATTCAGCAAACGGGAAACCAACCTTCACAGTAGCCTCTGACGAAGGAGACCACACCAGTGCACAACTCCCCGCATCACGCTACAAGGAACAAAAGATAGGCACTCTGCACCTTACCCAAGGCGCCAGTGTACTGCGCCTGTTCACAGACAATGCTCCAAAAGATCTGAAGATAGAATCTATCCGCATTACATCAACAAAATAAGGGTTCAGCGGATTTTTCCGGTGGATGGTAGTCCTCAATAGTTCGGAAAAGCCCCATCCCTAAAAGGGATGAATTTTGGTAACCGGGGGTTAGCGCAGCGTAACCTCCGGATAACAACATCTACCCCTCCTCCCTTCCCTGAAAGGGATGAACCGGAATTTGCAGATTTCATAAAATAGTATTTCCTTTGTCCAAATCTAAGTATAAACTATGAGTTATCACCAATCCCTCCCATAAAACCCACATGTTTATGTATATCC
>JAVBMN010000036.1:0-25062 GCA_031552405.1 Bacteroidaceae bacterium | reverse complement strand
GTACAGTTTTTGTCCTTGATAATCCCATGGATATACATAAACATGTGGGTTTTATGGGAGGGATTGGTGATAACTCATAGTTTATACTTAGATTTGGACAAAGGAAATACTATTTTATGAAATCTGCAAATTCCGGTTCATCCCTTTCAGGGAAGGTGGGAGGTGGAGATTTCTATCCGGAGGTTATGCTGCGCTAACCCCCGGTTACCAAAATTCATCCCTTTTAGGGATGGGGCTGTTCCGAACTATTGAGGACTACCATCCACCGGAAAAATCCGCTGATCCCGTTTATGAATAGAAGAAACTCAGGCTTGCACTTCTTCAATCTCAGGCCTGAGATTGCCAAAACTCAGGCCTGAGATTGGAGAAGTCCAAACTTGCGTTTTGACGAAACTGCCGCCCTAATACGTTCCATTTTGGGGTTCACTTCACAACCCTCCACGTTCCACGACCTTCTGAAAGGCTTTGTAATAAAGGGTTTCGCGGTGGAGGGCTGTTTTTGTGAAGTGTTGAAGAGAATGAAGTGCACCCCAAAAGTGGAACGTGGAAGCAGTATAGTGGAACCTTAAGTTTGCAAAGTATTAATAGTGACTTAATCTGTTGAGGTTAATTTCGTGGAGGGTTACATAAAAACAGGAGGAAAAATGATTTCATCTTCCTCCTGTCTTACTCTTAAATAGCATATTAACCATTTCTTCTTGTGCAGTTTGTAGTTAAGCCGTGCGGTTTGTGTTAAGTAATGTATAGTGTGGTATAAAATGTGTGGCTCTTCACAGAGCGGTTTTGTCATGCCAGTTCGTGAAACTGTTGTTGCAGGTTCTGGCGGGTTACGAATATACGGCTTTTTACCGTTCCGATGGGGAGTTGCAGTTTTTCGGCAATCTCACGGTATTTGTAACCACGCAGGTGGAGCATAAAGGGAATGCTGTATTGGCGTGGCATTTGCCGCAGGGCATTCCATATTTGTTGGTAGTCCGCACTCTTATTGCTTTCTTCATACTCAGTGGAAATACTGCTGCTGGCCAGGATATGGGTGGCAGCGGCCTGAGAGCGAAGCTGGCGGCGATAGTTATTTACGAAATTGTGATGCATAATGGTAAACACCCAGTTTCGGAAATTAGAGTCAGGAGCAAACTTGTCTTGGTTGTCTAACGCTTTCAATGTCGTTTCCTGTCTTAAATCATTTGCGTCGTCACTATTAGCAGTGAGTCGGAAAGCAAATCTCAGCAGATCATCTTGGATGAGCAGCAGCTTGTTCTGGAATTCTTGTGTCGTCATATTGGCTGTTTTTAAATAGTTATCTGATGCAAATGTAGGCATTAAATTATACCTGCAAATCAGTGTTTCTATACTTTAACTGAAAACAGCCTGCGTGCTCTCTTTTTTATCTATTTTTTCCACTCTGAAGGATGGGAAGTGTTAAATGGTACTTTACAGCTAGTATTCGGGTTGCTAAAACGGCAACTCCGCACACTGATTTTGTGAAAACGAGCGGAAAGTTTAACATTTCAAGGCTCCAGAAGACAATTCCTCCGGCGATACAAGCCATTGCATAGATCTCTTTTCGGAAGATAAGCGGGATTTCATTAATCATTATATCGCGGATCACTCCGCCGGCCGCTCCGGTGATGCATCCCATGATGATGGCTACCCAAAATGGATGCCCCAACATGAGGGATTTCTCGATGCCTACTACGGTGAAAAGTGCCAGCCCCAGTGTGTCGAACAGGAAAAAAGTCTGGGCCAGTCGGTTAAGTGTTTTCTCAAACAGGATCACCCATACCAGCGCTATGGCCGAGAAAATGAGATAACTGGGGGTGGTCATCCAGAAGGGGGTAACACCTAATAAAATATCACGAATGGTACCTCCACCTATGGCAGTGGCTACGCCTACGACGTATGCGCCAAACCAGTCGAACTTTTTGCCCGAGGCCATGCGGATGCCGCTAATGGCGAAAGCAAATGTTCCGGCAAATTCTAATACCTGGGTAAAGGTTATGATTCCAGCTTCGGGGCTCATATAGTATGACTCTTTTTGGGCTTTATATATAATAAGGTGTAAATATCAGGTAATGGCGTTCCGAACCGGAAGTCCTTCACTATATTCCCGCAGGTTCTGAATAGCGATCTCTATGAGCCGGCGGCGTGCTGCCTGGGTGGCCCAGCCTATGTGCGGGGTTATGTAGCAGTGTGCGGCGGTGAGCAGCGGGTTGGAAGGGAGAGGGGGCTCGGTGGATAGTACATCCAGCCCGGCCGCCTGAATGATACCTTGGTTCAAGGCATCGGCCAGGTCTTGCTCGCATACCAGTCCGCCCCGCCCGGTATTTATCAGTATGGCGGTGGGTTTCATCAGGCTCAGGCGGGCGGTATTGATAATGCCGCTGGTTTCTTCTGTCAGCGGGCAGTGCAAGGATACTACGTCCGACTGCGAAAACAGGGTGTCCAGATCCACGGCTTGTATTCCCTCTGGGAGGTCTTTGCGTGGGCGGTGCGACCATACCATGACCTCCATCCCGAAACTTTGTGCAATACGAGCCACCGCACTGCCTATATTACCGTATCCGACAATGCCCATCGTGAGTCCGCTCAGCTCGGTAAGCGGACTATTCCAGTAGCAGAAGTCGGGATTGGCGCACCACCGCCCGTTGTATACTTCCTTGGCATATACAGCCACTTCGTGAGTGATGCGCAGCAGGTGGGCAAACACCATCTGTGCTACGGATGCAGTGCTGTAAGCCGGGATGTTGGTTACGGTGATGCCCCGTTTGCGGGCGGCCTCAATATCGATGACGTTGTATCCGGTGGCCAGCACGCCGATGTATTTCAGCTTGGGCAAAGCATCCATGGTAGCGGCGGTGAAGGGTACTTTGTTGGTGAGTACGGCTTCGGCTTCGCGGCATCGTTCGATAATGTCTTCGGGTGCAGTGCGGTCATAGAAGGTGCATTCGCCGTAGGGGAGCAGCAAGTCCCAGCTCAGGTCGCCGGGGTTTACGCTGTATGCATCGGTAAGTACTATTTTCATAAGGGGTGGGATATGAGGGTGTGTTACTTTTTATAGCGTTCGCTCCACAGGTGGGCCATGAACTCCAGGTGTCTCTGCTCGGCCGGGTTGTTCTGTGCATGCCAGAAACGCCGGTCTTTCAACTCGTCCGGTAAGAACTGTTGTTGCACAAAGTTGCCTTGGTAATTGTGGGCGTACTTATAGTCTCTGCCATAGCCCAACTGTTCCATGAGTTTGGTGGGAGCGTTACGTAGGTGCAGGGGGACGGGCTGGTTGCCGGTCTCGCGCACGGCTTGCAGGGCCTCGTCGATAGCGGCATAGGCAGAGTTGCTCTTGGGGCTTGTGGCTAGGTAGATGGTAGCTTGTGCCAGGGCGATGCGGCCTTCCGGCCAGCCGATTTTCATCAGGGTGTCAAAGCAGGTGTTGGCGATGAGCATGGCATTGGGGTTGGCCAGCCCTATGTCTTCGGAAGCGGAGATAACCAGGCGGCGGGCTATGAAGGCTGGGTCTTCGCCCCCTTCTACCATACGTGCCAGCCAGTAGATGGCGGCGTCAGGGTCGCTGCCGCGAATGCTTTTGATGAAGGCGGAGATGATGTCGTAATGCAGCTCCCCGCCTTTGTCGTAGGCCATAGGGTTTTGTTGCAGGCACAGGGTAACGCCCTCGTCGGTAAGGATGAGGGGGTCTTCCAGATGCGACTGTGTAACAAGTTCCAGTATGTTGAGAAGCTTGCGGGCATCGCCACCGGAATAACGCAGCAGGGCATCGGTTTCTCTCAGCTCGATGGTACGCTGTTTCAGCTCCGCATCGGTAGTGAGGGCATGTCGGGCCAGCTCCAGCAGGTCTTCTTTCTCCAGTGATTTCAGTACATAGAGCTGGCAGCGGGAGAGGAGTGGGCGGATGACCTCGAACGAGGGGTTTTCTGTAGTGGCTCCTATCAGTGTAACGGTGCCTTGCTCCACAGCACCCAGCAGGGAGTCTTGCTGCGATTTGCTGAAGCGGTGTATTTCATCAATGAAAAGGATGGGGCTGCTTTGCGAAAAGAAACGTCCCGAGCGGGCTTTCTCAATGACCTCGCGCACGTCTTTTACGCCGGAGGTCACTGCACTCAGCGTAAAGAAGGGCACTTCCAGCTTGTGGGCGATAATCTGTGCAAGCGTGGTTTTTCCCACTCCGGGAGGGCCCCAGAGGATGAAGGAAGAGATTCGTCCCGACTCAATCATGCGGCGCAGGATGGCTCCTTCGCCTACCAGGTGTTTCTGGCCGATATATTCATCCAGGGATCGCGGACGCAGGCGTTCAGCTAAGGGTTGCGACATATATGCGGGTCATTATCTATATGGTATGCAAAAATAGGAAATCCACGGGAGTGGTGAAACTTTTCAGGAAGATTTATTCTATGATTATCCGTATGTGTAGCTTCACTGACCGTTGGTTTCCCTTCCCTTTCTTTTGAAGGGGCTATTTCCTGTAGGGGCGGAATGCTTCCGCCCGCTGTTTTTTGTGTTCCTGATTCGGGCGGATTCAATCCGCCCCTACAAGTTGCAGTCTTTGTTTATTGAAGTTGTGAAAGGGACAGGATGCCGTCACGGATCGTCACTTCTTCCTCTTGCAACAGGAAGGTAAGCACTTTGCTTAGCTGTTCGGTGTTGAGGTCAAGCTTGCGCTGCAACTGAGCGGGGGTAAGGGATTCTTTGCTGAGGATCTCCTTGATGCGGGTGGCTATCCAGGTAAAGGTTTCCTGGTTGATCTCGTCTTTGCGGCGGGCGATGCATACGTCGCAGTGCCCGCAATGGTGGTCGTTCACCTCGCCGAAATAGAGCAGGAGCATGCGGCTGCGACAGGTATCTTCACTGCTCACATAATGGATCATGGCTTTAATACGCTCTTCGTACAGCTTTCGCCGCTCTTCGTAGATGTTCCGGCCGATAATGAGGTGGGCAACTTCTTCCCTGTCGCGCGTGTACAATATAAATGGGGTTCTTTTGCGGGGGATGTATTCAATGATGCGTCGTTTGGCCAGTACGATGAGTTGTTCGTACACCTGTGTGGCGGTAATGCCTAACAGTATGCCCAGGCTGCGTTCATGGATGAACACGTACTCGGAAAAGACTCCGGTGTATCGCCGTAATATAGCCTGTAACAAAGCATCGGTCTGCGGCTCCAGTTCGCGGATGTGGTACAACTCTTCGCGGTTTACAATGAAGTGCAGGCGCGAGGCATTCTCCTGCTCTTCCATGTATTCAATGTATCCGGCCTGTGTAAGCAGTTTCAATGCGCCTTCTACAGGGATGGGGAAGAACTTGAAGTTGCGGCAAAATTCTTCCAGATCGAATTCCAGCATTCGTCCCTGGCCGTAGCCCATAGCGATCTGCAGGTAGTAGTTCAGCTTCTCATATACCTCGCGGACGTATTCTTTGCTGGGAAAGGCATCGGCGACGCGTTTCTTCAGGGTGGTCTGGTCGGCACGTGAGTGTAGGATCACGGCATAGGCTTTTTCTCCGTCGCGCCCGGCACGTCCGGCTTCCTGGAAGTAGGCTTCGATGGAGTTGGGTAGGTCGGTATGTACCACCACACGTACATCCGGCTTATCGATGCCCATGCCAAAGGCGTTGGTGGCTACCATTACGCGGAATGCATTGTCATGGAATCCTTTCTGGAGTTTGTCTTTTTCTTCGTTGGTCAGCCTGGCGTGGAAGAACTCAGCGGTAAAGCCTTCCCGGCGTAGTTCGAGAGCGGTTTCTTTGGTGCGCTCCCTGCTACGTACATACACGATAGCGCTGCCTTGTGTGCGGCGTAAGATGTGAAAGAGTTCCTCCTGTTTATTGTCGCACTCGCGTACGATGTAGGCCAGGTTCTTTCGCTCAAAGCTCATGCGGAACACTTGTCCGTTCTGGAAACGGAGTTTTTCCTGTATGTCTTTTACCACCTCCGGCGTAGCAGTAGCGGTGAGTGCCAGTATGGGTACGTGGGGGTGGATATCCCGGATGTCGGCAATGTGAAGATACGGCGGGCGGAAGTCGTAGCCCCACTGTGAGATGCAGTGGCTCTCATCTACGGTGATGAGGCATACATTCATGGCGCGGAACTTGGACAGGAAGAGCTGCGTCATGAGGCGCTCAGGTGATACGTACAGGAATTTGTAGTTGCCGAAGATGCAGTTTTCCAGTGCTATGACAATCTCGTCCCGGCGCATGCCTGAGTATACGGCGGTGGCTTTGATGCCCCGGCGACGCAGGTTTTGCACCTGGTCTTTCATCAGAGCGATGAGTGGGGTTACTACGATGCAGATGCCTTCCTGCGCCAGTACAGGTACCTGAAAGGTGATAGACTTACCGCCTCCTGTGGGCATGAGGCCCAGGGTATCGTGGCCGTTTCCGATACTTTCGATGATTTCCTGCTGAATGCCACGGAACTGTTCATAGCCCCAGTATTGGCGCAGCACGCTCAGGTAATCGGGTTTCATCACTCGGCGAGTTCGTTGGGGCGTATGTCCTCGATCTGTAGTTGCAACTCTCCGCGTTTGTGCGAGTTTTCTTCGATAGTATAGCATATATCGAAGGCGCGTCTGGTGCGGATATGCTTCCAGCGTTTGCCCTGCCCGAAGGCAATGCCGTTCATGATATGGCCCGACTTGCTGTCTACCAGTTCCAGCTTGAGGTGCTCCTGTGCGCGACCCACAATCTTACTGGTGCCGTAATCATATACCTTATAAGTAGAAAAGATAGGCTTGAGGTTGTCAGGACCGTGTGGGTTAAACTTCTTCAGGTCCTGAAAGAGCTTAAGGGTTACATCTTTAAAGTCGAGCATGCCGTCAATGTGAATAATGGCGGAACGTTGTTCAGGCAGGATATGTTGGGATACAAACGTTTCAAACCGCTCGGTAAACGCCTCGATATTCTCTACCTTCATAGACAGCCCGGCGGCGTAGGTGTGTCCTCCAAAGCTCAACAACAGGTCGCGACAATGTTCAATGGCTTTGTATACATCGAAACCGGAAACGGAGCGGGCGGACCCGGTAGCCATACCATTAGACTGGGTAAGTACTACTGCCGGGCGGTAGTATAGCTCTGTGAGACGTGAGGCTACGATGCCTATCACTCCGCGGTGCCACTCTTCGTTGTAGATGACAATGGAGTTGCGTTGTTCCATACCTTCCAGGCGCTCCACGATTTGGTTGGCCTCCTCGGTCATGGATTTGTCTATGTCCTTACGGGTCTCGTTGTACTGGTTGATGAGGTTGGCCTTGCGGGTGGCTTCCTGCAGGTCTTTCTCTACGAGCAGGCTTACGGCTTCTTCACCTTTTTGTATGCGTCCGGAAGCATTGATGCGCGGACCTATCTTGAATACGATATCGCTCATGGTCAGCTCGCGTCCGCCCAACCCGCATACATCGACAATGGCTTTCAGTCCGGTACTGGGGTTCTGATTCAACTGGCGCAGTCCGTGATACGCCAAGATGCGATTCTCACCCATTACAGGTACGATATCTGAGGCGATGCTCACTGCTACCAGATCCAATAGGGGTACCAGCTTCTGAAAACGAATGCCGTTACTTCCGGCAAATGCCTGCATGAATTTGAATCCTACGCCGCAACCGGAGAGATCAGTGCAGGGGTATGTATTATCCTCCCGCTTGGCATTGAGAATAGCCACGGCAGGAGGGAGCTCCTCATCCGGCACATGGTGATCGCAGATAATGAAATCAATGCCGATGTGCTTGGCGTATGTAATCTCTTCTACAGCTTTGATGCCGCAGTCCAGTATGATCACCAGTTTTACTCCATGTTCCGCAGCCTGGTCAATGGCTTGGGTGGAGATTCCATATCCCTCTTTATCCCGGTCGGGAATGTAATACTCTACATTTGAATAATACTGCCGGATAAACTTATACACAAGAGCTACGGCAGTGGTGCCGTCTACATCGTAATCTCCGAATACCATGATTCTTTCTTTCCGTCCCAACGCCTGATTCAGACGGTTTACAGCTTTATCCATATCCTGCATAAGGAAAGGATCGTGCAACTCGGTAAGCTGCGGACGGAAAAAAGCCTCGGCTTCAACCTGTGTCCGGATGCCCCGTTGTAACAACAGGTCGCCCAGTACAGGATGCATATTCAGCTCCTTAGCCAATTCTTGGCTTTCCCTTGTCTGCTCGGATGTAAGAGATTGATATTCCCATTGTAGGTTCATTATATATTGTTTTTTCTTTTTCTGTCTCGGATAGAAACCTTGCGAGAAAGGTTTCAAAGGGGTAAAATTAGGCAAAAAGTATCATTCAGCAGGGGGTTATTAGGATAATTTACAATAAAAAGTAGGCTTGAATAAGAAATTCTAGCGCCTTCCTGCAAAATAATTGGTTAAAAAGTGAAACGAATAAAATAGAAGCGTTAAATTCGCGTTCAATATGCACACTTGCTAATAGTGTGCTATTCGCTTTATTACTAACTAATTAACTCAATGAAAACCATGAGAAAAAGATTGTCTTTTTTCTTGCTAACCGCTATGGTTATGTGTGGTGTTTTGCAAATGCATGCGCAGACACCTTATCTGCCCCAAAAGGGCGCGTTGGAGACAACTTTGGCTTCGGGCCAATTTGCCTCGTTTGCTCCTAAGGGAGATTATACTCTTGAAGCTGTGATAGGCGCTGGTAAGACTATCGAGGCGCGTAATGAACAAGGTATAGGTTTTACCTATACTGCCTTGCTTTCAGGAACTTATCGTTTTGCTGTAAAGGAAACGACCGTTTTGGTGTTTAAGGATTCGGATTATCTTGAAACGATCTCTACGCAGACGTTTACGGATCGTGTGCCTGTGTATACGGACATCTTTACAGGTACTACTGATGACAAGGCTGCCGGAACAGGTATTTATGATGCGAAAAATATGCTGAAAAACCCAGGTTTTGAAGAAGTTACTTACTGGACAGGCTATGATCCCACAGTAAATCCTGCGGCAACAGACGTACGCGGAGTTCCAACCGATTGGGAAGTTACAGCGGCTGAAAAGATTGCTACCAGTTGCCGTAATAATAACATGGCTGTAAATTCAGGCTATGCAGATATGGCTTCTCTGATTGAGGGGGAATGGGCATTTATGCTTCATAACAAGTCTACCCCTCTTTGGCAGAAGCTGGAGGGCTTGAAACCGTCTACATGGTATCATGTGTCCTTTCGCCAGTTTGCGCACAAAGATACATCTCCTGCTACTGATTATCTGTCTTTTATAGGATTCGATCCTAATGGCGCACTGTCGGGAGCCAACGTGGTTTCTTCTTATAAATATCTTGCAGCAGAGCAGGGCTTTGGAAATTTTGTAGATGTGTCCTATAACTTTATGACTCCTGATGCCATCACCGAAGATCTCTATTTTGTAGTGAAGAGAACCGGTGCAGGCTGTATCAATCATTTTGACCGTATGACAATGGTAGAAGCTACCTCTGCTCCTGCTATGAATGGTTTGACTATCTCAGGCGTAGAGAGTGTGAAGTATGAATCTGGAACAGCATATGGCCCTGAAAAGACTCTTGCTGAAGGTGAATACTATGATATGACTCATCTGGTGCAGAATCCTACAATGGATGCTTTGGATGGTTGGGTTTCTACCACAAATGCACAAAATAGAGGTACTGCTACCAATAAGGAGGGTGATTTTACTGGTAAGTACTGGGAGAACTGGAATCCTTCTGCATTTACCGGTAAAATGTATCAGACTATCTCGGGGCTTCCCGCTGGTCAATACGAATTTACAGCCGCCGCATTCGGTAGTGGTGCCGCCGATGGAGGTATATACCTCTATGCGAATACTGAAAAAGTAAGAGTCATGAGTGATGTACCTACTTTTGGAACTGTAGAATTTATAGTATTGGATGGCACTGCAGAAATAGGATTGGTGGCAGAAACCAATTCTAGCAACTGGTTAGGTCTTGACAATGTAACCTTGCACTATTTTGGTGCTGGAAATGGTGCGCTTGGTATTCTGAAAGTGAGAACAGCCGAAGCTAATTCACTCCTTGATAAAAAAGAGGTTGGTGAAATAGCCCTCGGAGCAGGAGCTATCTCAAAACTTGAGAGTGCGATTCAGGGAGCTGAGGATGCAGAGGCAACTGGTGACGATGAGACTATGCTCGCTGCTTCCGGTGTGTTGGTTAAAGCAATAACCTATGCAAATATGATGGCTGATCTATATGCTAATTTGAACACATCAATTGATGCTGCAGCGGTGAAAGTAGAAGAATACAAATCAATCCCATTGCCTGGTGTAGCTGATTTCGAAGCTGCTCTTGATCTTTCTATTACATTGTTCATTGACGGTGTAGCTGATAGCACAGAGGTAGCTCAGTCTATCGTAAGTTTGAAGAATGCAGAAATGACATGTCAGTTTACAGGTCCAACTCCTATTGATGCAACCTTCTTGGTTCAGAATCCTACAATGGATTCTAAAACAGGATGGCTTTCTACTACCGGTGCACAGAATTTCCAGGTGACTACGTCAGATTCTAAGCAAGGCGATTTTACTGATAAATTCTTGGAGAATTGGAATCCTTCCGTATTCTCGGGTAAGTTGTATCAAAAGATACCTTATCTCCCTAATGGAAAATACCTCTTCAAAGCAGCTGCTTTTGGTAGCCAGGCTGCCAATGGCGGACTTTACTTGTTTGGAAATGATAAGCAAACTCAGGTAATGAGTGATGTACCTACTTTCTATGAAATAGAATTCTTTGTAAGAAATAATACAGCAGAAATAGGTTTGGTAGTCGAAGAAAAGACCCAGACTTGGATAGGTCTTGACAATGTAACTCTTACATTCTTAGGATTTGATATTAATGATGTAGTGGCTGATTTGGAAGTTATAATTGCTGAAGCCGAGGAATATACTTCTATACCTGTAGGTGCTACAGCTTCCGACATGCTTTCTACATCTATTGCTGAGGGCAAAAGCGCAGTAGCTACTCCGACGTTGCCAGCATTGGCAAGTGCTACGGAATCTCTTTTGGCTGCAATCGAGTACTCCAAAATTGCGAAGGCTATTTATGAAAAACTGGCTGCCAGATTGGAATTGTCTAATGAAAATATGGCAACCTATAAGGCTGCTTCTTATCCTGGTGTGACTACTTTTGAAACAGCACTTGCTGCAGCTCAGAGTATATACGACTTGGCTGTAATGGATAGCGTAGCTGTGAACAAGGCTATCTCTGTACTGAAAATAGCTGATATGACTTGTTTGTACAGCAGTTCTGTAACTCCTATCGATGTGACATTTGCCGTGTTGAATCCGACACTGGACGATAAGGAAGGTTGGCTCTCTACTACTGGTTGTCAGAATAATCAGATACAGACTACCGTAAAGGGAGGTGATTTTTCCGAACCATACTGGGAAAACTGGCATCCAAGCAAGAAGCTTGTAGGAAAGATGTATCAACTCGTGGATCTTCCCAATGGTCTCTACTCGCTGAAAGCTGCTGCTTTTGGAGATGGTGCTGCCGCTGGTGGTGTATATCTCTATGCTAACAACGCAGAAACTCAGGTAACGAGTGATGTGCCTGCATATTATGAGATTGCAGAGTTCTCGGTGACCAACCAGATCGCTGAGATCGGATTGGTAGGTAAGGATAATACTACAAGTATCTGGATGGGTATTGACAATGTAACTCTTACTTATCTGGGTATTGATCCGAATTCAACAAATGATCTTGATGAAGACAGCAATCTACCGAATGTATATGTAGAAGGTTCTGTAATCAAGGTAGATGGTGATGTGGAATACAGTATCGTTACCTTGTCAGGTGTTCATGTGAATCCTAATACTCAGCTTGTTCCGGGTACTTATATCGTACAGATCGGAGCAGCAAGTGTGAAGGTGGAAGTGATAAAGTAATTATCACATAAGTGATATAAACAACTAAGCGGGCGTGGCAAAAACCACGCCCGCTTAGTTTGTATAGGTAGATATCAAACGATTACTTCGGCTTCCCAATAATTATGGGCAGTGGATTTTCCCGGTAAATGCCTTCCCCTTAAGCTTTGCGGATGTGCCTCTTCCCCTTAAGCTCTGAAAGAGCGATATAGCCCAGCCTAGGGTCAATGAGCGAAGCGAATGCAGCCCTAGGACAAACCACCGGCAGGCGCATGAGTTCTGTAAGAACGATATACACAGGAAACACCCGTATGAAAGATACTGTGAATATACAATTTAGATAATGAGCGTGTTATCGCATAATAGTATAGCCGCCGAGGCCTGCAGTTTCACAATCTCAGGCCTGGTTTTTGAAATCTCAGGCCTGACTTGCCTGAACTTCAGGTCTGCATTCCTCTGAAACTCGTGCCCATCAGCCAAAAAACTGATGGGCATCCCTTTTAAACTGGTGGGCACGGGTTGCCAGACTCTTGCCCATGACTTTCAGAACTTTGCTATTCACGCCCTTCACCTCTCCTGAAAGCCTTTCTCGCAACGGGTTTGCGGGTGAAGGGCGAGTGTGAACCCTGTGAAGGGCGGCCTTCACGGGGCATGGTTTGTTGCCTTTGTTCTGATCCGTGGGATACACTCTCTTTCAATAAGCCCCCTTTCACCTTTCAGCGTGAAGGGTGTGTGAAGGGTGGGGTTCACGCGTAAACGCCTGACAAAAAGGGTTATACAGATCTCTCGTGAAGGATGGGTTCACGCTTAAACACTTGTGTGATAGATAGTTGCAGGGGGTGTGAAGGGTACCCCGTGTTTTTAGACAAATAGAGGGGTAAATCATCGAAATAGCAGAAAAAGTCTGCTTTCAAAAGCGATTGGGACGCATCTGAACGAGGTAATATTGAAGTCCTTCCCCATGAGATATTTAAGAAATAATGGGGTGCGGCACTTCGGTATTCTTTAGCGTACGATGAAAAGCATCCCATTGGGCAGAGAATTCTTCGATGGAATGGAAAAGCATGTCGGCGCCTGCTTCCCACAGTACTTCGTCGGGCATGGGGCCGGTGTTTACGGCTACGGTGAAGATGCCTGCGGTGCATCCTGCTTCTACTCCCATGGGGGCATTTTCTACCACGATGGCTTCGTGGGCTTGAAGGCCGGTTTTCTTCAGACCTTTCAGGTAAGGCTCCGGATGGGGCTTGCCGTGGGTCACGTCAAAGGCGGTAACCATCTGTTGGGGGTTGAACAAGGAGGGGTAGAATTCTTCTATACGAGACAGTAGTGACTTCTGCCCGGAGCCTGTCACAATAGAAGCGATGAGGCCCTGCTCACATATCTTGCGAACCAACTCCGGTGAGCCGGGCATGGCAGGAGCGGGAGGAAACTTATTAAATTCTTTCGATTTGTCACGGTAAATCGCCTCCACCTCTTCGGGGGTAGCCTCTCTTCCCCATTCACGCTGCATGACTATATTAATGGTTCCTTCGCCGGTACGGCCTTCGTGAAGGTAGGCCTCTTCTTGCGGCATGTCCAAACCATGCTCTTTCATCGCTTTGTGCCAGGCTATGGTATGGTAAGGCATGGAGTTGAAGAGAACTCCGTCCATATCGAACAGTACTCCTTTCAGGTTGAGGCGTGAGTAGCCTTCGCGTTGCAGGTACGCTTGTAATTGAGCTTCTAACATACTGATAATAGAGTAGGGGCGGATTGCAATTGCCCGGATCGGAGTTCTTCCGTATACCGGGCGGATGCAATCCGCCCCTACATAAAGGTTTTACTTTAAACGAGCTTGGATAGCGGCTGATTCAGCTTCGAATCCGGGTTTGTTAAGCAGGGCGAACATGTTCTTCTTGTACGCTTCTACTCCCGGCTGGTCGAAGGGGTTCACGTCAAGCACGTAACCACTCACACCACAACCGCGTTCAAAGAAGTAGAACAACTGTCCGATGTAGTATTCATTCAACTCAGGCAGTACGATGCGAAGGTTGGGTACACCGCCGTCTACGTGAGCCAGCAGGGTGCCGAGTTCCGCCATCTTGTTTACTTCATCTACGCGCTTTCCGGCCAGGAAGTTGAGGCCGTCAAGGTTGGCTTCGTCGCTGGGTACGGTCATCTCGCGGTTGGGCTTCTCGATAGAGATTACTGTTTCGAAGATGGTGCGCTCACCATCCTGGATCCATTGTCCCATGGAGTGAAGGTCGGTAGTGAAGTCTACAGCAGCGGGGAAGATGCCTTTGTGTTCCTTACCCTCAGATTCTCCGTAAAGCTGCTTCCACCATTCGGCGATGAAGTGCAGTTTGGGGTGGTAGTTCACCAGAATCTCAATCTTCTTGCCTTGTTTATACAGCTCGTTACGTGCAGCGGCATAGATGGCGCAGAGATTTTCTGCAAAAGGCACATCTGTACCGGTTTGCTTCTCCATATCCACGGCGCCGGCTACCAGCTGGTCGATGTCAAATCCGGCCACGGCGATGGGCAGCAGACCCACGGGAGTCAGTACCGAGAAGCGTCCACCTACATTGTCGGGGATGATGAAGGATTTGTATCCTTCCTGGTCGGCAGTGATACGTGCGGCGCCTTTTGCGGCATCCGTTACGGCTACAATTACTTTCTTGCACATTTCCTTGCCGCGCTGGTCTTCGCATTGCTTCTTCAAGAGGCGGAAGGCGAGGGCGGTTTCGGTAGTGGTACCTGACTTGGAAATGTTAATTACACCAAACTTCTTGCCTTTCAGATAGTCGGCCAGTTCGCAGAGGTAATCCTCGCTGATATTGTTACCCGCATAAATGATCACGGGATTTTCTTTCTTTTCCTGCAACCAGGCGAAGCTGTTGCTCAGAGCTTCTACTACGGCGCGGGTACCCAGGTAGCTTCCGCCGATACCAGCTACTACCACCACTTCGCAGTTTTCGCGTAGTACCTGTGCGGTAGCTTTGATATCTTCCAGTTCCGCTTTTGTGATGGAGCTGGGCAGGTGCAACCAGCCTAAAAAGTCATTGCCTTTTCCAGTGCCGTTCTCCAGCATTTCGTTGGCGGCTTTTACTTTGGCTTCATAGCCGTTTACGGCCTCCTGAGAGATGAATCCCAGTGCCTTTTGGATGTCAATACTAATACTTTTCATATACCTTATTGAGTTTATCTGAATGAGTCAGAGAGTTGTTTGAATTCAGCCACAGGCGAAGCATTCTCATACAGGATGTGATATACCGCATCCAGAATGGGCATGTGCACTTGGTACTTTTCGTTGATTTCCTTCATGCATTTGGTGCCGTAAAAGCCTTCAGCCACCATTTCCATTTCTATCTGGGCGGTTTTTACGGAATATCCTTTGCCTATCATGGTGCCGAAAGTGTGGTTGCGACTAAAATTGGAATAGCAGGTTACGAGCAAGTCGCCCAAGTAGGCCGACTCGTCCACACTGCGATCGATGGCATGTACCTTGTCTATGAAGCGCTTCATTTCCTGGATGGCGTTGGATACGACTACCGCTTTGTAATTGTCTCCATACTTCATGCCGCCACAGATGCCTACGGCAATAGCGTATACATTCTTCAGCACAGCACCGTATTCGATGCCTGCCAGGTCGTCGGATACGGAGGTTTTGATGTAGTGATTGGTTAGTTTTTGCGCAATGGCAGAGGCTCGTTCCACTACAGGGCATGCGATGGTCAGGTAGGAGAGGCGTTCCAGCGCTACTTCTTCCGCATGGCAGGGGCCACCTATTACCGCCAGATTCTCGGTGGGTACTCCGAAATGCTTGGTGAGATAATCGGTTACAATCACATTCTCGTCCGGTACGATGCCCTTGATGGCGGATACAATGAACTTCTTATGAAGCGGCACGGTTACCTTCTCCAGATGTGCTCTGACATAAGGAGAGGGCAGCCCCAAGATGAGTGTGTTCGATTTTTCGATCACCTCATTGATATCCGAGCTGAACGCGATGCGGTTTACATTAAATTTTACCGAGGTGAGATACGCCGGGTTGTGACTGAGCTTCTTGAACTCAGCGATACGGTCGTCGCGGCGCATGTACCAATTGATTTCCTCGCCGTGGTCGGTCACCATCTTTGCCAGGGCTGTAGCCCAGCTTCCGCCGCCTAAAATGCCTATTTTACCAGGTATTCTCATGCCAGCTTCTGTATCCATCCTGCTACATCCTCCACCGATACGGAGCACAGTTCAAGCTTGTATTTTTTCTTGATACCGTTGATTTCCATGTGGAGTTTCTGTGGGTTCACCTCACGGAAGTCTTCCGTGGTATTGTATCCGGCCTTTTGAATGGCCGGCACCCATTCTTCAGGGATACCCAGTGCAGTATATTTCTCGGTAGAGTCTTTCTTTATCTTCTTTTCAGGGCGCATCTGCGGGAAGAAGAGCACTTCCTGAATGGTGGTCTGCCCGGTCATGAGCATTACGAGGCGGTCCATACCGATACCCATTCCCGAAGTGGGAGGCATACCGTATTCCAAGGCGCGCACAAAGTCGGTGTCAATGAACATGGCTTCGTCATCCCCCTTCTCACTCAGGCGCAGCTGGTCTTGGAAGCGGCCAAGCTGGTCGATGGGGTCGTTCAGCTCTGAATAGGCGTTGCACAGCTCCTTACCATTCACCATCAGCTCAAAGCGTTCGGTCAGTTCGGGGTTGGTGCGGTGGCGCTTGCACAAGGGGCTCATCTCGATGGGGTAATCGGTGATGAAGGTGGGCTGTATGTAGTTACCCTCACATTTCTCGCCGAAGATCTCATCGATAAGCTTGCCTTTGCCCATGGTCTCATTGGCCTCAATGCCCAGTTGCTTGCACACGTCGCGCAGCTGGTCTTCGTTCATGCCATTTATGTCGATTCCAGTGAACTCTTTGATGGAGTCAATCATGGTTACCCGCTTGAAGGGAGCTTTGAAACTGATGGTATGTTCGCCCATCTGTACTTCGGTAGCTCCGTTTACGTCGAGGCAGATCTTTTCCAGCATCTGTTCGGTGAAGTTCATCATCCAGTTGTAGTCCTTGTAGGATACATAGATCTCCATACAGGTGAACTCGGGGTTGTGGGTGCGGTCCATGCCTTCGTTGCGGAAGTTCTTGGAGAATTCGTACACGCCCTCAAAACCACCTACGATGAGGCGCTTCAGATATAGTTCGTTGGCAATACGCAGGTAGAGGGGTATGTCGAGCGCGTTATGGTGCGTGATGAAGGGGCGTGCCGAGGCGCCGCCGGGGATGGACTGGAGGATGGGTGTCTCCACTTCCATGTATCCCTTGCTGTCAAAGTATTGACGCATGGAGGAGTACACCTTATTACGCTTGGTGAAGATTTCCTTTACGCCGTCGTTCACCACGAGGTCTACATAGCGCTGGCGGTAGCGAAGTTCAGGGTCTTCAAACTTATCATACGCCACGCCATCTTTGTATTTCACGATGGGCAGCGGGCGAATGCTTTTAGAAAGTACGGTAAGCTGACTGGCATGCACGCTGATCTCGCCCATCTGGGTGCGAAATACCACGCCTTGTATGCCGATAAAGTCGCCCAAGTCAAGCAGGCGTTTGAATACCACATTGTACAAGTCCTTGTTCTCCTCCGGGCAGATGTCATCACGGGTGATATATACCTGGATGCGTCCTTTGCTGTCTTGCAGTTCCACGAAGGAGGCCTTTCCCATGACGCGGCGGCTCATGATGCGGCCGGCGATGCATACCTGGCGGGGCTCGTCCTCGTCTTTAAACTCGTTTCTTATATCGGTAGAGAAGGCGTTCGTTACAAATTCCGCTGCGGGATAGGGCTCAATGCCCATCGTCCTCATTTCGTCAAGGCTCTGGCGGCGGATGATTTCCTGTTCACTCAGTTCTAATACATTCATATGTGGATTCAATTTCTCAATTTGGGCACAAAGTTACGAAAACTTTTTATTTCGCTCAGGCATTGCCTGAATAATGCAGGCATTACTGTGTAAAAGATGCGCGGCTGCGGGCGATGAGGTAGTGGTCCAACAGGGTCATGGCGGCCATGGCTTCTACGATGGGCACGGCGCGGGGCAGTACGCAGGCGTCGTGGCGGCCGCGGGCGGTAAGGGTGGTTTCGTTGCCATGGATATCTACGGTGGGCTGTTCCATGAGCAGAGTAGCGATGGGCTTGAAGCTTACCTTGAAGTAGATATCCTGTCCGTTGCTGATGCCACCTTGTATGCCTCCGCTGTGGTTGGTACGGGTGGAGATGCGCCCGTTGTCGTTGTAGAAAATATCATTTACCTGCGATCCAGTGCACTCCAGGTGCTCGCAGATGTCGCCATATTCAAAGCCTTTTGCAGCGTTGATGCTCATCATGGCGGATGCCAATGCGGCATGCAACTTACCGAAGACCGGTTCTCCCAATCCTACAGGGCATCCTTTTACCACACAGGTGATGGTGCCGCCGATGGTATTTCCTTCGCCCTTGATATGGGTGATAAGCTTTGCCATCTCTTCGGCCATGGCTGGGTCGGGGCAGCGAACGGGGTTGGTTTCGATAAGGGAGAGGTCGTATTCATTATAGCTCTTATTCAGTGCCAGCGGACCGACCTGCGAGGTATAGGCCGTAACCTCTATGCTTAGTTGCTGCAGTGTCAGCTTGGCCAGTGCTCCACCTACTACGCGGGCTATGGTTTCGCGCGCCGAGGAACGTCCCCCGCCACGGTGGTCGCGCAGACCGTACTTGGTGGTATAGGTGTAATCTGCATGTGAAGGACGGAATACGTCCTTTATATTTGTATAATCCGAAGAGTGCTGGTTGGCATTGCGTATAATAAAACCGATGGGGCATCCGGTGCTGACTCCCTCGTAGATGCCGGAGAGGAACTCCACTTTATCCTCTTCTTTCCGTGGAGTGGTGAGGCGCGACTGGCCCGGTTTGCGCCGGTCCAGCTCCTGCTGGATGAACGCTTCGTCAATAGGTATGCCGGCAGGCATGCCGTCTATCACGCCGCCAATGGCAGCTCCGTGTGATTCGCCGAAACTGGTCAGGCGGAACAGTGTTCCGAAAGAATTGTGCATGTTTTCGCTTATTATAATGAATTCAACGTACAAAAGTAGTCAGATTTTTCCGTATAGCTACTTTGATACGCTAAAAACAAAGCAAAAACATTGCAGTTCTGCTCTTTCCGTGATATCCCCTTTCCCTCCGGCTGGTTTCCAGACAGGAGGGAAGGGGGATAAGTGTGCATTATGCCGGTTTGTCTTCCCCTTCTTCCAGGATGGGGTAACACACATAGTCTTCTTTAATATATTCATTATACCTTTGCCTGGAGTAGTCGGATGTGGCCGGTATTTTAGTGCTTTCCAGAAATTCTTGTCGCCTGAGTTGATTGAACCGTTGGTTCTCATGGGCGTATTCCCAGAGTTTTTTGCGGCTGTTCTCGTAAAACGAATCTTCGTATACATCGGCATCAAGCAGGTTGCCCGACGGGGTTAAGATGGGTAGGAGGCGCTGCTGCAACAGCCCTTTATAAGCCCCTTCGTATTGGCACCAGGTTTCTCCGTTCTTTGTGTAGATGCGGTAGTGGAAGTGTGACCAGGCAGTTCGGATAAGAATCTCATCGAAGTTGATTTCAGCGGAGGCGGCAGAGTCGTAGACGGAGTCCTTGATCTCTACTAGTTTGCGACCTCCGATATCCGTTTTTACAACAGATATCCAGTTTTCAGAGTGCAGAATTTCATCTACAATCTCAATAATCCTTTCTTTGATTTTAAACTGTATCTTCATAAAATGTGCCTGTGGGGCAGGACTTGCTTTTATCCCCTCTTTGCATTTCTTTTGCTATCGAAATATACGAAAAAAAGGCGAAATAGGCAATAGGTTTTTGTGTGGATTATTCTCTTTTAGTGTTTGGAAAGCCTCTTTAACCAGCATGCTTATCAGAAGCGAAAGTATGGGTGTGGTAACGGCTTATTTCCCCTCTATTCATCGGGCTTATAGGCAAAACAGGGTAAGGCTCGGGTACTCATAGCTGTTCTTATAAAAGTAAACTTTTCACGTGGGTGAAAAACTCTTCTTACCCACGTGAAAAGATCTTATCACCTAGGTGAAAAAGACTCTTCACCCGAGTGAAAAGAAATCTTGAAACTGCAGCTTCCGGATTTTACCCTTTCTAGCTTCGTATTTGCAAGAAAGAACCGAAAGAGTATGAATAATGCGGGATAAATAGTATCTTTGCAGCCGCATAGGTTCATTAGCTTCTTTTTTATCGATAAGAGGCAATGATGCAAAAGGGAATCAGGTGAGAATCCTGAGCAGTCCCGCTGCTGTAAATTTCATAAAGAAGCTGTTTTGAATTTGCTCAGTATTGTTTTGAGAAAGGAAATTCAAAAGAGCTTCTAAGGTTTGGAGGACCAATCAGCGTGTGCCACTGGAACCCATCCGGGAAGGCCTTCTCCAACAGGAAATAAGTCAGAAAACCTGCCTGTGCAATCAGTAACTATCTTGAATGCTTTCGAGGAAAAAGCGTAGGACTATGGTTGGAAGAATCCTTTTTGGCTTATTATTAGGTATATGTATGTGCTGTACAGGTGCTTTTGCGCAGGGCGGTGCAGCTGATAGTGTGCGCCTGCTAAAGAAAGTAGAGATAAACGGCCGGCGCTACAAAGACGTGATCCCGGCACAGAAACTTAGCGGCGAAGAGCTGGAGCGCCTTAACAGCTATTCCGTGGCAGATGCACTCCGTTACTTCTCCGGCGTGCAGATCAAAGATTACGGTGGAGTAGGAGGCCTGAAAACGGTGAATATCCGCAGCATGGGTACTACCCAGACCGGGGTCTTCTATAACGGTATCCAACTGGGCAATGCGCAGAACGGGTTGGTGGACCTGGGTAAGTATTCCTTAGATAATATAGAAGAAATATCCCTCTACAACGGGCAACGGAGCGAGA
The DNA here is from genome assembly GCA_031552405.1 of Bacteroidaceae bacterium. Lineage (GTDB taxonomy): Bacteria > Bacteroidota > Bacteroidia > Bacteroidales > Bacteroidaceae > UBA1794. The sequence continues at coordinate 4,265 of JAVBMN010000036.1, read as the reverse complement.
TCTTCCAGACAGCCCGCGAGTACGGCTCCGGTGGAAGTATCTATCTTACCACACGTCGCCCGCGCTTTGCACCCGGCAAGGACACCAACCTGCGCGTGGCGATGAAAGCTGGTTCGTTTGATCTCCTGAACCCCTCCATACTTTATGAATATAAGGTGTCTGACCACCTCAGCACCACCTTCAATGCCGAATGGGTGAATTCCAGTGGGAAGTATGAATACAACTACCGCCGTGTCACACAATCAGGCGAGGTGGCGTATGACACTACGGCTACCCGCCAGAACGGAGATATGGATGCCGTGCGCCTGGAGGGCGGTGTGCAGGGCGATCATGGTACAGGATTCTGGAAGGCCTATGCGTATCATTACTCCTCGGAGCGTGGCATACCGGGCGCCATCATTAACAATGCAGTGCGCAATGGTGAACGCCTGTGGGACAGGAACTCTTTTGTTCAGGGCATGCTTCAGCAGGAAATAGTACCCGAACTCAGTATGAAGTTCAATATGAAGTACGCCTATGACTATACCCGCTACGTGAATATCGACCAGGGAACCAACAATATCTACAAACAAAAAGAAGTCTATGTATCCGCCGCTGCACGTTACCACCTGACGCGTTGGTGGGATGTGTCTGTGGCATACGATTACCAGTGGAATGCCCTCTCCGAGTATGCCGATGTAACACGTAACACCAGCTGGCTTTCCGCCGCTACGGCGCTTACCGTGGCGGACAGGCTCAAGATGCAGCTCAGTGCGCTGGGTACTTTCGTGAACGATCATTCCCAAGAGCAGGAAACAGCTCCTGCGCACCGGGTGTTCAGCCCCGGTATATTTCTGTCATACCAGCCTTTCCGGGGCGAAGGATTGGTGCTGAGAGCCTTTTACAAGAAGACATTCCGCATGCCCAGTTTCAACGATTTATACTATATGGACATGGGAGATGCGTACCTCAAGCCGGAGTATGTAACCCAATACAACGTAGGAGCGGCGTATGATCTTGTGTGGCCTACCTCCCCATTCCGATCCCTCGGCATCAGCGCCGATGCCTATTATAATAAGGTGAAGGATAAAATTGTGGCTTACCCCAAGGGGCAGCAGTTCCGCTGGACCATGATGAACCTGGGTAAGGTGGATATTCATGGCCTGGATGCCAATGCCCATGCCACAGTAGTACCGGCAAAAGACTGGACACTGACCGCAAAACTCCAATACACCTGGCAGCGCGCCATTGATGTGACGGATCCGACCGACAATTATTACCGCGACCAGATCCCCTACATCCCCCAGCACAGCGCTTCGGCCATTGCCATGCTCTCTTGGCGAAGCTGGGCGCTGAACTACAGCTTTATCTACGTGGGCGAACGTTACAATGCACAGGAGAACATCCCGTTCAACTACGTTCAGCCCTGGTATACCAATGACCTCTCGCTGATGAAGGCCATCCACCTGAAGCGAGCCTCCTGGAAACTGTCCGTAGAGGTGAACAACCTCTTTAATCAGGACTATGAAGTGGTGTTGAACTACCCCATGCCCGGCCGCAACTATAAAGTGAGCGCCATTGTTGAACTGTGATAATCTGGCAAATATGAGTATCTTCTTCTCTTATCCTGGAATGAAGGCTATATCCTGTAGGGTAATGCCTCTTTTAGCTGGGTTACTTCTTCTTGTGGCGTTTTCCTCCTGCCGGGGAGATGAGGTGGTTCTTGAGGCGGAATATGAGCGCCTGTCGGATCTGATTCCAAACCTGTTTGCTGCGGAGGAGGGTATGTACCTGCTCAACGAAGGGAATATGGGAAGCAATAAAGCCACTCTGGATTATGTAGACTTCAGAACCAGTAATTACATCCGCAACCTGTATCCGGAACGTAACCCCTCTGTGGTAAAGGAACTTGGCGATGTGGGCAATGACCTTCAGATCTATGGTAGTCGCCTGTATGCCGTGATCAACTGTTCCAACAAGGTAGAAGTCATGGAAGCTGCCACCGGCAAACGCATCGGGCAGGTGAATATACCCAACTGCAGGTACATCCAATTTCATGAAGGCATGGCTTACGTCAGTTCTTATGTGGGAGGTGTACAAACCGATATCAACGCGCCAAAAGGAGCCGTATTTAAGGTAGACACCGCCAGCCTGCAAGTACTGGAACAGGTTACAGTGGGTTATCAGCCCGAAGAAATGGAGATAATAGGCAGTCGCCTGTATGTGGCCAACTCCGGCGGATATCGGGCACCCAACTATGACAATACGGTATCTGTAATTGACCTGCCCACCTTTCGGCAGGTGGAGAAGATTCCTGTAGGCATTAACCTGCACCGCATCCGTCGCGACTCTCACGGACAGCTGTGGGTCAGCTCGCGCGGCGATCAGAAGTCGGTACCTTCCCGAATCTTTGTACTTGCTCCGGGTAGCAGGGGGAATATGGTGGTGACTGATACGCTGGATATACCTTGTTCTAATATGGCGATTCAGGGAGATTCTCTTTATATACTGTCCGCCGCCTGGGACGGAAAGAAGAACAAAGTGACCTACGGCATTGTAAACGTGCAAAGCCACCTGCTGGTGAGTGATAGTTTCATAACCGATGGTACGGAGCAGAGCCTCACCATGCCCTACGGTCTTGCCATTCACCCCGTCTCGGGCGATATCTATATTACGGATGCCAAGAATTATGTATCCAGCGGTACGCTGTACTGCTACGACTGTCAGGGCCGCATGAAATGGAATGTCCGCACTGGTAACATCCCCGTGAGTATGGCGTTCTTCTTACAACCGGAACAAGAGCAATGAGAAACAGACTGCTTCCCCTTCTTCTCTTCCCCGTGTTGGGAAGTGTGCTTGCTTCCTGCTCCCAGGACATCCCCTTGGTGGATGTAGGGATAGAGGATGTGCATCAGCTGCCCCGTATGAAGCCTTATACCTTCAAGCCGGTATACTCCGGCGAGTCATATCGCTGGACAATGAAGACCCCGTCGGGTGCCGACTCTCTCCTGGCCACCACCCGCGAGTATACCTTCCTGCATCACGAGGAAGGCTCCTACACGCTGCGCTTTGAAATCATCGACCCTGCATCCCCCTTCAGCAAAGAGTTGAAGGTTGCAGTAGTCCATGAAGAAGTGGAGTACAGCCCCTACCTGAAGCATGTGTATGAGTACCGTCCCGCCCCCGGTCAGTTTGTCAATATCCTTCCCGAGTACAAAGCGGGAGATACCGAAGAAGACATGCGCCGAAAGGTGGAAGAATGCCTTTCCGATACCGTGGACGAAATGGTAAGCCTGGGATCGTTCGGCGGCTACATCACCTTTGGTTTTGACCATACGGTGGTGAATGTCCCGGGCCAAAAGGACTTCATGATATTGGGTAATTCCTTTTACGACGGCGCCCAGTCGGGCCGGAAAGGCGGAAGCGCCGAGCCGGGCATTGTCATGGTGGCTTTTGATCGCAACGGGAATGGCCTTCCCGATCCTGACGAATGGTACGAACTGGCGGGTAGCGAGTACCAAAACCCTGCCACCCTCAAGTCGTACGAGATTACCTATTTTCGCCCTGATGCTGATAAGAAACCCGTTCCCGCCCTCGGCTTTATCGACACCCAGTACATCCCTTGGAAGGATAACCGTGGCGGAACCGGCTACATAGCTATGAACGCCGATCACACCCAGGACTATTTCCCCAAATGGCTCAAAGAAGATCAGCTCACCTTCTCCGGTACCCGCCTCCCCGATAACGGCGTTTATCAGCCCGCCTCATTCACCTATCTGCTGAATGCATACGCCTGGGGTTATGTAGACAACCAGCCCAACGAGCAGCGCGATCTGAACAGCTTCGACATCGCCTGGGCTGTGGATAAAGACGGCACTCCCGTCCACCTCCCCGGCGTAGATTTCATTCGCGTCTACACTGGTGTCAACCAATCCTGCGGTTGGCTGGGTGAAGTGTCCACCGAGATCGTCCGGGCACAGGATCTACATTTGAAGAAGTAGTAGTTCGGGCTCTTTGTCACTTCTTACAAACCGGCATTAGCGGATTTTAATACTGCTGAGATTTCCTCAATCAGTTCCGGTAAGAAAGATGGGTCTATTTCGTAATTGATCACCAATGTTGATTCATACATAGCATGGGTGAAATTATCAAAATCCCGGTGATTCAGCTTTATGGATACGGCAGTGTGTTCAAGCTCGGATTGCTTAAAGTAAATTTCAAGCTGCCTCTCTATTGGCCTAAACTGTGCTGCTTTTGTTTTATTTGCATAAAGTAAATTCAGCTCT
>JAVBMN010000066.1:0-27504 GCA_031552405.1 Bacteroidaceae bacterium | reverse complement strand
TGTCTTGGAACATATGCTATCAGATTAAACTGATGCAAAGCTACAAATTCAAGTCCGTTCGCTCGAAAAAACTCTGTAACTAACTATATTTCAAATATTTCAAAGAACTATTTTAGATTTTAATGGGACAGCAATGATATAAAATAAAAAGTAAATCGGTTGCAAAATTATGCAGATAGGCGGTAAGGTGGGGCTCATAAACACAAAAAGTGGGGTGTTAAAACTACAATAAACCGCCTTTTTCTGTGTGAAAAGTGGGAATAGCTCCGCTAATGAGTTTAGAAGAGCGTAAAAGTTGTATCTTTGCATCTGGAAAGTAAGTAAACAGGCTGCAGGCCTGTTCGTGTGCTTGGTAACCACGTAAAAAACAAGTAATGAAACAAAAGGTATCTGTATCTTTTATGTTGTTGGGTGTACTCTTTAATGTATGCCTTATTACAGCTAATCTTCTGGAAACAAAAGTCGTTCAGATAGGCCCATTTGCCATGACGGCCGGACTTATGGTATTCCCTATTTCATACATTGTAAATGATTGCATAGCTGAGATATGGGGGTATCGTAAAACCCGGCTGATCATCTGGAGTGGTTTCCTCATGAACTTCTTCGTGGTCTCCCTGGGTATGATTGCGGTGGAGCTTCCGGCAGCTCCTTTCTGGCAAGGGGCAGAGGGCTTTAACTTTGTTTTTGGCATGGCGCCGCGTATTGTGGCGGCCAGCCTGGCGGCTTTTCTGGTAGGATCATTCCTCAATGCATATGTAATGAGTAGGATGAAGGTGGCCTCAAAAGGACGCAACTTCTCCACTCGTGCTATTCTTTCTACAGTGGTGGGGGAGACGGCGGATTCGCTGATCTTCTTTCCCATTGCTTTCGGCGGACTTATACCGTGGACGGATCTTCTGAAAATGATGGCTTTGCAGGTTGTCTTGAAAACGGTGTACGAGATCCTGGCATTGCCGCTTACCATTATTGTAGTGAAACGTATCAAGCAATGGGAAGGGGTCGATGTCTACGATCGGAATATTTCCTATAATATATTAAGGATAAAAGAGCTGGATGATGAAAAATGAATCCGCTGTAGTTTTGTTCAGTGGCGGACAGGACTCTACTACTTGCCTGTTTTGGGCAAAACAGCAGTTTGCCACAGTGTATGCTCTGTGCTTTTTTTACGGACAGAAACATAGCAGGGAATGTGAGGTGGCGCGGAAAGTAGCTGAAGAGGCCGGTGTGGAATTTCAACTGTGCGATGCTTCATTTATAGCTTTGTTGGGCCGTAATTCCCTGACGGATGCCGCTATGGAGATGGATGCCGAACAGCCGGAAGGGGGATTTCCTAATACTTTTGTGCCGGGACGCAATCTATTTTTTCTCAGCATAGCAGCCGTGTTTGCGCGTGAGCGGGGAGTAAAGCACTTGGTGACAGGCGTGTCGCAAACGGATTTCAGTGGATATCCTGATTGCCGCGACTCGTTTGTCAAGTCACTGAATGTAACGTTGAATCTGGCTATGGACGAGCAATTTGCCATTCATACCCCTCTGATGTGGATCAATAAAGCACAGACTTGGGCTTTGGCTGATGAGCTAGGCGTGTTCGACCTGGTGAGGCACCAAACGCTGACCTGCTACAACGGGCTCCCCGGCGACGGGTGCGGTGAATGTCCCTCCTGCAAACTACGTATGCAGGGGCTGCGAGAATATCTGGCTAAAAGGGAAATCATACAAAACGATAAGTCATAATGGATATGAGAAAGAAAGAAGAGCTGGCCGCCCAGCTTTCCCTTTTGGGAAATGCTACTGATTATAAACAGGATTATGCTCCTGAAGTGCTTGAAACGTTTGACAACAAACATCCGGAGAATGATTACTGGGTGCGTTTTAACTGCCCGGAATTTACCAGCCTGTGTCCCATTACCGGACAACCCGACTTTGCGGAGATTTGTATCTCCTATCTGCCTGATGTAAGGATGGTGGAGAGTAAGAGTCTGAAACTATATCTCTTCAGTTTCCGCAACCACGGTGCTTTTCATGAGGACTGTGTGAACATTATTATGAAGGACCTGATCCACTTGATGAAACCCAAATACATTGAAGTGACGGGGATCTTTCTGCCTCGCGGAGGGATCTCGATCTATCCCTTTGCCAATTATGGGAAGCCAGGTACCAAGTATGAAGAGTTGGCGGAGTATCGACTGAAAAAGCACAACCTGTAAGAATTTCTTTTTGTTCGGCTGGGAGGGTTATTTGTCTACCGGACTATTGGACCCAATAAACCATGGAATTCCATCTGGCTTAGGCAAAAATGCAATCAAGAACGGATGCAATCATTCGCTCTTGATAGCATTCACTGGGTTTGCGGTTGCCGCCCGCCAACTTTGCAACGATACTGAGGCTACGGATAAGAGTAAGACGGCCAAGCCTGCTACTGCGAATATCCACCAACTAAGCGATATCTTGTAAGCGAAGTTCTCGAGCCAACGATGTAACACGTATAGCGCCACGGGAACTGCTATTACGAAGGCTAATGCTATTTTGCCAACAAAGTTCATGTTCAGTAAGCGGATCACTTCACCCACGCTCGCTCCGTGCACCTTGCGAATGCCTATCTCCTTGCGCCGTCTTTTCACTATGAATGCCATGAATATTATCAATCCCGATTCAGCAATCACAAGGCACAAGATTGAAAAGAGATATATCAACTGTTCGGCGTTTATTTCATTACGGTATAGATCATTGTAAATATCGTCCATGAAAACGTAACTGGCAGGATAGTCAGGGTTAATCTCGTTCCATACTTCATTGAATGTGGCAAGCGATTTCTCGAATCGAGAGGGGTCGAGCCGTACCATTGTGCAGAGTAAAAACATTTGCCGTTGCAGTATAATCACCGGGCTCGACAGTTCACGCACTCCTGTGTAATTAAAATCGTTGGTAACGCCGCAAATAATGCCCTTATTTATATAATCTACCGTGTTGCCTGTGAGTTGCAGCTTTTTGCCTATGGCTTCCTCGGGCGACTTAAATCCAAGTAATGACATCGCCTTTCGGTTAATAATATACTCTTCTTCGGCATCTGATATTTTATTGTTGACAAATCTGTCTATCAACCATTTGTACTCGGTTTTGTAATCGAATTTATTGGGCGAAAACGTCCTTCCTTCTATCGGTGGTATATTGAAGAACGATAGAAAGTCTCCATCAACTATCATAACGGGCAAACTCTGATACTCAGTTGCACCTTCAGGTTTGACCTGTATATAATCGCGTATGGCTTCGCCCGGTAGATCCATCAATGCAGTTACCGATTCTATTTCGGAATGTTTTAATAATTCCGACTTCAGTAAGGCAAAGCGCTCTTTAACCTCATCGGGCTGTTCTTTAAGCACAAGTATATTCCGGTCGTTGCCTCCTGTTTGGGTGTTTTTCACCAAATTCATTTGTCTGCTTATACCGAACGCTAAAATTACCGTAATCATCACTATTGCATACTGTGCTGTAAGCATGTATTTTACGTTGGAGTACGAAAAACGAACCGGTTTTGAGTCTACATCCGTATTGAGAAATCTGGTGGAGGATATATTTTTAAGCGCTGGTATAATGGATATTAAAACCGTAAGCAATAAGAATATCAATGCCAGCACCGCCGTTTCAATAGGCGTTACGGATACATGGAATCTTCCTGATAAGCTTAAAGCCACGATAATGCCCACTCCGGATGCAAGTAAACCAAGAAGCAGGGCAACCTTGGCCTCATCCTTAAGTACCACCGAAAGAGGAGCGCCATTCATGCGCAACAACTGATAGTATTTTCGCGTGTACGAAAAAATCAAGCTGGCATTCAGCCACAGGTTGAACATCACCACCATAAGCAGCAACACATTGGCTCCTGCCACAAGATAAACATAGTTTATATTGCCGTTCGGTTCCATTTCTTTTTGTATCATACTGTGCAAGTGGATATCCGTAAGCGGCATCAACAAGGCGTGTCTTTTTTCGTCGTCAGATGCTTCGCCTGTTATAAGTTGCGTTATCTTTTGTTCCAAAGCATGTATATCGGTATTCTCTTTCAATAAAAGATAGGTATGGTCAAATACGTCCAAATTGTCGGCACGCGATACCAACATATCCGTGTGGAAATGTGATGTTTCGGGTATATCCTTATATATGCCAGAAATGGACAAAAGCGAATCGCCGACCTGCCGCCCTTTTACAGCGAAACTTTTTTCATTAATTATATTCGCTATGTCATTGCCGAATAACCTATGTGCATAACTTTCGCTTATCACAACTTTTCCCGGAGAATTCAGTACCTTATTCTTATCGCCGTATATTAGAGGTATGCTGAATACATCGAAAAAATCGCGGCTTGCATAATATATGCCATTAACGACCTGCGATTCTTCATCTATTGTCACTACGGCGGTTTTAATCTTGTTCAGCTTGATTACCTTTTCAATGTCGGGTAATTGCTGCAAAGCAGCATCGGCAGAACCGCCGAAAATCCTGCCGTCCATGGGGTTGTCGCCCTTCTTTAATGACAAGCGAACAATGCGATCAGCATTCACATTATATCTATCGTAGCTTAACTCTCTATTGATATATCCGTATGAGAGCAATACACACGCAAACATCACGGACAGTCCCACAAAATTAACCGCCCGTAAGGAACCGCTTTTTCTAAACCGCTTAATTATATTCATTTAATTATTTGTTGTTTTTGATAGCTTACTATATCATTGTGTCAATGGCACTCGCGTCAGCTGCCAACTAAAAAACAGATTGCACTGAGTTACCATTCTTTGCTATGCCGGACGCACAGGATTCCGATAGCTTAAAGGATTAGTGCTGCCAAAGATATTAAATCTTTAAGGAATATCTTCAGATTATCTTTTAAAACTTTTGCTTTTATTTATTTTTGGTTTTATGGCGGGTTGCAGGGGCTTGTAAGCAGTGCTAAACCTTGATAATTTAACTTGTAGTTGTATAAGAGGTGGAATATAAGAATCTTTATTCCAATTGATTAACTGCAATTTTCTTAGATCTGTTTTTGTTTAGGCTTTTATTTTAAATGAGGTGTAGTTTGTTTCCAGGTGGGTTAGCATAATTCCAGCCCCAGCTTATCTTTTAGCTCTTTTACGGCGGGGTTGTTTTCCATCATTTCCTGGAAGCGTTCTCCTTGGTTAAGAGGGATTTTGCGCTCTTCATCTGTGTTGCGGAGGCGAATGGTCATGGTTATGCCTGGGTTGCCGAGTTGGGTGCGAAGGTAGTGTTCGGTCTGGGTTTTGATTTTCTGGAGATCGGTTTCGATCATGTGGTTGTCTGCCAGAACTTCGAAGGTGCCTTGGGGGCTAAGCAGGGTCAGCGACATGCTGAACATGCGTTGCTGAAGTGCTTTTTGTTCCATGGGGAGGGAGTTGGCAAAACCTCGCCACTGGATGCTGAGGTCCACCTCCGTCACGGCGGGGTAGGAGATTTCCTGTACAACCGTACTTTGCCAGTTGTTAGTTGGGAGGGGAATTGGAGTGGTTTCCGGGGCATCTTTTTCTTCCATCTCACGTTTAAGTTGTTTGATGGAAATGCCCAATGAACCTTTCGAGAGGGTGGGTGCTTTTTGTTCTGTGGCGGGTTGGGAAGCTACAGAAGCCGGAGTCCCGTTTGCCTGAGGCGTGGGGACGTTCGCCGGTTGTTGCGCGGAGGCAACTTGCTGCACAGGGGCTAGTTGTGCAGCGGCCGACTGGAATAGGGGTTTTAACTGTGTAGGGCGACGCCCGGAGGCTTCGTCGCTGTCAGCTCCCGCATCCGTAAGTTGGGCTATACGGATGAGTGTCAGTTCCACCAGGAAGCGTTTGTTGTTGCTGGTGCGGTAGTTGAGATCGCACTCGCTGCACAGTTTCATGGCGCGGTACAGGAAAGTCTGAGGGCAGCAAGTGGCTTGTTCCTGATAGCGCTGGCGCACGGTGGGGGCTACTTCCAGGAGCTTTACGGTGGCGGCATCACGACTAACCAACAGGTCGCGCAGATGGTTGCCCAATCCGTTGATAAAGTGGGAAGCATCAAAGCCTTTGCGCACGATTTCGTCATATGTCAGCATGATTTCGCTCACTTCGTTCTTCAGGAACAGGTCTGTCAGGCGGAAGTAGTACTCATAATCCAGCACATTCAGGTCTTCGATCACCCCTTTGTAGGTGATGTGCCCCTGGGTGTAGCTGGCTACCTGGTCGAAGATGGAGAGGGCATCGCGCATACCTCCGTCGGCCTTCTGGGCAATGATGCTCAGGGCTTCAGGTTCAGCGGTGATCCCTTCCTGGGCGGCTACGTATTGCAGATGGTTTACTATTTCCTCCACTCCCATGCGGTTAAAGTCGTAGATCTGACAGCGTGAGAGGATGGTGGGCAGTATCTTATGCTTTTCAGTGGTGGCAAGGATGAACACGGCATGCTTGGGTGGTTCTTCCAGCGTCTTCAGAAAGGCGTTAAAGGCAGAGGTGGTAAGCATGTGTACCTCATCAATAATGAACACTTTGTATGAACCTATTTGTGGTGGGATGCGCACCTGCTCCATGAGTTGCTTGATTTCGTCTACGCCGTTGTTGCTGGCGGCATCCAGCTCGTGGATGTTGTAGGAGCGTTGCTCGTTGAAGGCTTGACAAGATTCGCACTCGTTGCAGGCATCGCCTTGCGGGGTGAGGTTCATGCAGTTGATGGTCTTGGCGAAGATGCGTGCGCAGGTGGTTTTTCCTACTCCGCGCGGCCCGCAGAAGAGGTAGGCATGTGCCAGCTTTCCTGAGGCGATGGCGTTCTTAAGAGTGGTAGTCAGCGCTTGTTGGCCTACTACCGTATCAAAGGATGCCGGGCGGTATTTCCGGGCAGATACAATATAATTTCCCATATACCCGCAAATTTACATTATTTTCCTGAGAGTGGGTGGATATTCGCAATTATTTTTCTACATTTGCAGTGTTCTACGCGGCGCTTCTGAGCGCCTTGGCAAAAAGGGTTGAGTTATTAATCTATTCAGTAAGAGTACTATGGCTAAGCTTCAATCAGTATGGCTTTGGGTTCGCCGTCATAAATACTTTGTGGTAACGGTGGTTTTCGTGTTGCTTATCGGTTTTGTAGGCGACAGCAGTGTGTGGGAACGCATTCAGAACTATCGTCGTATAACGGTTCTTGAGAATGAGATAGCTCACTATACGGAAGAGTATGAGAATGATACCCGCCTGCTTAATTCCTTGTCGTCCAATCCAGGGAACATGGAGCGCATAGCTCGTGAACGCTATCTGATGAAGAAGCCTAATGAAGACATCTTTGTCTTTGAAGAAGACTTGCCCAAGTCTCCCATTACTGCAGTAGTAGCTCCTGCGCCTCCGCCTCCTTCTGTGTCGGTAAAGATTCCACTGGAAGAGAACAGTCCTGCCCCTTCTGTGACAGATACGGTGAAGACGGTACAGTCTTCCGCGTCGGGAGTTTCAGCTTCCACTTCTGTGTCTACTTCTGCAAAACCCTCTTCTAACTCTAATAAAAAGAACGTTCGATGAAGCAATTTCTTCCTGCAATCTATGTAGTAGGTGCAGTGTGTGTATTGATAGGTGTGTTGATTTATATACCTTACCGCGATGTAGCGCCTTACGTGTATTTGTTTGGCGCTTTATTGGTAGGAGTTACACAGTTCTTCTCCTCCTATAAGGGGAGTGACAGGATTATTAAACGACTTTATCTTCAGCGCACCTTTGGCGCTGCATTTCTTATATTGACCGGGGTGTTGATGATTACTCTTCCCCATGGCAATGAATGGATTCTCTCTCTGACCTTGGCGGCTATCATCCAGCTGTATACGGCTTATCGTATACCTCTTTTGGAGAGCCGGGAAGGCAAGGAATAAGTATCTGAATTCTTCTCCTTTTTTACTTCAAGTAAATACTACTGATCCGGTATGCCTCTCCTTCTTTTGTTACGTGAAGGCGGATGGTGGTGGTTTCTGCTTCCTCCTTTTTATAGGATAGTGTGTATTCTTCTCCGTTCCTGTGAGTAAAGGTGATGGAAGGAATCCAGAGGTTGTCAAAATCAAAATTGGCGATAAGCAAATCGTATCCGGGCATTCCGTCCCACTCTTCAGAGTATTTAGCGGCTTTCTCAAACTGTTCCAGCGCGTTCTTGGTACAATATTCTTCTCTTAATTTCTGTAGCCGTTTATCCAGATCTTCCGGCATGCTGCAATATTCCTGGGTGTAGGCGGCGTAGAATGTATTCAATAGACTCAAAGGGTCGGAAGCATCTACGGGCTTGGGTGTGGGGTTGTTTATCAATAAATGGTCTCCGTACATTGATTCGTTCCAATACGGGGTGATGTAATCGATCCTGTATTGGTTATTTGTTTTGGCGATTCTTAGAGGGATGTGGATGTGGGTTGTATCTTCATTGTATACGAAGAAGTAGCTGAACATGTACCAGTTTCCGTCCAGGTGCTTCACTGAATAGGTCTTGCGGCTTTCGTCAGAGTAGTCTTGTGCACGCAGTATGGCATCCGCTCCTGAACAGCGTGATACTCTTCGTACTTTTGCTATCAAGGCTTTGGTCAGATGTTTCTCTATAAGAGAGTCGATAGAGGAACGGGACAGATGGTCATCGGTATAAGAGAGATAGAAATCCTTGATGGTTTTTATCACTTGCGCATCTTCGCTCCGCTTGATGGCTTCTGCTGCAGGCACTTTTGTTTGTTCCTCTACTTGTTCCTCTTTCGTTTGCTGAGGACTGCACATGCAGAATGCTATACAGCACACGAGTAGTAGGGAGAATTTCTTTTTCATATCGCTGATTTTAAAGGGTTTACTTTTTTAACTCACTTGGAGGGTTGTTGATTTCTTCGAACCAGCCAATAAGATTGTTCATCACCTCTGTCCAGTGTGCTTCTCCTTTGTAGTCTGGTTTTCCCTGTGCGTCCACTTCAAAGAAGTTGTGCTCCAGGCCCGGGTAGGGAACCACTTTGTAGTTCTTCTTTCCTACTCTGATAAAGTCGATTGGCAGCAGGTCGCAGTACAGAGAGCCAATATCATAGGTGCCATAGGCTACATATACCGGAATCTTCAGGCTTAGCAGTTCGGGGAGGACCGGGATGTTGAAACTGACTGCATTCCGGGTAGGCTCGGGGTGACCGGGATCCGGATTGTCTACGTTTTCATTCACCCATTTCCACCATTCGTATGTTTCGTTGATCTTTTTCTGGGCTTCTTCTTCGGTCAAAAGGCCTTTATGTTGCGCCAGTCTGGCTTCACGGACGGGGTTGTCAATTCTTCCCAGCGGGTTACCGGATAAGAAGCCAAATGCGGCTATTGCTTCCTCGTTTTCAGCCGCTATCTTGGTGCCTACTTTGGCTCCTTGGGAATGTCCGATTACATATAACCGCTTCTGGTCTACCCATTTTTGTTCGCATAGGTAACGTATTACTGCACTTCCTCTTTCTACATAGCGTTCCATGTAGTTGGCTTTTAGGAAGTCTGGGGAAAAGGAGAAGTTATTCTTTTTATCCAGGATGTAAGCACCCTGAGTGTTGAGGTTCTCTTCATTCGTTATGAGCGGAGTGTGCGGAGAGGAGATCATAATCAGATTGAAACGTTCTGCAATCTTTTCATAGTCAAAGACTTCAAATATCCAGGCGGTTCTTTTCCCGTCTTTACGGTCAACGATCAAAGGAAGAGGCTGTGAGCCCTGGCAAAATAAGAGGGTTGGTCTACAGCTTTCCAGATCGGTATTGAACTTGATGAACTCAATGGTATCTGTATCCTGTACGATCTTAAAGCGGCATGCGTTCAGATGGGGAATGACTTCTTGCCCCAGAGCCTGCACGGAGAATACGATAAAAAAGAGATGAATGAGTAGGTTCTTTCTTTTCTTCATAGCCTAAAGTTATGCTATAGCAACTATTCCTATAGCAGATGCAAATGTAGCAAATAATTTGCGTAAGTCAATTATTTTGCCGAATATTGTGAATTCTAATGTAGAAAGTAGTTGATGCGAATTAAAATTACCGATATGAGGAAAACAATACTTGCAGGTTTATTCCTGCTGACAGGGCTTGCCGGCATGGCGCAGTCGCCCGCGATACAGAAGTTTGAATACCCTAATTCGAACACAGCCTTACAATCTATGAGCATTTCTGCTGACAGGCTGGTGTACATCGACCGCCTGCTTCAGGAGTATGTGGATAAAGGCATCATTCCACAGGTGCTCACCTTTGTGGCACAAAATGGGGTGGTGATACATAATAAGGCTTTCGGCTGGGCGGATATAGAAAGCAAGAAGGCTATAAAGAAGGATGATATTTTCCGCAACTTCTCCCAGACAAAGGCTATTACTACCGTGGCGCTTATGACGCTTTTTGAGCAGGGCAAGTTCCAGTTGGATGATCCTGTTTCGAAGTATATTCCTGAATGTAAAAACCTTGTGTTGAAGCAGTTAAATTCGAGTGGGGCGTATGATACCCGACCTGCGGCTTCTCCGCTCACCATCCGTCATCTGCTGTGTCATACTTCCGGGGTACTGGGTAACCGTGAAGTCCAGTCGCTTCGACAGGAACTAATGAAAAAGCGTGATGGAAAGCCGTATGAAACACTGGCCGAAGAAGTGAAAGACGCTTTGACTCTTCCCCTGGCCTTTGACCCTGGTACGCAGTGGAGCTACCACCCCTCTTCGGATGTGTGCGGGTATCTGGTGGAGTATTTCTCCGGGAAGCCCCTTCGTGATTATGTAAAGGAAACCATCCTGATCCCTCTGGGTATGAAAGATTCCGACTGGTACTATCCCGAAAATTACCGCTCTCGCATGGTGACTGCCTATGCTGAGCGTGATGGAAAACTGGTAGCTCAGCCCAATGCCTGGAGTGGTCGTGATCCTTTCTCGGCGGACACCCGTTACTGCCAGGCCGGTACAGGGCTGAACGGCACCATCGAAGACTATGCCCGTTTTTGTCAGATGATACTGAACGGTGGAGCCTTCAACGGCAAGCGTATCCTGGGGCGTCGCACCATAGAGATGATGGGAGTGGATCAGCTTCCGCATCCCAATGGGGGAGGTCCGGATTTTCACTTCGGCCTCGGCTTCGAGATCTATCCAGAGAAGGACACAGAACACAAGGCTATCTCCAATTTTACACCCATGGTATCGCCCGGTTCCCTGCACTGGGGCGGTATGTACAATACGGATTACCTGATCGACAGGAAAGAGGGGCTTGTTATTATTCTGTACACCAACCGTATCCCTGATACTAAGGTGTGGGAAAAGTTCCTGAACACAGTGTATCAGACGTTACAATAAGAGGATGTCCAACTGGAGCGCACGAGTTCAACAGCTGGTGCGTTCCAGTTAAAAAGGGAGATCAGCCTTGTATCCAGCCTCAGATTCACACCTTATATTTGATCTCCGAAAATAGAAGGCATATCATGGATTTTAGTAACTTTGCCTCGATGAGCATTGGGGGGGGGAAGTTCTTGTCGTTAGTTCCCAGCCATGTTCAGCATGAACTGATACCATTAAAAACTAAATCTATGAACAAAATCAAAGTCGCATTCTTGTCATTACTCGCCTTTTCTTTGGGTGCTAATGCACAAGGCAGGCAAGAAGCCAAAAGCAATCGCCAGGATTTCAAGATGTATCGTTTTGAAAAACCACTGTATGGAGCTTCGTATTACAGCGAGTATACCCCAACCGACAGGCTTGATGAGGATATAAAACTGATGAAGGAAGCGAACCTTACCGTCGTAAGAATAGGGGAATCTACCTGGTTGCTGTTCGAACCACAGAACGGAGTATTCCAGTTTGAGTGGATGGACCGCATACTGGATAAGTTCCAAAAAGCAGGTATCAAAGTGATACTGGGAACGCCTACTTATTCCATACCCGCCTGGATGGCGTATGAACATCCCGAGGTGTTGTCGCAAACCGTGGATGGCCGGCAAAGTCATTACGGCATGCGTCAGAATATGGACCTGGTGAATCCTGTATATAGGAAATACTGCGAACGCATCATCCGCAAGCTCATGGAGCGCTATGCGAAACACCCGGCCATTATTGGCTATCAGGTGGATAATGAGGTGGAAGCACGCGGCATTGACAACAAAGACTACTTTGAAGGCTTCAGGGACTACATAAAGACTGAATTCAACAATGATCTTGAGTCGCTGAATCGCCGCTGGGGTCTCAACTACTGGGGAATGAACATCAACAAATGGGAAGAGTTCTACGACCGAAAGGGAGTTACAAATCCTTCCTATAAACTATGGTGGGAAAGATGGAACAGAAAGGTAACAGCCGATTTCCTGAACTGGCAGGTGGATATCGTCAACGAATACAAACGCCCCGATCAGTTTGTTACCCACTGCTTCATGACTTTTTTTGCTAACATTGACCAAGTGGAAGCCTTCCGCCAGATGGATTATCCTGCGGTCAATGTCTATTACGAGATGCAGGGCGGTCAGGACGGGCAATTGATCGGCTATGCCTGTGACTACATGAGAAAGCTGTGTAAATACGAGAACTTCCTGATCCTGGAAACCACTGCACAGGGAACCGGTTGGAGCAGTCGTGATCAGTATCCTCCTTACGACGGGCAGTTGCGCCAGAATATGTATGCCTTCCTTTCCGGTGGTGCCAATATGGTTCAGTACTGGCACTGGAGCACGCTGCATTACGGCCAGAATACATACTGGAGAGGCCTTCTGGGACATGATATGCTACCGAACCGAGTGTATGCAGAATTCAAGAACGGAGCCACGGAGGTGGATAAGATCGGAGAAAAGCTGGTGAACGCCAAGAAACAAAACCGGGTGGCAATGCTTTTCAGCCACGATTCAAAGCATGCGTTTGATTTCATGCCTTATACATACGGCGATCAATACAAAGATTACATGATCTACGAAGCCCTCTATCGCCAGAATATAGAATGTGACATCCTCCCCTGCGATAAGGTTACAGATTTTGGTCAGTATGATCTGCTTGTGATTCCGCCCCTCTATGTAGCCACGGACGACTTGCTCCACAAGATCTCAGACTTTGTGAAGAACGGCGGCGAAGTGGTAATGCTGTACAAAAGCGGGTATTGCGATGAGGATAATATCGTGCGTCCCACCCTTGCCCCCGGCCCGCTTAAAGAAGCCTGCGGCTTTACCTATCAGGAATTCTCAAGTATCAGTCGACTTTCATTGAAAACCAATGATATCGGTGCAAACGATAATACAGTCAGTACCTGGATGGAGTTTCTTTGCCCCACCACTGCGAAAGCGCTTGCCTATACCGATCACCCGTTCTTTGGTAAATGGCCGTGCATCACCGAGAATGCCTACGGAAAGGGATATCTTATTTATATAGGAACCGTGCCCTCCAGAGACATCCTTTATAAACTGATCGCCCGTGCTTCTGATCGTAAGGGTATCAATGTAGAGGAACGGAAGTACCAATTTCCCATTATCCTGCGCTCCGCCACCAATGACAAAGGGAGGAAATTGCATTATCTGTTCAACTACTCTTCCAAAGCCAACTCAGTAGAATACCCGTACTCTTCAAGCATATCGCTACTTGACTCCCAAAAGTTGGAAAAAGGGAGCACAATCAGTATTGAACCCTGGGGTGTAGTGATTGGCGAGGAGAAGTGATAATGCGGTTCTGAAGGAAAGTATGTATCTATATAGTTTGGGCTGCCCGACGCATGTCAGGCAGCCCAAATTATATTCAATCAGGAGGAGCTGCTCCTTATTTCCAAACTACTACTCCGGCAGGGGAGAGGGTCTTTTCTCCGATCAGGATCTTACCATCCGCAGGGACGGGAAGGGTCTGGGGAGAGGAAGAGTAATTGAGGCCGATCCAGAATCCGTGGCGCCATTGTAGGATTACGCCTTCGGGGAGGTTCTCTACGGGTACTCCGGCCTGGGTATACAGTTTGCGGAGGACGGCGCTTTCGAGGTCGCCATTATTACTGTCGGTACCGATGAAAGTGACGGTTCCTTTGCCCAGTTTGGTGTGGGTCACGGAGGCTTTTCCTTTGTAGAACTGGTCGGCGTATGTGGCCCATACCTCGGCGTTCTCGGCGGGAGTGACTACGTCTGACCAGGTGTGCCAGGTGTAGGCGGTGTTGCCCATGGACACTTTTCCGGTGATCTCACCTTGCAGTACGTCGAAGAAGAGTTCTTTGGCTCCGATCAGCTCATGGATGGGGGCGGCGAATCTTTCGTTCCACAAGTGGGCTTCACGGTCTTTCTGTCCGGTGCGGCAGGTGAGTATCAGGTTTCCGCCGTTCTCTACGTATTGTTTCCAGCGGGCTATGAGTTCCTTGTCAAGCAACTGGTAAGCCGGAGCAATGAGGAAGGGGTAAGAAGCGAAATCGTGCGACTCGTCAATCACATCCACCGGGGCGGCGAAGGATTGTAATACCTTATAATACTTATGTATGTGCGAGATGAAGTTCCAGTCCTTGGTTTGTGGCTGGTTCTCCATTTCCCAGCGGTTGTCGGGGTTGTAGAGGAGGGCTGTCTGGCGGGCGGCGTATGCGGTGGGCATCTCGGCTTTGGGGTCGTATTCTTTCCGCAGTATCTTCAGTTCCTGGGTTACCTGTACATATTCCTTGCCTGAGGTACTTACGGATTCGCCATCCGGCTGCATAATGCCGTAGTGATATTGCTCGCCACCGGACAAGGGCTGGCGGAAGCGGTAGTTGCACACGAACTTATTTCCGCCTGCAAATACATGATAGATCCACATGCGCACGGCGCCGGGCATGGTTTGTGGGTTGTATACGCCCCAGTTTACTTGTCCGGGCTGCAGTTCCATCACGCCGGTAGTTCCGTTGATGGAGCGGTACCAGTCGTTGGCAAAACCGATGCCGGTAGATCCGGCCATGCGGAAGCCCTGATCGCCGTATCCGAAGTCCCAGCCTGCTACGAGGTATTTGGTATAAGTCACAAAGTCGAGCTCTTTGAAACGGAGGGGATCCACGATGGAGTAATCGGCCATGAGGTTGGTAGTTACCCACTGGTGGGGATCGATGTGCTTCTTCAGGAGTTTCTGCTGCCACACTACAAAGTCGGCAGCTCCGTCGGCGGAGAAGCGTTTGAAGTCGAGGATGGCGTGCGGATTGGCCTGCTGCACAAGTTCTTTGGCGTTGGGGATGCGGATCTGGTCGAAGTTGTTGTACGTCTGGCTCCAGAAGGCGTTACCCCAGGTTTTGTTTAAGTTATCAATGTTTTGGTATTTCTTCTCCAGCCATTTGCGGAAGGCTTTCTGCGCATTGTCGCTGTAATCGAAAGAGGCGTAATGCGAAGGCTCATTATCGATCTGCCAGCCCCATACAGTAGGGTTATCAGCATAACGTTTGGCCATTTCGGTTACGATCTTTTCTACGTATTTGCGGTATGTATCACTGTACCAAGAGGCTTGCTGACGGGCACCGTGCTGGATTACACGGTCTTCGTCGTTCTTTATCAGTACGTCAGGGTACTTCTGAGTGAGCCATGCCGGAGGGGTGGGGGTGGGGGTACAGAGTACCACTCTGAGGTTATACTTCCCGGCCAGTTCAATGGCCTTGTCCAACCAGGCAAAGTCATACTTTCCTTCTGTGGGTTCCATGGTACTCCAGGCAAATTCGCCATAGTGGGTGAACTCGAATCCCAGCTCGTGCATGTTCTTGATATCCCGTTCCCATTCGCTTTCGGGCCACTGTTCGGGGTAGTAATAGGAACCCACTTCCATGAGTTGGTTCTCGTCAATCACTTTCAGTTCACGGGTGGTTTGTTCTGATTCTCCGGAGCATTCTGTTTTCTGACAGTTTCCGGTACACTGGAGGAAAAGCCCACCGACGGCTGCCAGCAGCATGCTCCACTTCCAACTTACAAGTTTCTTCATATTTGTTTATTTATGGTGATTAGTTTTTCAGGTTGTCCCTGCACAAAAGGCAAATATAGGGAATCTGCGCGAGGTGCACAATACCCGGGTGGGAATATCTGGTTTACACGCATCTGGCAGCGGATTTATACCATGTCAATCAATGTGCCGTTTCGGGTCAGATTGTCATTCTCATCAAGGATGCTGCTGTTTATGAAAGTGGTTCTATCTATCGTGGTCTGCCCGTATGCCTCATGTATATGCCCAAACAGGTGGTAACTGGGTTTGATATGCTTCACCGTTTTCAGTAAATCCCGGCATCCCGTATTTTCAGTAGCCGTCCTGTCCAGTATGCCATGAGGAGGAGTATGGGTGATTAATACATCTGTATTATCAGGAATCAGGTTCCAGTGCTTTCTGATTTTCGCGCCTCTGTCGCGATTGAATGCCCAGTTAAAGAATGTGGGAGAGACGGGTGATCCCCAGAAATAAATGCCCTCTATTTCTATTCCGCTGTCGCACAGATAGAATGTATTTTCGGATAATGCCCGTTGAATACGCTGAGTTGTTTCGTCCTCAAAGTAGAAATCGTGGTTTCCGGCTATGAAGATCTTGTATTGAAAGTCGAGCTTGCAGAACCACCGCATAAAGTCTTCCACCTCATGATCCTCTCCAAAGTTTGAAACGTCTCCGGAGTGGATGAGCATAGTTGCCTGGCGTAATGCTTTTATTCTTCGGTGTAAGCCGTGTGTATCGGATATATGAAGGATTTTCATGGGGCTTACTTCTGTCCGCCGTTGTTCGTTAATCTGATAATGCCTTCTACTACTGGCTTTGCCTGATAGGCGCGATCAAATAACAAGGGATAATCCGTGCGGCCGCGCACGGGGAAATTGTTGCGCCAGGAGGTATCGTCAGATATTCCCCACAGAGTGACGCGGGTGATGCGGTCACTGTAACGCAGGAAGAGGCGGAAGAAGTCCAGATAGCGGTTCTCCCATTCTTTCGTTTTTTCTTCCGGCACGCCGTGGGTGTAAGGGTTCAAGGTTTCTTGGTAGGCTTGCTGCTGGGAGATCTCTGCGCCTCTGACCTGATGGGGCTCAGGCAGGATGCTGAGGTCCAGTTCGGTGATCATCACTTTTACGCCGAGTCCGGAGAAGGCTAGTATGCTTTTCTCGAATTCATTGACAGAGGGGAAGCCCATGGTGAGATGCCCTTGCATACCGATGGCACTGACTTTGATACCCTGCTCTTGCAGGCGCTGTATCATTCGTACTACTCCTTCGCGTTTGCGGGGCAGGGCCATGGAGTAGTCGTTGTAGTACAGCTCCGCATCCGGGTCGGCGGCGTGCGCAAACTCGAAGGCCAGGCGAAGATAATCCTCACCTATGATCTGCAGGAATTTGCTGTTACGCAGGTTTCCATTGTCTTCTACAGCTTCATTTACTACGTCCCAGCCCTTAATGCGGCCTTTATAGCGGGATACTACAGTGGTGATGTGGGTACGCATGCGCTCAATGAGCACCTCGCGGGTTACATCATTGCCGGAGGAATCCTTGAAGAACCAGCCAGGCACCTGCGAGTGCCACACCAATGTGTGTCCGGTTACATGCATACCATGTGCCTCACCGAAAGCAATAAGCCGGTCAGCATCCTCAAATCTAAACACTCCTTCCCGGGGTTGCAGGGACTCGATCTTCATGCAATTCTCCGCTACGATGGCATTAAACTGGGCGGTCAGCACGCGTACAGCGGCGGTATCCCGCCCGTTCATCTGATTGGTATTCACGGCGGTTCCGATGAGGAAATGCTCTTTGAGAGCTTCTTCCAGGGAGTGGGGATGGGTACTGTTCGCGCTGTTTTGAGCTGTACTGGAGCAATATCCGCCGATGAGGCAGAGGCATGCTATTATAAATTGGGGGATGGAATGTTTTTTCATGGGTTCTTAGTATCCATACTTTTGCTATCGTATCTGGACAAAGATACAATTTATTAGGATATACACATTCGCCACTGGCGAAAATAATGTGTATTAGTACTTGTATGTATCTCATAATGAGTTTTTCGTTTCTTAACCTATCAGCCAAGGGTACAAAATAAGTTTCTTGTGTTAATAAGCATGTATCACATAAGGCGATCAATAGTACTAATATGATCCTTTTATTCATGACCTTCAATAAATTTAAAAAACAAGAACGCTACATATCTACTGCAACGGGGTTTCTTTAGCCGTAAAAGGAAAAATAAGTTCATTGTAATGGCAATCAACATATTCTTCCAATGTGTATTTTACTATTCCTTCTTTTAATCTTTTTATAATAAATACATCATTACCCTTTATTGCAAAAAGGGTACCTAAAGACGTCCTGTTTTTATAAAACAAAAAATCAACTTTCTTTCGATGAAACATCTTTGTTATTTCAATATCAGCGACACTATGGATATGATATATATAAATAAAGCGGGGGTCTGCTGTAGCCAATAGATTTCCTGTTGAATCGGCTATATATACAGTATAGGTGTTTATATACTTTTTCTTGTATAGGAGATTCTGGTAATATTTTCGATAGCTTGGGGATAGTGCATATAGGAATTTTCCACTTTTGTAATTCTCTTCTGAAGTCTCTTCTTCCATTGATAAAATGAAAACATGAAATATTTGCAATCCTTTTTCTTTTGAAAGTTTTGGATGTTTCTTTATTAAATGAAGAATTCTTTTATTTAAAGAAGAAATATCCTTTTTTATGTTCAAAGCATCTACCATATCCAAAGATTTTTCCTGTGCATAGGAACAGGTACATACTAATAGAGCTAATAAAATTATTTTTCTCATAATCATAGATATTCATCTTCCACACTGAGCAAACAATAGATAAAGTTTATTCCAAAACGACCTGCTAGAAAGTCAACTTCTTTATTGGTTGGCTTCTCAGAAATGACTTCCTGTGATGAAAGTAGTAGATTTCCGCAAAAAAGCAGAGTAAACATACATATAATTTTCATTTTGGTAGAGAATTGATATTAATGAAAAATTCTGTTCCATAATCTAGCGCAGGGGAGGTTTAAAGGCTGGAGAAACCAGAAATTCATCGTAGCAACATCCAAGAAATTCGCCTAAAGGATGTTTTTTCAACTGATCCATAGATTCTCTTGATATTACATATACATTATCTCCTTTAATACCAAAATAGGTACCAACAAATGTTCCGCTTAGATAAAAGATAAAATCCATTTCATTATGATATAAAATCCTAGCCAACTCTATATCTTCTTCGTCATAGCATGATGCCACGTGAAGAATTCTAGAGCTTGCAGTGGCAATTATAGCCCCTGTTGAGTCACAAACAAATGTAGCAAAATTCTGCAAATACTTTCCTGTCTTTATTGAAAGAATCTTTGAATAGGAAGAACGGTAAAGAGGATAAACCTTAGATAAGAAAGAGCAGTCAGAATATTCTTCTTTAGCAAGAAGACAATCTGATTGCAGCCAAAATATATGATATAATTGTAGATCTTTTCTTTCAGATAGAATAGGATGTTCCTTTATATCCTTCTTGATTTTTCTCTCTAAATGCTTTATATCCTTCCCAATATTCAATCTGTTTATCATATCATATTTTCCTTGTGCTAATAAGCTTATATTACACAAGACGATTAACAGTACTAATATAATCCATTGATTCATAACTCTCAGTAAATTTGAAATACAAGAATAGAAACAGAACATACCTACTGTGATGGGGATCCTTATTGCATAAAAAAGGGGAATAGCTTATTGTAACAGCAATCAACATATTCATCCAATTTGTATTCTTTTATTCCTTCTCCTGATTCTTCTATAATAAATACATCATTACCTTTTATGGCAAAAAGAGTGCCTAAAGATGTCAAATTTTTATAGAACACAAAATCAACTTCCTTTCGATGGAACATCTTTGTCATTTCAATGTCAGTAACACCATGGATATGCGGTATATGAATAAAACGGGGGCTTGCTGTAGCCAATAGATTTCCTATTGAATCGGCTATGTATATAGCCATGGTGTTTATGTACTTCTTTCTGTATAAGAAATTTTGATAAAACTTACGATAACTTGGGGACAGTGTATATAGAAATTTTCCACTTCTATAATCCTCTTCTGAAGTCTTATTCTCTTCTGTTGATAGAATAAAAGCATAAAATATTTGTATTCCTTTCTCTTTGGAAAGCTTTGGATGTTTCTTTACTAAATGAAGAATCCTTTTATCTAAAGAACGAATATCCTTCTTTATGTTTAATGCATCTACCATATTCAAAGATTTTTCCTGTGCATAGGAGCAGGTACATATTAATAGGGCTAATAAAATAATTATTCTCATAATTGTAGATATGTACACTTTGTATCCTTGCCGGTTTCTTTTCGGCAGGAGTGTGTCTTCGTTTCTTGTAGGACTACTGTAACTGGTTGATTTTTTTGTTGATAACATCTATTTTATACACTTTTTTATTTTTTGAGATAACATAGTAATGTGCAATTGAATATAGAAAGAATGTATATTCAGCATTTAGTCTATTTATAGAGCTTAGCAAAAATTCGTCATATGATGTCGATGGAAATAAGTTCATCCTATTATCGCCAGAATATAATCTTTCTGTTGGAGTTTTATATACTATAAATTCTATTATGTTAGGTTCTATCTGCTTATTCTTCTTGCCTAAATAGATAGGCACAATTAGTTCAGAAATATCTTTTCCTTCTCGCAATAAACTATCTAGTTTCTCGGTCTCCTTCTCTGGAAGATATTTATCAACTTCATTTCGTTGTTTTAGCGAAGCTCTATATATAACCAATAAATTGGGATACTCATATACAATACTCTCTCCTTTTTTCTTTATTAGAGCTTTCCAAATGAGTTTCTCGTTTCTTAGCCTATCAGTCAAGGGCACAAAATGAGTTTCTTGTGCTAATAGATTAAGAGAAATACTGAGCAAAAATAATATCTTTATATAATTCATAATTAGGGATGTATAGAAAATATATTGTAACTATTGATCAATTTATTTGTGGCAATTTTCATATATGCACCACCTACTCCTGGTATGCGACTTGGGTTCATTACATAGAAAAGCTGTTTGTTAACAACCTTTCCAGATGCTTTTATAATAGTTCTATTTACAACTCGGTTTATAGAAACCATATGTCCAGATCTCCCTCCTGTGTTTAAGTTGGCGGCTATATCTTTGCCTTGTGAAAGATTTTTTAATATTCCTTCGGTTCCAGCTTGGGGATCCAATACATTTACAGTTCGTCCGGTTGTTTCGTTAAAATATTTAAATGCGGCAACATCATTTAGTCCATTTTTATCTCCTCTGATTCCTGCATTGCGAATCTGTTCTTGGGTTATTTGTCCACGGCTTTGAGATTGAATATTTGCGCTAACACAGTCAACATCTCCTTCTTGAGGTATGTAGGCAAGTCCTCTATCTACTAACGTTACATCGTTAATTCTTGATCCACTAAAAAACCTTCTTCCGTCTTTTACCGCCTGAAGTCCTCCGAATATTCCTCCCATGACGGCTCCTGAGGCGAGTCCTGCTGCTCCATACGAAAATCCCTTTCCCAGGGCTTTGTCAAATGGAGTTCCTTCCACCAGTGCGTTGCCAAATCCGATTGTAAATCCCCCGGCGGCGCCTCCTGATCCTCCGATAAGTGAGCCTGATATAAAGCTTGAGACTGCTGTTTTTGCTGCGGAGGTTCCTAAGAATCCTGCTCCAAAAGCTCCTCCTCCTATCACGGAACTCACTCCTGTTCCCACTCCTGCAGTTAATGCACCCGCTGCTGCTCCTACTGCAAAATAACCTAATCCTTTCGCGTTAAATTTACAACCATTTGAAATCCAATTGGATATCCCTCCTACAATAGCGCCAATGATGAGATGGAAAAACTCCCCATCCGGGTCTACATACTTCAATGGATTATTCATGCAATACGTATACCGGTTATAATTGAGCCAATTCCCCGGATCTTGTAATTGCGGGTCGGGGCTGAGGAATTGTGAGGTATAGGGGTCATACAAGCGTGCATTCATATTGATGAGTCCTATCTCATCAATATGCTCGTGCATGGTGTAGCCCCGGTTGGTGATCCGGTCTGTATTACCTGCTTTTAGAGCCCAATTATTTGGATCTCTCCTTTTACCCCAGGGGTCATACGCATACCGTTCGGAGAGAGTGCTTCCTTTTGCCAGAGCCACTAAAGACCCCAGTGCATCCGTATAGGCACTATACAGTTCTTCGCGTGGGGCTGAATAGATAGCAGCCAGCCCACTTCCACCATATATGTAATGGCGTTGCTTGTGAGGGGTGTAGTCGTTATCTTCTTCATAATTTTCTGCATAATACCGTTCTTGAGTGGCTCCAAGGAATGTTCTCTTCCTTAGGAGTTGTTGCTCATCCGGCCCATAATAGAATGTATATCCATACGGATACTCTTGTATTGTTTTTACTTTTTTGAATGCCGTATAAGTGATCTCCTGATCAGAGTAGTAGGGGCTACTATAAGATGTAACATCACTCAAATGATATGGGGCATCAGTAGGAGTAGAAGACCCTGCGTAGGTATAAGAAAAAATAGTCCTGGAATGAAGGGGGTCTGTTTTTTCAGAAATGGTATTTGTCGTATTGTTATAATATGTTAGTGCATTATATGCCGGCAGTTTTTTCCAGGAGACCAGTCGATCCATCGTATCATACGTATATTCTTCCGTTTGGTTAGTCCGGGCATCCTTGTAGGTTTTTATATTTCCCGTGGGATAGAAGGTATATCGCATGTCTACAATCCCCGGTGCGGCAATGGAATCCAATTGCCCTTTCTCTGTATAGTGGTATGTGCTTATTACATTCCCTTTCTTTTCGGTTAACACCTTTCCTTCCGCGTCACAAGTCAGTAATTCCCATATCTGGCGGGCTGCGCCATCGGTTACGGAAACAAAGTTGCTGTATGCATCGTAGTTGTTGAGGATGTAATAACCGGAAGGATAGGTTTCCTTGGTAACTCTTCCGTATACATCATACTCTTTCTTGGATGTCAGGGTTTTACCATTGATTTTTGTGGAGATTTGGGTAACGCGGTCGTACGCATCATACGTGAAAGATTTCTCTGATTCACTGCTATACATACGGGTCAGGAGTCTGGTTGAGGAGTTGTATACGTAATTGGTTACTACATTATTCAGGCTTTTCGAGGAAAGCAATCCGTTGACTGCATAAGTGTAGGTAGTGATGGCATACCCACTGCTTCCGTCTAATTGCTGGGTTTGTTTTATGAGTTGTCCCCATTGGTCATACTCCGTATCTACGGATGAGGCTGAAGGATCTTTTATCTGTATACGGTTTCCGTTGCGATCATACTTAAATGTAACGGGCGCTCCGCCTTCCGGGGTGGCGCTTTTCATTTTCCCACCTAGGGTATAGGTATAGATCACTGCTTTTCCGTTTACTACGGATTTTACCAGGAGTCCACTGTTGTCATAATGACTGACTTTGGTTTGTCCATCGGGGGTAGTCACGGTTTCGGTGCGCATGGGCAGACTGCCATTGATGCGCCCGATCAGGTTATGTGAGATGGCGGTAATACCCTGAGGACTGGTAGTCTTCTTTACGCGTCCGTAGTCATCATATTCATACACTGCCGCCCAGTCCTTTTCAGCGGGGATGGAATTGTAGGTGGGTTTGGATACTCTGGCTATTTTCCCATTGCCCAGATACTGTGTAAAGGTGTAAATGTTACTGTTCCCAAATCCGATGCTGCGGCTGGCTATTTCTTGGCCGTACGTATTGTACCAGATCACTACGGGCGAGCTTCCTTCTGCGATAGTGGTAATTACGTATTTACATCCAGAAACCGGACAGGAGGGTCCCTGCGCCGCCCACTCAGCGGTTTGCGTCTTGCTTTTTCCATTGGGGTAGGTGGTGGTAAGGAGTGTCCCAAAACTGTCATACGTATACGTGGTTACTCCCATGCGCGTGCTGTCACTGAGCAGCAGTCCGCGGGCCTCATCCCATCTGTATGTTGTTTCCTGGCTTAAATGATCTGATTTTTTAATGAAAAAACGGCCGTTGTCAGAATAGGTAAGCTTTGTTAAGCGTATTTGCGAGTTGGCTATATTACGGATGTTAGTGGCATTTCCGAAATCGTCAATGAGGCTGTAGTATGTATAAAGCGCACCACTTACCCCGTAATCCGTATAGTGGTAGGTCATATTTCCCCGGGTGTCATAGCTGTAGCTTTGAATGCGTTGCTGCTTTGCAGAGCTATACATCTCAATGGCGGTATCCTTTGCCACTGCATTTTTGCACCATGCTCCGGCTTTGGTATATCCAATCCGGTTTGTTATTTTTACGGAATCAGATACAAAACTAACTTTCCTGATCAGATTGTTGTATTCATCCCAATAGCAGGAATCCGAACCGGCGCTATTGGACGGTAAATCGGAATGATAGGAGGAACGCAGTTGTGTCACGAAGCATTTCCCTTCCAAGGGGCGTTTTGTAACTGTCCCTTTCTTCCCTGAAGGATGAGGAAGAGGTTTCACCAATAAAATATTCTCTTTCAAAAGGAACCTGCACGTTATTTGTTCCATATCCGAGGATTATGCTTGAACTTTCCACTCTCTGGTCTGTCGTTCTGTTATATTCTTTGCATTCCATAAATCCCATATATCCCCTGTGTTTCCAGTTGCTCAGAGATACTCCGTAATCATAGGAAATAACGTCTCTTCCGTTATTCGTTTCGGAAATCACAGGAATCATGCTTGTCCAGAAATTCATATATCCGGCGTTGATTTGATTTACAAGCGCCATTCCGGTGAGGGGTACGCCTCTGTTATAGCTACACTTTGACTGTGGCTTGTATTTAAAGGTCAGATCCGGTGAGGTGGGGCTTTTCACTTTTGTAAGCAGGTTGTTGTTACGCGTGTATCCAAAATCCTTAATTACAACCTGCTTATTGCTATTATAACGCCCCCAGGTTACATTACCCATTCCCCTGAGATCTCCCCAGCAGGAATACACTGCTCTGTCGGAAACAAACTCAAAAGTAGCCGCAGTGAAAGTGTCACCTCCCTGATTTCTGTAAAAGCGCCAAAGGGTTTGAGTGGTATCCTGTTCATCAGCAGTGACTATATCGGGTAAATTATCGTTGTTTATGTCCATAATGAACACGCGGTCCTTTTCTCCTTTGAATCCGTCTTTTGTACAGGTTATTTGACTGGGAAGCGTCTTAACGAAGTAGGTCATATCTCCCCTGTTCAAAGCTACTTTCCAAGTATTGCTATTCTTTCGGAAAATCACATCGAGTAATCCATCTCCATTATAATCTCCAAAGGAATACGTATCAGTTTCCAGAATGTTTAATTTCGTATCTATTAATTCCGAGGTGGAGAAGCACTCATAATCCCCTTGGGTATTCTTCATAATCCTGCTTGTCCCATCTTCCAGTATCAGCCAGAGGTCATCCCTATAGTTCAGCCCACTTGATTTGTACGCAGATACTGATTGTATCTTAGAGGGAAGCGTAAAGAACATGTCTTTAATATACCGGATAATCTCACCGTCCGAGGGGCGTCTTACAATCATGTCATACCGATACTTATGTTTTCCGCTTACCAGTTCCGGATTGTCATAGATGATGATCAGGTTAGCCAATGGGGTTCCTGTAAAGCTGCCTACTGTGGCAAAGGGAATCGCATCTATTCCACTGTATCTTACCCATTCAGAGAATAAATTCCCTGCTTTAGTGTCGCTAATGGAAAGGCTCAGCCGGTCTCCCGTATCTACGAGGAACTGAATCCTGTCCACACTTCCGTTTCCATTAAAGTCTCCGTACAGTCCCTGGATGCTTTGCAGTTGGGAAGGGTAGTTTTCGGTCCATATTTCTCCATGTCCGTCCCCGTTGAAATCCGCAGTGATTATAAAAGGCTTTTTATCCGTTTCCCTGAAAGGAGTCGCAAATTCCCCTGCTGTTCCTTCCTCGCCGTATGTAAATTCAAGGGGTTCGTATTGCTTTATCCCTCTGTCATATAAAGTAATGGAGTTTAAACGGCTTGTGGTGGCTGTTTCGTAGGACAGCCGGTATTCTTTCTGGGTTACTCCGTTTACGGCTGCCCTTATCTGGGTCAGGCGGTACTGTTGCTGGCTTTCACGCCCGGAAATAAAGGCATGGATTTTATCTGAGCGCGTCGTATACATGAAATTGACAGACAGTTCACTAGTGGTTCCTGCTTTCTTATTTCCTCCATACGATATTTTGTTGATATTATTGTTGGCATACTCCATTTTCATGAAATTTCCATTGGCATCCTGCACCTCCACTAAAGACCATCCTGCCTTCGTTACGTTAGTCCAACCAATTATACTTCCGTAAACCAGCACATAGGAGGAAGATACGGCTGGATTTCCATAGGTCATGGTAAGCCCCGATTTGGTAAATGCTTTAAGGTAGGACGCACCCTGCTCATTGATCCCATAAGCTCGTACCATGACGGTAGGATCTGCTTCTAAACGATATTCAATGCTATCCGTCCACTGCTTAAAAACGATCAGCCGTTGCCCGTCTAATGTCATAGGATCTTCTTTTGTCCATTGTATATCCTTTTCAACGGCATCATAGTATTTTGTTTTTGGGGTACGCATAATGGCAGAAAGACCTGTAATATTCCATCCCCACCCGGCAATTCCATTGCCGGATAAACTATTGTATGTCAATGACAGGTTAGGTTGCATGCCTTTCACTCCACTTGGGCATTCAATAGGAATCGTATACATGATGGCGCCGGATGAGTTGGTGGAAAAACTTCCTGGTATACTACCCACAACTTGGCTGTACAGTGCTGAACTCCATCCTGCTATTATGATAAACAGAAGAGATAGCCGTAAAGAGATTGTGCTCATTGTAGTTATTGCTTTATGATTTTGTAGTAAGATCTGTTGTCTGCCTGTTGGAAATTAATAAGATAGATGCCACTTGTGAAGGGTGACAGGTCAATGGGGACTGTGCTGTTTCCGGTGGCTTTTAATGTCATTAGTAATTGTCCGGCTTCGCTGTGAACAAAGATGTCGGATATGGCATCCTCTTCTCCGTTGGAGATTGTGACATGTACCTCTCCCTGAGTCGGGTTGGGGTACACGGTTATTTTACAGGTAAGGAGGCTTCGGCTGATACCTTCTTCCTCTTTTTGTTGAATGAGGCTGTCTGCGTGCTGAGAAGAAGCACGTAGCATAATTACATAACGGCCAATACGGTTTCCGGCATTATTGTATGAATACGATATCGTTTGCTGTGCAGAGGCATTTAAAGCGACTATAACGAGGAAAAAGAATAAAATAGTTTTTTTCATATTTTGAATATGGTTTAGTTATTGTTCTGCAATGGTAGATGAAAAATTCTTGAAATCAAAATAAACACCAATAATGCAAGCCTTTTTTTTGTAATATTAACACGCTTTCCTGCGTAAACTGTAATTGTATCATGTACTGAACCCCAAAAGTTGGACGGTTTAACTTCTATTTTTTTCTAATCTATATTTGATTGGGCTTAGTCCTCCCAATTTCAATTTGATTCTTTCCTGATTGTAATATTTGATATACTTATGGAGTTCTCTTACGAG
>JAVBMN010000013.1:0-119879 GCA_031552405.1 Bacteroidaceae bacterium | reverse complement strand
GGCTGGCTAGTGCTGGTTGGGGCGGATTGACCCCGCCCGCTATATCGGCGTTCCTTTATTCGGGCGGCTGCAATCCGCCCCTACATCATACCGCCTTCGTTCAAGAAAGGTTTGAAGGGGGAATCATGCGGATAATCATTATCGGTTATTACCCTCCCTGTTTGTTCGAAATAAGTGCTTCTTTTCAGACATAAAAAGAGGGAGAATACTAAAAAAGCACCTTTTGTCTAAAATATCCGTTTAAAGGCTTGCACACTTTCTAGTTATTTCGTTTATTTGCGGAGTAAGCTAAATCCAGTCGCCATGAAACGTATATTTATTGTCTGTCTTCTATTGGGAGTTCTGTCTTCTTCACTCTATGCTGAACAGGACAGTACGCGTATTCGTTTGGAGTCGTTCGTAAAGAATATCCAGGCCTTCAACCACCTTTATCAGCAAGAAAAGGTGTATCTGCACTTTGACAACACGGGATACTTTATAGGTGAGAGCATCTGGTTCAAAGCCTACGTAACTACCGCCAGCCAACTGAAAACTACCCCCATGAGCAGGGTGCTCTATGTGGAGCTGCTCGATCTGGAAGGAACCGTGCTCAACACCCAAAAGTTTCTCATCTCCAACGGACAAGCCGATGGGGCCATCCCCCTGACACGCCTTGCCCTGAAGAGCGGTTTTTATGAGGTGCGTGCGTATACAAGACTCATGCTAAACTGGGATACGCAGAGCCTCTTCTCCCGCGTATTCCCCATCTTTGAGAAACCCGAGGCAGAAGGCAGCTACGACAAGAAAACCATCCGCCTACGTTCCGTTTCATATAAGATTCCCACGAAACGGGCACAAGCCCCCTCAGCCAAGAAGCTCAATGTGGACTTCTACCCCGAAGGCGGACAACTGATCAATGGCCTCACCTCTACCGTAGCCTTCAAGGTTACCGACAAGGAGGGCCGCCCGCAGGAAGCCACAGGCTGCATCTGCAATGCACAGGGCGATACCATTTCAGTATTCTCCACCGTACATGAAGGCATGGGATCGTTCATTTACACCCCCGACGGAGGCAAGAGCAAAATATGGATTCGCAGCACCGACGAAAAGAAGGGTACTTCCTTCACGCCTCCCATATCGGAACTCTCCGGCTGCGTGATGCAGGTACAAAACTTTCATCCGGAACAAGTACGGATACAGGTATCTGCCACCCCGGAATACACTTCTGTGCCGACAGGCCTTACCGCAATGTGCCGCGGAAAACTCTTATTATTTAAGATGTTACCCTCTGTAACAGAATCGGGATACTCCCTTGTGATCCCCAAGTCGGAACTCTCCCCGGGCGTAAACCAGCTTACCCTGTTTACCTCGGACGGAAGGGTATTGTCAGAGCGACTGATATTTGTCCCAGGATATGCGCCGGCCCTCAACCTGGAAGTCCGTCAAAACAAGAGTGCCTACCGGCCCTTTGAGCAAGTGAATATGGATCTCTCGGTATACGATGATGAAAATACCCCCATAGAAACTACCCTTTCCCTTGCCGTACGCGACCACGGGACAGAGATCCCTTCTGTCTATCAAGAAAACATTTATACCAATCTTTTGCTTTCTTCCGACCTGAAAGGCTATATCTCCAACCCCGGATATTACTTCGAGAGCGATGACAGGACGCATCTTCAGGCGCTTGACCTGCTGATGCTTACCCAAGGATACCGCCGTTACTCCTGGAAACAAATGGCGGGAGTAACTCCTTTTGAGGCCATGCACAAAATAGAGAAGGGCATTGTAATAGATGGAAAAATAAAGTCTATCGTCAGAAAGAAGGATCAGGAGAACATTGATGTAAAGATGACCATGTTTACCGACAGCAGTTACCAACAGGCCTACTGCCCTACCGATACTGCCGGAAACTTCAATTACCAGGCTCCTGATTTGTACGGTAAATGGGACCTGCAGATAGAAACCAGGAAGAAAAACAAGCGAAAGGAGTACTGGATTACAATGGATCGCCTCTTCTCTCCGCAGGGACGGCCTTACTCTTTTCACGATACCGATATCCCGGAGATGAAAGTCAGCCGGGACAAAACACGCTTCCTGCTGAATAACACCGAATCAGTCAAGGTGGATGATCTTCTTACCGACAGTATGGAACTTGCGAATGCTACTGCCGGCGCTAAGACGCTAAAAGAACTGGTTGTAAAAGGTAAAATGACACGCAGTGAATTCGTAAACCGCGGTATCAGCATCGTGTATGATGTTCCGGAAGAAGAAAACAAGCTGGAAGACAAGGCGGGCGGATACAATGAAATGATCTATGAGTTTTTAGCCCGCATCAACCCCTATTTCAGCTATGACGTTGTACTAACCAGTGAAGGAGATGTGGCTACTGACGGTTCTGGTGGCCTTGCATATACATGTAAATACAAAGGAAGACCTGTGGCTTTTAATTACGCCTCGAGCTATGCAAGTGACTTTGGTGACCTCTTCACTAAAAACATATCCAGTGTCAGCATTGGAGAGACCTTTCATGCGGGTGAGTCCATTAACCCCAGTTCAGTTGATCTGATGGCGGCTGGTATTTACAAGTTTTCTGACCTTACTTCGTCAGATATAGAGTCTATCATGATTATTGAGGATCCGGCTTGTTACACGATGTTAGAACCTTCCTTTGCTTCCTCAGGCAAGCAAATTGTAGTTATCCTGCTAAAACTAAACACGACCCGCCCCAAAGCTCGTGAACCGATAGGGGTGCGTTTGACTTCTCTGCAAGGTTTCTCAGTTCCCCGTGATTTTTACAGTCCCAACTACGGCGAGTATCAGCTTCCCAAAGAAGACGATTTCCGCCGTACCCTGTACTGGAATCCCAATGTAAAGACCAACTCAGAAGGAAAAGCTTCCGTGAGCTTCTTTAATAATGCTACTTGCCGGGAGATGAATATCAGTGCCGAAACTATGACTCCGGAAGGAGTGTTTGGTTCGTACCAAAGTGAAGAATAGAGCCATTATTATGAAACAAATCAGAGCCATGAAACATTTGTTATTGCTAATAGCCACCGCTTTCTTCTGCAGTGCCTCACATGCACAGCAGGATACCGCCATGCTACACCGCCTGGAGTCATTCGTGAAGAATATCCAGACCTTCAACCACATGTACCAACAGGAGAAGGTGTACCTACACTTTGATAATACCGGGTATTTCATAGGCGAGAGCATCTGGTTCAAGGCCTATGTCACCACCGCCAGCCACCTGCAAGCCACCCCCATGAGCCGGGTGCTGTATGTAGAACTGCTCGACCTGGAAGGAAACGTAATGAATACCCAGAAGCTGTGCATTACCGACGGTCAGGCCGATGGAGCCATACCCCTGACCCGCCTCGCCCTGAAGAGTGGTTTTTATGAGGTGCGTGCCTATACCCGCCTCATGCTCAACTGGGACGATTCAAACCTTTTCTCCCGCGTATTCCCCATCTTCGAGAAACCTGAAACAGAGGGCGACTATGAAAAGAAAACCATACGCCTGCGCCCCACTTCCTACAATATTCCCAAGAAGCGGGCGGAAGCTCCCTCTGCCAAGAAGCTGAACGTGGAGTTTTTCCCCGAAGGCGGCCAGCTGGTAAATGGCATTACCTCTACGCTTGCCTTCAAGGTTACGGACAAAGAAGGCCGCCCGCAGGAAGCCGCAGGATGCATCTGCAATGCACAGGGAGATACTGTTTCCGTATTCTCTACCGTGCACGAAGGAATGGGGTCGTTCATTTACACTCCCGATGGAGGCAAAAGCAAAATCTGGATTCGA
The DNA here is from genome assembly GCA_031552405.1 of Bacteroidaceae bacterium. Classification (GTDB taxonomy): domain Bacteria; phylum Bacteroidota; class Bacteroidia; order Bacteroidales; family Bacteroidaceae; genus UBA1794. Next base: position 116,104 of record JAVBMN010000013.1, on the reverse strand, counting down.
AGCACCGATGAGAAGAAAGGCACCTCCTTTACTCCCCCTGCTGCTGACACGGAGGGCTGCGTAATGCAGGTGCAGAATCTTCACCCCGAGCAGGTACGCATACAGGTGCTGGGCACTCCGGAGTACGCCTCCGTCCCAATGGGAATTACGGCCATGTGCCGCGGAAGGCTGTCTTTCTTTACTGTCATCCCCTCTATTTCAGGGGCAGGGCATTCACTTGTGATCCCGAAATCAAACCTGCTGGCAGGCGTAAACCAACTGACCCTCTTCACCCCCGAAGGAAAGATACTGGCGGAAAGGCTGGTATATATATCCGGAAAAGCACCCTCCCTGAACCTGAAAGTTATGCAGGAGAAACAGGAGTACAAGGCCTTCGAACAGATCAATATGCAAATATCCGTTTCTGATGCAGCAGATACTCCCGTAGAAACCACCCTTTCTATGGCCGTACAGGATAACCGGACGGCAATTCCCTCCTCCTATCAGGAGAACATTCTTACCAACCTGCTCCTTTCTTCTGATCTGAAAGGATATATCTCCAACCCGGGCTACTATTTCGAGAGCACTGACCGGCCGCACCTGTTGGCAATGGATCTGCTGATGCTTACCCAGGGCTTCCGCCGCTATTCCTGGCAACAGATGGCCGGAGTAGCTCCTTTCCAGCCGATGCATAAAATAGAGAAAGGACTGCTGATTGACGGCAGTGTAAAGTCTATCACACGCAAGAAGGTGCAAGAGAATGTGGATGTAAAGATGACAATGTTCTCCGACAGCGGTTTCCAGCGCGCCTCCTGCCCAACAGACAATGAAGGAAACTTCAACTACATGGCCGACGACTTCTTTGGAAAATGGAAGCTTCAAATGGAAACCCAAAAAGACGGTAAACGGAAGGAATACTGGATTACAATGGATCGGGTCTTCTCCCCGCAAGGAAGGCCTTACTCCTTTTACGATACCTACATCCCCGCCATGCAAGCCAGCAAGGACAAAACACGCTACCTGCTGAAAGAGGAGAAAGAAACCGCCGATGACGAAACACTCCTCAATGACAGTCTGGAACTGGAGGAAGCCAGCAAAGATGCAAAAGCCCTGAAAGAGCTGGTAGTAAAAGGAAAGAAAGAGCGAAATTCATTCATAGAAAAAGGTCTTAACATTGTATACGATGTAGAAGAGGAAGAAGACAAACTGGAAGACCAGGCAAGCGGATATAATGAACCGTTTTTTGAGTTCTTCACTCGTATCAATCCGTTCTTCAGCTATGAAGCACCCAACTTTAACCCCAGATACAAAGGACGACGGGTGTTTTTCGAGAAAACGTCAAGCGCCTCCTCCGGCAGCAGCTTTGAAGGTTCCGAGCCGGGCATTGCCACAATGGAAACTGATGGTACTTTCTCAGAAGCAGAATCTGATAATATGATAGAAACAAAAGAAGAAAAAGATGCGCTGATTGCCCAGTACAATTCGTCTGATGTGGAATCCATTGCTATCATAGAGTCCCCCGCCACTTACTATGCAATAAAGCCGGAACTGGTACCAGAGCTTAGAGGAGAGCTTATTGTACTTGTAATGCTTAAGCTGAAATCCAACCGTGCCAAGGCGCGCGAACCGATAGGGGTGCGTATGACTTCCTTGCAAGGTTTCTCCCTACCCCGCGATTTTTACAACCCCAACTACAGCGAGTCACAGCTCCCTAAAAAAGAGGACTTTCGCCGTACCCTTTACTGGAATCCCAATGTGAAGACCAACTCAGAAGGAAAAGCCTCCGTAAGTTTCTTCAATAATGCTACGTGTCGGGAGATGAATATCAGTGCCGAAACAATGACTCCGGATGGAACATTTGGTTCATACCGAGAAGAATAATCACTCTTGTTTCTGGGTAGCAATCTCTTTCTTCTTTAACTCCTTGCGCACGAAGAAAGCTTTGGCATAGAGAGAGATGACGTTGACATTATCTTGTTCCGGTTCTTTATAGTAGAGGTTGAGTAACTCCTCGTCATTACCTTTTAGCAAGTTAACCAGTGACTCTTTGTTAAGCGGAAGAGCCTTGTTGATTTTTGCGTCATAGCGATAGTATATCATAGGCGCGGAAGCATTGACAGTCTTGTCCCTGATACCCCCTCCAACAATTCCGTAGATGAGGGTAGGGAGAGGAAGTATGGTACCGGCTTCGAGGCACTCAAAATACAGAGTATTATCCTGATCCCTTAGCTTGGCATAACCACGGCCAAACCTTTTCCCGGCATCACTATAGATGAGATAAGTGTTCAGGTATAGGGAATCGTTGTATTCCACCAAATAAGTTTCATAACCAATCTCATAACGCTGAGAGTTGTTCTCGGTCCAAAAGTAATACAGGGCGTGATGCTGCGGTCTGTTCTTCTGTTCCACATAATTTCGGAGCGTAATTGTCTCCATGGGGGCCTCAAACTTATTCCGGATGTAATCGTTTTTGGTCTTATAGAGTTTCACGAACTGGGCCTGGCCTTGCACACTGAACATCATCAAGGCGAAAAATATAAAAAGATTTCTCATAATAATTATATGTTTGGGGGTTATTAAAAATAGAATCCGGCACCTACCAGAAAAGCATTCCTGGTATATTTCATTTTCCCGTCAGGGGTTGCATTAAACACATCCTTGTCAGAGAAAGATCCTCCAAGGTGATTATACTTAAGAGAGATCACCCATTGTTTGGATACCAGGAACTCAATACCTACGTTTAGTGTATAGATAGCTCCAAGGGCCGTTTCGGAGTCTTCACGGTCATAGTAATTACCTGATTCCGAGTAATACGTTTCTACAATTCCAAGCCCTCCGCCAACGCTGGCTCCAAGCAGCAAGAATTTATTGAATTTTACCTTATAAAGCACTTGTGGACCGATTCCGCATAAATCAAGGTTGAAGTCGTAGTCGTAGTAGGTATCGGCTTCCTCTCGTTCAGGATAATAAAAGAAGAATCCTCCAAGGGCTAATCCTGGAAATTTCTTTAGATAGTGTTCGTAATCGATATGAAGGGTTACACGGGCATCATTGCTGCTGGTGCCTCCTGTACCGTGTGCTTCTGCTTTCATTGAACCTACTCCTAAATGCATGGATAACAAGTTGTACATCTTATAAGGCTCTTCCTTCTTCTTTGTCAGTCCGCTTTTAACCGACAAGAGCATTTGGGTGGAATCTTCAGGAATGGGGGCGGAAACTGTCGCCCGTATGGAGTCGTTTTGCGGCTTCACAGACAAGTCGCGTACCCCAGGGGTGGCATTTATATTGAAGGAGGGAGTGCAACTTGTGAGCCAGACTGTTCCTACAACGCCACAGATACAAAGTAGTACTAGTTTCTTTATCTTCATTGAGGCTATACGATATATGAAATAGAAAAGACTATTCTTTTTCTAATGCGCAAATGTATATATATAAACTTTAGTACACAAATATATGTCCATAAAAATAGATCGGCAGTTTATCCCGCCCAGCTTTCCCGGTCTAGGTTGCGGTACCCGATGGCTTCCGCCAGATGTGGGGTGAGAACAGCTTCACTCTCCTCCAGATCGGCAATGGTACGGGCTACTTTCAGGATTCGGTCGTATGCACGGGCGGAAAGATTGAGGCGCACCATGACATCTTTCAAGAGCTTCAATCCTGCAGCATCGGGCTCGGCATACTGGTGCATCAGGCTGGGCGTCATCTGGGCGTTGCAAAAGACACCGGAGTGCGACAAGTATCGTTCCTGCTGAATCTCGCGGGCGCGGATTACACGGGTACGGATGTCCTGGCTGCTTTCTGCCAGAGCTCGCTCTGACAGTTTCTCAAAAGGCACGGGTACTATTTCTATTTGCAGATCGATACGATCCAGCAGCGGGCCGGAAATACGGTTCAGGTATTTCTGTACCTGCCCCGGCGAGCACACACAGGTACGAGAAGGGTCATTGTAATAACCACATGGACAAGGATTCATAGAAGCCACGAGCATAAAGCTGGCAGGGTAATCGATGCTGTACTTGGCTCGTGCCACGGTAATACGGCGGTCCTCCAGCGGTTGACGCAACACTTCCAGCACGTTACGGTTGAACTCGGGCAATTCGTCAAGAAACAATACTCCATTGTGCGACAGGCTGATCTCGCCCGGTTGGGGAAAGCTGCCACCCCCACACATAGCCACCTGTGATACGGTATGGTGCGGACTGCGGAAGGGGCGGATGGAGATGAGCGAGCTGTCCTTTTGCAGTCGGCCGGCTACAGAGTGGATCTTTGTGGTTTCCAGGCTCTCGCTGAGGGAGAGTGGCGGAAGGATGGAAGGAAGACGCTTGGCCATCATGGACTTTCCACTTCCCGGAGGTCCTATCATGACTAAGTTATGGCCTCCTGCGGCCGCCACTTCCAACGCACGTTTTACGCTTTCCTGTCCACGCACCTCAGAGAAATCGGACTCAAAGAGGGCTTGCTGTGCATAGAATTCCTTCCGCGTATCTACCTCCGTGGGGGATAAATCCATCTCTCCATTCAGGAACTTCACCACTTCGGAGAGGTGTGTAACACCATACACTTTCAGGTTGTTTACCACTGCGGCTTCGCGCGCATTCTGGCGGGGGAGGATGAAACCTTCAAAGCCTTCTTCACGCGCCTTGATGGCGATGGGGAGCGCTCCTTTAATAGGGCGCAATGTGCCGTCAAGGCTCAGCTCACCCATAATGATGAAACGCGCCAGACGATCAGACTGTATCGTTTGGGTGGCTGCCATAATACCCACGGCCAGGGGAAGGTCATAGGAAGAACCTTCCTTACGTATATCAGCGGGGGCCATGTTTATTACTATCTGACTGGTGGGAAACCTGTAGCCGCATACCTGCATGGCTGAAAGGATACGCTCGTGGCTTTCCTTGACTGCGCTGTCGGGCAGTCCTACCATATAAAACATGGTGCCGCGCGAGCTGTTCACCTCAATGGTGATCAAGGCGCCGTCTACTCCCTGCAGAGCGGCACCGTATAATTTGATAAGCATGTGATTTTCTTTAAGGTTATTGTTTATAAGGTGTGTTTAGGGGGTAATCAAGGTATTAATCCGGTTTTTTAATTGTTCGTGGGTAAAGGTGGAGTCTATCTTCTCCTTGTCGTAACGTATAATGCTTCGGCCCGATTTCGAGAAGAATGGAATCTCAAGTTCCGTAGAAAAAGGACGTTCCAGTTCCTTCTTCAGAGCACTGAGCATATTACTCTCTGCCATACGTGGAGTAACCTCTGCAAGCAGCTTCTTAAGATACTCCGTATTCAGGGTGGGCTTGCTGAGCGCTTCATTCAGGATAATCCATGCAGAAGCGGGGTGGTCGGGGTATGCCTTGAGGAAAGCTTCGGGTTTCTCTTTCTTTTGCCGCCATTCATTTAGGGCCTGATTGATGTTGTCACCTCCCTCTACAAGGAAGGAAGAGGGGGTTTTCATATCACCCGTGATAGTGACCTCATCGCCCGGAAGGGCAAAAACGGGAATTTCCACTGTACCTTCAAACACAAAGAGAACGGGCCATACGGAATCAGGCATCAATGTACAGGTAAATACGCCTTGTTTTGCAGGAATATTCCGAACCAGTTCATTGCTATCGGGACGAAAACCGTAACAAAGCACTTCCGACTGATGCATTCCTTTTACTTCGCCCTGCACCCACAGATCGGCACGCTTGTTACAGGCAGTACACATACATGCAAGACAAAATAACGGCAAGAGAATTCTTATCATACTAAAACAACTAATTATCGGATAAACAGACCTTAATAGAATAAAGGTTCTGCGAGAAAGGGGGTTAATCAAAAAGAGCACCCCCGTGAGGTGCTCTTTTTGGGTTATCATCTTGAGGTTGATTACTTCAGAAGCGACTGGAATGCGCTTGTACCCATCAGCTTCACAAACTCCATGTCGGTAGCAGCTTTCTTAGCCAAAGAAGAATCCTGGTCGATTGCATTCTTCAGGTTGCTAACTACACCCTGGGTGTTGTTGGTGCGGGCAGCAAGGATAGCAGCCAGGTAGCTGGTATAAGCATCCTTGTTAGACACAGCGTCAAGTGTGCTCTTAGCCTTGTTGTAGTCGGAAGTAAGGATTTGAGCCAGAGCAGCACTGTTACTCTTTGTCTCACCAAAGGCAGTTACGGCTTTCTGGTAATTTCCTTGCTCCAGGTACAGGTTACCCAGCGCTTCGTTGGCAGCAGGGCTGGCAGAAGCATTGGCGAGCAGTGTCTGTGCAGCAGTCTGGTTACCACTCTTCAGGGCAAGCAGAGCCTGGTTTACTTTCACCTCAGCAGCGCTGGAGTTCAGGGCGGCAGCCTTGGCAGCGTAATCTGCAGCGGCAGTATAATCACCCTTCTGGTATGCCAGAGAAGACAGGTTGTTGAAAGCACGGTAATCTTTAGGGAAGTACTGTGCAGCTTTTTGGTAGATGCTTTCTTTCTGCGCAGCATCGTTGGTCAGAGTAGCCGCATACAGCAATTCTTCCAGATTGAGCTTGGAAGGATTGGAAGCAGCCAGCTGAGTCAGTTCTGCATCACTCTTACCGATGATCTCGTAATTGAGGGTAAGACGTGAACGACGCAACTGAGGCAGGATCTCATCGGCCAAGTCACCGAATACTACAGACAGGTTACGAATTTCCTTCTCTCTCTGCTCAGGATCCTGGTACATATTCAGCACACGAAGTATCAGATCCTTATCCTGGATGTTGGATTTGGCTACGAGTTCCTGGAAACCATCCCAGTCTTCGGCAGTGTATTTGCTGTCAACAGCGGCATCTACTTTGTTCTTGTTCAACTCACCTTGCATATACTTTTCAGTATTCACTTTACGCTGTTGAGCCAGTTTGTCATTGAAATCCTGCTTACCATCGGGAGAAGCATACGCAGAGATCTCCAAGTTGTTGATCTTCAGCGTGCTGTCATTATGGATCTTGCCGATAGTACTGTTGAAGTTCTGTACGCCTTCTGATTTCAGCTCTGTGGCACGCAGTTCAGCGCGAGAGATAAGGAACATGATCTTTGCATCCTGAGCCTGCTTGATTACGCGCTGGAATGCATCGCTTGACTGGCCTGTAGAAGCACCTCCTACGGTATTACCTACCAAAGTAGAGGTAGCAATAACGCCATCGGCAATCTTCACAGCCGGTACAGCTACTTCCTTGTTGCCTACCTTTGCATTGAAAGTCAGGTACAATTCCGATTTTGCCATAGCGGGGATGTAATCGAAATCAGCCTTCATGCTGTAGTTTCCACCCACCTTATAAGAGATGGTTTGGTTATTGGCTTGTACCTTTTCGCCTTGGAAGGTAGCTGTTTGTCCTTTCACTTCACCGCCGGCATAACGCAATACGGGAGTTACGGATACTACAGCTTTCTTCTTCATGTATTTCTCCGGGAAAGTCCCATTGATGGTTACAGGCACCTTTCCTCCTACTGCCTCAAGAACCTGAGGGGTTGTTTTGAAATACTCGGGAGAGAGAGCACCTAACTTACTGCTACAAGATGTCAATACAGCAGCTACTACCACAAGCAGTGGTAAAAACAGTTTCTTACTCATTTTGTTTCGAACGTTTGAATTTATAATATTATGATTTACTCCTTTTCATATTTAACATATATGGCGCGTAACCAAGGGGGCAAAGATACCGTTTTTTTTAGAATACCTCCCTGCTGCTCACCTTATTTCATCAATTTAACGTTTAAAAAGGGCTTTTGAATTTACGTTTGGTATAACGAATGTTTCGTGGATGATGCTCCACGATTTCACTTCTCAATTGTTCGCGGTTGATATGTGTATAGATTTCTGTAGTACCGATGGACTCATGCCCCAGCATCATCTGAATGGCTCGCAGGTTGGCGCCTCTTTCCAGCAGGTGGGTGGCGAAGGAGTGGCGGAAGGTATGCGGACTTACGGTTTTCTTGATTCCGGTTTGTTCTATCAGCTCCTTTATGAGGTGAAATATCATGATGCGCGAGAGGTGAGTGCCCCTTCGTGAAAGAAAGAGGTAATCCTCCTCTCCCGGCTTGATGGGAACACTATGCCGATCAGGCAAATAGAGGCTGATCTCGTGGATGGCTGTAGAGGAAATGGGTACCAGGCGCTGCTTACTTCCTTTTCCTTCCACCTTAATAAACTGTTCATTGGGGTAATAATCACTGAGTTTCAGCAGGCAGAGTTCCGTAACCCGTAACCCGCAACTGTATAGTGTCTCCAGGATGGCGCGGTTGCGTTGGCCCTCTTTGCTGCTGCGATCAATGGCATTCATCAGGAGATCGATCTCTTCCAGGTTGAGCACCTCGGGCAGGTGGCGCCCGATGCGGGGAGATGCCAGTAACTCGGTAGGATCATTCTCAATATATCCGCCCACCTCCAGGAAGCAATAGAATGATTTGACACCGCTGATGATGCGAGCCTGCGAACGGGCACAGATCCCGATATCATGCAAACCACTTACAAACTGTTCCAGTTTCTGAAGAGTTACCTCAACCGGATGCACTGCCTCCAACAACAAAAAGCTGAGCAGCTTATCAAGGTCGGCAAGGTATGCCTCCACGGTATGTCTGGAAAGCGCCTTTTCCAGCATAAGGTATTGGCGGTATTCCTTCACGAGAGCCGGTACTTCTTTCTTTCTCGGAACGAGGTTCATTTTTCCTTTATAATGATGTGCTTCTGCGTCACTTCTCGATTATTATCTTTATCTTTGCAGCAAATATAGGTATTTCCGATGAAATTATTGGTTGTAAATGGCCCTAATCTCAATTTGCTGGGCAAGCGGGAACCGGGGATCTATGGCGCAGACTCTTTCGAGAGCTATCTGGAAACATTACGTGCGGCATATCCGCACATCGAAATCGAGTATTATCAGAGTAACATTGAGGGTGAGATGATCAACAAGCTCCACGAACGAGGGTTTGATTATCAGGGAATTGTGTTGAATGCCGGTGCATATACACACACTTCTGTGGCGTTACATGATGCCATTCGCGCCATTCCGGCTCCGGTGGTAGAGGTGCATATATCCAATGTGCATACCCGCGAATCTTTCCGGCATACATCCATGATCTCGGCAGCCTGCAAAGGGGTAATCTGTGGTTTCGGTATGGACTCTTACCGCTTGGCGGTGGAAGCGCTGGTCCGTATGCACGAAATTGCATAAATAAAGAATCGGAAGCCCCTGCATGGGGAAATACTATTGAACCAATTGAAGGAAAAGGATAATTATGAGTAAGAAGACAAAGATTGTAGCCACCATATCAGATAAGCGCTGCGAAGTGGAGTTCCTCAAAGAGTTACATGAGGCGGGTATGAACGTAGTGCGCATTAATACTGCGCACCCTGGCCCCGATGCCATTCGCGGGATGATTCAGAATGTAAGAAGCGTATCCAACCAGATCGGTATCCTGATAGACACCAAAGGTCCTGAAGTGCGCAGCACCCCTTGCGAAGGTGATACCCCTATCCCATTCAAGACCAAAGAGCGGGTAATGATTACCGGCGCTCCGGATAAGGCTACCACCCATGAGCGCATCTGTGTGAACTATGAATTCTTCGTGCGTGATGTACGGATAGGTAACCACATACTGTTTGACGATGGAGAACTGGAATTCCTGGTGGTGGAAAAGCATGAAGACTATTTACTTATCGAAGCGCAGAATGATGGAGAACTGGGCAGTCGCAAAAGCGTAAACCTGCCTGGTGTAAGCATCAACCTGCCCTCCTTGTCGGAAAAAGATAAAATCAACATCCTGCTGGCCATCGAACAGGATATCGACTTCATCGCCCACTCCTTCGTACGCAACAAACAAGACGTATTGGCCGTGCAGGAAATCCTGAACGCCCACCATAGCGATATCAAGATCATTGCCAAGATAGAAAACCAGGAAGGCGTGGACAATATCGACGAAATTCTGGAAGAAGCATACGGCGTTATGATCGCCCGCGGCGACCTGGGCATCGAAATTCCCCTTGAGCGGATACCCGGTATCCAAAAGATGCTGATCAACAAATGCATCCAAAACAAGAAGCCAGTGATTGTGGCCACACAGATGCTTCACTCCATGATCCAAAACCCGCGCCCTACCCGTGCCGAGGTGACCGACATTGCAAATGCCATTTATTACCATACCGACGCTGTGATGCTGAGCGGTGAGACTGCCTACGGAAAGTACCCGGTGGAAGCCGTACGTACCATGGCCGCTGTAGCAAGAGAGGCGGAAAAGACTTCCTCCAGCGGTAATGAAATAAAGTTGCCCCTTTCCAAAGAAGAAGATATTACAGAGTTCCTCGCCAAACAGGCTGTAAAGGCTACTCAGAAGTTGGGTATCCGCGCCATCCTTACCGATTCCTATACCGGTCGCACCGCCCGCTACGTGGCAGCCTTCCGTGCACAGCTTCCCGTATTGGCCATCTGCTATCGTGAGAAGACCATGCGCATGCTGGCGCTTTCATACGGGGTAATGCCTATCTATCAAGAGGAAAAAAGCAACGCCCGTGCCTATTTCTTCTCAGCGCTTTATAAACTCATCAATGAGAATCTTATTACCGAAGAAGACCGCGTGGCATACCTCAGCGGCAGCTTCGGTGAAGGTGGAGGCACTACATTCCTGGAGCTGAACAAGGTGGACGACATCCTGACCAGCGCAAAGGATTACCTGCTGCCTACCTTCGTTACAAGATAATCCCCAATGGAGAAGGCGGTGGAGGAGTACATCCTCGGACACATCGATCCGGAAGGAGAATACCTGTATAACCTCTACCGGGATACGAACCTCAAACTGCTGCGCCCACGTATGGCTTCGGGACATCTGCAGGGGCGTATCCTGAAGATGTTTGTGCGTATGGCCCGCCCCCGTACTATCCTGGAAGTAGGCACATACAGCGGCTATTCCGCCATCTGCCTGGCTGAAGGCCTGGAACCAGGCGGTATGGTGCATACATTTGAGATCAATGAGGAGCAGGAAGACTTTACCCGCCCTCGTCTGGAGCAATCACCCGTGGCGGATCGTATCCGTTTTTATATAGGTGACGTACTGGAGCTTCTGCCATCAATGGATATTTGCTTTGAGATGGCCTTCATTGACGGCGACAAGAGAAAGTATATTGAATATTACGAACTAACACTCAGCAAACTACGCAAAGGAGGCATACTCATTGCCGATAACACCCTGTGGGACGGACATATCGTAGATCCGGAGTACGACAAAGATGCGCAGACCCTGGGCATCCGTGCCTTCAACGATTATGTAGCCGCCGATCCTCGGGTGGAAACCATCATCTTCCCTTTGCGCGACGGACTGAGTGTATTATATAAACTTTAAAGAACAAAAAGAATGGAAACTACCAGACAGAATAAGATATCCCGCCTCCTGCAGAAGGATCTGAGCGAGATTTTCCTGCTGCAAACCAAGAGCATGGGTGGAGTACTTGTATCGGTGAGCGCCGTGCGTATCAGTCCCGATCTCAGCATTGCACGCGTATACCTCAGCATTTTCCCGTCAGAGAAGGCAGTGGAACTATGCAAAAACATCAATAACAACCAGAAATCGATCCGCTTTGAGCTGGGTACCCGCGTGCGCCATCAATTGCGCATTATCCCGGAGTTGAAGTTCTTCATTGATGATTCGCTCGATTACATTGACCGTATTGACACTCTCTTGAAATAGACCTCCGTGAATTTTCCTCTGTACATCGCCAAGCGTTACCTGTTCTCGCGGAAGAGTCACAATGCCATCAATGTCATTTCCGCCATCTCGGTGTGTGGGGTGGCACTGGCTACGCTGGCACTGGTGTGCACGCTTTCTGTGTTCAACGGCTTTCAGGATATGGTGGCCAGTATGTTTACCTCCTTTGATCCGGAGCTTAGCATTGAACCGGCAAAAGGGAAGGTGTTTGATGGTCGCGACAAGCGTTTGCAACAAGTACGCACCCTGTCGGAGGTGGCTGTGTACTCCGAAACACTAGAGGAACAGGCCATGGCCATGTATGATGAGAATCAGTCCATGATTGTACTAAAGGGAGTGGACAGCCATTTTCAGGAACTGACACACATAGACAGCATCCTGTATGGTAACGGCTCCTTTATGCTTCAAGGGGAAGTGATGGATTATGCCATAATAGGTGTAGAGGTGGCTTCGCGCCTGAATTGCGGCATCGTATCCAATGAGCCTATCCAGATCTTTGCGCCCCGTCGTGGTGCAGAGGTGAATCTTGCCGATCCTTCCAATGCCTTTAGCCGTGATCTTCTCATGATGCCGGGCATGATCTTTGCCGTAAACCAGAAGAAATATGATTCACAGTATGTGCTTACCTCCCTGCGCTTTGCGCGCAAGCTGTTCGGCTATACTGACGAGGTAAGTGCCGTGGGCCTGAAACTTAAGCCCACAAGTTCCGTAGCCTCTGTACAAAGGAAGATTCAAAAGTTGCTGGGTGAGGACTTTGTGGTAAAAGACCGCTACCAGCAACAGTCGGATGTCTTTCGTATCATGAAGGTGGAGAAGCTGATATCGTATATCTTCCTTACCTTCATCCTGCTGATTGCCTGCTTCAATGTGATCGGCTCACTCTCCATGCTCATCATCGACAAGAGAAAGGACGTGCTCACCCTGCGCAACCTTGGAGCGAGCAACAAGCTTATCACCCGCATCTTCCTTTTCGAGGGGCGCATGATTTCCCTTGCAGGGGCAGTCTTTGGCGTAATAGCAGGTGTGGTGTTCTGCCTCCTGCAGCAGAAGTATGGATTTATCTCACTCGGCAATGGCGGCAGCGAAGGAATCTTCGTAGTGGATGCCTACCCTGTAAGCGTACAGGCGATGGATATTGTAGTGATCCTCTGCACAGTGCTTGTGGTAGGGTTCCTCTCAGCCTGGTATCCGGTAAAGTACCTTAGCAAGAAATTGTTGAAGTAAGGCTCACTTTCCCAAATTATGGATCAGCGGATTTTCCCGGTGGATGTCTTCCCCCACATATCAAGAATACGATCCATCTGTAAGCGCATGAAACCAGAACTATCGTCGCTTATCCGAGCTATCGCCGCTTATCCGAACCACTCCGTATAATACACTATCTGCAAACCGCGGATGCGGTGCGCCCCGGGTAGCCCAAGGCGCAAGCCTTGGGTATAAAAAGTGCTTCATGCAAGAGCTGCAGCGCAGCGACATCATGGTTATTTATTCATCAAAAAGATATTTCATATCGAAACTTACTCCAAGCTTCTTCAGTATATTTATGTATTCATCTTTAAAAGAATGCTTCTGATGATGTTCCGCCTGCCTCTTAATGTATTCAATAACCGCCTGCTCATGACTCTTTGAATAGGAGAAGGCTCCAAATCCATTCTGCCAATGAAAAGGAGAATGAAACAGCCCCTCTTTATTGATGTAAAGGGATGAATTGCATTTTACCTTCTTTACAAGATCGGAAATGCATATAGTGGGATGTAATCCAATAAAGAGATGAAGATGATCCGGGTTACAATAGATTGCAAGTACTTTGCATTTTTCCTCTGAAACGAGATGAGTAATATATTTCTCAAGTGTGATTCGAAGCGATTCAAAGATCTGATTTTCTTTTGATTTTACTGCGAATACGATGTGTATATGCAGTTGGGTAAAAGTGTGAGCCATAGTATGATTGATTATAAGGATTTGAAGTGCAAAAATAATCAAACTTTCCGAATAACCCGGATGTCGCTGCGCTGCAGCTCTTGCATGAAGCACTTTTTATACCCAAGGCTTGCGCCTTGGGCTACCCGGGACGCACCGCATCCGCGGTTTGCAGATAGTGTATTATACGGGATAGCTCGGATAAGCGACGATAGTTCGGATAAGCGGCGATAGTTCGGATAAGCGGCGATAGTTCTGGTTTCATGCGCTTACAGATGGATCGTATTCTTGATATGTGGGGGAAGACATCCATCGGAAAAATCCGCTGATCCATAATTACCTGCTTTTCTGTCTTCCCCCACAGAAGTTGGGGCCAAGACCCTTCACCCCTTCACAAAGAAGTGTAAACTACTGATTTACTACGCATTAAGCGTGAGGGGCAACCCTTCACATACCCTTCACGGCGAAGGCAACCCTTCACGGGGTTCACACCTGCCCTCCACCCGCAAATCCTTTGTGGATCGAGGTTGCAGAGGGTGTGAAGGACGTGAAGGGTGCTGGAGAAGAGTCTGTGGGGGATGAGGGGTTTGAGCTATCTTGAGGGAAGATAAGACTTGCATGATAAGACTTGCATGATAAGGCTTGCCTGTTTGCAGGCCTGTGGCCAAGGAAACTCAAGCCTGGGATTTGAAAATTCAGGCCTGAGTTTAGGGGAATGCAGCGCTGCAACTGAGAAACTGGTGCCTACCAGTTGAAAAATTGGTGCGCACCAATTGTTCAACCCGTGCGCACCAATTGTTTAAAGGTATAAGATGTACAAGCTTCGTCTTTAATGCATCACCTTCAGGCAATGCAATTATCACGTGAGCCCTCTTATTACATTCGTTCAGGCACCTCGATACCCAGCAATGCCATACCGCGATTCACGACAGAGCCCACGATGGATGAAAGGACAAGGCGGAAGATCTTCACCTCCTCGTTCTCTTCACGCAGAATACTGAAATCATGATAGAACTGATTGTACTCCTTCACTAGGTCGTACACATAATTGGCGATGCCGGAGGGGGAGTAATCCGTTCCTGCCTGAGCCACCACAGTGGCAAACTCGGCCAGTTTCTGAATCAGATTTTCTTCTTTCTCGTTCAACGCCACGGAGGCGGGTAGTACGGAAGGCAGTACAATGCCTTGTGCCGCAGCCTTGCGCAACACGCTCTGAATACGGGCGTAGGTATACTGAATGAAGGGGCCGGTATTGCCGTTAAAGTCGATAGATTCCTTGGGGTTGAAGGTCATGTTTTTACGGGCATCTACCTTCAGAATAAAATATTTCAGGGCTCCAAGTCCTACGATACGGGCTATCTCGGCAGCTTCTTCGGGCGAACAATTATCCAATTTACCCAATTCCGCAGAGGTTTCCCGGGCAGTTTCAATCATGTCGTCCATCAGATCGTCTGCATCCACTACCGTTCCTTCGCGGGATTTCATCTTGCCCTCGGGCAGCTCCACCATGCCGTATGAGAAATGTACTAGGTCTTTTCCCCATTCAAAGCCCAAACGGTCGAGCAGGATGGAGAGTACCTGGAAGTGATAGTTTTGCTCGTTTCCTACCACATAAATCATCTTATTAATAGAGTAGTCCGCAAAGCGCTGGGCGGCAGTACCGATGTCCTGGGTCATGTATACCGAAGTACCGTCGGCACGGAGCAACAGTTTTTGATCCAATCCCTCACCGGAAAGATCGGCCCATACGGATCCGTCGTCTTTCTTGAAGAACAAACCTTTCTCAAGACCTTCCACCACCTTCTGCTTGCCATCGATATAGGTGTTGGATTCGTAGTAGATCTTATCGAAATCTACACCCATACGTTTGTAGGTTTCGGCGAAGCCTTCGTACACCCAGCCATTCATCTGTTCCCACAGGGCACGTACCTGGGGATCACCGGCTTCCCATTTCACCAGCATCTCACGGGCTTCTTGCATCAGGGGCGACTGCGCCTCGGCTTCTTCCTTAGTCAGCCCCTTCTCCATGAGCGCAGCTATTTCGGCTTTATAATGCTTATCAAAAGCCACATAATAATCGCCCACCAAGTGGTCGCCTTTCTTTCCGGAAGAGGCGGGAGTTTCGCCGTTTCCGTATTTTGCCCAAGCCAACATAGACTTGCAGATATGGATACCGCGATCGTTCACAATATTGGTTTTTACCACCTGGTACCCATTGGCTGCCATAATATTGGCCAGCGCCTTGCCCAACAAATTGTTGCGGACATGCCCCAGGTGAAGTGGCTTATTGGTATTGGGTGAGGAATATTCAATCATGGCCAGTGGCGACTGTGCCGTAGCCTGACTGAAACCGTATTCTTTATCCGCATAGATCGTCTGAAGCAGATCAATCCAAGAAGAAGGGGCAATGCTCAGATTCAAAAAACCCTTAATCACATTAAACTTAGCTACTGCAGGCTCCTGATTCAACAAATAATCTCCAATCTCCTGTGCGGTATCTTCAGGTCGCTTCCCGGAAAGCTTCAAAAAAGGAAATACTACCAAGGTCAGGTGACCTTCAAATTCTTTCTTCGTCTTTTGCAGTTGCACCGTTGCAGGGTTCACTTCGGCTCCGTATAAGGAATGAATGGCTGCAAGAATGGCTTCGGTAAGCTTTGTTTCTATATTCATGACTTTACTAATTTAACTCTTTTCACATAGGAAGGACTTCGGACAAAGCATGAAAAGGCCCACTTAAGGAAAAGATTATCACATAATCAAGGCGGCAAAGATACTAAAAAAAGAAGGAGGCACAGTGATGTGTCTCCTTCTTTTTATCTTCTGAACCTTATCTTATTTAAGAGCCTCAGCTAATTCTGCTCCGGCTTTGAATTTTGCAACCTTCTTAGCAGGGATAGTGATAGTAGCTTTAGTAGCAGGGTTGATACCGCTTCTTTCGCCTCTTTCTGATACAGAGAATGTTCCGAAACCTACAAGAGCGATCTTATCTCCACTCTGCAATGCCTTAGTTACTGTAGAAACGAATGCGTCTACTGCCTTTTTTGAATCAGCCTTGCTCAGGCCAGATTCTGCCGCGATGGCGCTAATTAGTTCTGACTTATTCATACAATGAAATGGTTTAGTTATTATAATTAAGTAAATAAATAGTTTATTCCCAGCTACAAATGTAACGGTATTAGGAATACGAACAAAAAAAAACTGTGGAAATTTTTGTTTGAAATGCGAAAAAAAGCGAATAGAACCTGCTTTTTATGTATTAGCCGGGAAAAAGTAGTACTTTTGCAGCTAAAACAGAGCGCTTTTAATTATTATATCCTTGTATATGAACCACATTCCAACAGTAACCAAAAACCTGCTCATCATTAATATCCTTTTTTACGCGGCTACTCTTGTAGTCGAAAGATATGGGATTGACCTGAGTAATCTATTAGGGCTGCATTTCTTCCTGGCTGCAGATTTTAACCCGATTCAATTGGTTACCTACATGTTTATGCACGGAGGATTCACGCACATCCTTTTCAATATGTTTGCTCTTTGGATGTTCGGAAGGATCCTTGAAACAGTATGGGGCCCCAAACGTTTCCTGATTTATTATATGGTGTGCGGTATTGGAGCCGGGCTGGTACAGGAAGTGGTGCAGTATGTAGATTATGCCATGGTGCTCTCCCAGTACGATGCCGTAAACATAGGAGGAATGTCCATCCCCATGCATGAGTATCTTAACAGCATAAAAACGGTAGGTGCTTCGGGTGCGGTATACGGCATTCTGCTTGCATTCGGAATGCTGTTTCCCAATGAACGCATGTTTATCTTCCCTGTGCCCTTCCCTATCAAAGCTAAATACTTTATTGGCATATTCTTTGTTATCGAATTATTCCAAGGGTTTGCCCAAAATGACAGCGTGGCACATTTTGCCCATCTGGGGGGAATGATATTCGGTTTCTTCCTTATATTACACTGGAAAAAGAAAGGTCACAATGGCGGATTTCATTTCGAATCTTAAAGCAGGCTTCCGGCAGGGATCTGTGCCTATTCAATTGGTTTACATCAATATCGGCATATTTCTTGCAGCTACAATATGCCATCTTGTAAACTGGTTATTCCAGCTGCCTGCAGGATGGCCCGACGGGTGGGTAGATTATCTGATGTTGCCCTCCAATCTCAACCTGCTGTGGCAGCGTCCGTGGAGCATCATCAGTTATATGTTCCTTCATGAAGCTATTTGGCACTTACTGTTCAATATGCTGTGCCTGTATGGTTTTGGCCAGTTGTTCCTGATGTTTTTCTCGGCCCGCCACTTGCGCGGGGTATATCTCTTAGGAGGATTGGCGGGAGGAGTCCTGTTCCTGCTTGCGCAGTTCTTGCCTGTTTTCCAGAAACAGGCCGATAGCATGCTGCTCGGCGCTTCGGCCTCTGTGTTGGCACTTATCACGGCTGTTGCGGCGAGGGAACCGAATCTCTCCGTCCGACTTTTCCTGTTTGGGAATATCCGGATGAAGTATATTGCTTTAGCGCTTATCGTTTTCTCTGTAATATCCGTTTCCGGAGAGAATTCCGGGGGAGAAGTGGCTCATCTAGGGGGTGCTTTGGCAGGTTGGCTGTTTACTTTTTGTTTGAATAAAGGGTACGATTTAACCAAATGGATCAACGCCCTCCTGGACGGTATACAAGCACTCTTTACCTGGAAGCCGAAACCCAAACGCCCCAAAAAGGCCAAAATGAAGGTAGACTATTCAAAAGAACCTAAAGACTGGCAGTTCAATGAGAAAAAGAAAAAAGAAGACGAAAATATAGATCACATCCTTGAGAAGCTGAAACGCTCTGGTTATGAAAGTCTCTCAGCAGAGGAAAAGAAAAGTCTCTTTGATGCAAGCAAGCGATGAAATTCCTAAGCACAATTGTAACCAAATCCCTATTCATCGCAAATAGCATAGTCGCTATTGCCATGCTTTTCGCGGCATGGAGCCCTTGGCTTATTGACCCGCGTGAACACTCCCTTTGGTCGCTGGCCGGCTTTTCCCTGCCTTTCTTTTTTGCATTAAACCTGCCGTTTGTGGTCATTTGGATTCTGTTTAAATGGAGGTATTCCCTGCTGTCGCTTGTGGCGATGGCGTGCTGCCAGCCACAGCTAAAAGCCTACTGCCCGTTGCAGTGGGGGCAGCAAGAGATTCCGGAAGAAGCCCTGAAAATTCTGTCATACAACGTGATGGGGTTCGACCGACTGATAAAAGACAGTACCGTCCACAAGAATCCCATTCTGGACTATATCAAAACACAAGATGCCGATATCGTCTGTTTGCAGGAATACCGGTTTTCAAAGAAACAAAATGCTTCCCATCTTTCGGAGGAAGATATCCGGAAAGTCTTGGACCAATACCCGTATTACGTACAAATGGAAACCAATAAACAGCGTTTATCAGGTGCCCATCTGGCTGTTTTCTCTAAGTTTCCCATACTTTCTTCGCAGAATATTTCGTTCAGAAACTCCTCAAACGGTTCTTCCATTCACGAGATACTAATAGGAAAAGACACCGTTACGCTGGTCAACAACCACCTTGAATCCAACAAATTAACCAAGGAAGACAAGGTTATTTATGAAGATATTATTAACAATCCAGAGAAAGAAAATGTATCCGCAGGGGGGAAAATGTTACTCCGAAAGTTGGCCGAAGCCACCGAGATTCGCGCCGCCCAGGCAGATACAATAGCTGAAATCCTCTCGCAGAAAACACACCCCACCGTGGTTATATGCGGTGATTTCAACGATATTCCGGTATCTTATACCCATCGGATTATGCAAGGCGAACGAAAAGATGCATACATCGAAGCCGGATCGGGACCAGGCATCTCATACAATCAGAATAAATTTTACTTTCGCATTGATAATATCTTAATCAGCCAGAACCTGCAGGCGCTGAAGTGTCGTGTAGACCGAAGCATCAAAGAGTCTGACCACTACCCAATTTGGGCCTACATAATCCACAAAAACGAATAAAAAGGAGAACGGATTCTAAATAATCCCCTGAGTTTACTCGCCAAAACAAAAAAAAAGCTATATTTGCACGCTTAATTTCCGTATAACGAAATTCAAATAAAAACAATAAATAATTCAGTAAAAATGCAAAACAAAGGACTTGTTAAGGTTTTCTCGGTATTACTGGTTTTAGTATGCCTTTTCTACCTGTCGTTTTCTTTTGTAACCCGCCACTATGAGAACGAAGCGGCGGAATACGCAAAAGGCGATCCTAAACTGGAAGAAGAGTACTTGGATTCCATTTCCTCCAAGAAAGTATGGTTGTGGAACTACACACTGAAACAGTGCCGCGAAATGGAAATCGGTTTGGGTCTTGACCTGAAAGGTGGTATGAACGTGATTATGGAAGTATCTGTAGGAGATATCCTGAAGTCACTGGCCGACCAAAACCAGAGCGAAGCTTTCAACAAAGCAATCGCCAACGCTCAAAAGGCAAAAGAGAACAGTCAATCGGATTTTATCACCCTGTTTGTACAAGAGTATAAGAAGCTGGCTCCGGGCAAACGCCTGTCGGAGCTTTTTGCTACTCAGCAGATGCGCGACAAGGTATCGCAGAACAGCAGTGATGCAGACGTGGAAAAAGCGCTTCGCGCCGAAACCAAAGCCGCTATTGATAATTCATACAACATCCTTCGTACGCGTATTGACCGTTTCGGTGTGGTACAGCCCAATATCCAGACACTGGAGAACAGCATGGGCCGCATCATGGTAGAACTTCCGGGTATTAAAGAACCGGAACGTGTACGCCGCCTGTTACAGGGAGCTGCCAACCTCGAATTCTGGGAGACATTTGATGCCAAGGCTATCCTTCCCTACCTGCAAGGAGTTGAAAATACCATCCGCGCAATGCAAGATGGAAAGAGCGTAACCATTGACAGCACTGCCGTAGCTGAAGTTCCGGCCGCAGTAGATACGACTGTTCAAGCCAAGTCGGACCTCGCTTCTATGCTGACCGCCAAAGAAGGCGCCAAAGACCAGAAGACTCAGCAGGCTGAATATGAAAAAGCCAAAAAAGAGCATCCGCTCTTCAGCATCTTCCAGCCCAACCAAAGCGGACAAAGCGCTCTGCTGGGATATGCCGCCGCAAAAGATACTGCACAGATCAATACGTATTTCGCAATGCCCGAGGTGGTAAGTCAGCTTCCCCGCGAGCTTCGTCTGAAGTGGGGTGTAAAACCTGCACAGTTTGACCCTACCGGCAAGATCTTTGAACTGTATGCCATCAAGTGCACCTCACGTAGCGGAAAAGCTGCGCTCGAAGGAGATGTAGTGGTAGATGCACGTGCTGAGTTCGATGAACATCAACGTCAGGTAGTAGGTATGACCATGAATTCGGAAGGCGCACGCCTCTGGGCACAGCTTACAAAAAACAACGTGGGTCATTCCATTGCCATCGTACTTGATAACTTTGTATACTCTGCTCCCAACGTAAACAATGAGATTACAGGCGGACGCTCCTCCATTAGCGGCAACTTCACCCCTGAAGAGGCAAAGGACTTAGCCAACGTCTTGAAAACCGGTAAGATGCCTGCCCCTGCACACATCGTACAGGAAGACGTAATCGGTCCTTCACTCGGACAAGAATCCATCAATGCCGGTATCATCTCATTCATCGTGGCAATCATCCTTTTGATGTTGTTCATGTGTGGAATGTACGGATTCGTCCCCGGTATGGTAGCCAATGTGGCCCTATTATTTAATATGTTCTTTACGCTGGGTGTATTGGCGTCCTTCCAGGCAGCGCTCACACTCTCCGGAATTGCCGGTATGGTGCTTGTACTGGGTATTGCGGTAGACGCCAACGTACTTATCTATGAACGCACCCGCGAGGAACTGCGTGCAGGAAAGGGCACCCGCCAGGCTTTGATGGACGGTTACAAGAATGCATTCTCTGCAATCTTTGACTCCAACCTCAGCTCCATCATTACCGGTGTAATCCTCTTCAACTTCGGAACCGGACCTATCCTTGGTTTTGCAACCACCTTGATTATCGGTATCCTCATCTCCTTCTTTACCGCTGTGTTCATGACACGTGCGTTCTATGATCACTTCATGGCAAAGGACAAATGGTTGAACCTGACTTTCTACTCACCCCTCTCCAAGAAGTACATTGTAGACACACATTTCAATTTCATTGGTATCACGAAGAAGGCATTCAATATCCTGGCTATCCTCTCGGTATTGTCACTGGTTTCATTCGGTATACGCGGATTGAGTCAGAGCATCGACTTTACAGGTGGACGTAACTATGTAGTAGAGTTTGATCAGCCTGCCAGCCCTGAAAGCGTACGCGCTACTATTGGCGATAAGTTTGGCGAGCAGACTTCTGTAACGGTTATTGCTCTGGGTACCGACGGCAAGAAGGTACGTATCTCTACCAACTACGGCATCGAGGCCTCTTCGCAGGCAGTGGACCATGAGATCGAGAACATCCTGATGAAGAACCTCCCCGGATCACACATCCTGAGCTCTCAGAAGGTAGGCCCCAGCATGGCTAATGACATTAAGATCGGTGCTATCTGGGCAGTGGTATTCTCATTGATCGCAATTGGTCTTTACATGATGCTCCGCTTTAAGAACATTGCGTTCAGCGTGGGCTCTGTAGCCGGTCTTGCAGCCGATACCCTGCTCATCTTCGGAGTATACTCTGCATGTTGGGGCATTCTGCCGTTCTCTATGGAGATCGACCAGACCTTTATTGCGGCCATCCTTACCATCATCGGTTATTCAATGAACGACAAGATCGTTATCTTTGACCGTGTGCGTGAGTTCCTGAAGCTGTACCCCAGCCGCGACCGCAAGCAGTTGTTCAATGATTCACTGAACACCACTCTGGCACGTACCATCAACACTGGAGGTAGCACACTGTTGGTATTGCTCGCTATCTTCTTCTTAGGAGCCGAATCCATCCGTAGTTTCTCCTTTGCAATGATACTGGGTGTGATTATCAGTACACTCTCTTCACTGTATGTATCTTCTCCTGTAGCTTATCTGATGATGAAAAGACAGATTAAAAAACAGGCCAAGAAAAGCTAAATAATAGCTGAAATACCTCTAAAGAAGGCTGCTCCAAGGTTGGAGCAGCCTTCTTTTTTATAAACATAAATAATGGATTTGTAATGATTATCAGGCAGAAGCCCCATAAAAAACAGATTATTTTCGTACCTTTGCACCCCATAAATAATTGAATATGCAGAATATCAGAAACATTGCCATCATTGCACACGTAGACCATGGCAAAACCACATTGGTAGACAAAATGCTGCTGGCCGGAAACCTGTTCCGCGATAACCAACACAAAGGAGAACTTGTACTGGACAATAACGACCTGGAACGCGAACGAGGTATCACCATCCTTTCCAAGAATGTTTCAATCAATTATAAGGATACCAAGATCAATATTATCGATACCCCGGGCCATAGCGACTTCGGAGGCGAAGTGGAGCGCGTACTGAATATGGCCGACGGATGTATCCTGCTGGTAGACGCTTTCGAGGGCCCCATGCCACAAACCCGCTTTGTGCTGCAGAAGGCCTTGGAGATCGGGCTGAAACCGCTGGTGGTAGTCAACAAGGTAGACAAGCCCAACTGCCGTCCGGAGGAAGTATATGAAATGGTGTTCGACCTCATGTTCAACCTCAACGCCACCGAGGAACAGCTGGATTTCCCAGTCATCTACGGCTCGGCCAAGAACAACTGGATGAGCGCCGACTGGCAGCAACCCACCGACAGCATCATCCCTCTGCTGGATGCCATCATCGAGCACATCCCCGCTCCTAAGCAGCTGGAAGGCACCCCGCAGATGCTCATCACCTCACTGGATTATTCCTCGTACACTGGGCGTATCGCAATCGGCCGCATACATCGCGGTACCCTGAGTGAAGGCATGAACATAGCCTTGGTAAAACGGGATCGCTCTACAGTAAAAGCCAAGATCAAGGAAATCCACGTATTCGAGGGCATGGGCCGCAGAAAAACAGACAGCGTATCCTCAGGTGATATCTGTGCCTTGGTAGGACTGGACAGTTTCGAGATTGGCGACTCGGTATGCGACATCGAAAACCCTGAACCCTTGGCACCCATTGCCATCGACGAACCCACAATGAGCATGCTCTTTGCCATCAACGATTCCCCCTTCTATGGGCAGGATGGCAAGTTCGTGACCTCGCGCCATATCCAGGAACGCCTCGACAAGGAGCTGGAAAAGAACCTTGCCCTACGCGTCATCAAAAGCGAGGAAGATGGAAAATGGCTCGTCTTCGGACGTGGCGTACTACACCTCTCCGTGCTCATCGAAACCATGCGCCGCGAAGGGTATGAGCTACAGGTAGGCCAGCCACAGGTAATCATCAAGGAGATCGATGGCGAGAAGTGCGAACCCGTAGAGGAACTCACTGTCAACGTGCCCGAAGAATTCTCCAGCAAGATCATCGACATGGTAACCCGCCGCAAGGGCGATATGATGGCTATGGAGACTGTGGGCGACCGCATCAACATGGAATTCCTGATCCCCTCACGCGGCATCATCGGCCTGCGCAACAACGTGCTTACCGCCTCGCAAGGCGAAGCCATCATGGCCCATCGCTTCAAAGAATACCAACCCTACAAAGGCGAAATCCTGCGCCGCACCAACGGCTCCATGATCGTAATGGAGGGCGGAACCGCCTTTGCATACGCCATCGACAAGCTTCAGGAGCGCGGCAAATTCTTCATCTTCCCGCAAGATGAAGTATACACCGGACAAGTAGTAGGCGAGCACTGCAAGGACAACGACCTGGTAGTAAACGTAACCAAATCCAAGAAACTTACCAACATGCGCGCCTCCGGCTCGGATGATAAGGCCCGCCTCATCCCGCCCATCGTATTCTCGCTCGAAGAAGCCTTGGAATACATCAAGGAAGATGAATACGTAGAGATCACCCCCAAGCATACCCGCATGCGTAAAATCATCCTCGACGAGCACGAACGCAAACGTGCCAGCCGCAGCGTATAAAATCAAGAGGCTCCTCTAAAAGAGCTTTCTGTTAAAATAAAGGACCTTAGGGCGGGGATGTATTCACATCTCCGCCCTCTTTGTAGCCACCTGTATATCAACAATAAAAACCCTTCTCCTTCACCTATAAGACAGATCGTATCACGCACGAAACGCAGGCCTGCAGTCGGATGAACTCAGGCCTGAGTTTCTCCAATAACAGGCCTGAGATTGCCGCAACACAAGCCTGCGTTTTTTGAAAACTGTTAATAATAGATGTTAATTTTGTCCGTTCCGAAAATAGTACGTATTTTTACGCTCCAATCTAACTTTGTATAATGATAACCGTCATGAAGAAACCAATTCTATTTTCATCCATTCTGGCAGCCGCACTAACCCTGCCCGTACAGGCTCAAACTCAGGAGCCTATCAACGACATCAATACCCCGCTTCACCTGATGAAGCCCGATTACCGTACCCCGTACGGCATCCCCAAAACGGAAGAAGTGAAGAGCGTACTCGACAAAGTATTCCACTTCATCGCCGAAGCCACCCCGATGGAGGTGATCGACAGCGAGACCAAACAACCCGTTACCGACTTTAAAAAGCTGAACAAGAACGCCATTCTGGGCCGCGGACTCTTCCGCCTCACCAGCTACGAATGGGGCGTAACCTACTCAGCCCTGCAACGCGCCACCGAAGTAACCGGCGATGCAGCCTACCAGAAATATGTGGCCGACCGCTTCAACTTCCTAGCCACCAGCGCCCCCTACTTCAGTCAACTCAAAGAGAAGTTTAGCGTGGTAGATCCGCAGATGAAGCAAGTACTCACCCCCCATGCCTTGGATGACGCCGGAGCCGTATGCGCCTCCATGCTCAAAGCCCTCACCAAGGACAAGACCCTGAAGTGTGGTTCGCTCATCGACAACTACATGGACTTCGTGCTCAACAAAGAATACCGCCTTCCCGACGGCACCTACGGCCGCAACCGCCCCATGCACAACTCCGTATGGCTCGACGATATGTTCATGGCCATTCCCTCCATCGTATACATGGGTAAATACACCGGCGACAGCAAATACTTCGACGAAGCCGCCCGCCAGATCAGCCTCTTTGCCGAGAAAATGTGGGTACCCGAGATGAACCTCTTCCGCCACGGATGGGTAGAAGGCATGGAAGAACACCCCGCCTTCTTCTGGGGACGCGCCAACGGATGGGCCATCCTCACCATGTGTGAAGTACTGGATGCCCTGCCCGCCAACCATCCGCAACGTGCCACTATCCTGAAGCTCTATAAATCCCACGTACGCGGCCTTTGCGCCCTGCAGGACGGCGACGGATTCTGGCACCAGCTCCTCAACCGTACCGATTCCTACCAGGAAACCTCCGCTACCGCCATCTACACCTACTGTCTGGCCCACGGTATCAACCAAGGCTGGCTCGATGCCAAGGTATACGGCCCCGTAGCCCAGCTCGGCTGGAATGCCGTAACCACCAAGATCTCCGCCAAAGGCGAAGTGATCGGCACCTGCGTAGGCACCGGAATGGGCTTCGATCCCGCCTTCTACATGTTCCGCCCCGTACACGTATGCGCCGCCCACGGCTATGGCCCCGTACTCTGGGCCGGAGCCGAAATCATCCAGATGCTCAAAGCTCAGCACCCCAAGATGAACGACAGTGCCGTACTCTACTACGAAACCGAGCAAAAAACCAGCGAACCTATCTTCTTTGTGAAGTAAAACCAAAGGGGAAAACCCCGCCCCCCTTTGCATAAAGATTCCCGTTCCGTCTCCTTTAGCAGACGAACCTGTGATAACCAGATAGCTTAGTGAGAGATTCTTTTCCGGATCTATCACTAAGCTATCTCTCTATTACACATCCTCTTACACCGAAAATAGTGAGAGATGAGAGATACATCCCCCAATCAATTATCCCGCCCCAGAGAGGCCCTGCCCAAGCAGAGTGACCTGTAAAAAAGGAAGAAAAGATTTGGCTTTTCACAGAATATCTCCTATCTTTGCAGCGCAAAATCGCGAAAGTAGCTCAGTTGGTAGAGCATAACCTTGCCAAGGTTAGGGTCGCGGGTTCGAATCCCGTCTTTCGCTCACTCTATGCGTTGCTCGAATGGTGGAATGGTAGACACGAAGGACTTAAAATCCTTTGGCTATAGCAGCTGTGCGGGTTCAAGTCCCGCTTCGAGTACTTGATAAGCCACAAACAAGACATTGTTTGTGGCTTTTTTATAAACTCCCCTGACCTTTACTGTTATCAGGAATCATAACACTTTTGCTTTTTGCCCAATTTGGATTTAACTATCCGGAATACGACAAACTAATCGGCACTGTAAAAGAGAATACAGGGACTGAATTGTCATAATCCCCTGTCTTATATATTATAAGGTGTAACCTGTCAGTACGCCTGTTGTAATTCCCGATTTCAAAAAAAGAGAACATCAATTGTATTTTTTATTCGTAAAAACTTGGCTTGAGATTCTTGTTTTGCTACTTTTGTCCCAAATTAGTGAAAAGATTCAAAGTATAATCTATGTAATTTGTTTGTTAGTTTTATGAAAAATCCGCATGATTACATATACGAACGCGTATTGCATTGCCTGGAAAAAGAACAACTTTTCCTCAAGCCTACGTTTACACTGGTAGAATTAAGTTCAATAGTTGGGACGACTATTATACCAGCCAATTAAACGAAACAAAGGGTTATTTTTGTAAGGAAAGGAGCGAAAAGTCTGTATGAAATAATATTCTAATTTTGCAGTACTAAATCCAAAAAGTTAAAAAGTCCCCATTTCGTACCTCGAAATGGGAAAAATAAGAGTGGGAGGAAAGCCGTTCGGCTTTCCTCCCACTTCTTGGTACAGTTTTAATTAATCTTGATCTTTTGTTACTTTAATCTTGAAGGGTTTCTTCGATGTCAAACCGAATTCATCCACAACCTCCAACTCAAAGTCTAATGTGGCATCACCCTGCAGAACCACATGCGTAGTTGTGTGAATAGTAAAGTCGCCTTTAGCAAACGCCTGAGATAAAGGTGTTTTGATATCATCAATCAAACCCTTAAGATTATCGGCTCCAACGTAGTTAACCTTTACTGTGCTAATTCTAGTGTCACGATCACTGAAGAATTTCACAGGATAATCTCCTGCCTTAGAAGGATCTTGAGAAGTAAACAACTTATTCTCCAGTTTCGTTTCCCCAGGATATTTGATCACAGGAATATCTTCATCAGCCTGAACCAGCTTGGTGTGATAAATCGGGCTCTGGAATACCAGCTCAATACTTTCATCAAAGAATCTCGCCAACAAGTAATTTCCATTAGCATCTTTTTTGGTGTCACCAAAGAACTTCACACCCTCTTTCAATTTGAATGTTTTGTTTTCTAGTACCTTTGATGCGTCAGCAGGCACTGCGATAGAAACCTGATATCCATTTACGGCATTTACAAACTTGAGCTGCTCAGCTACAACCTTTGAGGCTTCTCTCTCTTCAAACCAATAGATACTATTAGCTTTGTCATAACCTTCAGCCAACCCATTGAAGGAAGCATTCAGCATAAAGTATGCATCGCCGGAAACTGCTGATTTTTGGGCCCATGCAATGGTCTTATTGCCAATGAAAGCAAGCGGCATACGAGTCTTTTCTATTGTAGGAAGGGAAGGAGCATTTATGGTAAGGTTTACCTTCAAAGTATTTACAACACTACCGTTTGCATCTGTGTACTCAAGAGCCATATTATAGGTCTTGAATTCCAATCCAGACATTGCGTATGAAAGTGTCATGAACTTGGCATCTTTCACAGAAGAGGGAGAAACATAATTTTTATAATCCTTATCGGAATAAAAGCCAAAGAGTATAGAAGCAGGAGCTCCGGTTATTACCACATTTTTCACATTATCCGTCCAAATCTTATTCTTGGCACTTTCGTTAATGAATGCCAGTTTGTTGAAGTCGGTATTAACAGCCAAGTATCCTGCTTGCTTAGCCTCTACAGTAATATTCAGAGTTTCTTCATCAAGCAAAGGATCGGTAAAGAGTACTCTCGTCTTCTCGGATGATACAGTTGCACCATTGTAGCCCTGAACATGCCATATCACGGTAAAGACTTTGTTTACCAAACTCTTATCGACAGTAAGTTCGATAGAGGATTTGTTATCACCGCTCAATACCTGGTTGTAGTTGCCAGTGATTCCGCTGGTAACCAGCTTTCCATCAGCATCCTTTATCTCAAGGTACGACTTATAGATTCCGTTATTGTCATTAGTAGTCAGCGTAAGCGTTCCTTTAAGTGAGCTAAACTTGAAATCGTAAGCGCCTGGATTATTTGAAATAGCGCCAGGAGCTGTTATTTCTGCTGAGTTCTGTACAGTAGCCAACTTAGTTGTGAAGTTAACTGCATATTTAGACAGGACAGTTCTTGTGGAGTCTTTAAACTCTGTAAACAAACCGTCTTTATCGTACTGCGGAATTGAAGAAGTAAAGGTATGGCTAACGGCATATAGGTCATTAGAAAAACCTTCCAACTCCTTAAATTCTTTGTCAGTAAGATTGTTCTTAACCTGAACCGGAAGTCTCCACAGATACACAGGCACACCTCTTACATTGGTGGTTTTCAACACTACACCTTTTGCATTCTCAGCACCACCTAAAGCGATATACTTGTGTGCAGTACCCTCGCTATTGATAAGGTTCAGTGCAGTACCTGCAATGTCAATATCAATAGGATTGATGCTGATATAAAGTGCACCCATATCTTTTCTGGCGTTTATATTACCTACAATCAAGTCACTGCTTGCACCAGGTAAACCATCTACACTGGGGAATTTAATCTTATCGCCCGCCTTAGCCCCGAGTACAGTAGCATAGTAGATAATGGGAGCATTGGTGGTAGACATTCCCTGATAAATAATTCCGGTAAGCTGATTCAGGATAGAAGCGGTAATTACATTCACACTATTATCCAAGCGGGAAATGATATTGGCAATATTCACATTAAGAGCCTTAAGCGCTTCTTCCATTGTACTGTATTCGCCCAAAGATGCAACTGCAGCAGCATAACCTTGTTCCAGTTCATCTACGCGGGTAGTCAATGCAGAAATATTTTCAGAATTCTTGGTTACGGAAGCAGAAGTAGCCAGCAGAGCCATTGCTTCATTCACTTTCTCAAGTTCAGTGTTTACCTTATCCAAGTCGCTCTTATGCGCTGCATTAAACTTGTCCAGATCAGCATTTATGTTAGCGATGTCACCTCCAAGAGCTGATTCCAACGTGTTCAGAGCCGTTTGCAAAGCAGCGATATTGGTATTGTTAGTACCAATCTTGCCTTCCAGTTTCGTGATATCTGCCTGAGCGGCTTTAATATCAGACTCAAGAGTCTTAAGGCTGGTGCTCAGATCCCCACTTCCACCACTGATAGCGTTGATTTGCTTCTGCAAGTCTATAATACCTTCATTAACATCTACAATCTTGGCATTGATGGCTGCTACATCAGTCTTTTGGTCTTCTTTCAAAGTACCGAGTGACTCATTTACCTTAGCCACAGCCTGGTTAGCATAAGCTTCCCACAGAGCCTGTTGTCCCTGCACGCTTGTTTCCATATTAGCTAAATCATTCTGGAGCTTAGTAATGGAAGTCAAGTTGGTCTTGATATCAGTGGCAAGAGTTTTGTTAGTACCTTCCAGCTCACTGATTACAGTTTCCATAGAGGTCTTGTATGCGTTTAAGGCAGCAACCTGAGCAAGGATGTCGGCAGCATTTTTATTCACTTTCGTTTGCATGTCAAGCAATTTGCCATCCAATACAGAGATTTGAGCTTCGAGAGTCTGCTTAATCGTGTTCAAGCTATTCTTCACACTCTCAATAGCTTCAGTATTGGCATCAATCAGACCTTTATTATCATTGGCCTTCTTTTCTACCTGTACGGCAAGGGCGTATGCTTTTTCAATATCAGCAGTGGCTACACCCAAAGCGGCGGTAAGGTCTTTATCAGCCTGTACAAGCTTAGCTACATCACTGGCGTGCAGATCTCCCAATGAGCTGATCTTAGCCTGCTGAGCTTCGAGGGCTGCAAGAGCGTCATTTACCATGGCTTGAGCTGCTGCTACGGCAGCAGTTTGCGCAGCAGCAGCTTCGGTAATAGCTTTGGCTTCAGCATCATCTGCTGATTTCTGGGCCTTCTCTATAGCTGTGGCCAGTGCTTCGTCTGCTTCTTTATACGCCTTGTCAAGGCCGGATTGCGCGCTCTTTAAAGCGGTGATCTCCGCTTGAAGATTGGAGGTTTTCTCATTAACCAACGCTTCAAGATCCTGCGCGTTCGTGGTCACCTCAGTTTGCAAGCCTGAGATGTCGTCATCGTAGTCCTTGCATGACGTAAGGGTACTTGTCGAAGCAACGAGTATTGCTCCAAACAAGAGTGCACTTAAAAACTTTTTTCTCATAACAAAAAAATTAAATTTATAAATTTAAAAAACTAAATAAGGTCTTGTTCTGTCAGATTCTCAAAGGCCTGTTCATGGCTGATATGAGGTGTTTCCTTGGGAACACCCTTCTTCCTTCTCTTTCTCTTTCCTTCTTCTATGGCCAGATAATAGAGGGGCGGCACTCCTTCTACTTTAAGGAATGCTGCATAAAAAGCACTTCGGGAATGGAAGCCACAGCAAATGGGTAATTGAGGCAGTGGCGTTTTTCCTTTTTTAAGCAAGCTCTTTGCAAATGCTATTCTGTAGCGGTTAATCAGCGTACAAAAGTTGCACTTGAAATACGTATTGATTGTATTGGAAAGATAGGTAGTATTCGTCCCAACTACTTATTAGGGAGACGATAGTATTGTTTTTCAGCGATTTATATACTATTAGACAAAAAAGGTGCGAAAAAGGGACTGTTCTTCTATAAATCCATTTGCAGTTCCGGCAAACTATCTACAGCCTTTTGCTTCAATTCATCAATGACATGAAGGTACTTTTCGGTATGATGAATAGAAGAGTGTCCGGCCAGCGCGGCGGCTGTTCGTATGTTAGCTCCGTTCACTATGATATTGGTAATGAAAGAGTGACGTCCGCAATGAAAGGTGATGTGTTTACGCACACCGGCCTCTTTCACCCAGTTTCTCAGAACCCGCAAGGAGTAGGAGTAAGACGGGAGGCGAAAGACTTTCTCTTCGGGCGATGCATTCTCCTCAGGCTTCAACAGCAGGATGGCCGTGGCATTCAGGTTCAGATGAAGGGTTGCCTTGCTGGAGTGCCCTTGTACCTTTTGCTGGATAATGCGCAACAGTTTGTTGGAAAAGTCGATAGACTTATATTGCAACGCATAAATGTCACACCAGCGCAAACCACTGTTACATGCAAACAAGAAAGCTCGCTTTATCTCCTCATTTTTGCAAGGGGTAAGTGCCAGCTCTTGTATCTCATCCGTATTAAGGATGTTCTTTATCAGCTCCTCAGAATGGACCATCTTTACCTTCCGGGAGGGGTTCTCCGTGATAATCTTCTGATCCACACACTGCTCAAGGCACATTCTGAACTTCTTAAAATAGCCGGTGGGAGTAGCTCCACGTAGCCGGTTCTTCAGAAAGTCATAGAAGTTTTGG
This sequence comes from Bacteroidaceae bacterium, assembly GCA_031552405.1. Classification (GTDB taxonomy): domain Bacteria; phylum Bacteroidota; class Bacteroidia; order Bacteroidales; family Bacteroidaceae; genus UBA1794. Next base: position 83,907 of record JAVBMN010000013.1, on the reverse strand, counting down.
CAGAATCGTTCATCGATCTGACTCACAAACAAAGCCTTCCCTTTCGTAAAAGCAAGCAGCTGACCCCGTGAGGCAAACACCACTTTGGCATCTTTGCGAGCATAGGTCTGGATGTACTCTTCGAAGATCTGGAAGAAGTCGACCTTCTTCTGCGGAGTAGAAACCCGCTTGATTTCATAGCAAGCCTCAATAGTTTCCAGTTCGCGTTTGGCACGAATGTGCAAGGCCAACTCTATCTTCTCCTTGTTCATCTTCCGGACAGAAGTGCTGGAAGGCGACTCCAGGATCAGGCCAAGATACTCCTTTTTTCGTTCTCCATTGAAGCTGTAATCCAGAAACAACGAAACCCGGCCACTGTTTAATTTCTTTTTTCCAATTGTAATTCCCATAATGTTATTGTTTTGAAGGGTTATTAGTGTAGTAAGCAAATTGTATGCTAACCAATAAATACATACGTATAATAATGTTCAAGGTGCGCAAAATACTTTTAAAAAGGGTGCAAAAAAGGGACAAAAGTAGGAAAAGAAATGAATACTCAAAGCGAATCTACGTACTCATTACAAAAGAGAGAGATCACACAAGCTAAACAGATACACCTGATTTTTAGATTTTTTCCATAATAGAAAATTGGGCATCCCTTTTTGAAAAGACTCCTTGCTTTGAATTTCTTTTTTGACAATTTCTTTGTTCTTAAATTAAATTGCTATTTTTGCCCGGAAATAGAGTTTGGCAGACTTAAAAAGTTTTTGTATCGGAATAGGGTAGCATATTTCACCGTGCCTGTATCGGAATGGCCTTGTGGAATATCCCTTTATAGCCTGTCTTTTAATCTATTGAATTACTTGCTTATGAATAGACCTTTTATGTCATTATTTTCGGGGACGAGACCAATGATTGTGATAAAAAATCACTGTTGGCTATGTGCTGTGATATTTCTCTTGTTTCTGCTGCACCCCAATCTAGTGGCTCAGGAGCGGAAAGAGGTACTTGTGATTAATCCTCACAAGGAGAATCTGCCACTGAATGATTATATCATAAAAAGCATTACGAGCAACCTTCTGGCCGGCTATGAGGACGCTGTTGTGATATCCGATAATATGAATATCCTTACCATTTCCACCGAACAACAACTGGATTCTCTGACCCGGAGACTGTTGGAAGGCTTTAACTCTCCTCCTGAGGTCATTGTAATGGAATCAAACACTGTGTGGGCGCTCCTGCATGAAGCCGTTGAGGAAAAGTGGGGAGATGTGCCTATTATACTCTGTTATAATGCCGACGTAATAGGCCCCCGGGATGTATATCTGCACAAAACGGCCGTTCCCGCAGGAAAAGGCATCCCCATACAGGAAGCAGTGAAAGGGAAAAATGTGACATTGGTACCTGCCACACACCAGATACGCGAAACGATGAGCCTGATGAATCGGCTGATTCCAGCCATGGATACTTTGGTTTTTATAGGAGATAAGCGGCAGATAAGCGCCCAAGATCGATCTGCAATTATGCAGGTTTCGCGGGAAGAATATCCTTCATTGAAGCTGAAATTCTACGACAATGAGAATATTACAATTGATGCGGTGTTAGATTCTCTCAACAACTTAGGGCCACGCCACGGAATCCTATTTTCATCGTGGTACCAACAGTCTACAGGCTCCGAAGAACGCAAGCGTACCTGGCCTCATCGTATTATCGGTCGACATCTTAAACATCCTGTTTTTGGCCTGATAGATATTTCGGTTCGCGAGAGCGGACTGGCAGGTGGATACTTTTATACATTTGAGGAGATAGGACAGGCCGTTTCACTAGCCGTACTGGAGATCCTGGCAGGTAGGCAGGCGCGCGATCTTGCATCCTCAGACATTCAACCTCGTAATTTTATCAGTTACCCTGCGACACTGAAGTTTGATTTCCCATTGAACAAAATCCCCGAAGACACGGTCTATTACAATGAACCAGCCAGTATCTGGGTGCAATATAAGTGGGAATTTGTAATTACTCTGCTTTTGCTTCTTGCCATATCGATCATTCTGTACACTCGCTTGCAAACAATCGCTAAGGCGCATAAGGCGCAAGCGCGCGATCTAAACCTGATAAGCCGGTATGAACGTTTGTTTAACGGAATGCCTGTGGCCTTTGCTGGCTTCCAGCTCAAACAGAATGAGCGCGACGAAGTGATCGGATATGATATTATCAGATGGAATATAGCCTTTGAAACCTATTTCTACAAGTCCGTGGGAGAGACCATCCCGAACGGAACCTTCTGGAAAGACGGCGATACGAGGATGCAGGTGTTGATTGATGAACTAAATCAGGCCTTATTCTCCTCAGAGATAAAATCATTCCGGTATGTGCATCTTGAAACGGGACGTATTTATAATAAGATTCTTATTCCCGGAAGAGACAGGAGCCGAATTTATGTGTATTTCATGGACTGCTCGGAATTGGTAGAGGCCCAATCCGTTATTGAGATGATGTGTCACAAAATGGTCCTTTCCCTTAAACTCTCCAATCTTGTTTCCTGGAAGTGGCGGTTAGATAGTTCTGTGATTGAGTGCGATGGCCTTCAGGAGTTTAACGAAACTGAAACCCTTTCTCCTTTTGCACTGAATGTCAAAGAGTTTCTCGGAAAGATCCATCCCGATCACCGCTATCAGGTGATGAGAAAATTTGTTGCGCTCATTCAAGGCCGCTCAAAACTGTTTCGTGAAGTGTTTCAGACACGTCACTTACTGGATAACCGCTCCAACGACGAGTATGAATGGGTGGAGACAAAGGCTGTTGTGCACCAGCGTGACGAGAAAGGGAAAGCACTTAGCATTATTGGCTCGACCATGTTTATTACCAAACGAAAGGAACTTGAGCAAGAGTTGATTGCCGCCAAGGATAAGGCCGAGGAATCAAATCGTTTGAAATCCGCCTTCTTAGCCAATATGAGTCATGAGATACGCACTCCACTCAATGCGATTGTAGGTTTCTCTACCATCTTGGAGAACGCCGAGACTCCAGAAGAAAAGGAAGAGTATGTGAAGATCATTGAGAGTAACAATGAACTGTTGCTGCAACTTATAAATGATATTCTTGACCTTTCCAAAATAGAGGCAGGAACCCTGGACTTCGACTATACCACTGTAAACATCAACAGTATGATGCAGGAGGTTTTCCAAGCTACACGTTTTAAGGCAAGAGATACAGATGTAGCAATTGTCCTTAAGGAAGGCCTGACCCACTGTGTAATCCGCACAGAGAAGAACCGGGTGTTGCAGGTCATTAATAATTTCCTTTCGAATGCCCTCAAGTTTACCCGGGAGGGGAGTATCACTATGGGCTATGAGCATTGCGGAAAGATGCTTCGCTTTTATGTGACTGATACAGGGATGGGAATTTCGGAGGAATCGCAGAAACGTGTATTCGGCCGCTTTGTGAAACTCAACAACTTTGCACAGGGCACTGGGCTGGGCCTTTCCATTTGTGAGACTATCATACGCTGCATGGGAGGAAAGATAGGGGTTACATCGCAAGAAGGTAAAGGATCTACTTTCTGGTTTACCATCCCGTATGATGTGGTAGAGTCAGACGTCACTGATACCGCCTCTCATCCCGAAACTGCGGCCAGCCTTCTCTTCTCCGACGACGATATAGATGATTTGGACGGCATAGAGTAACCTATAATGCAGCAGTGCCACATTCCCCTAAGGAATGTGGCACTGCTGGTATTAGGAGCTTCCAGTCGTTTTACTGCTCCTTCTTGGAGGAAGTGGGCTTCAGCAAGTCATCTCCCCAGTGGGTCGTTGCTTCACGAAGCTCACGTTCGCGTACCTCTTTGGCCTTACGAGCATATATTATCATACGCATGGACTGATCATAGGTGAGGTAGTTCCACATCCAGTTCAGGAATACCATTACTTTGTTGCGGATACCCAGGATAGAGCGGAGATGCACCACGAGCCACAGTACCCAGGCAATCCAGCCTTGGGTTTTCACCTTGCTGAATTCAGCCACAGCACGGTTACGACCTACAGTAGCCATGGAGCCAAGGTTGCGGTAATGGAAGGCTTTCAGCGCCTTTCCCTTCTCCAGGCGCTGCAGGTTCTTGGCCAGCAGTGTACCTTGCTGGATGGCCACCTGTGCCAACTGCGGATGGCCACCGGGGTAATCCTTGTCGGCAGTCTGGACACACTGGTCACCAATGGCAAACACATTGTCCAGCCCTTCTACCCGGTTATAAGCATCTACCTTGATACGTCCTCCACGGCCTATCATTTTGTCATCAAGGTTGCCTACCGGTACAGCGGTTACTCCACTCACCCAGATAAAGGTACGGGTGGGGATTTCCATACCGTCTTCCAATATAACCTTGTGGTCTTGATAGTCTACCACCTTTCTGTGCAGGCATACATTGACTCCCATCTCACGGAGGAACTGCTCAGCCTTGGCGGATGAGTCTTCCGAGAGTCCTGGCAGCAGGCGGTTTCCGGCTTCGATAAGGTACACATGCATCAGGCTGCTTTCCATATCGGGGTAGTCGTAAGGAAGTACAAACTTCTTCATTTCCGATAAGGCACCGGCTATTTCCACTCCGGTAGCTCCCCCACCCACGATGACTACGTTGAGCAGCTCGCGGCGTTCCTGCTCGGTGGAGCAGGTGATGGAACGTTCGAAATTGGCCAGCAGGGCATTGCGTAATCCCATGGCTTCCGAAACGGTTTTCATCGGCATGGATTCTTCTTCAATGTCTTTGTTACCAAAGAAGTTTGTGGTAGTACCCGAAGCGAAGACCAGATAATCATATTCAGCCTTGCCTATGGAGGTTTGTATCAGATTCTTTTCGGGGAGTATGGCACGTACCTCGGCCATACGAAAGTGGCAATCTTTACGCTTGCGGAAGAGTTTCCGGAAAGGAAAAGAGATGGAGCTGGGCTCCATACCAGCCGACGCAACCTGATAAATCAGGGGAGGGAACTGATGATAATTGTTCTTATCAATCAGCACGACCTGCATGCCCGAATTCTTCAGTTTGTTGGCCAGTTTCAGTCCGCCAAACCCACCGCCTACGATGATAATGCGCTTTTTCCCGTTTCGCTCAATGTTGAAGCTCATAATTGTCAGTTGAGTTAGTTGCTCTAATAATACAAAAATGGAAGACGTTTTGTTTGATGAGCGGAGGCTCTATATTCCTTTTATTACCTGATTTACAGTTTTTTAATCGATGCTCATTCTTCGTTTATTAAGAACTGCTTCCAAATTTCCCGCAAAGGTAGTGAATTAAATAATATGTTGTATAACATTTTATGAGCAGGTAGGCATATATTCTTAAAAAAAGACAAATTAGCAGTTATTCTTATTGAAATGAAAGCTTTTAACTCTGAAATCTTTCTAACTTTGCCCGCAGAGGCTCTGAAAGTGTCAGATTTATACTATACATACGAGCACAAAATCAGTAAAGTAAAGAATATGATGAATCAACAATCCAGAATCCTGATCATTGCCGCGTTGGTAGCAGGTCTTTTTTCTTCCTGTGAGAAGAAAAATGCAGACGGGGCGCAAACACCCGCAGAGGTGGCTGACACAGTACAAACGGCACCCGCAGAAAACATCCCTGCAGAAGACGAAGTAACTGGTGTGGTATATGACGCCACTATGAATACCGTAGTATTGATAACCACCCAAGGGGATACTCTTTCCTTTGGTGGTATGGAAGATGCGGAAAAAGTGACCTCGGATCAGGGCCTGCTGATAGGCGACACGGTGGTAGTTACCTACGAGGGCGACCTGAAGCAAGCCAACTCCTTCCCTATGGCTACAGCCAGCAAGGTGGTGGTGAAGCCCGCCAGACGTTCCAAATAAATAAGATCATGAACTATAATTTCGATGAAATTGTTCCGCGCAAAGGGACAGACTCGGTGAAGTGGGACGGCATGCAGCACACCTTCGGGCGTGATGATTTGCACCCGTTGTGGGTGGCCGACATGGATTTCCGTACTCCTCCCTTCATTATCGAGGCGCTCCGGAAACGCCTGGAGCACGAGGTATTGGGGTATTCCCTGAAGAACAAAGGTTATTTCCCGGCTATCATAAACTGGGAACAGATGCGTTACGGATGGGAGGTGGAACGGGAATGGATTCATTTCATGCCCGGAGTAGTTCCGGCCATTGCGCTGATCCTCAATTATTTCACCTGTCCGGGGGATAAAGTATTGGTACAGCCTCCCATCTATCACCCGTTTCATTTGTTGCCCACGCATAATGACCGCACCGTGGTGTGGAATCCATTGACGTATACCAACGGCCAGTTTAATCTGGATGAAGCAGCCTTTCGCCGCGATGTGCAGGGCTGCAAATTGTTCCTCCTTTGCCATCCCCACAATCCCGGAGGGCGAGTATGGCGCAGGGAAGAGCTGGAAATGATTGCCGAGATATGCCGGGAGAGCGGCACACTAGTGATCTCGGACGAGATCCATGCCGATCTTACCTTCCCTCCTTACCAACATATCCCCTTTGCCACAGTCAGCGAAGCGGCGTGCATGAACAGCATTACCCTTCAGGCCCCCAGCAAAGTATTCAATATACCGGGCCTGGCCAGCGCCCATTCCATCATTCCCAATCCGGAAATTCGCAATTCTTTTTATAGCTTCCTGGATCACAATGAATTGGCCAATGGCAACCTGTTCTCTTCCATTGCCGTCACCGCCGCCTATACGCACGGTACGGAGTGGCTGGAGCAGATGCTGGAGTATGTCAGTGAAAACATCCGCTTTATTGCCGACTTCTGCGCCACACATATCCCACAGATTAAGCCGGTGATTCCACAAGCCTCGTACCTGGTATTCCTGGATTGCAAGGGCTTGGGGCTTTCGCAGGCCGAGCTGATCCATCTTTTCAAAGACAAAGCAGGCCTTGCCCTGAACGAAGGCTGCATCTTCGGGAAGGAAGGTGAAGGCTTCATGCGCCTCAATGCCGGTTGTCCACGCGTGTATCTGGAAGAAGCGTTCCAGGCCCTGGAACAAGCGCTCCGCAGAAAAAACTGAGTCGGCGCCCTCGACTCGCCAGTCGGGGGGCTCAACTCGCCAGTCGGCGGCGCCAAACGGCCAGTCGAGCCCCTCAACTCAACTTTTGTAACGCAGGTCAGCTATGCAGTAAACTTTTTACTGCATACTTGCTGCATAGTTTACTACATACATTTAATTGACTGTTATTCAATTAAATAGACCCATTTTATGCAGTAAATGCAGTAAAATACGAAAAAACATTTTTGAGAGCTAAGAGTGCCTACCTGCCCTTCAGTTTCATCAGCAATCCCACCAGCGGATTAAAGTTCTTCCGGATCTGGAAGTAGGGCTTCTGGGTAGTTCCGAACTGGCGGTAACTGTTTTCCACACCTTCAATCATGCTGCCTTCAAAGTCGAAAGCTTTTGTTTTGTTGATGAGCCATTTCAGGATCTCGGCAATGATGAGAGTACTGGCGCCAGAGGAGGCATGTTCCGGCTGGATGAAGTAAAGAAGGTCATAGGCGGAAGTCTTGTCCCACACGATGAAGTGGGCGCTATGTACTTTCCCCGCTTTATCGCGAAGGGCGAATATCTGTCCCTGTCGGCGGGCTGTGGTGCCCTTCCACAAACGGAGGAAGAACTCGTAGCTGTATTCAATCGTTTCACTCCGGCTATCTTGCAGGGATTGCTTGTGCGAGGCATAGAATTCATCGGGGGTGAGGTTCAGGTCGAGCGTAAAGAGGCCTTCTGCTTTTCGAACTTGCCGTTGCTTGGCAGGACTGAAACGGGAGATACATTTCTCGTGGTTGCCAATGCTCTCTATTACATACGTATAGCGGGTAGTCTGCGTGTAGCCCTTCCAGTAGAAAGGCAACCAGTTGGTAATGCTGTGATGCAGGCATTGTTCATAATAACCAAGCTTCAACCCTTCAATCTGGGCGATGAGCTTTTCGAAAACCCGTTTTTCGTAGGCCAGCCGTTCGCCATCACAAACAGGGCCTGGGCTTCGCTTGATCCAGATCCCTCCGTATTGCGTACGCTGGGGCTGGAGCAGAAAGCGCATGCCGAATTTAGAGCGGATATGATAAGGAAGCGCGCCTACAATTTGTTCTTTTTCTTCCACAAGGAACACATCCCATTCTCCGGGGCATACGGTTTCCATCCACCAGTATTGCATCATAAGGGGGATGCTGCGTTCGTCTTCGCATAAATCTTTGTAACGTTCTTGTGTTTCGGTATAGCGGTGCATCATGTCAGGTGCGGTTTATATGGTTTTTGAATAAAATTGTTTTCAGAAGGTAGTATGCGTATTCATTTTGAAGCACTTCTCTGCCTGTAAGGGAACCTTGCTCCATGGGGATACGCTGTATGTTCCGGGTGGCAGTGTCGTGCTTCAACCCGGCAGTACCGAAGGTATACTGAATATCCTTCTGTATATCGGAAAAGAAACGCATGGATACTCCGTCGTCGGTAAAAGGAAAGGAGAAATACCGGTGTGTATCTCCACTTATCCCGGTGGCTATTGAGGTACTTTCCTGCGTTTGTTGCAACTGCTCCTCAAGCGAGAGTGTGGAGTAAAGCGGGTGATCAATGGAGTGTCCTCCAAAGTGGAATCCTTTTTCTGCAAGCGAGCGAATCTCGTTACGAGTCATATAAGGACGCTCTTTTTGTAGGAAATCATTAAAATCAATGCCAGCAAGTTGTGCCCATTGTTCCAGCAGAGCATCCTCTGTATGGCTGGTTTTCAGAATTTCTCCCACCCCAGGCAAGCCTTTTTGCGGCTGCCGATTTAACGCATCTATTAGTATACTCTGCTTGAATCGGTAGAAGAGGGCCTGGTTATCAATGAATGCGCTGTTTAAGAAACAGATGCAAGGGATGCCTTTTCTCCACAGAATGGGGGCAACGACCTCATGAAACTGGCGCAATCCGTCATCAAAAGACAGCAGAAAACAGTTCTTCTTTTTGTCAATAGATGGCAAATCACCCACTGACACCGGATGGTAATATTTAAGAAACAGGTCGAGGTCTTTCTCAAACTCTGCAGTTGTTTTGGGTTGATACAAGTTCCGGATGTGAGGAAGCGATTCGTCCGTTACCACATGGTAAAACGGAGCTATGAAATGCTGGTGGCTCCACTTTATGTAGGCGGGAAGAGAAAGGTGCCGGGCAATCCGTATGTGGAGAAAAGGATTCCGCATGCGTTACAGTGTTAGCCCGTCAAGGAGTTCCAGATAGGTACGGATCGCTTCTTCTATTTCCGTGAGGCAGATATATTCATCTGCGATATGAGAGCGCAAAGATTCGCCCGGCCCCATTTTCAGCGAGGGGAAGGACATCAGCGCCTGGTCACTAAGCGTGGGCGATCCGAAGGGCACTTTTCCCATCGCTACGGCACGCTGTATGAGTGGGTGCTGCACCTCAATCCGCGAGGAGTTAAGGCGAAAGGAACGGGCCTTGGCCTCACCCCGTATGTGAGAAGTGATGAGATTGAACAATTCCTCGTTGCTATACAGTTCATTGCTGCGCACATCCACCACAAAGGTACACGTATCAGGCACTACATTATGCTGGGTACCGGCATTGACTTGGGTCACACTCATTTTTACGGGGCCCAGCAGGGGAGATTCCTTCGGGAAGCGATAGGTGCGAAACCATTCGATGTCGGGCAATGCTTCATAGATGGCATTGAGTCCTTCGTTGCGAGCGGCGTGTCCGGCTTTACCGCGTGCGGTGACATCCAGTACCATCAGTCCCTTTTCGGCAATGGCGGGATGCATACCTGTAGGTTCGCCCACGATAGCCAGCGAAATGGGAGGCAGGTGGGGCAGGATGCTCTCAATCCCGTTTTTTCCTGACACCTCTTCTTCACATGAGGCCAGCCAGATGAGGTTGTATGCCTGCTCAGTGGCCAACAGCTTACAATAAACGGTAAACAGGGACACCAATCCTCCTCCGCAATCATTGCTGCCCAAGCCATACAACCGCCCTTCCTCCTCAGTAGGGGTAAAAGGATCACGTATCCAGCCGTTTACGGGCTTTACGGTGTCAATATGTGCATTCAGTAAGAGAGTGGGCTTCTCGGAATCAAATGCAGCAGCCAGACAGGCTATGTTATTGCCTCTTCTTAGGTAATTGAGAGAGAGGGAACGAACGTGTTCCTCCAGAAAATCAGCCACTTCGCCCTCTTCACGGCTCACCGAGGGGAGGGTGATAAGTCGCTTTAATAGCTCTATAGCTCGCATTACCTGTTCTTGATCTCTCATTTCTTCATGCATTTAGTCATGCAAAAGTAGTAATAATTAAAAAAATGTAGGTAACTTTGTCTTCAAATATCAACATATTATTTATGGATGTTCACCATTTAGCAGTATTGGTATACCGCCAGGCCGAGAAATATGGCGAGCGGACGGCTCTACAGTACAAAGACTATGAGAAGAATGAATGGGTATCGGTAAGCTGGAACACATTTGCCCAAAAGGTGAATGCTACTTCCTGTGCATTGCTGGCGCTTCGGGTAAAGGAACAGGAAAATGTGGGTCTCTTCTCGCAGAATAAGCCCGAATGCCTCTATATGGAGATGGCGGCGTATGGAATACGGGCGGTTTCAGTACCGCTATATGCTACAAGCTCAGCCGCACAGGTGCAATACATTATCAATGACGCTTCCATTCGCTATCTTTTTGTAGGTGAGCAGTACCAATATGACGCGGCATTCAGTGTCATGTCTTTATGCTCCTCACTGGAGCGACTGGTCATCTTTGACCCACAAGTAAAGAAAGACCCGCGCGACGTAACTTCCATATATTACGATGAACTCTTGGCTGATAAAAGCCACCGGACCTATGCCCCCGAGGTAAAACGCCTGAATGCAGCCGCCTCGCCTGATGACCTGATGAATATCCTTTATACTTCCGGGACAACGGGTGAGCCGAAAGGTACCCTGCTGCATCATCGTGGCTTCCTAGCACAGGTAGAGCCTCATCAGACTCGCCTTACCACCTTGAGCGACCAAGATGTTTCCATGTGCTTCCTGCCCCTGACCCATGTCTTTGAAAAGGCTTGGACGTATGTGTGTTTGGAAGTGGGTGTGCAGGTGTGTATCAACCTGAAACCGATGGATATCCAAACAACCATGTGCGAAATACGACCCACGGTAATGTGTTCCGTACCCCGCTTCTGGGAGAAGGTGTATCAGGGCGTAATGGAAAAAATCAATGAAGCCTCGGGCATGAAGAAGGGCTTGATGCTCCTTGCCCTTAAAACCGGGCGAGAGTACAACCTGGACTATATCCGCTTGGGGAAAACACCGCCCCTCATGCTAAAAATGAAGTATCAATTTTTTGAAAGAACAGTATATACCCTTCTGAAAAAAACGATAGGGGTGGATCGTGGTAACTTCTTTCCCACCGCAGGTGCGGCCGTTCCTGATGCGGTGAATGAGTTTGTACATTCTGTAGGAATCAATATGGTGGTGGGTTACGGGCTGACAGAATCCATGGCCACAGTAACCTGTGGTTTGCCGCTGCCTTATACCATTGGCTCCGTAGGCCGCCTGATGACAAGCGTAGAGTTGAAGTTTGGCGAAGATAATGAAATCCTCCTCAAAGGCCCCGCCATTACGGCAGGCTATTACAAGAAGAGCGATGTAACACAAAGCTCCTTTACCGAAGACGGGTATTTCCGTACCGGAGATGCCGGATACATGAAAGACGGTGAGCTCTTCCTGACGGAACGCATCAAGGACCTGTTTAAAACCTCCAACGGAAAATACATAGCCCCCCAGCAGCTGGAAACGAAGCTGGTGGTAGACCGCTATATTGACCAGATTACTGTGATTGCCGATGAACGTAAGTTTGTCTCCGCACTTATCGTCCCGATATATCCGGCGGTGAAGGATTATGCAGCACGTCATAACATTCAATATTCCTCTATGGATGACCTGCTTACCCATCCTCGCATTATGGAGCTTTTCAAAGCGCGCATTGATACCCTGCAACAACAGTTTGCCTATTATGAACAGGTGAAACGTTTTACCCTGCTGAACCGTCCGTTCAGTATGGAAGAGGGCGAGCTGACCAATACGCTGAAGATCAGGCGTAATGTGGTGGCACAGCATTTTGCCGCTGAGATAGAGAAAATGTACGAAGAGTAAATCGGTCTTTTCGGGCAATGTTATCTATACTGATTCCCACTTATAATTATGATTGTCGTGATTTAGTAAACGAATTGCGGCATCAGGCAACGGGCTTACAGCTTACGTTTGAGATCCTCGTGGCAGATGATTGTTCAGCAGACGAGTATAAGAATGTCATGCGCGAGGTCAACCAATGGCCCTGTTGTCGCTTTCTTGAAATGGATCATAACGTGGGCCGGGCGGTGATACGAAATACCCTGGCTCGTCGTGCTACATATACGTATCTTCTCTTTCTGGATGCCGATGCGGGAGTTTCCTCGCCGGATTTCCTGGCAAACTACCTAAAACAGGCCACCGAAATAGCCGTACTATATGGAGGATTAATATATCCTGCCGAAGAACCTCCTGTGGGAATGCGCCTTCGGTATTACTACGGTGTGAAAAAGGAGCAGCTTACCCTTGCCCAACGGTGTAGTGAACCGTATCAAAAGTTTAACTCAATCAGCTTTCTGGTGCCAAAAGCCTTGTTCCTTACGGTGTTGTTTGATGAATCTTTCGTGGCTTACGGGCACGAAGACACCCGGTTCGGTATGGATCTCAGGCAGAGGGGAATAGAAATTCATCACATAGACAACCCCGTGGTACACTACAATCAGGACAGCGATGAGGAGTTTCTGCGCAAAACACGCACTGCAGTTCGGGTGTTGTATGACAAACGGGAGGTGCTGGAGGAAGCCAGCGGTTTGCTTCGCACCTTAAAGCGCCTGGAATCCTGGAACCTTGTGTTCCTCACTGCACTCTTTTTCCGCTTCTCTCATACACATATAGAACGTCGCCTTTCCGGAAAAAAGCCTTCCATCAGCTTGTTCTCTTTCTATAAACTGGGCTATCTGTGCTCGTATAGCTTTAGCAGCAAGAGGAAAATTAGAGTATGACCATTTGATACTTCAACTGATAATATCGGCTTGCATCTCAAAAACATCTATGCCGAAGGTTAGTTCAATAAGAGGGTAGTCGTGAGGTTTGCAGAACTATAAAACATTATAATTTGGATTTGATTAGGATTATGATACAAAGAAAAAATGTTCAAGTTGTGCATAGATATGTGCTGGCTATTTTTACCTTGTTGATTACAAGTATGCCGTATGGATATGGAGGTGGCGTACAGTTTTTACCCTCCACTATAGCTGGTGATAGTGCATTGCGAATCATCCCTCTGACCGTGGATTGTCTGTACCCGCAATCAGAGAGTAATGCTTCACAGCCTCGCGTTCATGTACTTGATGAGGTTGAAAAAGGTGGAAATCATACATCCGACCTTCAAAAACCTTCTTTCTCTACCTATTGGAGCATCAATCCGTGGAGTAAAACAACTACTCCGTATCATTATATCATCGACCTTCACACCTCTTATAAAGTGGACAATCTGTGCATTGCTACGGATCAGGCGGTAAAACTCAATGTATATATACTGAATGACCTGAACGAGGGTAGTGAGTGGGAGAAAGTACTGAACGAAGTGAAAACGGCCGGATGGACCGGAAACCAGCAATGGACAAAACTGCCACTTAGCGGGAAGCATGGCCGCTTTATACGCCTATCCTTTGAGTGCTTAGACTACAAGCCGTCCGGCGGGGGTGTGGTGCGATATACAGATATAAATGGCGGAAAAGAAACGAGCAACACCCCTGGCAGCAAAGGATTTACTACGGCTACCACAGCCTCCATCAACCCTACCGTCCCCCGCATCTGGGAGATGGTGGCGTATGGCACGCCGGTGAATGCGGGTCGACCCTCCGGTATCCGGAAACCTTTGCGACGCACCGTAAAGCATCCTACAGTGGATGGTTTTATCTCTGCCAACGACCAGGGCTATCACCAGGGCAGGCTTTCATCTCTTTATGCCAATGAGTATGTGCGACAGTATATGTCGAGCGCCAATCACACCATTACCGAGGTGAATGGTTTCCGCCAACCGGGTAATGACGGTGGCAATATGAAGAAGAATGCTGTGCATTGGGCCACTCCGCATTATTCCGAGGCGGATGTGCGCGCTACCCGCTTCGGACTGGATAAGATACCCTGGGTGATGAATAATTCAGGCTTGAGGGATGCAGACGGGGAACGAACTATAGGCTGGGGCGAAACCCTTAATCGTACCTATAAGAAGCATGGCCTCCGACCCTTCTGTACTCCTATTGCCCCCTTGGCGCAGACTGCCATCTATTACAAGAACTGGAAAGAGAACTTCACCGCCCACCGCTACATGGATAAGTACTTTACTGAAGAGTATGATTCCATGCCTGTCCCCTCTATCGCATACCAGGGATGGGAGAAGTACTTTGCGGAGACCCAGAATCCCCTCAACTACAAAATGATTTCCAAACTCGCCTTCAGCATGGCGCGGAAGTATGGCAATAAAGCGGAAGACGGCTCACTGGATGTGCACAATTACCTGTGGGATGCCGAAGACATGTGCACCGGACGGGACCTGATGAGCGGTATGGAATTCTTCAACGAGCCGGATAATACCTGGACAGGCTTCGGGGGCTATCTTCAACCACTGGAATTTGCCGCCATACAAAGTGCTGTCTACGACGGGCACAGCGGTGCACTGGCCGGTACCTCCCCCAATTGGTACGGAGTAAAGAATGCCGATCCGGACTTCTTATCCATCGCCCCCGGTTTCATCACCCTCTCTCCCGGCTATCTGTTGCAGGCTTACATCTGGTGGTGCACACACCGTCCTCCGGGGCGGGAGTTGCCACTCGACGTACTTAACACCCACGCCTATTTCTCAAACGGAGGTAATCAAGACCTGAGTACCTCCTTCCCAAACCTCAAAGGGTGTACCGTGGAGTATACAGTGAATAACCAAACAAACCCAGCCCTCACTAACCTCCCCCGTATGCGGGATATGTACATGCCCGACAAGCCCATCTGGATTACCGAAATGGGCTGGGGTGAAGCCGGACTGTTCGGTGTGCCGGAAGGCAACCTGAAATCACAGTTCCAGGTGCGCTCCCTCCCTCCAGGTACGTATGACAATGCTCCCGCACGCACTACTCCGCCCCGCTTCCGTGGCGACCTGAAAGGGCAGTACTTTATACGCAGCGTCATTTCCCTGATGGATCTGGGCTATGACATGTGCCACTGGTACATGACGGAAAATGAGGATAACTGGTTTGACACCTCCAAATGGAGCGCCGGAGCCGGATGGGAAATGTTCTACTGGGATAAAGATGCAAAGGGCAATCCCGTGCCCGATGCCCGCAAGCTGGCACATAACGCCTCCTACGTGAAACCGCACGGCGCCCCCAAATTTGCAGGTATGGGCCTGTTTGGCAATGTACTGCACAATGGTGGGTATCCCATCTCACGCGCTTTCTGGTTTGTGAAAACCTTCCGTGAACGTTTTGCCGGATACTCCTTCGTAGGTTTTAAAAAGCCAGCCTCGGGCTCTGATGACGGTCGCATCCGCATAGCATGCTTCCGAAAAGAAGACAACTCCGGCAAGGGTGCATACGTGGTGTACTACCTCAATCCCGAAGAGTGTACCGAAGATATCGCCCTGTTGAACCGTGGCCGCGCCGCAGTGAAGATTTCCCTTCCCGCCGGAGTACAGCATGTAACCCACGTAAAAACCTATATCCCCGACATTCCGAACCCCAAGGCCCTAGACCTCCCCGCCCACCCCGAATATATAGACCGTGCGCGAAGCGGCCTGCCCACCTCACGCTATGAGCGATGGAACGGCACTAAATGGGAAATCACCAACCCCCGTTATCAGGAAGAAGGCGTGTTGAAGAGCTATTCCCACACCGACCAACCGGCTGTATACCCAAAGAATCCCGCCCTAGGCCAAGAGATCACCGTGCTTCCCACAAAAGAGGAAAACCCCTTCTTCCCCCTCGTAGGCCCTGTGGGAGATGCCTCCATACAGACCTCCTCCGGACAGGAAATAGTAACCGCCCGCCAGTACCAAAAAGAGGGCGAACTACAATATGACCCCACCTTGGCATGGCGACAGGTGGATGCGCTGTGCGACTTTATAGAACTGGCCCCCGAAGGCCTCCACGGATGCCGCGGTAATGAGCGCCTGCTAACCGCCGTCTCCGGAATGCTGACAGCAGATGTAACCGAAGAACCGGAGTATTACTTCTTTGACGCAGAACCCGACGCCGAATACACCGGTACCGTGGAAAACACATGTGCCATACCCCTCAGTCCCACTTCCGTAAAGCTCTGGTGGAACAATACCGATGCCCGCGATACGGGTTATCAGGTGTACATAAGCCAAAGCCCCGAAGCCCCAACTTATACCTTATTTAATAATGGAGAAATATTTACGACCGGTGAGGAAAACAACGCAGTACTGACTGGTCTAAAACCGGATACAGACTATTATTTCAGAGTACTCCCTCTCTCCGGAAAAACCTCTGGCCTGCCCGGCACACCCTTCATGCTGCGTACTCCTCCGCTGCTTCCCGGGAGATAATTCGACTCTTTGCTACTTTTGATGGTTCAGCGAATTTTCCCGGTAGAGGTCTTCTCCTTTAGCTCTGAAAGAGCGTTCTACGTAAGCCTGGGGCCAATGAGCGGAGCGAATGCAGCCCCAGGAATAAACCACCGCAGACGCATGAGCTCTGTAAGAGCGATATATGGAAATTCAATAACCCCCTCATCTCCCTGTTTTTATCAGCTTATCTTGAGCCTCCCTATACAGAGAACCTATTTTCCCTTGTTTTGCAATGCATTCCGCATTGATAAGAAACTCTTCACTGGAAGTATTGTTATAGAACTCCAACTCACTCCGTCCATCTTGACCGGTTAAGAGATTCGGACTCCATATAAGGGTGCGGCGGAGGTCTACCGTACTGGAATCCGGAACACTTAGATACTGCGGGGAATAGAAATTTGCTATATGATTGTATCCATAAATTGTAGATTGTCGTACTCCATAAGCCTCTCTACGATTTACGGCTTTATTGTGTACCTGAATTGCTATTACAGAAAAACCGTAAGGAATATCCACAAGACTAGCCCTCTTCCGTTGATCCCTATTTTCTGGAACATCAAAGATGCAGATCTTTTTATACCCTAGCATCACATTATACCCACCATACGCATGCCATTTCCTGATATTGCTTTTATCACTTTCTAAAAAATCAGGAGTAATATTATCATCAGTGTAATAAATAAGACAGGGCTTATCGTTGTGAAAATGTCCATCATTGACACATCCACATCGCATGTCATAATAGCCTTTATATCCTCCATAATATGGATCAAACCGCCTCAGAAAAGCACTTAAAGAATGAATCTCTATTCCTTCATCCCTTACCTGTTCCATCAGGAAGTCTACATCCAATTGAACAGTCTCTATCATCCGAACCCGCTTCTTCTTTGCCGTGACGGCGAATGAATCAATATTGATTCCTTTTACAAGAGCAGGGTCCAAAAGGGTGGCATCACCCAGATCAATGGAGCTGTTCAGGTCTTTTCCGAGCACCGGGGTGGTATTGCGGAAGTAGAGCGGATAGTGCGTCTCGCCCCATTCGAGCGGACGGGGAACGGGGGAAAAGTTGCGGTTAAGGGTGATGTATGTTTCACGCCTCTTGTATTTCTTGTTACTGGTTTGCAGGAAAATACGCTGCTTGCCGTAGAAGTGTTCCGTGAAGGAATAATCGCCATTCTCGTCCGTAAGCTGGTCATCAAACTTAAGGCCCTGCATTACGTAGCTGATGTGTAAATCCTTATATTCTTTCTTTTTGTTCATCAGGTGGAGGATCTTTCCATCGATGGATATACCTTTTTCGGCCTTGTACGCCACCTCAAAGGGGACGGTTCCGGCAAGCTGATCCCACGCATAGCGCTTCCAGCCTTGTACCAGCATCAGAAGGTCGAGGGACTTAAGCCGGGTGGCATCCTCCTTTTCAAAGTAGAAGCGGGGGTTTTCTATATACCCTTTCAGGTCGGAAGAGAGGAGCAGGTTGATCTCGGCACTCTCATTGTACGCACTGGGGATATCCGTTTTACCATCCCGCACGGAGACAGAAAAGTAGGTATAGGGTTGAGGGATTCCCTGTTGACCGGTCACCCGGAAGGAGAGGCGGGAAAGGGAGTGAGGGGCAAAGTTAAGCTCCGTAGTGTCCACCTCAATACGTAACCGGTCACCGGCGGAGGGGTTGTGGCAAAAAACCATCCGCTCGCAAAGAATCTTTCCCAGGCTGTTGAACAGGGTGACCTGTACTACGCCGCGGGGAAGTGGTTCTTTGGAGATGGAAAGCTGCACAGGGGCATCCCCCAGCAGGGGGGTGATTTGTGAGGCATAGACCTTTCCACGGCAGGAGATCGTCAGGCCCAAGGTATCGTCAGCCATACCGGGGGATTTGGCAATGGAAAGTACCATGCGTTTCGGCGGGTAGTTGTTTACGGACAGCACATATCCTTGTTTCTCGACAGGGGGAAGGTCGAACACGTAGCGTTTGTTGCGGTATATTACGTCAGCCACATATTCCTCGCCCGCTTCGGGGGTACAGGTAAAGAGGCCCATCCCGTTGTGCACGGTAAAAAGGTCGTCCACCACCTGCTTGCCTTTGCGGGTACGGATTTTTCCTATCTGCAGGTTTACGGAAGCACCGTTTTCGTCTGTAGCTTTAAAGGCGACGGTGGAGGTGACTCCTTCCACCAGGCTGCCACCTTCGGGGTAGAAGGTGAGATTCAAATTGTCAAGATCCAGGGCTTTGCGGTGGTTGTATTCTATTCTTTCGCCTACCTCCACGGTGTTGTACATGGTCAGGGGCCACTCGCCCGGTTCCCAGGGTTTATTGAATACGGGCAGCACACGTGAAAAGACGCAGTTTTCGTCCCAGTTGCGCATCCAGCGGGTATAGGCACGCACCTCGTAGTATCCGGCGTTGTGAGGCTGCGCAAAGATCAGTGAAGGCTCAAAAAGAAAGAAGTCACCGCTTGCACGGCCATCTACCACCGGGTAGATTTTGCGCTCCACCAGTTTCCCGTTCTTGTTGAGAAGGTCCACATACAAGGTCTTGCTGAGGGCAGAGAGGGAATGATCTGCCGCCATTGTAACGTAAGCCTTGAAGAAGATACGTTCGCCAATGTAATAAGAGGTATTGTCAAAATGCAGATACACCTTCTCCTGGGGATAAAAGGAGGAGAACTGCTCGGTCTGCGTCATGAGCGCCTGAAGGCGTTCCATCTTTTGCGCAAAAACGAGATAACTGCTATTATAACACATCATTAATAGCAAAACATGATATATTTTAAGATTGAACGTTTTCATACCTACTACAAGGCAATATAGCATTGTGCGCAAATGTATTAAGAGCTTTTATTTACACAAAAGCAAAGCTCTTAACTTTTTCTTAAAACTACACCATGCTGATAATTAATACTTATTTAATATTTCTTTAATACTTCTTCTGCTCCTATATCTGCGCTATTTTCATTGCATAGCATATTTTCCGAGGAACTTTGTATTGACAACAATGGGACAGACAAGTTAACTTCATATCTCAACTCATATCCGCTTTTTGGAATCCCCTTAATCCAGATAAGGAGCCAGACTCACGCAAGCCTTTCCGAAGCCGTGAGAGTAGGTTATTCGCATTATTTGCCGTTCCCGTTTTTTCCCAAAAACAAGCAATTATTTCTTTACTACTCAGAAAGTGACCAGGAGTACTAATGAATAATTGAAGTAATTCAGCCTCTTGAAGACATAGAGTAGTAGTTTTACCCGCTACAATAAGCTCGCGAAACAAAGGATTAAACAATAAATCTCCAAACTGCAATATACCCTTCCGAGTATTTACTTCATTCACAGACATCTCTTCTGAGTCAACTTTCGTTTCCGCTGTATCAAGAGAAGGGCACTCAACCTCCCCCAAAGGGCGATTTTTCCTATATTTCCTTATTATACCTACCATCATAAATAGTACATAAACGCAGCCCCTCTCAAGGTGCTGCAAACAGGAGGAATAACGAATACTTTTCCGAATCTTCATAATCACTTTTTCAAACTCTATTACAGATAAATTTTTTAGTATTAAATTTTGATTAACAAGCACTGCAAATATATATATAAGAATATGACACTTCCAAAGTTTCATGTTCACAAATGAAAAATCAAGAATAATCATATCTAACAGATAATTAACAATTTAAACAACAATTCCCAAATCGTGATGCTCACAAGATGTTAAAAACTCATTCACATTTAATTATTTTCTTGCTTTATCACCCTTTAAGCGTGATTTAGGAGTGATAAAACACGGATACCAAGCGTTTCTATTTATGAGGCTGGAAACACTTCCAACCTGTACTATTTTCTCGGAACTCGTACCCATATTTTTAAATAATTTCATTAAAATTTCCACCGAAGCTGAAAGCACAGATCAGCTTTTTGACTACCCCGTATCTCATCCATACCCGAGCCAATACAATCGCGATCCGAATAGTCTGTCTCTCCATATTTGAGTATACACATCAGCCGCTCCGAAAAATCATATCGCAAAGAGGCTGACATACGGGTGCCCTTCCCGTAAAAGGAAGGGGTGTAAAAGGAATAAAGCAATCCTCTTTCGTAGGAATAAACCCGGCTGGCGTATGCATCGGTATCGAAGAAGGCGTACAGTACATTCAGTTGCAGGGGGATGCGTTTCATTGTATAGGTGACGCTTTGTGCAAAGAGCGAACCACGGCCGGTGGAGTGGCCCTCGGTTCCTTCCCACACATATTGAAAGAGGGTTCGCAATACACAGTTGGGGTGCAGGGAGTAGCTTCCTTGTAACTTGGCACGCTGCACGATATAGGGAAGAACGGATTTTTTTTTCGTACCTGTATCGGTATAATTCTTTCCCTTACGCCGGTAGCGATAGTATCCGTCAATGGCCAGCGATGAGAAAGGGGTGTAGGTGCACTGCGCCAACCCGTCGAAACCAGAAGAAGGCTCATCTACCAGGTACCGCAGATAAGGGAAGCGGAAAAAATCGGCGTATGCAGTAAGCTTCCAGTATTTCAGGGGGTGCGTTTCTACGCCCAGATAGATGCCGTTCTCATTCTGTACCCTCCCGCCCTCGGATATGCTGCGCGAATGGAAGGCCTGATACTTCATATCGTAATACCGGTACAACAGGATAAACCGCCATTCTGTAGAAGGAAAATAGTGCAAGGCATGCAGCATGGCGGTATTTCCATTGCGGTCCACGGCCAGCTCTCCGTTGCATAATGCGTTTTGGAAGCGATATTTGTAGCTGACCCCTATATTATAACCCTTCTTTCCGCGAAAGTAATATTTATTATACTCCCGATACTGTGGATCATAGTATTTATCAAGGTAGTAGGAAACAGCAGTCAAGCCAAGCTGCAAACCCGGCCAGGTGCAGGTAAGGTTTGCCCCGACTGTTTGCAGCGTAGCTACGTTTTTGCGCTCTACTTCACGGGGAAGGGTGTGTTTTCCGGTGGTATTGATGGAGGTGAGCACTTTCTCGTCCGCTATTCCATCCAGAGAACGATGGGAGTAAAACAGCGAAAGGGAGATCTGTTTCCTTAGCATATAGGTGCCTCCCATACCCCGGAAATAGTTGTACTCATCCGTAGAGGAATGCTTTCGAAAACCGGAATTCCGGCTGTTCAGCGCAGATATGGAGGTTCCTTTTCCATACAGGTTATCGCTTCCCACCACCAAGCCCTGTCCAAAAGTGACGCGGTACTTCCCTACAGCCAATGCCTTTATCCGCCCCACTTCGCGCAGCAACAGATAGAAAGAATACGAATCGTACCCCTTCCGGTTGTGCCCGGCAAAAAAAGGTTCACCCGCATCTTTCTCTGCCGTAAAGCCTACATAGAAACGATCGCTGTAATGAAACGAATAACGGAGCGAATGATACCAGGAAGGACCCAGATACTGTTTATTGGGGTTAGCAGCAAGGGTTTCCTCATCTTTCTTCCGATACCCCTCGCGGGTATAGAGCGGTACATCAAAACGGGTTACTATTTCCTGTTTCCCATACTTCCACGCATTCTTAAAAGAAAGCTTCCGGGAAGGTGTACCCGAAGAAAGGACGCACACATAAGGCAGAAGGTATTGGATGGCTTCCCTGTCCATACCCTCTACCAGCTGCAACTCATATATACTCTCCATGGAGCCATGTACATAGATGTGTTGCTGGAGCTTTTCTATCTGAAAATCGGAAAGAAACGGGAAACGCTCCAGTTGTGCTCTTGAGGCTGTGTTCAAGTTCAGAGGATTGTCTTTCCACTCTTCCAGTTCCTGCCATTCACTTTCAAGATATTCCATCTGGAGTTCTTCTTCTCCATCATCGGAAAGAACACCCATTTCGTGCATTTGTTCCAGCCAGTCCAAGCCTATATACTGTACCCCCACTTTATTGACCAAAGCAGGGATGGTATCGTTTTTCATCGCTACAGCCTCTGCAAAAAGAAAGCAGAAACAGATCACGTGCAGGATTCTTTTGAGTACAAGTAATTCCATATCCACCTAAAATAAAAACCGTAAGCCACATGCTGATTCTATTCCAAGCTTTTCATGACGGGAGAAACCAGCGTTTACATCCAACCATTTCCAATGAAAACCTATACCCAAGGTAGGAGAAAAGGGGGATGTTTGCAACCCTCCCCGCAAAGACAAAACAGGGAAAGGATGATACTCTGCTCCTATCCTGCACCGCATGGAAGTATCGTTCTCTTTCTCTACCTCCGCCAACACAAGAAATTGCTGATTCAAATAATACGATATACCTATAAGGAAAAGAACTGGAAGCAACTCTTCTTTTTCATCCTCACCCGCCCTTATACTACTCTGCAAGGGGTTACACAAAACAAAGGCAAAGCGCAGCCGGTCCTCCATAGCTTCCACCCACATACCTATATCTGCTGTAAGTACACCTTTATCTGTATATTCTTCCGAATAATGCAGGTTGGTATACTGAATCCGTATCCCAAGCGCCCATTTCTCGGCAAGACGATGGGAAAGATTGACCGCCACCTTCGTTTCATTATATGCTGAAAAACCATACCTGGATAAGTATAACCCACCCTCAAGAAATGAATTGGGATAATGCAGTTCGGCCGAAACAGTGGAAAGTTCACGAAGAGAAAAGCGATCCATGTAATTCAGTTCCAGTGAACGGGACGACTCAAAAGAAGAAAAAGCCGGATTAGTAAAACCCGAAACAACCGATGTAATATGTCCTAAGCCAGACGAACATGCATTGGGATACGCCACAAGGCTTTGTGCCTTTATAGCAGAAAGCCCTGCACATATATACATAGTACAGCTCAGGAAAATGATGTTTTTCATTTTCGTAAAAGAATAAGGTTCAACTATCCCACGTGTAAAAACACATAAGACAACGCAAAGCTAAGTTAAAAATATGGGAACACAAAGCCTAATTAATAATTTTCTACTTAAAAAACAACCTACTTCATAAGATTAGCACTACTTTTGTTCGTTATATAGAAAAGGAAGAGAATATGATTCGATTTATCTGTTGTTTGATTTTTGTATGCAGCATGTATGCAGCCAAAGCGCAAAGCAGCAGCTATGCTTACAAACGATCCTTTTATACACATATAGAACTGTGCGTATATGAAGGAGATACTATTCCTTTGTTTCAATTTAGGGAAGTATTCATCTATCCTCCCCTGAAATTTAAGAATAACAAGGAGTGGCAGGAATATATGCGCCTTATACATAACGTAAAGAAAGTGTATCCCTTGGCTATTACAATCCAAAATACGGTTATCGAAACTTATGAATACTTAAATACCCTGCCCCAAAAAGAACGGAAAGCCCATATTAAAAAGGTAGAAGCCGGACTTATGGCTCAATATAAACCCGTATTGAAACAGCTTTCATTTACCCAGGGAAAATTATTAATAAAGATGATAGACCGCCAAAGCAACTCTTCTTCTTATGAGCTGATAAGAGCCTTTGTAGGTAGTCTGAATGCGAATCTTTACCAAGTCTTTGCCGCTGGTTTTGGAGCCAGCCTTAAGAAAAAATATGATAAAGACAAAGAAGATAAACTAACGGAAAGGGTGATCACTTTAGTGGAAAACAACCAACTCTAATTTCTTAAACAGCTCCCACATTACAATACCGGCTGTGACCGATACATTCAATGAGTGTTTGGTGCCATACTGCGGGATCTCTATACATCCATCGCAAAGATCTATCACCTCCTGCTTTACCCCTTTTACTTCATTACCGAATATTACAGCGTATTTTTGGTTCTTATCCAATTCTACATCCTGCAAAAAAATACTGCCCTCTGCCTGTTCCACAGAATATAGTACATAACCTGCTTCGCGCAGCGCTTGTACTGCATCTGTCGTATTTATAAAATACTGCCAATTCATACTTTCTTCGGCACCCAATGCGGTCTTGTGTATATCCGGATGAGGAGGAGTGGCGGTAATACCGCAAAGATAGATTGATTCTATACGAAATGCATCTGCCGTACGAAATACTGAACCTATATTATTCATGCTTCGAACTTCATCCAGTACGACTATTAATGGTATCTTTTCAGCCTCCTTAAACTCTTCATTGCTGATTCGGCACAATTCGGTGATATTCAATTTACGCATATTATTCCTTTTATCCGTGAAAGAGATGCAAAGATACTAAAGTTCTTTATTTACAGTTGTTCGTAAGCTGTTGAAAACGATTCATAACTTCTTATAACTTTTGGAACCTCATCCTTGCATCTCTCATATCTTTTCCATATACCAAGCCAGATATAAACTCTCCAAAAAAGTTAGCATAAAAATAATACGCCTTTACACACATACTTTTTAGCACTTATATTGATTCAAAACGAATTAAACTTACTAACTTTGCACTTATAAACAAGGTGTTCATAAATAATGTTATCTAACTCATTTACAACAAACAAGAGGTTATATTGATTGTTCATTACTTATGAATAACCAGATATCCAATAGTAATAACTTACTGTGCAAATAAAAGTAAATTTGAGTATTAACAGTATCAACAGGCTATCATTATCATCACGTTGTTTTCTTTGCTTCGGTAGGGGAAAGTAAAAAGAGAAGGAAAAAAAATATAATAAATATAAGGTGTTGATAACGTTTATATAGAAAAGAAGAATATATAGTATGATGACAAAAGAAGAATTCATTAAAGAAATAAATCGGCTGCGAAAAGAAAAGAATGCCGTAATCCTGGCTCACTATTACCAGACAGGAGATATACAGGACATTGCTGATTTTGTAGGTGACAGTCTTGCCTTGGCTCAGTGGGCTGCAAAAACCACGGCTGATATCATTGTAATGTGTGGAGTACACTTTATGGGGGAAACTGCAAAGATTCTGTGCCCTCAAAAGAAGGTACTGGTGCCCGATATGGCTGCTGGTTGTAGTCTGGCAGATAGCTGTCCGGCAGAGGAATTTGGAAACTTCGTAAAAGCGCATCCCGGATATACGGTTATTTCGTATGTGAACACTACTGCAGGTGTGAAGGCGTGCACAGATATTGTAGTCACTTCTACCAATGCAAAACAAATAGTGGAAAGCCTTCCGAAAGAAGAAAAGATCATCTTCGGGCCTGATCGTAATCTGGGCGGATATATCAATTCTATTACTGGCCGTAACATGCTTTTGTGGGACGGTGCCTGTCATGTACATGAACAATTTTCAGTAGAGAAAATTGTAGAGTTGAAGCGTCAGCATCCGAATGCTATTGTGTTGGCTCATCCCGAATGTAAAAACGCTGTGATAAAACTGGCGGATATGGTAGGTTCTACCGCTGCATTGCTGAAATACGCTATTGGCCATCCAGAGATAAAAGAGTTTATTGTAGCTACGGAGAGTGGTATTTTGCACGAGATGCAAAAGCAATGTCCAAGACAGTCTTTTATCCCTGCTCCTCCTGATGACAGTACCTGTGGCTGTAATGAATGCAGCTTTATGCGCTTGAATACAATTGAAAAGCTGTATAACTGCCTTTTGAATGAATCGCCGGAAATAGAAGTAGATCTCAAAATTGCAGCACAGGCGTTGAAGCCTATTGAGCGCATGCTTGAAATATCAGCCCAATTAGGCCTTTAATAATAGTATGGCATTGTATAAAATCAGGGTACAGGATCGTATCCTGATCCTCCCCAAGGATGGCATCGTAAAATACGGCGTACGGCAAGATACAGGCCCCGCAAAGGACCGTGTTTCTGAATGGCTTCGATAGCGTATTGGGAGCAGGTGGGACTAAATCGGCATGAAGGTGAAGTATGCGGCGAAATACAATACCGGTAGAAATGTATTGGCAACAGCAGTACCCATATGAAGAATTTACGTATCACTGTTCCCATTTTCTTTATTCAGACGTGTCGTTTAATGTGTGTTCTCTGGGCGATAGTTCATTGATCAATCGGCAAATGATTTGTTGCATCTTAGATGCAATCTTTTCAGTATCCCATATCTCGGCAGAAAGCCACAGAAAGGCCACAGAAAGCTTTATTTCTTTCTGTTGGCATACTTCTATAAGTGTTGCTTTGTTATGGCGGTAGGCTTCGCGTAATTGTCGTTTTACGCGATTACGCTTTACTGCACGTTTGAAATGTCTTTTGGAAACGCTGAATAAAATAGTGACAGGTTCGGATTGTAATGTTTCCTCTTCCTCAGATAAGACATTATATACAATCCGTATGGGATATTGGGAAAAGGAAGGAGAAGTTTTGCTGAACAGGATGTCGATGATCTTCTTCTTGCAAATGCGTTCCTTCTTCGGCAGATTTAATTGTGCTGCAGAAGAAAGAGTTGGCGTTTCTTTGTCTTGAAGAATAATTTTCTCCGCATTCATTTTATCTATTTTTCAAAGTAAAATCCCCCTTGCCATTTTACGGATGGTACTGGCAAAGGGGATTTTTATGAGTTATAAAACGGATATACTATTTCGTTTTATTGGTCTTTTTAATAAATTGCTCCAATGCAGCAGTAATAGAGGGTGCTTCGGGAGTAGGTGCTTCCATATCCAAACGTAGTCCGGCTTCTTGCACAGCCTTAGCTGTTAATGGGCCAAAACAGCCTATTTTGATGTCTTTTTGCTCAAAATGAGGGAAGTTTTTCAGCAAAGAAGCGATTCCTGAGGGGGTAAAGAATACAAGCATGTCATAGTCAAAAGGCTCGTCTTCTTTGAAGTCATTGCTTACTGTGCGATACATTACAGCTTCAGAATGGATGATCTTATGATTTTCCATAAAATCACTTACTTCATCAGTGTGCGCATCGCTCATAGGAGTAAAGTATTTCTCCTTGGCATGTTTCAAGATAATGGTTTTGAGGTCTTCAAATTTTCCGCTGGCACCAAAAAAGATCTTCCGTTTGCGATATTGCACGTATTTCTGAATGTATAAGGCAACTGTTTCAGAGATACAGAAATACTTCATGGTTTCTGGGATTGTTACCCGTATTTCTTCACATAGATTGAAGAAATTATCAATGGCATGTCGTGAAGTAAAAACAACCGCTGTGTGGTCTAAGATAGAAACTTTTTGTAGTCTGAATTCTTTTGAAGAAAGAGCTTCTACCTTAATAAAAGGTCTAAAATCAATATCAATACCGTATTTGCTTGCAATGTCATAATACGGAGATTTCTCAGAAGAAGGCTTCGGCTGAGAAATTAAAACTTTCTTTATGCTCACAATCTTAATAATTTAATTGCAAAAAGTCATTAGCTTCAAACAATCCTTTTATAATTAAAACTAAAAGAATCAGTTCGAGGGCACAAAGGTACGCAATAAAATAGATTTTAGTATAGGGATTAAGAAAAAATAGTGTAAGAGCCTTGAAAATTAGCAGCAATTTTATTAAAATAAATAAAATTAGAGTGATAGGCAGGTATATATCGCTAGGTATATTAGCATATACAATTAGCAATAATAAAGGGAAAAAAACAAGTCCGGTAAGGATATCAGTGACAAAATAATATTTAATACAGCTATTTATTACTGATTTATCAAAGAAGACCCAACCTATTAAACGATATATGATTATTTTTAATAGAGTACCTATAAATAAGATTACGGTAAATACACCTAAATAGACAAGTGATTGATATTCATTTTTCAGATTCATTTGTCCATTTAATGAGGTGTATGAGAAAAAGAGAATAGCAATAAATAAGCAAGCCTGTACTTCAAACAGGAAATAGAAGCGGAAATCTTCGGATGTGGTTTGTGTAATGGTATAACTCTGTGAACTACGTGAATTAAACAATTCTTTTACCAATTGGAAAAAATGACGTTTTCCTTTCGTCATTATAAAACAGGTGGTAATAAAACAAAGGATACTTATTAATCCTATCCATGTGTCATTCATCATAAGGTATGGAATAGGATGCGAATTCATAGTATGATGGATTTACTTAAACAAGCCCCATTGGGATATACCTTTTCAAGAAGGGATATGATTTCCTGGGGGGTGTGGGCAACTTGGTACAGGTTTATATGTTCTTCTTTGATAAAGTGTTCTTTTGCTGCGTGTTGTAGTTGAAGAAGCAGATGATCATAAAAGCCATTTATATTTAGGATAATAATAGGTTTTGTATAAAGCTTAAGTTGTTTCCAGGTAATGATTTCCAGTATTTCTTCCAATGTGCCGTATCCCCCTGGAAGAGCAATGGCTCCTTCGCTTTTCTCGGCCATTAATTGTTTCCTTTGGTGCATGGTTTCTACTTCAATGAGCTGGGTAAGTCCTTTGTGATGCCAATTATTTTGTACCATGAAGTGAGGAATAATACCTGTTACGCTTCCTTCTTCTTGTAATGCGCCATTGGATACAGCCTCCATGAGGCCTGTATTTCCTGCTCCATTTATGATACCGTAACCATGTTGTGCCAAGAGTTTGCCGGTTTCAGCAGCAGCCTGAAAGTATGCCGCATCAATTTGAGTACTTGATGCGGCATAGATACAAATGTATTTTGTTTGCTTTTCTTTCAACGGAAACTACGTATTTATAAAGAGAAGGCTGTACGGATTGTTTCTACATAATCCAGCTTTTCCCAGGTAAAGAGTTCTACAGTAATCTCTTTGGTTTCCTGGTATTTAGATTCAAACCTCTTGGTTATCACCTGAGGTGTACGTCCCATGTGACCGTAAGAAGCTGTTTCAGTATAAATAGGATAGCGCAATTTTAGGCGCTCTTCAATAGCTTTGGGGCGTAAGTCGAAGGTTTCTGCTATTTTGCAAGCTATTTCCCCATCGCTCATGCGTACATTGCTACGGCCATACGTGTTAACATATATATTAATAGGTTCAGCTACACCAATGGCATAAGAGAGTTGTACAAGCATCTCATCAGCTACGCCTGCAGCTACCATGTTTTTGGCAATATGGCGTGCGGCGTATGCAGCGCTTCGGTCTACTTTAGAAGGATCTTTTCCACTGAATGCACCTCCACCATGTGCTCCTTTTCCTCCGTAGGTATCTACGATAATTTTGCGCCCTGTAAGTCCTGTATCTCCGTGAGGACCTCCGATGACAAACTTTCCGGTGGGGTTTACATGGTAGATGATATGATCATTAAAGAGTGATAGTACCTCTGCATGTTCGATGCTTTCCTTTACGCGGGGCATGAGGATTTCTATTACATCTTTTTTGATCTGGCGAAGCATTTCCTCGTCATTCTCTATGAATTCGTCATGCTGGGTAGATACCACAATCGTATCGATACGAACGGGTTTTCCTTCGTCGCTGTATTCAATGGTTACCTGGCTTTTGGCATCGGGACGCAGGTAGGTCATGTGTTTTCCTTCTCTACGTATATCAGCCAATATTTGAAGAATGCGATGAGAAAGATCAAGCGGAAGCGGCATGTAATTATCCGTTTCATTGGTAGCATAACCAAACATCATACCTTGATCTCCGGCACCTTGGTTCATGGGATCTTCGCGTTCTACACCACGGTTGATATCAGCACTTTGTTCGTGGATAGCACTGAATACTCCACATGAATTACTTTCAAACATGTATTCTCCTTTTGTATAACCGATACGTTTGATTTCGCGTCGGGCTATTTCTTGAAGATCCACGTAAGCATTTGATTTCACTTCTCCAGCCAGTACCACCTGTCCGGTGGTTACCAGTGTTTCGCAGGCTACTTTCGAACTGGGGTCGTATGCCAGCAGTTCGTCAAGTATGGCATCCGATATTTGATCGGCTACCTTGTCGGGGTGTCCTTCTGACACCGATTCAGATGTGAATAAATAGGCCATTTTAAAATTGAATGGGTTTTTACTTAGTATCTAATAATTGGGGATATATTTCGGCGAGTGGTTTAAGCACAAATGGCCTTTCCCACATGAGTGGATGTGGGATAGTAAGTTCGTATGTTTGTATTTTGACGTTGTCATAGATAAGAATATCAATATCAATGAGACGATCTTCATACGAGTTTTTTTTAAGAGTCTTAACCCGGCCCATGTCTTTTTCTATTTTTTGCAGGGAAAAGAGCAGGGACAACGGACTGAGATCCGTTTGAATACAAAGAGCAGCGTTCAGAAACTTATTCTTTGTTTTCATTTTCCACGGCTCGGTAAGGTAATAGGAAGACTTTAAGACAACGATTCCTATACGTTCATCAATCAGGGCGATAGCTGTATCCAGATTTTTTTCCTTATCACCTAAATTTGTGCCGAGCGACAAATATACTTTGGCCATTCTGTTTTCTTTAATCAACAATAAGCATTGCGTCACCATATGTTCCGAAGGCATATTCTTCTTTTATGGCTATTTCATATGCGTTCATTATGGTATCATATCCTCCAAAGGCAGCTACCATCATAAGAAGGGTAGACAGAGGCATATGGAAGTTGGATATCATGGCATTGGCTACTGTAAATTCATACGGAGGGAAAATGAACTTGTTGGTCCATCCATTATAGGGCTTGATGCGCCCGTCAGTACTTACAGTACTTTCCAGTGCGCGCATTACAGTAGTACCTACGGCACATACACGGCTTTCGCGGTCTTTTGCTCTATTTACATTTTCTACTGCCTGATCCGTCACAATCATTTGTTCCGAATCCATTTTATGCTTGGTCAGGTCTTCCACGTCGATATCGCGGAAATTTCCCAATCCGGCATGCATCGTGATAAAAGAGAATTCAAGACCTTTTATTTCCATACGCTTCATCAGTTCACGACTGAAATGGAGGCTTGCAGTAGGTGCGGTGACAGCTCCTTCATTTTGGGCAAAGATACTTTGGAAACGATCTGCATCTTCCGGTTCTGCTGCACGATCCAGAATGGCATGAGGAAGTGGAGTTTCTCCCAATGAATAGAGTGACTTTTTAAATTCTTCATGCGGGCCGTCATATAGGAAGCGAAGCGTACGCCCTCTTGATGTGGTATTATCAATCACTTCGGCTACCATGGAATCATCTTCACCAAAGTAGAGTTTATTTCCGATACGTATTTTCCGGGCGGGGTCTACAAGCACATCCCACAGGCGCATGTCCTGATTCAGTTCTCTGAGCAGGAATACTTCGATACGTGCTCCCGTCTTTTCTTTGTTGCCATACAGGCGTGCAGGAAATACTTTAGTGTCATTGAACACAAATATATCCTTGTCATCAAAATAATGGAGGATATCCTTAAATAATTTATGTTCTATCTCTCCGGTTTTACGATGTACAACCATGAGTTTGCATTCATCCCGGTAATAAGAAGGATACTGTGCGATCCTGTTTTCCGGTAATTTGAATTTAAATTGAGACAATTTCATATCTTATTCTTTTTTTGATTTCTTTTGATTAATTGGTTATACGGATTCAAGCAAGGTAGTACGTGGTAGTACGGTATCAAGCCATTCCTGAAGCTCTTCCACATTTAGGCAGTTCTTCGCTTGAATATCCCCTACCCTTGTGCGGCGTAATTCTATGAGATGTGCACCGCTTTGCAGTGCTTCTCCAATGTCGCGGGCTAATGCCCGTATGTAAGTCCCTTTGCTGCAAACTACCCTTATTTTCAGGATGGGAAGGTTGCATTCCAGTATTTCTAATTCGTCTATTACCAGTACTTTGGGTTTTAATTCTACTTCTTTTCCGGCACGTGCCAGGTCGTATGCCTTTTTCCCGTTTATTTTGCAGGCGGAGAAGGCAGGTGGAGTTTGTTCAATCCGTCCGGTAAACTGGGGCAACACTTCCTGTATCATCTCCGGTGTGATATGTTCCGTGGGATACGTGGCATCAATCTCTTTTTCAAGATCGAACGAGGGAGTTGTGGCACCCAGCTTAAGGGTAGCTATGTATTCTTTGGTCTGATCCTGAAATTCACTGATTCTTTTTGTAGCTTTTCCGGTGCATACAATCATTACGCCCGAGGCTAACGGATCAAGAGTTCCGGCATGTCCTACCTTCAGCTTTTTCACATGTAATCTGCGTTGCAGGGGGAATTTAGCCTTGGCCACCAGATTGAACGAAGTCCAGTCCAGGGGTTTGTCCAGGCAGATCACCATCCCTTCTTTCACAAATTCTTCGCTGAGTGTATCTGGCAGAAAGTTTTTTGTGACAAATTGATTCTTTTCCTCTGTACAGGAATGTGCTGAGGTCATTGTCATTAACTGATTTCCAAATTATGTCCGGTTAATAATAGGGCCAGTATAATAGCTCCTACGATGATACGATACCATCCAAAAGCCTTGAATCCGTATTTTGTAAGGAAACTGATAAAGAACTTAATGGCCAGCATTCCTACTATGAAGGCTACTATATTACCGATAACCAATGCTTGGATATTGTCGGTGATAATATCTCCTTCGCCATTCTTAAAGAACTTCAGTATGCTATATGCAGTAGCGGCAAACATGGTAGGTACTGCCAGGAAGAATGAAAATTCAGCAGCGGCTTTACGAGTCATTTTTTGAGCCATACCTCCTACAATGGTAGCCATGGAACGTGATACACCGGGTATCATGGCGATACACTGGAACAAACCAATATAGATAGCTTTCCGTTCGGTAACTTTTGTCTTTTCACTTCCTTTGTTGAATATCTGGTCACAAAACAGCATAAATACCCCACCAATGATAAGCATCACAGCTACTACTACTACACTTTCCAGAAGCGAATCAATGAAATCACTCAACAGGAAACCTATTACTGCTGCGGGCATAAAAGCGACCAACAGTTTCCAGTAGAAATCCCACTTGTGCAGGAAAGCCTGAAGTGTGGAAGAACCTTTAGGTGCCGGAGTATTATTCAGACGGAAGAACTGTTTCCAGTATAGTACTACTACGGAGAGGATTGCCCCAAACTGAATGATAACCATAAAGGCTCTCAGGAAGGGGGTACTTTCCATACCCAGCACGTTTTGGGTAATAATCATGTGTCCGGTACTGGATACGGGTAAAAACTCGGTAATTCCCTCTACGATGGCAATAATGATGGTTTGCCATAAATTCATTTCATCCATTTCTTAATTCTCTTCTTCTTTTTTAATGATGGTTTTCGGTTTCTTAATCACAGCGTATCCTATCAGGATAAATCCGATTAGGGATACTACGGGCGCCAATTTGATTCGGCGGAAGCTGAATATCTCCGGTTCAAAACGATCCACAGTAGAACCTGGCCCGCTCATCAGGATAAAACCTGCGATTACGATTGCCATTCCAATAGCCAAAAGGATAAAGTTGGCTTTTCCGAAAGCTAATTTCTCTTTATTCATAAAGTTGCAATAAGTATAATTATCTAACGATAAATTGTTTCTTTAATTATATATGAAACATCTGATTTCCTTTCATGCGCAGGAAACTATTGATGGATAACAAGGCGGATAGCCCCGTAATAACCACTCCTGATACCATGACGGTGGCGCATACCCAACCCATTACCTGTGGGGTGATAATGAGGCTTATTCCGGGTTCGTAGCCATTGAGCCACCATACGGCAGCCACTAATAATATGCATGCAATGAGTCCTGCCAGAAGTCCCATGCCCATACAACGGAATACAAAGGGACGGCGTATGAAACCCCAGCCGGCTCCCACCAGTCGCATCGTGTGAATGAGGAATCGCTTGCTGTATACGGCCAGTCGCATCGTATTGTTAATCAGGGCAAAGGATATCACTCCAAACAGCACGGCCAGTCCTACCATTATCATCGCTATAAAGCGGATATTATGGTTTACAGATTGGATGAGTTCTTCCTGATACATCACTTCTGTGACTTTTACATTACTCCGTTTGATGCGTTTTTCTATAATGCGCAGGCTGTCGGTGTTGGCATATTTTTCTGCCAACTTAACCTCAAGCATGGGGGTGTAGGGGTTGTATCCCAAGAAATCAGTCGGGTCAATACCCAGCTCGTTGGTTTGTTCCTTAAGGGCTTGTTCTGCTGAAATATAATGCAATTCTTTTACAAAAGGCTCCTTGCGGAGTTGATTTTGCATTTTTATAATATCCGCTTCTTTCATCTCCGGATCTACATAGATGGAAAAGCTGATGTTTTCCTTGATGTATGTACTGAGATTTTGTGCACTCAGTAACGAGATTACGATCATGCCTATCAGGATAAGTACCAACGTAATGCTGATTCCGCTTGTCACACCCTGCATTCCCAGGTGTACACTAATACTTGCTTTATGATTTTTCTTCATTGCTTGAAAAACACAAAAGAGGGTGCTATATACCTAAAATCATGCAAAGTTATAAATAATGTGGGCAGTATGTTATTCTTTTTAAAGATTCTTAAAGAAAAAGGAGAAAATAGCTTAAACCCTTGCAGGATTCGTATGGAATTGATACCTTTGCGCCCGAAATCATTCAAAACGAATGCTTCAGGGCTTTTAGCTCAGTTGGTTAGAGCAACAGACTCATAATCTGGAGGTCCTAGGTTCAAGCCCTAGATGGCCCACATTAAAAAGGTTGTAATTCAACGAATTACAGCCTTTTTTGGTGTTCCACATCCAGAACGAGGGCTCAGCGGATTTTCCCGGCGGATGTCTTCCCCTGTTTATTTATATAGGATGCGTCCCGATCACTTTTGAAAACAATCTCTCTCTGGTAGTCTGGTGGTTTATCCCTCAATTTGTCTAAAAATGCCAGCTACCCTTCACACCTCTTACAACTATCTGTTATACAGGTATTTGAGTGTGAACCCTACCCTTCACGGGAGGTCGGTATAATCCTTGTTGTCAGATAATTACGTGTGAATCCCACCCTTCACATACCCTTCACACTGAAAAGTAAAAGAAGGCTTATTGAGAGGGTATGTATCCCACAGATCAAAACGAAAAGAAACGAAAACAAGTTCTGTGAAGAGTGCCCTTCACAGGGTTCACACCCACCCTTCACCCGCAAACCCCTTGTGGAAAAGGCTTTCAGAAGAGATGAAGGGTGTGAATAGTAAAACACTGAAAGTCATGTGCACGAGTCTGGCAACCAGTGCCCACCAATTTTTAAGCTGATGGGCACGAGTTTCAGGCAGCGCAGGCCTGAAGTTCAGGCAAGTCAGGCCTGGTTTTTGAAAAATCAGGCCTGCGTTTGTGGAACTGCAGGCCTCGGTGGATATAATACGATGTGATGGCACTGACAGAATCCATACCTGTTCGCATCAAGGGCTTAGTATAAACACGTATATCGTTCTTACAGAACTCGGGTGTCTGGCGATGGTTTATTCCCAAGGCTGCATTCGCTTCGATCATTGGCCCCAGGCTTAGATAGAACGCTCTTGCAGAGCTAAAGGGGAAGACATCCACCGGGAAAATCCGCTGAGCCATATAATTTAGTAAGAGAATCAGCTATAAAAAGAATGTTTTCAGGGGAAATTCAGAAAAAACGAGTATTTTTGCAGTCTATGTTAATACAGAAGAAGGAGTCCGTGAAGTAAATAACCTTTGACGTTTCTGTCGAGGTTATCCCTTAATTATACTCAGGCATATTCTTGCCGGAGTTATCTTTTACATATTTATAAATCATAGATGTGGTATCAGGTATATTATCTCCTGCTCCGTATCATTAAAATTCAGACATTATGAGTAACGATATTAAAACAATTCACGATTTCGACTTCAATCTAATTTGCGAATACTTCGCAAGCGTAGAACGTCAGGGGCCGGGTAGTCCCGAAATAACCGCTAAAGCATTGGGCTTTGTTGACAACCTGACTGAAAATTCCCGCATTGTCGACCTTGGTTGTGGTACAGGTGGTCAGACTATGACGCTGGCGCAACATGTACCGGGACAAATAACCGGGCTTGACCTCTTTCCTGAATTTATACAGATATTCAATCGGAATGTCGCTCAACTGGGTCTTTCCAACCGGGTAAACGGCATTGTTGGCTCAATGGACAATCTTTCTTTTGAGAAGGAATCTTTAGACCTGATTTGGGCGGAAGGTTCCATCTATAACATTGGTTTCGAACGGGGATTCCGGGAGTGGCGCGAATACCTGAAACCGGGTGGTTACATCGCCGCATCGGAAGCAACGTGGTTCACAGCAGAACGTCCCGCTGAGATTCACGACTTCTGGATGGCACATTATCCCGAAATAGATATCATCCCGAATAAGGTGGCCCAAGTGCAAAAGGCCGGCTATATCCCTGTGGCAACTTTTGCGCTGCCATCCACTTGCTGGACAGAGGACTTCTATGCCCCGCAGGCAAAGGCTCAGGATGAGTTCCTCAAAAAGTACGCGGGAAATAGAACTGCCGAAGATTTGATTTCCAGTCAGCGCCATGAGATGCAATTGTACGATAAGTATAAGCACTATTATGGTTATGTGTTCTATATCGGGAAGAAGATGGGATGAATGACAAGATAATCAGAATGATGTGATACACCTTCCGCAAGTTTGTAGGTTGCAAGGGTGGAAATAATGAGGGAGGGGCCTATTCGTTAGCCCCTCCCCTGTTTTTAGTACGCCTGGAGGAAGTCGTCCAAGGTTGGCTCTGCTTCGGCCAGGTTGAACTTTTCGCGTTTAAGGCGGAATTTCTTTGTGCTGATACTGGTTTTGCTGATGCAGTAGATGTCGCTGAGGTCTTGTAAACTGACCCCTATCTTGAGGAGGCAACAAAAGTTAAGGTCGCGGTGAGTGAGTTCGGGGAAGTCTCTTTGCAGGCGCCGGGTGAAGCCTGAGTAGGCGGCATCCACGCCCTGTCGGAGTTCTTCCCAGTCGCTGATGGTGAGTAGGATGCGTTGCGGGGAATTGGCATCGGCGTCGGCATCCAGGTGGAGGGAGGGTATTTTATCCAGTACGCTCATCCGACGGAAGAGAGACTCGCGGAGGCTGGATTGTATTTCACGCAGTTTTTGCAACTCTTCGGCTTGTCTGAGTAGCTGGTTTTCGTGGGCCAGACTGCGGGTCTCCTCCTGCAGGGCTTGCTGCTCGATCTGGGTGAGGCGTTGCTGCATGGTACGTTCCCGCTCTTGGCGTCTTCTGCGGCGCAGAATGTAGAAGATGTAACCAAGGGCAAGCGAGAGGAGTATGGCGGCCGAGAGGGCTACGATCCATAGTTCCTGGGTTCGGCGGGCGGCTTCGGCTTCGGCGAGCCGACTTTTCAGGAGGGTTCGTTGGTATTCATCGTATATCCCGTTTTGCAATTCGCGGTCTACCTCAAGGTGGAGCAGACGCTGGTAGTCACGATACAATTCATAGGCTTTTTCCGGATGCCCCTTGCTCAGTTCCAGCATGGCCAGGCGGCGGCCGGCTTCAGCGGCTACGCGGCGGTCTATGTTATGCGCTGCTATTTTGAAATAGTGCTTCGCTGAATCGTATTCATGTGCCGCATAGAAGATATTTGCCTTGGCCAACAGATAATAAGGGATAGAGAAGTAGCCTTCGCGCTGGTATTCTATCTTTTCCATATAGCGAATGGCTTCTTTGTATTGGCCGGTGGCGCTGAGCTGTTTCAGGGTGCTGTCATTGTAGTAGTAGTCCCGATAGCGTTCATACATGGCCATGGAATCTTTTACGGCATTGGCCTCTTTGTATTCCAAGGGAACACGATCTGGTGTCTTTTTTTTCCCGCAGGCGGTAGTAAGGAGGGAAAGTGCGACTGCTACGAGCCACAGGAGTCTTTGTTTCCTTTGCAGGAAGGCTGATATTGCTTTCATGTGTAGATATATTAATGGGTTAAGGTTTGATTTTGGCATAACGTACGTATAGGTTTTTGGAAGTGGCCAGCTTTTCCCTGATCCGAAGCAGCTTTTCACGACGATCAGGATAGGTTTCACCCTTCAAATCATAGTCTATATTACTGATACCTAATTGAGTATTGCCCATATTCACGAAGTATCCGTTATGGGTTTTCTTTCCGAGATGTGTGTCGAAGAAACCATTCCAGATATTCAGTACAGCGGCCTTTCCGGTTGCTTTTTCTATCAAGTACATGGTGGGATAGCCCACTTGGTTGTAACTTGTTTTTCGGACGTGTTCTTCTTTTATGTCGCTTGTCTTCTCATAGATCCAGTATTCGCCGGCGTAATGACGGGGAAGTTCAATCAGCTCACGGCCGAAGTACTCTTTCTTATTACGCCAATGTTGCGTATACCGGGGGATCAGGCGGTGTTCTTTTTTGCTGTAATGGTACAGCGTATCTCCTTTGGAATAATCCTGTCCCCAATTCAGATAGATGTCAACGGCTTCGGTATTGTGTGTATAATAAATGCGAGGATGTAGATTCTCTCCGGCCTTTTCGCTGAGATGCTTTTGCAGAGCGGGGATATAGGTATTCCTGTAAGGAAGGGAATCCAGCACGTTTCCTTTCCAGTCTTGTTCCCAGATCATATAGCTGTTTGGTGTGTTGACATTGTTACTTGTCAGGGTAATGGTGGAGCGGTCTGTATTCAGAATGAAATTGGAAGGGCGGCTGTAGCTTGAAAGAAAGCAATGCTTCTGAAAGTCCGAGCCATCAAACGCAGAGGAATACAAGTAGGGTGTAATTCCGATCATGAAGAAGATTCGCTTATTTTTTTCGTCAATCTCTGCTTGCTGGATGTAAGGAATGTCGCCGCGATAGTCCTTGAACGGATCTATGCTTCCCAGAAGTTTCCCTTGCCGGTTGAATATTTTGTGCGGAATTTGATCCTTTCCGCATATTAGAATATAGTTATCACTTATGGCTATTTGCGAGTGTTCTGATACCATCCCTTCCGGGGTGTCTTCCAGAATCACATATTCCATGGGTTCTGTAAGGCCTGCACGGCGGCATATATCCGTAAAGGAGCCATAGAGGGTGTCTTGCAACTCTGTCAGGTCGCAGGTCAGGATGCTGTCACCGTGTACCACCGAGAAGGTGGCCACAGGGAGCATCATATCCACGGTGATCCGTTGTGAAGTGCTCGTGTTGCATGCCATACACAGGAAGCTGCACGACAGTATGGTTAGAAAGACAGGTTTTATGTTCATTGCTTCTTTACTTTAAAAGTTCTTTTCATGATCAGGTATCGGTTTATCCGATAAAGAACCACAGTGCAGGGGGATTGAAGAGGAAAAGAGAGAATCCCCCTTTGATGCACAGTGTTCTTAGATTTTAAGGTATAACTTTCGCGAAACGGACGCACGCATTTTTGTTATTGGACAGTTGTTCCTTGATGCGGATCAGTTTCTCCCGGCGTTCCTGAGGTATATCACGTCCTAGCTCGTTGTCTATGGCGGAAATTGCATACCAGGTTGGCTCTACTTCTGCATAATACCCATCCCGACAATTTGAGGTAAGCCATCCTCCCCTGATATCTCCGTACGAGCTTCTCAGCACAGCGGCTTTTCCGGTTGACTTTTCGATAAGATAATAGATTCTAATGTGTGTGTCCTCATCTGTTTGTCCAATTGACACCAGAGGGTCAAGCTCTCCCGATTGTTGGTCTTTTGGTGCACGACTTCCATCTTTGGTTAATTTCTCATATACTCTTCCTATATAGTGTCGGGGAAGTTCCACTATTTCATTCCAATAATATTCTATTTTGGGATCCCACATGATGGCAAACTGGGGGATTAAACGTCCTTGCTCCTTGCTGTAATGATATAAGGTATCTCCTTTTGCCACATAATCAGGTCTCCACTTATACGAAAAGTCAATAGCTGTGGTGTTGTTCTGTATGTCAATATCCAACCATCCGCCTGTACCGGTTTCTTTCCATCTCGTATCTTTTACATTGGGAAAATAGGTGCTTCGGAAGGGGAGTGAGTCCAATACATTTCCTTTCCAGTCTTGCTCCCAGATCAAATAATTACCATCTTTTCTGGTTACGATGCCGCTGGTTAAAGTAAGAGTAGAGCGTTCGGGGTGCAGGATAAAATTATAGGGCTTTTGGTTGTTTGTCTGATGTATGCAGAGATCAGACCCGTCGAGTGCATAAGAAAGTAGATATGGGGCAGCGTGCACAAGAAAAAACACCCGCTTCTGTGTCTCATCGATGGAAGCTTTAATAACAACGGGTACTTTGTCATCACGTAGGGGTAATGGTCCTATGGATGCCAATAACTTTCCCTGGCGGCTAAAGATTTTGTGTGGGATTTGCTCTCTTCCGAGTACCATGATATAGTTTTCGCTCATGATAATGCGGCCTTTTTTCACCAGCGCTTCCGGGCTATCTTCCAGTACTACATATTCCATGGGTTCCAGTATTCCGGCTTGAATACAAAGGTCCGAGAATGAGCCGAAAAGAGTATCTGGTAATTGGCTTACATCACATGTAAGAATGGTATCTCCATTAACTACTGAGAAATTTGCTGCAGATGTCATCATATCTATGCTGGTAATGCGCTGCGCATTGGTGGTACTACATGCGCAGCATATGAAGCTACATGTAATGAATAATAAGGAATTGAAACTTGTTTTCATACTGGTTCAGCTTAAAGGATTTAATGTGGGATTCATACTCAGTAGCGCTGTCTGATTGTGAATCACACTGCAAAAATACAGCAAATGATGTCTTCAAACCAAGGAAAAGTGATAGACAAAATGAGAAGTTTTAAATTTTGTTCTAGGTTGATTATAAGTATATTATGTCTTTATTAAGCGATTATTTGCTATACAACCCTATTTCATGCGTTGTATACGAGGTGTTTTTGTGTAAAATAGTGCACTATATTCGGATGATTTTGGAGTAGTTGGAATGATAACCCCCGCACCGTGTCCAGAGGAACATTGTGCGGGGGTATGAAGAGGAAAAGAGATTATCCGTTCTTTTTTATGGCTTCACTTTCGCAAAACGCACACATAGATTATTGGTTCCGGACAGTTGTTCCTTGATGCGCATCAGTTTCTCCCGGCGCTCTTGGGGGATGTTACGTTTCAATTCGTCATCAATGGTGGAAATGGCATATCTTTTTGAATCCAGAACCGCATAATAGCCATCCCGACAATTTATGCTGACCCATTGGGGGGTAAACTCTCCGTACCAGCTTCTCAATACAGCGGCTTTTCCGGTGGCTTTCTCAATAAGGTATTGGGTATTTCCGCCGATTTGTTGGTGAGCCTTCTTGCTGCTGCCGTCACTGGAGGATATCCAGACTCCTGACGAGTGTGAGGATTCTCCTGGATGCCGGTCTTTTAACTCGCGATTCTCGCCATCAGCCAATTTTTCAGATACGCTTCCTGCATAATGGCGGGGCAGTTCAATCATTTCGCGTATGAAGTACTCTTTATTCGGATCCCATGTCAGGGCGAAGCGGGGGATGAACCGTTGTTGTTCTTTGTTGTAATTATATAAGGTGTCCCCTTTTGTATATTTTGTTTGCCAGATAAAAGAAAGGTCAATGGCGGTAGTATTACAATGTTGGTTGGTGTTCAGGTATACTCTTTCACCCTCCTTCTTGTTTAGTTCCTCTTGTAGTTGTGGGAAATAGGTGTTGCGGTAGGGAAGTGAGTCCAGCACATTTCCTTCCCAGTCTTGTTCCCAGATCAGATAACTGCCTTTTCTGTGTACGCTATTGCTTGTTACGGTAAGAGTGGAGCGTTCCGGATGAAGGATAAAATTATGGGGCCGTCCGTGATCCGCCGAGTAATGTGTGCGAAGATCAGAGCCGTCAAACGCATAAGAAAGCAGGTATGGCGGGATATGGGTCAGGAAGAATACCCGTTTATGTACTTCATCAATAGATGCCTGGATAATAATAGGTTTGTCATCTTCACTGCGAGGTAACGGGCCTATGGATCCCAGCAATTTTCCCTGGTGGTTAAAGACTTTGTGCGGAACTTGCTCTTCTCCAAAAACCAGGATATAGTTCTCGCTCATAGCAATGCGCGAGTGGTTTGATACCAATGCTTCCGGGCGGTCTTCCAGTATTACATACTCCATAGGTTCCAATATTCCGGCCTGAATGCAGATGTCCGAGAATGAAGCGAAAAGAGTGTCCTTCAGTTGGCTTACATTGCATGTAAGGAGGGTATCTCCGTTAACTACCGAAAAATTTGCCGCAGGTGTCATCATATCTACTGTAGTAATACGCTGTGCACTGGTGGTGCTACATGAGCTGCATACGAAGCCGCATGTAATGCTTAATAAGAAATTGAATTTTGTTTTCATACTGGTTCAGCTTATAGGGTTTAATAAAGGATTCATACTCGGTAGCGCTGGCTGATTATGAATCACAGTGCAAAAATACAGCAAAGTAGCTCTTCAAACCAAAGAAAAGTGATAGACAAAATGAAGCTACTGGTAGTTGTTTTTTTATTGATTATTAGTGTGTTATGCAAATATAG
Organism: Bacteroidaceae bacterium; assembly: GCA_031552405.1. Lineage (GTDB taxonomy): Bacteria > Bacteroidota > Bacteroidia > Bacteroidales > Bacteroidaceae > UBA1794. The sequence goes on along the minus strand of JAVBMN010000013.1, from coordinate 41,076 downwards.
CGGTGATATTTGCTATACAACTGTATTTCTGCCTATATACAGAGTTGTTTTAAAGGGGAATAATCTACTGTTTTTGAGCTGAACGCAGCAACACCCTGCACTGTGTTCAGGAAGATACAGTGCAGGGTGTTATAGAAAGGAAAAGGATTTTTTAGAAGGAATATTGCAACACCAGATTCGCACGGTTGGAGTGGTTGGTGCTTTGTGTGAAATCGGTTCGCCAGCCTCTGAGGTATTCCACACCTATTCTTAAGTCGGGCGTAGCATCCCAGAAGGCGTTTGTGGCTATATACTGTCCCATACGGTAGGCATCAGGGTTAGCGGCAGCATAGCCGTTTTCTGAGTATTGGCGGGATACGCTGAATGTGCCGGATAGAAACAGGTTAGGCAGAATGTTATACTGCAGGCCGGCATACCAGCCCATCATGGGCAGTACTTGCATCTTTGCCTCATTATTGGGGTCATCCACAAGGTCCAGATGCATGGGGGCAATATCGGAGATGTATTGACCGATTCCTTTGCCATAAGTAAATTGGCCAAAAGTTTGCCAGCGTTGTCCGATATTGAACATCGTAGAGGCTTGTACGCCCCATCCGGTTTCGGAATATGATTTCTTTTCTACATCATTATCGTAGCTCATGCTGCGCAATACTGCTCCTGCGCGGAAATGACTGCGTGGGTTCCAGTTGTATTGCACTGCTACCGGAATGGTAGGTACTCGTTGTCCTTCGAAGAAGAATACCTCATTGGTGATTCCTTCTACTACAGGCATCTCGATAGAGGCGGAAAATTGCCAGTTCGGCAGTTTCTTGTAGATATAGTTAATCTGTGTGGTGCGGTAATTGGTGGATCCGCTGGGACCTGCTCCGTCTATTGTGGGTGGAAGCGCAGCTACGTCCATGAAGGCGCCAAAGTCATAACCTACCGTAAGGCCCAGGAATGAGGCATATGCATTTCGAAGACGGAAGGTGTTGTTTGGCCCGCGAAAGTCGGCAGCTGTATATAGTACAAAATCGCCGGTCAGCTCTGTGGTTCCCACCATTTTCAGGAACAGAGTGGATGAACTTATGTCCATCTGGTATTGGCTGCTTCCATAATTGCTTGTTTCTCGCGTGGAGATTTGCGAGGGATAAAAGTCAATGTTTTTTGTGATACCTCCGAAATCTACTTCCGTGGTACCCTTTACATGTCCACCTATACCCAGAGCAAATTTACCTTCCCGATCCATCAGTAGGAAACGGGGCGCTTTTGGGTCTTGGAACCATTGACTTTGTGTTTCTTCAAAGAGGCGTTTAATGTTGTTATCAGCTTTGTCCATGGTAACAAATACAATCGCCTCCGGGCGTTCTTCTTTCACTATGGTAATCTGCTCCTGAGCAGAACCATAGGAAGAAAAGAGGAGGGCGGCTAACAACAGAGTGGTTGTCTTTACAGTCGTTCTCATAATTATTTCAGTGTTAAGTTAAGCGATATGCCTTTCTGCTATAACACGTCAATGGCCGAAAAGGTTGTGGTAAAGTGTGTATTTCCTAATAAAAAAACACCCAAAGCCATGACTTCGGGTGTTTTTGTCAGATATAATCAGTACTATTCGTACAGGTTTTGATATCTTAGAGCTGAGGACCAGCAGCAATGAGTGCTTTCGCGTCATCGTTGTCGCAGTACTGCTCGAAGTTTTTGATGTACTTAGCACCCAGTGACTTAGCTTTAGCTTCCCACTCAGCTACATCAGCGTATGTGCTGCGGGGATCAAGGATGTCAGATACATTAGCCAGTGTTTTAGGCACTGTCAGGTTCAATACGGGAATGTGTACTTTTTCAGCACTCTCGATAGAACCGTCGATGATCGCATCAATGATTGCACGAGTGTCTTTCAAAGAGATACGCTTGCCGGTACCGTTCCAGCCAGTGTTCACCAAGTATGCTTTTGCTCCATGTTCTTTCATTTTGCCACCCAGTGTCTTAGCGTACATAGTGGGGTGCAGAGTCAAGAATGCTTCACCGAAAGCAGGTGAGAAAGAAGGAACGGGTTCAGTGATGCCGCGCTCTGTACCGGCCAGCTTAGAAGTGTAACCGCAGAGGAAGTGGTATTGAGCCTGTGCATCATCCAGGATAGATACCGGAGGCAATACGCCAAATGCGTCAGCTGAGAGGTACACAATCTTGCTGGCATGGCCTGCTTTTGAGGGCAGAACGATCTTGTTGATGTGGTAGATGGGGTAAGAAACACGAGTGTTCTCAGTAACAGAACCATCTGCGTAGTTAGGAGTTCCGTTTTCTACTACTACGTTCTCCAACAGAGCGTCACGTTTGATAGCTCTCCAGATATCCGGTTCTTTTTCTTCAGCCAAGTCGATAACCTTTGCATAGCAACCACCTTCGTAGTTGAACACACCGTTGTCATCCCAACCGTGCTCGTCATCACCGATGAGGAAACGTTTCGGGTCAGCAGACAGGGTAGTCTTACCTGTTCCTGACAAACCAAAGAAGATAGCTACATCACCCTTGTCACCTACGTTGGCAGAGCAGTGCATAGAAGCCATACCCTTCAAAGGCAGGTAGTAGTTCATCATAGCGAACATACCCTTCTTCATTTCGCCACCATACCAAGTACCACCGATGATCTGTTCTTTAGTAGTAAGGTTGAATACTACGAATACTTCGGAGTTCAAACCTTGCTCTTTCCAGTTGGGGTTTGTAGTCTTGGAAGAGTTGAATACAGTGAAATCAGGTTCACCGAAATGCTCCAATTCATACAAAGAAGGACGGATGAACATGTTGGTCACGAAGTGAGCCTGCCATGCTACTTCCACAATGAAACGCACTTTCATGCGGGTATCGGGGTTTGTTCCGCAGAATGTATCTACTACATACAGCTCCTTTGCAGTGTTCAATTGCTTCAAAGATAAAGCTTTCAGGTCAGTCCAAACATCGGTAGATACCGGTTTGTTGATTGTACCATCCCACCAGATTGTTTCTTCGGTTGTTGCATCTTTTACGATGTAACGATCCTTGGGCGAGCGGCCTGTGAAGATACCGGTCTTTACAGAAACAGCTCCTGTCGTAGTGAGCTCGCCTTTTTCATATCCCTGGTTAGAAGGATCCATTTCAGCCTGGAACAGCTGTTCGTAGGTAGGATTGTGTACCACAGCAATATCATTGCTGATGCCGTACTTGCTTAAATCTAAATTTGCCATTACGCTATTTGTTGAATTAAAAGTTAATACTCATTTTTCCAATGTTTTACCACAGATGGCCGACACGAAGCGCTGCTTCCCTGTAAACCGGCTACAAAGATACGACTATTATTGAAATCAGCTCAGATATTAGAGAAATATTTCCTTAATACTACCTTCTTTTATAATAATCTAACAATTCTGTGTCGTTTTTGTTTTATTATTGAAATAATTTTGTTCTTTTGCAAGTGAAACACGAAGTTATATGATAATTGTCTATACAGAAAAAGAAACTTCCCGATTACGATTCGTATTGGATCAATTGATCGTTAGAGCTTTGGGAATGCGGTATTCACTCACTACAGATAGAGAGGAATATCTGTCCTCGGTTTTGCCGGGAATCTGCTATACCGGTGAAAATCTTGGGCGCGGACTTTGGATGATCCCATTTGGTTTACTGGAGGAAAAAGGCTGGAAACCGCTGGTTCCGGCTGTCTTGTCTTTGGATGACGGTATGCCGGTGTTGTTTCCTGCTGAAGAGATTTCCGGGAATGCTCCGTTTGATCTTTTTTCTGCTTCGTTTTATCTGCTCTCCCGGTACGAGGAGTATTATTCAACGGATTTGGATGAACACGGACGATACCAGTATACGGCATCGGTATTGTACCGTATGAACAGTCTGGAATTTCCGCTGGTAGATCGCTGGACACAATGGTTGGACAGGTATTTAAAGGTGATGTACCCTACCCTTGCTATTCCCGGCCGGAAGCATCGGGTTGTGATAACACACGACATTGACCACTCCTATTTATATAGAAACAAAGGATTTATAATCAATATTTATGGCTTGCTGCGAGATATGCTTCACAACCGGATGGATGCGGTTGGAACGCGTTTGAGAACACTGGCTCATTTGCAGGAAGATCCTTACTTTAATATTCCTTATCTGCTTCGAACGGATTTGGGAAACGGATTTAGTCCACATTTCTTTATTCATGCGGGCCCCTATGGAAAATATGACCGTAAGGCGGTGTATCCTTCCTGGCGTTACCGAAAGATTATGCGTGTACTGGCACAGGAATGTGAGGTAGGTTTGCATCCCTCCTATTGTTCTGATTCGAAGCTAAAACTGATTCGGAAGGAACACAAAAGGCTGGAGTGTTGGCTGGATAAGGTGGTGTACAGCAGTCGCCAGCATTTCTTGCGATTTACATTTCCCGATACCTTTCGTGTGTTATTGAAAGCAGGTATCCGGAAGGATTACTCGGTAGGATACTCTCATGCTTGTGGATTTCGGGCAGGTACTTCTATACCCTTCCCGTTTTTCGATCTGGAAACCAATGTGGAAACCTCGCTTATGCTTCATCCTCTTGTGGTGATGGATGTAACACTCAAACGCGACAGGGGACTTTCTTCTACCGAGGCGCGGGAAACCATTTTGCGCTTTAATGCAGTATGCCGTTACTATGGAGGTGACTTTACTCTGTTAATGCATAATTCCTCGTTGTCCGATCAGGAAGGATGGGATGGTTGGCGAGCGATGTACGACCGCTTGCTTCAGGATTTAAGCATGGGAAGGGATACGCATATGTTGTAGCTACAAAAAATTACCCTTCTTATACAAACAGTGTAAGAAGGGTGATTTTATATTGAGGTTTTCCATGGAGGAAGTGTCTACTTTACGTCCCAGATATCGTTGGTTTCAAGCATTTCAGCGAAGGTGTGGTAGGTCTTCTTAGCCTTTACCTCTTCGATTTGTTCGCACACGGCATCGTTGTAAGTGGGGGCGTCCACATCGCGGATTACGCCGAGGGCAATGGGGAAATCGGGGCCTTCCATCAGCGCCAGTTTCAGGTGCAGGGTATTGTCTTCGCAGTGAGCATCATGTACCAGGATGTCCTTCTCGGTTATACCATTCTCACCAAGTTTCACCACTTTCAGGCCAAATCCTTGCTGCATGAGTCCCAGTTCCTTGTTTTCGCCGAAGAGCATGGGTTTTCCGTGTTCCAGATAGATGGCGTTTTTAAGACGGCCTTCTTTGGTGGCTACATCCTGATGGGTTCCATCATTGAAGATGACGCAGTTTTGCAACACCTCAATGACCGAAGCGCCTTTATGTTTTGCAGCAGCTACGAGTACCCCTACAGTTCCGGGAGCATCAGTGGCTACACAGCGGGCAAAGAAGCGTCCGCGTGCTCCGAAGGTAAGTTCGGCCGGGCGGAACGGGTCCTCTATTGTACCATAAGGAGAGGATTTGCTCACGAAACCACGTTCTGAAGTGGGTGAGTACTGTCCTTTGGTGAGTCCGTAGATACGGTTATTGAGGAGGATCATGTTGAGGTCGATGTTACGACGTACGGCATGAATGAAATGGTTACCACCAATGGCCAGTCCGTCGCCATCACCGGAAACCTGCCATACGGTAAGTTTCGGGTTGGCCACTTTTACGCCGGTAGCAATGGCTGCCGCACGGCCGTGGATGGTGTGCATGCCGTAGGTATTTACATAATACGGCAGGCGCGAAGAGCATCCGATACCAGAAATGGTAGCGATTTCTTCGGGAGGTGTACCGATTTCCAGCATGGCCTTGTGCAGGGATGCCAGGAAGGCGTGGTCACCGCAGCCCGGGCACCACCGGGGCTGACCTATCTTATAATCGTTCAATGTAAGTTCGCTCATTGTTTAATCCTCCAATAATTTAGTGAATGCATCTACGAGTTCCTGGGTTACAAAAGGCTGTCCCTTCACTTCGTTGTACTGGCTTGTGATGTGCAGTGTGGGCATCTTCATACGAAGGTATCCGGCGAATTGTCCCATGTTTTGTTCTGCTACCACAATTTTCTTGTATTTCATAAGCACTTCGGCAGTGTTCTTCGGCAGCGGGTTGATGTACTGGAAATGAGCCAGTGCCACTTTCTTTCCTTTTGCCTGAAGCTCTTCCATGGCCGAGTAGAGGTGTCCATAGGTACCGCCCCACCCTACGATGAGCAGATCGGCATCCTCATTGCCCTGCAGTTCAAGCCCGGGCAGGGAGTTGGCAATCTTTTCCACTTTCTCCTGGCGCAGGTGTGTCATGAGGTTGTGGTTCTCGGGATCGGTGGAGATGATACCGGTTTTATTGTCTTTCTCCAGTCCGCCTACACGATGTCTGAAACCGGAGGTTCCAGGCACTGCCCAGTAGCGTACCAGGGTTTCCGGGTCGCGTTGGAAGGCAGTCCAGCTTCCTTCCATGTCAGGGGTTACGTAATGCGGGGTGATGGAAGGGTAGTCTTTCAGATCGGGCAGGCGCCATGCTCCGGAGCCGTTGGCCACAAAGGCATCGGTGAGCAGTACCACAGGAGTCATGTGCTCCAGTGCTATCTTGGCAGCCATGTAGGCGGCATCAAAGCAGTTGGTGGGTGAGGTGGCGGCTATGACGGGCATGGGGCTTTCGCCGTTACGTCCGTACAGAGCTTGCAGCAGGTCGGTTTGTTCCGATTTAGTAGGCAAACCCGTAGAGGGGCCTCCACGCTGTACGTTGATTACCACGAGTGGAAGTTCGGCGATAACGGCCAGGTTCATGGCTTCGCTCTTGAGGCACACACCGGGGCCCGAGGTAGAGGTAATGGCCAGCGCTCCGGCGTATGCAGCGCCTACGGCGGACGCACATCCGGCGATCTCATCTTCGCACTGTACGGTTTTCACGCCCAGCGATTTATGTTTGCTAAGCTCGTGCAGGATGTCCGTAGCGGGAGTAATGGGATAGGAACCCAGATACAGTTCCAGTCCGGCTTTCTCAGCAGCGGCGATGAACCCGTATGAGGTGGCCTTGTTGCCGTTGATATCCATGTAACGGCCTTTGGGTTTGGCGTCTTTGCTTTCTATCTTATAGGTAGAAGCGCTGGCGTGGGTGTTATGACCGTAGTTATACCCGTCGTTCAGCACCTTGATATTGGCTTCGGCGATGAGGGGTTTCTTGCTGAACTTCTCGCGCAGCATGTCCTCGGCTACGTGCAGGGGGCGGTTAAAGAGCCAGCAAACCAGTCCCAGTGCAAACATGTTTTTGCAACGGAGTATGGCTTTGTGGTCCAAGCCACTCTCGGCCAGACTGTCTTTGCACATGGAAGAAATGGGAACTTGGAATATCTCGTTCTTAATGCCCAGCTCCTGGAAGGGATCTTCGGTCTTGAAGAGTGCCTTTTCCAAGTCTTTCTGTGTAAAGGAGTCGGAGTCTATGATGAGTATAGATTCGGATTTACAGAACTTGTACTGTGTTTTCAGGGCCGCAGGGTTCATGGCTACCAGCACGTCACATCGGTCGCCCGGTGTGAGTACCCTGTTTGCACCAATATGTACCTGAAAACCGGATACGCCGGTAAGTGAGCCTTGTGGAGCACGGATGTCAGCGGGGAAATCGGGGAATGTACAGATGTCATTTCCTACTGTGGCCGACATGTTTGAAAAGATGTTTCCGGCCAGCTGCATGCCATCGCCGGAATCGCCGGAGAAGCGTACTACTACTTTCTCCAATTCTTTAACCATCATTTTGTCTGTCATAACACTAACCTGTTTTTGGACTCACGTCCTGTTCAATCATGGATGCATGGGAAGCACCTAAAAAGCTTTACAGCCCTATTTTCTTGAAATAAGGCTGCAAAGTTCGGAAAGTTCTTTTGAATAAGCAAGCTATACTCTTCTTTTTTTATTCGTATCCACCCATATTGTCATAATCTCCGCTATTATTCTCACCATTGTTTTGCCTTTTGCTGGGTTTTGCTTTCATATTGCCAAAGTTGTAAGTGAGTGTGATTCCGAATTGGCGCTTGCCACGCCAGCGTTCGGAGTATTGGGTAAAGTTTTCGCCGGAAGTTTCTGTTTTCCAGCGGCGCGAGTTCAGAATGTCACGGGCATTGAGGCTTACACTGAGGGTTTTGTTGAAGAAGTTTTTCTTGAGTCCGGCATCCATAGAGTAATTTGCCTCGCGTGTACCCTGTGCTACGGCCTGTGGGGCGTTGTAGTTTCCGGTGGCCTGGAAAGAGAGTCCCCACGGAAGCAGGGCATTGGCTATGAGGCGGATGTTCCAGGAGAACTGCTCCTGTTTATCATAGGTGGTTCCGTAATACTCAAATCCGTCAAGTTCATAATAGTATAGGTTGAGCGTACTGGTGAGATCGAGCCAGCGGGTAAATCGGTCTTTGGCTACAAGTTCCAACCCGGCCGACTGATTTTTTGTGACATTCACGAAGGTAGAATACATTACATCATCCTGCATATAACTCACTCGCTGTATTACGTCCTCGGTAGTGCGGTAGTATACGGAGGCCGAGAGGGTGTGCTTTTCCCAGGTTTTGATGTAGTTCAGCTCGTACGCATTGGCATATTGAGGCATCAACTCAGGGTTACCGCTGGAGATGTTGGTAGAGTCGGTAATGTTCTGGAAGCTGTTGAGTTGTCCTCCCCAAGGGCGCGAGATGCGGCGGGAATAGTTGAACTGTATCTCGTTCTGGTGCGGCAGGCTGTACGAGAGGAAGGCGCTGGGAAAGAAGCTGAAGTAGTCTTTTGTAAAAGGATTTCCGGGCATCATGTTGCCGTTAGGGTAGGCATCCGAGCGGGTGTCTACTTTAGTATACTCACCGCGTACGCCGAGTTGTACGCCCAGATTGCCGAATTTGCTGGCGTATGTGGCGTAGAGGGCGTGGATGTCCTGATCATAGTGGAAGTCGTTATAGAGGGAATAATCAGGCATTGCATTCTCCGGACTGGTGCCCGACAGGGTTTGTACGGGGCTTGTTTCACGGCTCAGGTTGCCTTTGTACCCGGCTTCTACTTTGGATTTCTCGCTGAGTTTGTTGGAGTAGTCCAGTTGCATGGCCCAGTTGTGATTACGTATGTCTCCGGTTTGTTGCTGATAAGTAGTACGTTCGGGCATGTTTTCGTAGGTCTGGTTATAAGTGGCTTCGTTGTCCATACCCCATGAGTTGTAAGATCCGGAGAAATCTAGGTAGTGATCGGGGTTGTGGAAGTTATGCTTGTAGCCCAGCGTTATGTTGCCTCCTTTCATTTCATTGTCAGAATCGGAGGTACGCAGGCTCTTGTAAGACGTGGCATCGTAATTAATAGTGGTGGTAGAGGGTCTTTTGCCGAACATACCGAATCCAGTGGCAGATACCTCATCTGTTTTAGAAAAATGGTAGGTGATTCCGGCGCGGGCAAAGAGGTTGTTACCGCTTCCATCGTCCTCTGAGTCGCTGTTCAGGTAGGTATAATCCGGTAGGTTGGTGCGGCGGGTGATGCTTCCTCCTGTACGTTGGCTATGGCGGTAACCCAGACTGGCGTTGGCGTCAATCTTGCTACTGCTGTAGTTGATGTTGGCTCCTGCATTGGCCTCTCCTTCGGTGTTGGTTCCGGCTTGCACACTACCGAAGTATCCGGCTTTGCGGTCGGCCTTCAGGATGATATTAATGATACCGGCTGTACCTTCGGGGCTGAATTTGGCAGAGGGGTTGGTGATTACTTCAATGCGGTCAATGCTTTCGGCAGGAATCTGTTGCAGTATCTGTGCACGGTTGTCGGCGGTAAGCCCAGACTCTTTCCCGTTGATCCAGATGGTTACGCTGGAATTGCCGCGAAGGGATACTTCGCCCTCGGTGTCTACCTCTACCGAAGGGATGTTGCTCAGCACCTCTGTGGCCGATTCGCCGGCGGAGGAGAGATCCTGGCCTACGTTGAATACTTTCTTGTCGATCTCGAACTTCATTTGCGAGCGTTGCCCGGTTACTTCCACCTCTTTCAATAGCTGGTCGCTGCTGCTCAGGCTGACGAGTTTCAGGTCGATGACCTGTACGGCATTGTTTATCTGGAATTCTTTTACCAGGGGTTCATAGCCTACGTAGGTGAAAGTTACTTCATACGTACCAGCCTGCAAGCCGCCCAGCTGGAAGGCTCCTATTCCATCGGAAACTCCGCCCTGAAGGAGCTTTATGGAGCCTTTGGGAGTTATCTTGATGTTTACAAATTCAATCGCTTCCTGCGTTTTTGAGTCTATTACTTTTCCTTTGATGCCTCCCGGCACTGCGGATGCCGCATGGGCACAGAGTAGGAACATACTACATAGTAGTCCTGCAATTACTTTCTTCATTTCTAAAATTGATAAGGGCATTTTAATCTCTCACTTTGATAGTATTTTGCGAAAAGGTTTAAAATGTAAGTGGATTTTAACAACCGATTTCAGCACGCCAGTCTAATAATTGGTGCCCGCCAATTATAAAACTCGTGCGCTCCGGTTGTTGGACTGGTGCGTACGAGTTTTTAGTGTAGCCACATGCAGGTTATTCATCTCCATCCCCGGAGTCGAAATCATCTCCTCCGCCATCGTCTCCTTTAAGCTTTTTATTCTGTTTGGCTTTCATGTTTCCGAAGTTGTAGGTAACGGTGATTCCTACCTGCGGGCCGCTCTGCCACCGTTCGGAGTATTGGGTAAAGTTGCGGCCTGAGGTAGTGGTTTTCCGGGTGCGAGAGTCTAGGATGTCGCGGGCGGTGAGGTTAATATTGAGGGCTTTGTCGAAGAAGCTCTTTTTCAGCCCGGCGTTCATGAAATATCTGGACTCGCGTGTGCCTTGGGATACTGCCTCGGGTGAGTCGTAGTCGCCGGTAATCTGGAGGGCGATTCCCCAGGGCAGTGACAGGTTTGCACTAAGGCGTGCCTCCCAGGAGAACTGTTCCTGCCGGTCATACATGGTTCCGAGGTACTCAAAACCGCTGAGTTTGTAATAATACATCTCAAAGCTGCTGGTCAGTTCCAGCCAGCGGGTGAGCCTGTTCTTTCCCGTGAGATCCAGGCCTACGGACTGGTCTTTGGTTACATTGACAGAGGTGGAGTACATAATGTCATCCATCACATAACTTACATCTTCTATTACATCCTCCGTGGTGCGGTAGTAGAGGGAGGCCGAGAGGGTGTGTTCCGTCCAGCTTTTGATGTAGTTGAGTTCGCATACATTGGCGAATTCGGGGTCGAGGAAGGGGTTTCCGCTTGAGATATTTGTGGAGTCGGTAATGTTGCGGAAGCTGTTGATCTCCGATCCCCGTGGGCGGGAGATGCGGCGTGAGTAATTGATCTGGATCTCATTCTCACGGGGCAGGCTGTATGAGAGGAACACGCTGGGAAACAGGCTGAAGTACTCCCTTCTGAAGGGGATGCCCGGTACTTCTGTGCCATCCTCCGTTCCGTCCGAACGGCTGTTGGTAAGGGTGTACTCTCCCCTCAGACCCAGCTGGAAGCCAAAGTCTTTCAGCTTTCCGGAGTAGGTGGCATAGAGGGCGTGGAGGTCTTCGTCATAGATAAAACGGTTGTAGAGTGGGTAGTCGGGTTGGGCATCCTCAGGGCTGCTGCCCGAGAGGGTTTGTACCGGGTTGTCCTGCCTGCTTATGGTTCCTTTGTAGCCGGCTTCTACCTTTGAATTTTTGCTGGGCTGCAACAGATAATCCAGTTGGAAGGCCCAGTTTTCCCGGTCGCTCTGGTTGTTTTGGTTCTGGTATACGGTGCGGGCGGGGTTGTTCTCGTACGTCTGGTGGTAGAGAGATGAGTTATCAGAGTTCCAGATGCTGTAGGAGGCGGTAAAGTCCAGATAGTGGTCGGGGTTGTTGAAGTTGTGTTTGTAGCCCAGGTTTACATTGCCGCCTTTCATCTGGTTGTCGGAGTCCGAGGTGCGCAGGCTTTTGTAGGCCGAGGCATCGTAATTGATATCAGTATGGTTCTTCCTGTCGCCAAAGTTGGCAAAACCATTCAGTGTCACTTCATCCGTCTTCGAGAAGTAGTATGCCATTCCTGCGCGGCCGAAGAAGTTGTTTCCGTTTCCTTCGTTGTGGGTGCGGCTGTTTAGGTAGGTGTTGTCTGTCAGGTAATTACGATCTGACAACCCTCCTCCGCTATTTTCATTGTGTCGGTAACCTGCGCCTGCATTTACATCCAGCTTGGGGCTGCTGTAGTTGAAATTCACTCCGGCATTGGCTCTTCCTTCCGTATTTCCTCCGGCCTGGATGCTGCCGAAGTATCCCGCTTTGCGGTCGGCTCTCAGGATGATATTAATGATTCCGGCCGTGCCCTCTGAACTGAACCGTGCCGAGGGGTTGGTAATAATCTCAATGCGATCAATGGTTTCGGCGGGGAGCTGTTGTAGGATTTGTGCGCGGTTGTCGGCCGTAAGTCCCGACTCTTTCCCGTTGATCCAGATGGTCACGCTGGAATTGCCGCGAAGTGACACCTCTCCTTCCATGTCCACCTCTACGGTGGGGATATTCTCCAGCACCTCCGAGGCGGACTCGCCGGATGAGGAGAGGTCTTGCCCTACGTTAAAGATTTTCTTGTCGATCTCAAACCGCATCTGCGACCGCTGTCCGGTCACTTCCACCTCTTGCAGTACTTTTTCGTTGATGCTCAAGGAAATTTGTTTCAGGTCGATCACCTGCGAGGCTGCGCTTAGCTGTACTTCTCTTACCGCGTCCTTATACCCAATGCACGAGAAGGTGACTTCATACATCCCTGGCTTCAGTCCGCCTATTTGAAACGCCCCTTGTATATCCGACAGGCTGCCCTGTAAAAGAGAGGTAGCTCCTTTTTGTGTCACCTTAATATTCACAAACTCAACCCCCTCACGGGTTTTTGCATCAATAACCTTTCCTCTTACACCTCCCGGTGTCCCGGCGAAGGCAGAAGTACACAGCAAGAATACAGTGCACAGTATTCCGATAATCAGCTTCTTCATCCTTTATAACTTAATAAGTGTGCAGATAATGAATGGTCAAAAGAACACCTCTATTCTGAATTAAAACTGAAATCCCATCCATTTCCCCTTTTATTTTACCCGGCTAACCCCCAAAATTATCTCCCTACTTCTCCCTGTTTCTTTGTCACTTCATCAAAAACCCCTATCTTTGTCGCACTTTTATGAAAAAGAGCGGTCCTGTAGTTCAACGGATAGAATAGAAGTTTCCTAAACTTTAGATAGGGGTTCGATTCCCCTCGGGACTACCAATACGCCTGTTATCGTACACGAAACATGAAAAAATGAGGACTGAAAAGGATATATATTCCCTTTTTAGTCCTCATTCTTTGTAAGAAAGTGTATATTTGCAGAATTCTGGATTTCCTGATTGTACGGGTAATCCGATTCTTTCCCTTTTCATTAGTTGTTGAAAATGAAGTTTAGGATAAAAATAGAACCATGAAAAATCTGCAAGTTTCCCTGTTTCGTATTGTCTTATGTACAGTATTAGGAGCTCTCATGCCATGTACCAAAGCATTATCCGACAATGCCTTCCGCTATTATTTCCGATCGTTGGAGATGAGTGGCGAAAACCCAATGCATTCAATTAGTTCCATATTGCAGGACCATCAGGGCTTTTTGTGGTTTGGAAGTATGAAGAATGGGCTTTGCCGCTATGACGGGCTTTCTTTTAAGTATTACAATCAGGAGCATGGCAACCTGAAAAACAGCTTTGTGACTACACTTTATGAAGATGAAAATAAAGAGATCTGGGTTGGTACCGATGCCGGAGTCTATATCTATTCGCCTCATACAGAGTCTATACGCCGCTTCCTGAAGAAGAGTGATCAGGGTACTTCCATCCTAAATTCGGTGACTACCATTAGTGGCGACGGGAAAGGAGCTATCTGGATTTCAGTCGATTCACAGGGTTTATTTCGGTATGATTCTAAAAGTGGGGACCTAATGAACTATTTTGTGGCAAAGTCTTCTCAAACCCTGCCTCACAATATAACACGTTTCCTTGCGGCTCCCAATTCGGTTTTTTGGATAGCGCTGTATTCTGATAACTTATATTTCTCCACAAATCAGTTGAAGACATTAACTCCTTTTGTATCCAATACCGGCGAGCAACCCTTTAAGGGAGAAACAATCTACAAAATTCTTCCGGCGCCTAATAACTGCTTGTACATAGCCACATCCAAGGGAGGAGTGAAAGAGATCAATCTGGCTGATAAGAGCGTGCGTACCCTATTGTCTGTGGATGAGAAAGGAAAGAATATTTATATGCGTGAGATTATGTTTTATTCGGAGAATGAACTTTGGTTTGGAACGGAGTCTGGTCTGTTTATTTATACCTTGTCTAACGGTCAGTTTACTCATCTTCAGGCTCATAACGGTGACTCATATTCTTTATCAGACAATGCAATTTATGCGTTGTGCAAAGACCGGGAAGGCGGAATCTGGATAGGTTCCTATTTTGGAGGCATCAATTACTACCCCAAGCAGTATACCCATTTTGAAAAGATATATCCCCAGGCAGGCATGCGAGATATCGGGTTACGTATCCGGGAGTTTAGTGACAGCAATGATGGAACAATATGGATTGGTACGGAGGATGCCGGTTTGTATAATTACAACCCGGCCGATGGAACAATTCAACACTTCCAGCATCCTTTATTATACTCGAATATCCATGGACTTTACAGAGACGGGGATTATCTTTGGGTGGGCACCTTCTCAAAAGGACTAAACCGCATCAATTTACGTACAAAGGAACTGAAGAACTATATGGAAGGTTCAATGCCTAACAGCTTGAATGCAAGTGATGTATTTACTATTGGACGGCGTTCGAAAGGTGGGATCTGGATAGGTACTACATATGGTTTATTATGGTATAATTATGCTACAGATGAGTTTACCCGGATACCGGAGCTGAATGGAGTTTTTGTGTATGACCTGACGGAAGACTGTCACGGAAACCTTTGGTTGGCCACCTATGTAAACGGGTTGTATAGGCATGACGCTAAGAGTGGAAAATGGGAACACTTTCAACACGAAGAGAAAAATCCCTACTCTTTACCTTCCAATAAGATATTAAGTATCTTTGAAGATAGCAAAGGACAGATGTGGTTCACTACAAATAGCGGAGGTTTCTGTCGTTTTGACCCATCCTCCCGTCGTTTTGTGTCATATGATTTCCAGAAGGGCCTGCCTTCCAATACCATCTATCAGATAGTGGAAGATCACAATGGACTTTTCTGGGTGACTACGAATAATGGATTGGTATGTTTCAACCCTTCCACTGAAGAAATAAAACTCTACACGCAGGCTGATGGTTTGTTAAGTGATCAGTTTAACTATCAGTCCAGCTATAGAGATCGCAGCGGAAAGATCTATTTGGGAGGTATTCATGGCTTTATTGTCTTTAACCCGTCCAATTTTGTGCAAAACACATTTATACCTCCCGTAGTGCTTACTGATTTTCGTTTATTTGATAAAGAGGCGCCCATTGGAACCAAGAAATCACCACTAAAGGAAAGTATAACCTGGACGGAAGAACTGGTCTTGGCGTCCAACCAAAACACCTTTTCTTTCCGTATCGCAGCTCTGAGTTTTCAGGCTCCGCAAAAGAATAAGCTGATTTATAAGCTGGAAGGTTTTGACACAGATTGGCACTCTGTGGGGCAGCTTCCGATTATAAGTTATTCTAATTTGCCCTATGGAGCTTATGAGTTTAAGGTCAAGGGAAGTAACAGTGACGGAGTGTGGAATGAGAATGTGCGGATTCTTAAGATCCACATCCTCCCTCCTTTCTATCTCTCCTGGTGGGCTTATTGTATCTATGTGATTGTAGGAGGTATTGCCGTGTGGCTGACTTTTCGTGCGTTTAAGACTAGGACGGCGGAACGAAATCGCCGGGAAATGGATAAATTTGAGCAAGAGAAAGAGCGTGAATTATATACAGCAAAGATTGATTTCTTTACGAATGTAACCCATGAGATCCGCACTCCTTTGACGTTGATCAAAGCACCCTTGGAAAATCTTCTGAACAAGAAGAAGCTGGATCCGGAGGTAGAAGAGGATTTGAAGATTATGGATCGTAACACCAACCGTTTGCTAAACTTGATCAATCAGTTGCTTGATTTCCGCAAAACGGAACGACAGGGCTTTAAATTAAGCTTTGTATCTTGTGATGTGGTGCAAATTCTTCAGTCTATAGTGATTCGCTTTATTCCTTTTGCGCGCCAGAAGGAAATTGAGTTCTTACAGGAGATCCCTGTAGATCCCATGTGGGTGGATATGGATCAGGAAGCATTTACGAAAATGATGAGCAATCTGCTTACAAATGCAATAAAGCATGCACAGAGCCGTCTTTGCCTGTCTTGTGTGCGAGATATGGAAACCAATATGCTACGTGTGTTGGTGCGAAACGACGGGCTGGTCATTCCTGTGGAGATGCGTGAGGAAATATTCAAGCCCTTTATACAATATAAAGAGGTCAGTCGTAAAACGGCCATTGGTACTGGTATAGGGCTGGCCTTGTCTCGTTCTTTGGCTGAATTACATCAGGGTACTCTTTCCATGACTGATTCAACAGAGTATAATGAGTTCTTGCTTTGCCTGCCTCTGACTCAGGCTGAAACAGTGGGTGTAGCTGTAGATACGGAGAAAGAAAATAAAGCGGTTTTGGTTCCTGAAAGTGAAACAGTGCCTGGTCCTGTAGAAGAGCAGACACATGCGGATCTTCCGGTTTTACTCTTGGTGGAAGATAACGTGGAGATGGCTGCTTATATTTCTCGGCAGCTTCGGAAGGAGTATACTGTATTTACAGCTTCGGATGGAGTAGAAGCATTGGAGACACTGAAAGAACAGTTTGTCAACTTGGTTATCAGTGATGTGATGATGCCTCGCATGGATGGAATAGAATTGTGTACCACTTTAAAGTCAGACTTGAATTACAGTCATATCCCTGTCATATTACTAACGGCGAAAACCGCTCTTCAATCGAAAATAGAAGGGCTGAATTCAGGCGCTGACATGTATGTGGAGAAACCCTTCTCTGTAGAGTACCTGCAGGCAAGTATTGCCAGCTTGCTGCGTAACCGGAAAAAGGTCAAGGAAGCTTGTCTTCGTTCACCTTTTGTGAATACCGGAAGTGTGGCGATTACTAAAGCTGATGAGAAGTTTCTCCGCCAGCTTCACGAGATAGTAGAAGAGCACATGCAGAATCCTGATTTCTGCCTGGATGATATTGTGGATCTGATGTATATGAGTCGTTCCAGCCTAAATAGGAAGCTTAAGGGCTTATTAGATATTACTCCCAATGATTACATCCGCCTGGAGCGTTTAAAGAGGGCGGCTGTTTTGCTTAAAGAAGAAGGCGGCCGTATAAATGAGGTTTGCTATCAGGTAGGCTTTAACACACCCTCTTATTTTGCCAAATGTTTTCAGAAGCAATTTGGGGTGCTTCCAAAAGACTTTGTAACAGGACAAGGCTGAGAAGTTGTTTTGAATTTCCTTTTTAATTTTATCAGTTTGTTTTGAGTTTCTTTTCGGTCTGTTTTCCCGTTTTCCATCGTTAGATAGCTCGCTATCTTCCTCCTAAAAACAGAAAAACATTCTCAAAAACAACTCTCAAAACAATACTGAGCAAATTAAAACAACTTCTGATTTATACATACTGACGTAACCCTAAACCTGCATAATCCACACTCTGCCTGCCACAAAAGAGTATGGATTATGTCGGTTTGGGCTTTTTGGTGCAATCGTTTCATTTATTGGAATGATCTTTATACCAAGGGGATGCTTTTTTGTATTAGTTTTGCATCATTCGAAAATAATGATAAAAAGTATAAATATGAAAAAGCATTTTCTTTCATTTCTTTCCGTTGTTTTTCTTTTGTCAGCTCCGGTATCCGCGCAATGGAAGCCGGCTGGAGATAAAATAAAAACCAGATGGAGTCAGGAAATAGATCCTCAAAACGTTTTGCCTGAATACCCCCGTCCTATAATGGAACGGAAAGAATGGAAAAACCTGAATGGATTGTGGGATTATTCAATTACCAACCGAGGCGATCAGAAGCCCGCAGTATATCAAGGTAAGATATTGGTTCCCTTTCCAGTTGAATCCTCTCTTTCCGGAGTAGGACAGCAACTGGGTGATCAGAAGGAACTATGGTATAAACGTTCCTTTACAGTTCCTTCATCCTGGAAGGGAAAAACAGTCTTACTGCACTTTGGAGCGGTCGACTGGAAAGCCGATGTATGGGTCAATGGAGTGAATATGGGAAGTCATACAGGTGGCTTTGTGCCTTTCTCTTTTGATATGACGGCTGCCCTGCAAAAAGGAGAAAACGAATTGATGGTCCGTGTGTGGGATCCTACTGATGCCGGCCCGCAGCCTCGTGGAAAGCAAGTGAATCGTCCGGAAGGAATATGGTACACTCCCGTGAGTGGTATCTGGCAAACTGTATGGATGGAACCCGTATCTGCCGGATATGTAAAGGACTTGCGCATTACGCCGAATATTGACCGTAACACGTTGAAAATACAGGCTGCCGTGGGTGAGGCTCGTCCTTCTGATATTTTGAAGGTAGAGGTCTTTGACGGTTCTCGTCTGATTGCATCTGAAAAAAGTATGGTTTGTCAACCCGTAGAGATTGCTATGCCGAAGGATGCTAAATTGTGGACGCCCTCTTCTCCTTTCCTTTATACATTGAAGGTATCCGTATGGAATAACGGACAAAAGACCGATGAGGTAAGCAGCTATACCGCCCTGCGTAAATATTCCGTTTCCCGCGATAAGGAAGGAGTGATGCGCTTGCAGCTCAATAACAAAGATCTGTTCCAGTTTGGACCGCTTGATCAGGGCTGGTGGCCGGATGGATTGTATACTGCTCCTACCGATGAAGCTCTGAAGTATGACCTGATAAAGACCAAGGATTTCGGCTTTAATATGGTACGTAAACACATCAAAGTAGAGCCGGCGCGCTGGTATACCCATTGCGACCAGCTGGGATTGATCGTATGGCAAGACATGCCGAGCGGAGACCGGAGTCCTGAATGGCAGAGCAGAAATTACTTCAACGGCTCTGAACGCAACCGAAGTGCTGAATCGGAAGCTATTTACCGTAAGGAGTGGAAAGAGATTATGGATTGTTTGTATTCTTATCCCTGTATCGGGGTGTGGGTACCGTTTAATGAAGCCTGGGGACAGTTTAAGACAGTTGAAATAGCCGAATGGACCAAGCAATATGATCCTACGCGTCTCGTAAACCCTGCCAGCGGTGGCAATCATTATACTTGCGGTGACATGCTGGACTTGCACAATTACCCGGCTCCAAGTATGTATCTGTATGATGCGCAGCGTCCTACTGTTCTGGGAGAATACGGTGGTATAGGTCTTGCGCTGAAAGAGCACCTGTGGGAACCCAATCGTAACTGGGGGTATGTACAGTTTAATTCCTCACAGGAGGCCACGGATGAGTATGTAAAATATGGCGAACAGTTACTTCAGTTTGTACCCAAAGGATTCTCTGCCGCCGTGTATACACAAACCACAGATGTGGAAGTGGAAGTCAATGGAATAATCACGTATGACCGTAAAGTGGTGAAGTTGGATGAATCTCGCGTTCGTGCAGTAAACCAACGTATCTGTAACTCGTTGGGTCAGTAATTTAATACGTACTTTTCATGATGTTGATAAATAGTTTTTTTTGTAGAAAAGGAGTCACTATCGCTTGCTTTCTGATGCTTCTTGTGGGAACTTCTTCCTTTGGACAAGAGCCTCGCTGGAATCTTCAGAAAGCGGCCCAGTGGCGAAGTGAGCAACCTTCTTGGTTTTGTGGCATGAATTACATCCCTTCGGATGCAGTAAATTATACTGCGATGTGGGATAAGACAAGTTTCTCCCCTCAGCAGATAGACCGTGAAATGGCCTTGGCCCAAGAGTTGGGAATGAATTGTGCCCGTGTGGTATTGCAATATGCAGTGTATGCAGATGATCCTAAGTATTTCATACGTACGTTCGATAAGTTCCTGAGTATTTGTGCCCGTCACAATGTAAAGGTGATGCCTATCTTCTTCGATGATTGCGCGTTTGGCGTGAATACCGATCCCGTAGTAGGAAAACAATCTGAACCCCTTGAGGGATGGTACGCCTGGGCATGGTCGCCCTCTCCCGGTTATTCAATGGTAATGGATGAACGTACCCATGGAAAGTTGGAGAAATATGTAAAGGACATCATGCAGCGTTTTAAGGATGATCCCCGTATCTTTGTGTGGGATTTGTATAATGAACCTACCAATACTACCATGCCGGAACGTAGTTTTCCATTATTGGAAAAGGTGTTTAAATGGGCTCGTGAGGTCAATCCTTCTCAACCGATTACATCGGGTATGTGGAATGAAAACGAGAAGTTGAATAAGATCCTTTTAGAGAATTCTGACATTCTGACTTTCCATTATTACGGCCCTAAAGACGGAACCCGTAAATGGATGGAGCGTTGGCTTCAATATGGCCGTCCGGTTATTTGTACCGAATGGATGAACCGCACATCGGGTTCCTATGTAATGGATATACTGCCCATGTTTAAAGAAAACAATGTGGGAAGCATGATTTGGGGTCTTGTGAATGGTAAAACTCAGACGCATTTGTGCTGGGGTCACCGTCCAGAGCAGTTGCCCTATACACGAGAGTGGCAGCATGATTTATTTCATTCGGATTTTACACCTTACAGACCCGAAGAGATAGCGTTGTTTAAGCAGCTTACAAAGTAGTTTTTCATTTTGATATAGTTAAGAGGAGGAGGGCAATCTTGGAGTAATCTGAGGTTGCCCTTTTTGTTGTCAAGATCTTTGTTAAGCCAAGGCGCATCTGAAGTGATTGTTCTATTAATTGTTTTTTTTGTTTTATGGGGTGCAATTGATTCATGTTATTTTTGTAACTGCGCCAAGTTTCTTGGTGGTGATAATGAGAGTAGTAAACTACCAATTATAAGTGAAAATCGAAATTACTAATTAAAAACAGCAAAGTATGAAGAAAGTTATTCATTGGACTGCGAGTTTGTTTTTTGCAACATTCGCCTGTATTGCAGGTACGATGCAGGCACAAACGCCAGCACCAGGTACAGATGTGACAAGTGATTACATTAAAAACGCCAGTTTTGAAGATGGCGATTGGGTTCAAGTTCCGGATGAAGGGGCAGGTTATATAAAAACTCCTCTAAAGTGGATGCTTACATATGACATGCCGGGATGGGCAGACGCATGGTCCGGGTTGCCCAATAATCTTCCTAATGCACCGGCTGCAGATGGGGCTTGTCTTTACAATGTTTGGTGTACAAATATTAAGATGATTGACCTGCACCAGAATATTAAGATTCCTGTAGGAGCTTATGAGATGAGCGGTATGATGAGAACCGGTAATCTGGGAGATGGCCAGTATCTGTACATAGATCTAGGTGATGCAACCGTTCAGTCCAACCATCTTACTACAAAGGGTGTAGGAGATAACTGGGAAAAATTGGCTCTTTTCTTTGTGGTAACGGAGGAGTTGGCAGCTGATTCTTTACGGATTGGTATATTTTCTTCTTCAAAGACAAATACTACCAATGGCTGGTTCCAGCTTGATAATATACGTCTCAAATACTGGGGGGATCCTACAGTAGGCGAAATTTTCAGATATCGTGGTCTGATTGAAGAACTGAATATGACCATACAGGAAATGACTAATGATGGTAATACTACAAGCGGTATTACCCAGTTGCAGGCTAATTCAGAAGAACTTTCTGCTGTAGCGAAAGAATCCATGGATAAGGATCAAGTAGTTATGATATGTGATTCGTTGCAGAGTATTGAAAAGGAAATTACTCTTTCCAGAAGTTTGCTTGCGGAACTTATTCAGCTCACTACTGATATGATGGATCTTGTAGAAGCAAATAAGGGTAAAGGATACACAGGAGAAGCTGATTTTGACGTGGCAATTGGTAAAGCGCTTGATTATGTGTCTTCGGAAGGTCTTACCCCTGAGGGTACCCCGATTTATTCTGCTGACTTGAAAGGAATGTTTGCTGAACTTAAGGCAGCAGGTATTGTGTATCAGTCTACGGCTCCGGCCTCTGCGGATGCTCCTGCCGACTTTACGTTCTTTATCAATAACCCCAACTTTACAAAAGCAAAGGGTAACACAGCGGAGATAAAGGATGCTGTATCTGAGGGCTGGGTGCCGAATAATGTGTCTGTGTCAGGCGACTATAGATTGATCACAATTAATGGGAAGAATTGTTGGAACAACTGGTCTAATAATTTCACCAGCATGGATGTGTATCAAGATTTGGCAAGTCTGCCCTCTGGTTATTATACTGTAGAATGTAAAACCACTAGTGACAATGTGGTTACTACCAACCATTTGTATGCCCAGTCACAGGCTGGAAAGGTAACAACTCCTGCCACTTATTGGTATGTAGGTGTTGATGCAGCGGCAAATGCAGAGTGGGAAGTGCTGCAGACTGAGAAAGTATTTGTGTCCACGGATGGTAAGCTCCGTATTGGTTTTGCTTCTACTCCCGGTGCTCCGAATACGTCAGAGGGCTGGTTTTGTATTACTGATTTTGTATTGAAGTACTATGGACCGGATGAAAGCGGGTATGAAAAGGCATTGGAAATCAGAATAGCCGATGCAGAAGCTATAGCTGCCAACTTTATGATGTTAGGCGATTTGGTGAAGGTGGAGGATGCTATTGTAGTGGGTAAATCTGCACAGGGCAAGGATCAGGCTACTATTGAGTCGGCCTTTGAAACGCTGAATACAGCAATAGATCTGGCTAATACATCCATTAGTGCGCTGAATCGTTATAATAGCGAGAAAGAAACAATCGTTACTGAGCTTGAAGGACTCTTAAATAATGAAGAATCTGTGCTTTTTGTTTCTGATCTCTTGAATTTCCAGAATGTAATTATGGAAGCTGATTCTTCTACTTATTTTGCTGCAAACTTCTTGCGCGAAGCGCTGCAGGCATTTAAATCGTATGTATTGCAGTATGATATGGCTCCTGCATACCTCATCTTACCGGATGTATATTCTGAAGAAAACATCAGTATTCTGAAAAGTGCGCTCGAGGCACAGTATGCTCAGATTACAAAGACTCTTGTGAGTAAGAGCCAGATGGAGGCTTTGACTACCGAATGCCAGAAAGCCATCAACATGCTTCGCAGCAGTATTGTGGATACTGGAGACTATTCAGATTGTACCTTCATGATTGTAAATCCGAATGTGGATGTTGTCGGTACTAACTACCATACTATCCCTGAAGGCTGGACAATAAATAGAAACACTGGCAATGCTACAAGCCGCGGTGCACACTATACACATTATGAGGGAGTTGCAGCAATACCCGAAGAAGAGCGAAATACTTATTTTGATGCATGGGCTGCTGACCCCGGTGTATGCAAATACACTGCCAAGCAGGTGATAACTGGTATTCCTAACGGAACATATACATTGTCTTGCGTAGGCCGTTCAACAGGTGATGGATACTTTATATACGCTATCGGAGCTGATACCGTGAGAACAGAGGTGCCCAACATGGGTGACGCAGGTGGTAGCGTATGGGAAAATGCTCCGGAGGATTCTGATATTAAGATGGCTCATGATGGAAAAGGTTTTGGTTGGAACACTGTGAAGGTTGAGAATATCGTAGTATGGAGCAATACCATGGAAATAGGTATAACTACTGATACTCCTACCTGGAACGGTTGGTGGTTCTCTGCGGATGAATTTGTTCTTACCTACACAAGTACCGACTGGAATGTAGACGTTGAAGAGATTGAAGATGCTGCTGAAGCTGCAGTCAGTGCGTATTCAGAGAATGGCTATATTGTCGTTGAAGGTGCTACAGATTACACAGTGAGCACTACCAATGGGGTTCAGCTTGCTCCTAAAGCTCAGCTTGCTCCTGGCATTTACTTTGTAACTGTAGGTACACAGACCATAAAGGTGGCTGTACAGTAGTAGTTTCTGCAAAAACGACGAAAAGAAGAGGGCAGTCTTGGAGTAATCTGAGATTGTCCTCTTTCTTGTCAAGGATTCTACTTTCTTGTTAAATGCATCTGTGAGGGAATTGCTCCATTGGATCGTTCCATTAATTGATTCTTTTGTTTTATAGAGTGCAGTTGTTTCGCGTTACATTTGTACAATGTATTATTGGCATATATCGACTTTATTATTAATTAAATAAACATCAAATGTATGAAGAAAATTATTCATTGGACTGCGGGCTTGTTCTTTGCAGCATCAGTCTGCATAACCGGCACGGCGCAAGCGCAGTCGGTAGGCGATGATGTGACAAGCCATATTAAGAATGCAAGTTTTGAAGAAGGTAATTGGGATCAGGTTCCGGAAGGCATTCATCCTGCGGGCGGTTTTGTAAAGACTCCCCTGGGGTGGACGCTTGAGTATGATATGCCAGGTTGGATTGATGCATGGTCCGGATTACCTAATGACCCGAATGCACCGGCTGCGGATGGGGAGTGGTACTACAATGTGTGGGCAGGTGATATCAAAATGATTGATCTTAACCAGAAAATATTGCTTCCTGCAGGTGCTTATGAGCTGAGTGGTAAAATGCGTACAAGTAATTTAGGCGATGGCCAGTATTTGTATGCAACTGTAGGGGGTACCACTGTGCAATCCAATCATCTGAAAGTGGTTAGTTCTAATTGGGAAACATTATCTGCGTTCTTTGTGGTAACAGAGGCTCAGGCTAAGGATTCTCTGCGGATAGGTATATATTCTTCCTCTAAGTCGCGTAATACAAATGGCTGGTTCCAGCTTGATGATATTCGTCTTACTTACTGGGGAGCTCCGGAGGTTGGCGAGATATTTAAATACCGGGGACTTATTACGGCATTGAATGTGGCTATCCATGAGGCAGTTCTTTCAGGTGAAGAAACGAGTGGTATGACCTTGTTGCTGGAAAATGCCCAGGAGTTGACCGATAAGGCAGACGACTCAATGGATAAAGAGGAGGTAATCATGATATACGATTCATTGGGAAGCATACAGGCAGAAATACTCCTTTCCATGAACCTGCTCGGGGATCTTATTCAGTACACCACTGATATGATGGATCTTCTGGAAAGCAATAAAGGTAAAGGGTATACAGGAGAAGCGGATTTTGATGCAGTAATTGGTAAGGCGCTTGATTATCTTCCTTCGGGAGCTCTGACCCCTGACGGTAAGCCTATCTATTCTGCTGATCTGAAAGCAATGCTAGCAGAGCTTACTGCAGCAAGTATCGTATATCAGGCTACGGCTCCGGCCTCTGCAGAGGAGCCTGCTGATTTTACGTTCTTTATCAAGACTCCTCAATTTACAAAAGCAATGGGTAATACTGGCGATATAGCCGATGGCCTGTTTGAGGGATGGGTGTTGAACAATGCATCTGTCTCATACA
This sequence comes from Bacteroidaceae bacterium, assembly GCA_031552405.1. Classification (GTDB taxonomy): domain Bacteria; phylum Bacteroidota; class Bacteroidia; order Bacteroidales; family Bacteroidaceae; genus UBA1794. Next base: position 15,699 of record JAVBMN010000013.1, on the reverse strand, counting down.
ACGAATTTAAGGTTGCCAATATTGGAGGCAGAAACTGCTGGAACAACTGGTCTAACAACTTTACCAGTATGGATGTATACCAGGATTTGACAGGTCTGCGTGCTGGTTTCTACACGGTAGAATGTAAAACCACAAGTGACAATGTAGTTACTACCAACCATTTGTATGCCCAGTCGATGGCTGGAAAGGTAACGGCTCCTGCCTCCTACTGGTATGTAGGTCCTGACCCGGTGAAAAATGCAGAATGGGAAGTGCTTCAGACTGAGAAAGTATTTGTGGCTGAGGATGGAAAGCTCCGCATTGGTTTTGCTTCTACTCCCGGTGCGCCGAATACGTCGGAGGGCTGGTTCTGTATGACTGATTTTGTACTGAAGTACTATGGTCCGGATGAAAACGGTTATGAAAAAGCCTTGGATATTAGAATAGCCGATGCAGAAACTGCAGCTGCCAACTTTATGATGTTAGGCGATTTGACGAAGGTGCAGGATGCTGTTGCAGTAGGTAAATCTGCCAAAGGTAAGGATCAGGCTACTATTGAGTCGGCTTTTGAAGTGTTGAATACGGCAATAGAACTGGCTAATGCATCTATCAGCGCATTGGATCAGTATAACAGTGGAAAAGAAACAATCGTTTCTGAGCTCGACGGACTTTTGAACGATGAATCTTCTGTACTTCTTGTATCTGATCTTTTGAACTTCCAGAATGACATTGTGGAAGCTGATTCTTCTACTTATCTTACAGCAAACTTCTTCCGGGAAACATTGCAGGCATTTAAGGCGTATATCCTGATGTATGATACTGCTCCTATATATACATTATTGCCAGATGTGTATAGTGAAGAAAACATTGCAAAGTTAGAGGCTGTTCTTGCTGCACAGTATAATCAGATTTCGAAGACAATTGTCGGCAAGGATCAAATGGTATCGTTGACTGCCGAGTGCCAGAAAGCCATCAACATGCTGCGCAGCAGTAATGTAGACACTGCGGATAATTCCGATTGTACCTTTATGATTGTGAACCCAGGTGCTGACAGCTATGACAACAATGTGGTTCCTGAAGGCTGGACAGTGAAAAGAAATACCGGTGGTGCCGTAAGCCGTGGAGCTCACTATAGCGGTGATGCCGAAAACTCATACATTGATTCATGGGATGGTAATGCCGGTGTATTGAAGTACACTGCCAAGCAGGTATTGCGTGGTATTCCTAATGGAACATATACCCTGTCTTGTGTAGCCCGTTCAACCGGTGACGGATGTTTTGTATATGCCATCGGAACGGATACTGTGAAGGTAGAAGCTCCTAATAATGGCGGCGAAGGCGGTACTGTATGGTCAAGTGCTCCTGAGGGTTCTGACATAAGGAATGTAAATGACGGAAAAGGTAATGGTTGGAACTATATTATAGTTGAAAACATCGTAGTATGGAGCAACACAATGGAAATCGGTGTAACTACTGATACTCCTACCTGGAACGGATGGTGGTTCTCTTGCGATGACTTTATCCTTACTTACACAAGTACCGACTGGAATGTGGGTGTGGAAGAAATGGAAGATGCGGCCGCAGAGATGGCAATCAAGGCTTATTCAGAGAATGGCTATATTGTGGTAGAAGGCATTACAGAGTATACTGTAAGCACTGCTGACGGAATACAGCTTCCTGCCAGCGCTCAACTTGCTCCCGGTATCTACCTTGTAACCGTAGGTACACAAACCATAAAGGTAGCTGTGCAATAACATTTTTCCTGATTTAGGAAGATAAATTGAAGAAAGGCTGCCTCAAATAATTGTTTGGGGTAGCCTTTTTTCTTCAAAGAGGAGATTTGAAATATCTTTTTTCGTACATTGCAGAGTTCTTTAACTAGTAAGAATAATTATGCGTAAACTTATCCTATGTTTTGCATTGTGCAGCATAGTCAGTCTGCCTTCCGTAGGACAGAAGCAAAACACAGTACAACCGGCGATACCTTTCTCGCTACAGGATGTCCGCTTAGCGGACGGTGTCTTTAAACATGCCATGGAGCTTGACCGAAAGTGGCTGCTTAGTTTTGAACCCGACCGTTTCCTGAGCGGTTTCCGTACCGAGTCAGGACTTACCCCAAAGGCTCCCAAATACGGAGGATGGGAAGGCGGTGGCCTGGCCGGACAAACGTTTGGCCACTACCTGTCGGCCTGCGCCCTTATGTATGGCTCAACCGGTGACGAGCAATTGCTGTTGCGGATTTCGTATTGCATGCAACAATTAGACACCTGCCAGCAGGCCTTCGGTAATGGCCTGGTAGCGGGTTTCCCTCGCGCCAAGGAACTCTTTGCCGAAGTGGCCCGGGGAGAGATTCGCACAAAGGGGTTCGACCTGAATGGTGGTTACGTACCCCTGTATAATATGCACAAACTTTTTGCCGGACTTACTGATGTGTATTACCAGACGGGCAACCCGCTGGCTTACAAAATAGTGACCCGCCTGGCAGAGTACATGTACTCTGTTTTTGCCCCCTTGACCGATGCACAGATTCAGCAGGTGCTTGTGGCTGAGCACGGCGGCTTTAATGAATCTATGGCCGAGATATATGCCCTCAACGGCGATAAGAAGTTCCTGATACTTGCCGGGCGCATGAACCACCGTGAACTTACGGATGCCCTTGCCCAAGGGCGTGACGAGCTGGCAGGAAAGCATGCCAATACCCAGATACCCAAGATTGTGGGAGTGATGCGCGAGTATGAGCTGTCGCAGGATCCGGCCTATTTCCAGATTGCAAACTTCTTCTGGGATGCAGTGGTGCATAACCACACCTACGTTATAGGCGGCAACAGCGAGGCCGAGCACTTCGGCGCATCCCGCCGCACGTATGACCGTATTACGGATAAAACCTGCGAAACATGCAATTCCTATAACATGTTGAAACTAACCAAAGCACTCTTTCACGACCATCCCCAGGCCGAGAAGGCTGATTTTTATGAACGTACGCTTTATAACCAGATTCTGGCCTCACAGAATCCCAATGACGGGATGGTATGTTACATGTCGCCCCTGGTTTCGGGTGCACGGAAGCATTATTCTAATCCGTTTGATGCCTTCTGGTGCTGCGTAGGCACTGGTCTTGAGAACCATGCCCGCTACGGGGAGTTCATCTACTCCACCAATGCACAGGATGCCTTGTATGTAAACCTGTTCATCCCCTCTAAGCTGAGCTGGAAGAAGAGGGCGGTAACGTTTATACAGCAAACCCGCTTCCCTGATTCGGATACCATTAACTACACGGTACAGGCTGAGAAGAGCCAGAAGTTTACCCTCAACCTCCGGTATCCTTCCTGGGCTAAGCAGGGCTATGCATTGCTTGTAAACGGGAAGGAAGTGAAGGCGGATACTCCCCCCTCCCACCCCGGTGAATATTTGCAGTTGACCCGTAAGTGGAAAAACGGAGACAGGATACAGTACATCCTCCCCATGAGTATCACCTCGGAAGAGGCGTTGGGCGACTCTACGCAGCGGGCCTACCTCTATGGCCCTATCGTGCTGGCCTCTACCCTGCCCGGAGAAGAGAAAACCATCCCCGTGGTGGTTACTGATCATCTTACACAGGCAGATCGCATGGTGCAGGTGGATGAGAGCGCCTATCCTCCCGCATTTACAATGAACGCCACGTGGCCCGCCCCCTACCCCATGATCCCTTATTACAAGACGGTGGATGCCCGTACCGTGGTGTACTTTGAGCATTATTCCCAGCAGCAGTGGGCAGAGCGAAAGGATCAGATCTTGCTTCAGAAGGATAAGGAGCTGTGGATAAAGGAACAAACAATCTCTTCCTTCCAGCCCGGCGAGATGCAGCCCGAGCGCGACCATGCCTTCGAGGGTGAGAATCTGGAACTGGGCGAGATGCACGGACGCAAGTTCCGCAAAGCCCCCAATGGAGGCTCGTTCTCCTTTAAGATGGATGTACTGCCCGAACAGCCCATTGACCTGATGTGTACCTACTGGGGCGACCTGGGCGATATCTACAAGTTCAAGGTAGAGGTAGACGGAGTACCCGTATCAACCGTTATTATCCACTGGTGGGGCGGCGCTTTTATTGACAAGGTGTACCACATCCCAGGTGAGGTAACCAAAGGGAAAAGCAAAGTAACTGTGGCCTTCAGGGCATTGGATGAAAAGAGTGTGGCCGGGCCGTTGTTTCATTGTAAAACATTGAAGCGCTGAGCAAATCTTGAGTCGGGGGGCTCGACTGGCGAGTCGGCGCCGCCGACTCGCCGTTTGAGCCCCTCAACTCGCCAGTCGAGCCCCTCGACTCAATAAACTGAGGGCGCCTTTTTAGGGTAAAGAGAAGAACTTTACTATGCAGCAAAGCTTCGAAAACCAGTTTACTGCATACCTTGCTGCATAGTAACAGTCTTTTGAAAATCAGCTTGTTAAGGTCGTTTTATGCAGCAATGCAGTAAAAACGAGAAAAAAACATTTTTGGAGAAAGAGAAATCGAGATGCCGTAATATATTCTTAGTATAAACAATTAGAATTATGAATAGAGTAAAACAAACAATCATTGTACTGCTGTGCGCCTTTCTGTGCCAGCCGTCGCTGTATGCTCAGGCGGTCACTCCCAGCCAGTTGTTCACAAACGGGTTTGTGTTGCAGCAGAACAGTCAGGCTCCCATCTGGGGAACGGCTGCTGCGGGCACCCAGGTAACCGTAAAGGGGAGCTGGGATAACAAGGAAGTAAGTACCGTTACCGCCTCAAACGGCCGCTGGGAAGTGCTCTTGGAAACCCCTGCCGGAGGAAACACTGCATATACCGTGACCATCAACGGGAAGGTTATCCAGAATGTACTCATCGGTGAGGTATGGATCTGCTCCGGGCAATCTAACATGAAGTTCCGCCTGGGCGAGTCCTGGAACGATAACTGGCAGGTGCAGAATGACAACATCCAGACAGTACGCTTCTTTGAGGTGGAAGTAACGCGCTCCACAACTCCGCTCAACAATGTAAAGGGTTCATGGAAGTATGGCGCCTATGCAAATAATATGCAGCACATCAGTGCAATAGGTTATTACTTTGCCCGTAAGATGAATGAGGTGCTCAAAGTACCGGTGGGAATGATCGGTATGTATGAGGGAGGTACCGCTGCGGAGGAATGGACCCGCAAGGAGTTGTTTGATAAGACTGCCGCCCTTCGGGGTACATACACCGCTTCTCAGCCTGTGGGCTGTTTGTATAACGGCATGGTGGCTCCAGTGCTTCCTTATAAGAACTCCGGAATTATCTGGTACCAGGGCGAGAATAATGTAGGGCATCAGGCATCCTATAAAACCCTGCTTAAGGTAATGGTAGAGGGCTGGCGTCAGGATTTTAAAGATCCTACCTTACCCTTTTACATCGGACAACTCACTTCTTATGATAATGACGACTGGCGTACGTTTCGTGAGCTTCAGAAAGAATTATCGGATGAAATACCCAACTCAGGCCTTGCCGTAACCCTTGACGGTGGTGATGCTACGGAGATTCATCCGCGGCAAAAGAAACTGATAGGCGACCGGCTTGCTCTCATCGCCCTGGGACGTGTCTATGGGCAGGATGTACCGGTAAGCAGCCCCGTATTCTGCAAAGAAGTGCTAGAAGCGGATAAGATACGGGTGTACTTTGACTATGTGAAAGACGGATTTCAATTGACAGGGACAGATACGGAAGCCCAGCACTTTGAAATATGCGGTGCCGATAAGGTGTATTACCCTGCTTCTGCCCTGATTGAAGGAAATACGGTTCTCCTCTGGAACGAGAAGGTAAGTGTGCCGGTGGCTTCGCGCTATTTCTGGCGAAAGTATGCCATCCCTAACATTTATACGAAGGAAGGGCTGCCCATTGTCCCCTATCGTTCTGTGAAATAAGCCTTATGTATCACTTTTTGAATCATTGTATCATGCATACCAATAAATTGATTTTGTGTGGAGCCTTGTTGGTTTCCCTTAATGTGACCCAGGCGCAAACCAGTTCGTTGTACTTTCAGCATCTGTATGAGGCCCAAAACCAGAAACCGGTATTGGCGGCACCCGCCTGGGATGAGTTCTCCATCAATGCCGATGGTGTTAAGACTTCTTTGAATGGCGAGGGGGGACTTTCCGTAAAAATCCCTTCCGGAAGCGCCTTTGGATACTTTCTACCCTTGTCGGCCGCAGGTAGCGTTACCCTCCCCTACTCTGTGGAGTACGGGTTGCAGTCATTGCGTGCCGGTACCAGTATGGATCTGGATATGTGTACACCCACCGGTGAACAGGTGTCCTTTACCCTTCAGAAGGAACGCCTTATCAACCGTGTGACGGGTGATACGATTGTGCGTAACGCAGATTTTAGCGGTAAATCCGCCTTCCGCTTTGCTGTAGGCCAGGATCAGCATACAAAGATCTACCGGAATGGGCAGCTCCTTTCTTCCCAGCCCAACTCCCGCAGGGATGTAATTGCCGATCCGGGTTTTGAGAACAGCGGAAAGATTGACCCCATGTGGTGGTTCTCCAGTTGGAGCCAGTTGACAATCGATGGGAACAGCCCTTATAAGGGTAGCAAATCATTGCACTGGGAGAATGGGTGGACCGGACAGCTTGGCGCTCTTATCCCTATTCAGCCCAACTCCAAGTACCGACTTGTTTATTGGGCCAAGGCCGTGAAGGTGAATGCATCCCAATCCAGCATGAAGGGAGTATTGCGCGTGGGAGGTGTACACAAAGCCAACGTGGATATTCCTGCAGGAAACTATCAGAAATTTACGGTTGAGTTTGTTTCCGGAAGTACCGATGCCCTGGCCGAACTGGAATTTCACAACGGCTGGAATAACTCTGACGCAGGTGCTTTTGCTGTCTACATTGACGATATGGAGCTGACCCGCCTGGAATATACACCTTATCTGAAGATGGGTAAAATGACTACCACGGGCGAGAGTGATTTTGTACTGCGCTACGTGGCTCTCAGCTCCCCTGAAACGGGTGTTCCGCCTGTATGGGCTGATTTCTCTGCCTTGCTTCTTCAGGCCGGTACGTTGTATGAAGGAGCCGTAGAGGGTAGTGAAACCGGAAATTACCCGGCCTACGCCATGGAGCGCCTGAGTGCGGAATTGGTTCATGCCCGCTCCTTGGAGGAGTCTGTTTCGGATTATTTCCAGATGGATGCGGCGTATGCCCGTCTGCTAAGTGAGCTTCGTTATTTTGAGGCTTCCCGTATTACGGATCCTGATCTGGCATTCTCTGTATTGCAATTTTCGTCCCTGGCGGATACCATCCGCATGGCAGACCGTGTACAGTTGCAACCCTCCGGTACCATGAGCGACGGGGAGCCGATTGATCCGGATCTCCTGCTGCTTACGTACACCACGCTGCAAAAGCGGGTTTCTGTGACTCCTGACGGCCTTCTCACTGCGTTGGAAGAGGGATTGGATACACTCGTAGTGGAGGCGCATTACAAGAATGCTGTGACCAACCTGGCCATTCCTTTGGTTATAACCTATTACGGAATCCAGAGTCTTTCCATTTCTACCTACGCCCCCGTGCTCCGCGTGGGTGATGCCAGCGGCATTCGTGCTTTGGCTCTGATGACCGGAGGACAGCCTGCTGCTCGCGGTGAGGTTGCTTTCTCTCACGAAGTGCTTACCCCTGCCCTGGCCCAGATCACTCCCGGCGGCGCCCTGCTGGCCAAGGCTCCCGGCACAGCGGTTATTAAAACCGTAGCTACCTTCTGGGATGAAGAAGTAACTGAAGAAACAGAGGTGCAACTGATTACCGTAGACCGGGTGGAGTTGCAGCTTCCGGTGAGTCTGCATGCCGGAACCTCGGATCAGTACCAGCTTAAGGCGTATTATACGGACGGGACTGAGATTCCTGCCGGTCGTGAAGATGTGGTGATCCTTTCTTCTGACCGCTCCACCGCGCGCGTTACCAATAAAGGTATTGTGGAAGCCGTAAGAAAGGGCGAGGCTCAGATTACAGCCCGCGTTCGTCAGGCTACTTACAGCAAGTCGGTTACGGCGCAGATCATCACTGAATCACCTGTATCCATCCCCTCTACTCTGGCAGAGGGTAACGGTGTGGTGTATTCCGCTCCAGGACAGAAAAGTGTATTTGTTTCTATTCCTTCCGGTGCTTCCTTCACTACGCTGTCATTGTTGTCGGCACAAGGGGAAGAGTTGTATACACAGTCCGTTTCTACTGACTGTGTGGAGTTGAACCTCAGCAACTTCCCGGCAGCTGTCTATTTCGTACGGTTAAAAGGAAACCAGGGGGAATCAGTGTATAAATTCATATTGGAGTAACCAGCCTCTTTCTTATTCCTATTATACAATTGATCCTTGTGACGGAAACGTCACAAGGATCAATTGTATAAAAAAATGCCCTTATGGGTTATCTTGGTTCATCGGATTTTCCCGGTGGATGCCTTCATCACACATCAAGAAATAATCTATACTTTAAAGGCATCCACCGGGAAAATCCGCTGAGCCGTATTATTCTTTTCTCCTCCGCAGGAAAGGAATCTGTTGTAGCGGGAAGTCTGTCTTTACGATGTATATTACAAAGATGGCCAGCAGACCGGTGCGGTAGAACAGCTTGACCCATGTCTCTGTAAAGGGCAGGTATTCAGAGCCTATGTACAGCGCAGCGGCTAAGATGACATACCGCATAATACCCTTTACGTCGTAGTTGATGGGGTATTTCTTCTGGCCTACAAAATAGGAGAGGAGTGTGGCCACTGCATAGCCCGCAAATCCGGCCCAGGCGCAGGCTATGTAGCCGTAACGGGGCACGAAAAAGATGATAAGGGCAATCACGATGGCGCAACCCGTCACCGAGAAGTAAGCTCCCCACCGCGTTTGGTCAATCAGTTTGTACCAGAAGGAGAGGTTAAAATAGACTCCCATCAATAACTCGGCGGCCATGACAATGGGTACTACCTGCAAGCCTTCCCAGTAGCTGGGATGGATAATGTATTTCAGGATGTCCATGTAGAACATGACACAAAGGAAGGCCAATAGCCCGAAGATAATGAATAGCTTCATGGCTTTGGCATACATGGCGCGGTTGTCACCATCACGGCTTTTACCAAATACAAACGGCTCGTAGGCATAGCGGAAAGCCTGTGTTAGCATAGCCAACAGCATGGCTACTTTACTGGCAGCGCCATAAATGCCCAGTTGTACTTGGGCTTCCTGCTTGTTGCTGAACAGGAAAGGAAAGAGGATCTTATCCGCCGTCTGATTCAGAATACCGGCCACACCAAGTATCAATAGTGGAAAGGAGTAGGAGAGCATCTGGCGCAGCAGCGGGCGGTCAAAGCGGTAGCGGAATCCGGTGAGCTGTGGCAGGAGCGCTATCATTTGGAGCCCAGTGCAAATCAGATTGGCCACGAAGGCGTATCCGGCTCCATATTGAGGATTGTAAAACCAGTCTATCGTACCCGGTGCATGCTGCATGAGCCACGGGCATCCGATGAAGAAAAACAGGTTGAGGGTGATGTTGGAAATGATAAACAGGAACTTGATGCTCACAAAACGCAACGCCTTCTTCTGTTGGCGCAGGTAGGCGAACGGGATGCATTGAAAGGCATCCATAGCCACTACCACGGCCATCATCATGATGAACTCCGGATGTGCTTCGTATCCCAATGCATGATTGATGGGGCTCAGGAACAGTGCACACAGCAGGATGAACAACAGGCTGGTGCTGCCCACGCTGATGAGTGTGGTGGAGTATACCTTCTGCACGTCCTGATCCGCGCGGTTGGAGAAACGGAAATAGCCTGTTTCCATACCGTAAGTAAGGATGACCATTAACAGTGCCGTGAAGGCGTAGATATTGGTTATGACCCCGTATCCGCCGGTGTCAGCCTGTAGTTTGATGGTATAGAGGGGCACCAGCAGGTAGTTAAGGAAACGTCCCACAATGCTGCTGACTCCGTAGATGGCGGTCTCTTTGGCTAAGGATTTAAGTCCGGACATGGTGTGAAATGTAGTATTATTCTATCGTATCGAAGAAGGTGCCCTGTATCGATTTCGGGGTACGCCCAAGGTGGGTATAGGCCAGCTCGGTTACTTCACGTCCGCGTGGGGTGCGCTTCAGAAAACCTTCCTTGATGAGGAATGGTTCGTACACCTCCTCAATGGTGCCGGGGTCTTCGCCCAAGGCGGTGGCGATGGTGGAGATACCTACGGGGCCGCCACGGAACTTGTCGATAAGGATGGTGAGTATCTTATTGTCTACCTCATCCAGTCCGTAACGGTCTATGTTCAGCGCTTCCAGGGCGTACTTGGCAATGGCGGTATCTATTTTCCCATTTCCCTTGACCTGTGCAAAGTCGCGTACACGGCGCAGCAGGGCATTGGCAATACGGGGGGTACCGCGGCTGCGCGAGGCGATTTCTGCTGCGGCTTCTGTGGAGCAGGGCACATTCAGTATGGAAGCGGAGCGGCGGATAATGCCGGCCAGTGTTTCCTCTTCGTAGTATTCCAGGTGCAGGTTGATGCCGAAACGGGCGCGGAGCGGGGCGGTGAGCAAGCCGCTGCGTGTAGTGGCACCTACTAGTGTGAAGGGGTTCAGGTCGATCTGGATGCTGCGGGCTGAGGGGCCTTTATCAATCATAATGTCGATGCGGTAATCCTCCATAGCAGAATACAGATATTCCTCTACAATAGGGGAGAGGCGGTGGATCTCGTCAATGAAGAGCACATCATTCGGCTCCAGACTGGTCAGTACACCAGCCAGGTCGCCCGGTTTGTCGAGTACCGGGCCGGAGGTGATCTTGAATCCTACGCCCAACTCGTTGGCAATAATCTGCGAAAGGGTGGTCTTACCCAGTCCCGGAGGGCCGTGCAGCAGGGTGTGATCCAACGCCTCGCCGCGTAGCTTGGCGGCCTTTACAAAGATGCGGAGGTTCTCCGTTACTTTGTCTTGTCCGCTAAAGTCGCTGAACGTTAAAGGGCGCAAGGCATTTTCATAGTCGCGTTCACGCGAAGAATAGGCCTGTTCCCGTATGTCGAAATCTTCGTCCATCATGGCCGCAAAGGTACATGATTTCGGAAGTAGGCGCAACAAATTCCTCAAAATTTGAAAAAGAATCTCTATCTTTGCTGGGTATAAAACAGATTGATTCCTATGGTGTTGAACTATATTTGGGTGGGTTTTTTCCTTGTAGCCATGGTGGTGGCGCTTATCCGCCTGTTCTTTATGGGTGATACGGAAGTGTTTACTTCTATTATCAATTCGACTTTTGACATGTCAAGAACAGCGTTTGAAATCTCTCTTGGACTAACGGGTGTACTGTCCCTGTGGCTCGGCATTATGAAAATAGGGGAGGTGAGCGGTCTGATAAATACCCTTTCACGCTGGCTGACTCCGGTGTTTTCCCGTCTTTTCCCGGATATTCCCAAAGGGCATCCAGCCTCCGGAGCTATCTTTATGAACGTTGCCGCCAATATGCTGGGACTGGACAATGCTGCGACCCCAATGGGGCTGAAGGCCATGCAAGAACTACAAAGCATCAATCCCAAGAAGGATACGGCCAGCAACCCGATGATTATGTTTCTGGTACTGAATACCTCCGGCCTGGTATTGATTCCCGTTAGCATCATGGTGTACCGCGCCCAGCAGGGAGCAGCGCAGCCTACGGATGTATTTATTCCCATCCTGATAACCACCTTTATAGCCACATTGGTAGGTCTGTTTGCAGTGAGTCTGTACCAACGCATCAACCTGTTGAATCGCACCATGATACTCTTCATTGGTGGTATTGCAGTGGTGATAGGGGGTATGATGGCCTTCTTTGCCCAGTTGGAGAAAGATCAGATGAACCTGTACTCTACGTTGGCTGCCAATTGCCTGCTGTTTTTCGTCATCGTAGGCTTTATCCTGTGTGGCGTACGAAAGAAGGTAAATGTATATGATGCCTTTGTAGAAGGTGCCAAAGAAGGCTTTACCACTGCCGTACGAATCATTCCTTACTTAGTAGCCATCCTCGTAGGAATAGGCGTGTTCCGGGCTGCCGGAGCAATGGATATGCTGGTGGACGGGATAGCCTGGACACTGACGCAATGCGGCATTAATACCGACTTTGTAGGCGCACTCCCTACCGCCCTGATGAAACCCCTGAGCGGTAGCGGCTCACGCGGACTGATGGTGGATGCCATGAGTACCTACGGGGCCGATTCTTTTGTAGGCCGACTGGCCTGCATGATGCAAGGCTCTACGGATACTACATTTTATATCCTGGCCGTGTACTTCGGCAGTGTGGGCATTAAGAAAACGCGCCATGCCGTGACCTGCGGCCTGCTGGCGGATTTCTCCGGCACCATCGCCGCCATCCTGTTGTGTTACTTCTTCTTCGGATAGCGCCTATGTAGGGGCGGATTGCATCCGCCCGCCTAAGAAAACATATACTACGGACTAATACAAGTCCGCCCAATATTAAAGAACCAATGATTACCTATCAATCCGACGGCATCAAGATGCCCGTTCTTAAGAAGCGTGAAGTCTCCACCTGGATTCGCCAGGTGGCCGAAAGCTACGGCAAAAGGGTGGGGGAGATCGCCTACATCTTCTGTAGTGATGAACGCATCCTGGAAGTAAACCGCGAATACCTTCAGCACGATTATTATACCGATATTATCACCTTTGATTACAGTGAAGGCGGTACTCTTTCCGGCGATTTATTCATCAGCCTGGATACGGTGCGCACCAATGCCGGGCAGTTTGGCGCCACGTATGAAGAAGAATTTTACCGCGTGGTGATACACGGCATTCTTCACCTCTGCGGCATTGACGACAAAGCCCCCGGTGCCCGTCAGCAAATGGAGAAAGCGGAAAACGAAGCCCTCTCCTTGAGAATAGAACATACCACTCATCCCTAAACAACTCCCAGCATGACAAATGATATTGTACTGACCCCCATGATGAAACAGTTCCTCGAACTGAAAGCGAAACACCCGGATGCCGTGTTGCTCTTCCGGTGTGGGGACTTCTACGAAACCTATTCCCAGGATGCCGTTATCGCAGCCGAGATATTGGGCATCACCCTTACCCGCCGCGCCAACGGAAAGGAGAAGTCTGTGGAGATGGCCGGCTTCCCCCATCATGCCCTCGATACCTACCTGCCCAAGCTGATCCGCGCCGGAAAGCGTGTAGCTATCTGCGACCAGCTGGAAGATCCCAAGCTTACCAAGAAGCTGGTGAAGCGCGGTATCACGGAGCTTGTTACCCCCGGCGTATCCATCAATGATAACGTGCTGAATTACAAGGAGAACAACTTTGTGGCCTCCGTCTATTACGGCAAAGGTGGATGTGGCGTTTCTTTTCTGGATATCTCTACAGGCGAATTCCTAGTGGCAGAAGGTACAGCGGAATACATTGACAAACTCCTTACCAACTTCGGTCCGAAAGAGGTGCTTGTGGAGCGCGGCAAGTTGGGCCGTTTCGAGGGGGACTTCGGAGGCAAGTTCTATACGCATGAATTGGATGATTGGGCTTTTACCGAGTCTACCGCCTGTGACCGTCTGTTGAAGCATTTTGAGACAAAGAACCTGAAAGGCTTCGGCGTGGAATCCCTGCGCCTGGCACAGGTAGCGGCAGGCGCCATTTTGCATTATCTGGATATCACCCTGCATACCCATACCCGCCACATCACCGGCCTTCGCCGCATTGAGGAAGACCGTTATGTGCGCTTAGATAAATTTACCGTACGCAGTCTGGAGCTCATTGGTACGATGAACGAAGACGGCAAGAGCCTGCTGGATGTCATCGACCACACCGTAAGTCCTATGGGTGCCCGTATGCTACGCCGTTGGATGGTGTTCCCCCTGAAAGAAGAAAAGCTGATTAACGATCGCCTGGACGGTGTGGAATTCTTCTTCCGCCACCCGGAAACGAGGGAACTCGTAGAGGAACACCTCCGCCAAATCGGCGATCTGGAGCGAATAATCTCCAAAGTAGCCGTGGGGCGCGTGTCGCCGCGTGAGCTGATACAGCTCAAAATAGCCCTTTCCTCACTGGAGCCCATCAAACAGGCTTGCATGGAGGCGGATGATGAAGGCATACGCCGCATCGGGGAGCTGCTCAATGAGTGTCGTTCCATCCGTGAGAAGATAACACAGGAGATAAAGCCCGATCCACCTGCCGTAGCGGGCCGTCTTGGCATTATCGCCGACGGGGTGGATACAGAACTCGACGAGCTCCGGAAAATCGCTTATTCGGGCAAGGATTACCTTTTGCAGATCCAGCAGCGCGAAAGTGAAGCTACGGATATCCCTTCGCTCAAGATTGCCTACAACAATGTGTTCGGTTATTACATCGAAGTGCGTAACACCCACAAGGACAAAGTGCCTGATACCTGGATCCGCAAGCAGACCTTAGTCAATGCCGAGCGTTACATCACCCAGGAACTGAAGGAGTACGAAGAAAAGATACTGGGTGCCGAGGATAAGATCCTGGTACTGGAAAATAAGATTTATGCTGATCTGGTGCTGTCCCTCACGCAGTACATTCCCCAGATTCAGGTCAACGCTGCGCAACTGGGCCGCTTAGACTGCCTCCTGTCGTTTGCGTTGGTGGCCATTACCCGCCGCTATGTGCGTCCGGTGCTTGCCGACGATGATGTGCTGGACATCCGCCAGGGTCGTCATCCGGTTATTGAAACCCAGATGCCTGTCGGCGAGCAATACATTGCCAATGATGTAAAGTTAGACAGTCGCAAGCAACAGATCATTATTATTACCGGTCCCAATATGGCCGGTAAATCCGCCCTGCTACGCCAAACAGCGCTCATTACCCTATTGGCTCAGATCGGTAGTTTTGTCCCAGCCGAGAGCGCCCATATCGGCCTCGTAGACAAGGTCTTTACCCGCGTAGGAGCCAGTGACAATATCTCTGCCGGCGAGTCTACCTTCATGGTGGAGATGAGCGAGGCGGCCAATATCCTGAATAACGTCACCCCCCGCAGCTTAGTGCTCTTTGACGAGCTGGGCCGTGGAACCTCTACCTATGACGGCATTTCCATCGCCTGGGCCATTGTAGAGTACCTGCACGAACAGCCCAAAGCAGCTGCCCGTACCCTCTTTGCCACCCACTACCACGAACTGAATGAGATGGAAAAAAGCTTCTCCCGCATCCGCAACTACAACGTTTCTGTGCGTGAAGTAGGCAAGAAGGTAGTTTTCGTACGCAAGCTGGAACGCGGAGGCAGCGAACACTCCTTCGGTATCCACGTAGCCAAAATGGCCGGAATGCCGCCCAGCATCGTGAAACGCGCCGATACCATCCTGCACCAGCTGGAAGCCGGCCAATCCCGCGAAGGGCTCAGCAAAGGCGTTGCTAAAGTAGGACAGAGCTACGACGGTATGCAGCTCAGTTTCTTCCAGCTGGACGACCCCGTCCTCACCCAGGTACGCGACGAGATCCTTCAACTCGACGTCAATAACCTCACCCCCCTCGAAGCCCTCAACAAGCTCAACGAAATCAAGAAGATCGTCCGCGGCAAGTAATCGCACATAGAAAAAGGATTGTTCAGCGGGATGTTACGCATCCCGCTGCCGCAAAACGAGGTGTGTCATTTTTGAAGTGCACCCCAAAAGTTGGACAGATTAATATTATTATTTTGTATAGAGGGCCCGGTATTGTACCGGGCTCTTTCCATTTAACTTTGTTTTAATTCTTTTATTGTTATAGTAATCAATATATTCTTCCAATGCCTTT